>JASBVL010000035.1 GCA_029961075.1 Sphaerobacter sp.
CCGCGGATCATCCCCTCCGGTGCCGCCTGCCCGCCGACGAGCATGGCGCGCATGCTGGAGAGGTCGTAGGCGCCGGGGTTCTTGTCCAGCAGTTGCAGCAGGCCGAGCCAGATGGTCGGCACCCCGGCGGTCACGGTCACCCGCTCGGCCTGGAACAGCTCGGCGAGGCTGACCGGGTCGAGGTGGGGCCCCGGGAACACCTGCTTGGCGCCGACCAGGGTGCCGGTGAAGGGCAGCCCCCAGGCATTGACGTGGAACATCGGCACCACGGGGGTCACCGTGTCGGTCTCGCGCAGCCCGAGGGCGTCCGGGAAGAGGCACCCGAAGGCGTGGAGCACGATCGCGCGGTGCGAGTAGACCACGCCCTTCGGACGGCCGGTGGTGCCGGAGGTGTAGCACATGGCGGCGGCCTGGTCCTCGTCGAGGTCCGGCTCGCGGTAGTCGCCCGGGTCGGCCGTCGCCAGAAGCTGCTCGTAGCCGATGGTCCCCTCGTGCTCGTTGCCCTGATCGGAGATGACGATGACGTGCTCGACGTCGAGATGCGGCCGGACCTGCTGGAACAGGGGCAGGAGCACCTCATCGACCAGGATGGCGCGGTCGTCCGCGTGGTTGACCACGTAGATCAGGTCCTGGGGCGGCAGCCGGAGGTTGAGCGTGTGCAGCACCCCGCCGAACCCCGGGATGCCGAAGTACGCCTCCAGGTGCTGGTGGTGGTTCCAGCACAGGGTGGCCACCCGCTCTCCCGGCTGGATACCCAGTCGCTGCAGCGCGACCGCCAACTGCTTGGCCCGGCGAATCATGTCCGCGTAGGTGTAGCGGTGGTAGCTCTTGTCGGGCAGCCGGGAGACGATCTCCTGGCTGCCGTAGAGCGCCTCGGCACGGCGCAGGATGGCGGGCAGGACTAGCTGGTAGTGCATCATCAACCCGTCCACGGTGATGCCTCCTTCCGGCGATGTCTCCGGTGCCAGGGCCATTGAGGGAGCGCTGTGCCGCGCACGCGCCCGCTACCCGGCCGCCGCCCGCGACGCGGCGGGCTGGGGGTAGCCCCCCGCCTCCAGGACCGCCGCGGCGACCCGGCGCTGCATGCCGATCCGATCGAACGGGTCGCGGCGGGTGAGCCGCCGGGCGACCGACAGGTAGAGGCGCAGGTCGTCCCCGTCGGCGATGCGCGGCAGCACCGCGGTCGCGGCCAGCAGCGCCCGGCCGAGGGCCGCATCGAGGTACAGCCGCGCCAGATCGCCCCAGAGCGGGATCCCGGTCTTCCGGGCGCGCGCCACGCCCGACTCGGCCGCGTAGGTGTCGATCAGGAGATCGCCAATGGTGGCGAGGACCTCCTGCTCCTCCTCCGCCTCGGTCCCGAACTTCTGGACCGCCAGGCCGGCGATCATCAGCGCGAGCTTCTTCAGGTTGCCGACCTGGGCCTCCTCGCGCGCCCACGCCCCCTCCGGCTCCTCGGGGTCCGGCTCCAGCAGCTCGTCCTGGAGCCTCGCGGCCGCCTGCATCAGGGGCAGCTCGCCCTTGAGCGCCCGCCGGAAGAGCATCTCGGGGATCAGCAGGCGGTTGACCTCGTTGGTGCCCTCGAAGATGCGCTGCACGCGCGAGTCGCGGTAGGCGCGCTCGATCGGGAAGTCCTGGAGGAAGCCGTAGCCGCCGTGGATCTGCACCCCCTCGTCCACGGCGTAGTCCATCGTCTCGGTCCCGAGGACCTTCAGGATCGAGCACTCGACGGCGTACTCCTGGATGCCGGCCAGGATCGCCTCCGGGCCGGTCTTGTCTCCGATGGCCTCATCGATCAGGCCGACGGTGCGGTAGACCGCGCTCTCGGTGGCGTAGGTCCGCGTCGCCATCTCGGCCAGCTTCTGCTGGATGAGCCCGAAGGAGGCGATCGGGCGGCCGAACTGCCGCCGTTCCTTGGCGTAGGCAGCGGAGAGTGCCAGCGCGTGCTTGGCGGCCCCGGCCCCGCCGGCCCCCAGCTTGTAGCGGCCGAAGTTCAGGATGTTGAAGGCGATCCGGTGCCCCTTGCCGATCTCGCCGAGCACGTTGTCGACCGGGACCTGGGCGTTCTCGAGGATCAACTGCCGGGTGGAGGAGGCCTTGATGCCCATCTTCTTCTCCTCCGGTCCGAGGCTGACCCCGGGGAAGTCCCGCTCGACCAGGAAGGCGGTGAAGTGCTCGCCGTCGACCTTGGCGAAGACGGTGAAGAGGTTGGCGAACGCGGAGTTGCTGATGAATTGCTTGGTGCCGGTGAGGAGGTAGTGCCGCCCGTCCGGTGCGAGGGTGGCGCGGGTCTTGGCGCCCAGCGCGTCGGAGCCCGAGCCGGGCTCGGTCAGGGCGTAGGCGGCGATCCACTCGCCGCTGGCCAGCTTGGGCAGGTACTTCCGCTTCTGCTCCTCGGTGCCCCAGTAGACGAGCGGCAGTGTGCCGATGCCGGTGTGCGCGCCGTAGGTCACGGCGAAGCCGCCGGTCGGCGCCATCTCCTCGGTGATGACCGCGCCGACCACCTTGGGCAGGTCCAGCCCCCCGTAGGCTTCCGGCACCTCCGCCGCCAGCGGCCCGAGCTCACCCAGCTTCTGCATCAGTGGGACGTTGAGCTCCAGTTCCCCGTGCTCCAGCCGATCCAGCACCGGCAGCACCTCCCGCTCGACGAAGGTGCGGGTGATCTCGGCCAGCGTCTTCACCGTGTCGTCGAAGTCCTCGGGGCTGTAGATGGTCTCCGGCGCGGCCAGCAGCCACCCGCCACCGCGCCGCCAGAGTGCCGTCTTCTCTGCCATGGCCATGCTCCTTGGAACGTCAGGCGACGGCCCTCACCCCCAGCCCCTCTCCCAATCCTGGGGGAGGGGAGCAGTGAGATCGGACCACTCCTCCCCCTCTCCCAACGTTGGGAGAGGGGGCCAGGGGGTGAGGGCCGTCGCATCACGCGTACACCTCGAACAGGCCGGCGGCGCCCATGCCGCCGCCGATGCACATCGTGACCAGGCCGATGCCGCCGCCGCGCCGCCGCAGTTCGTGGATCAGGCTGGTTGTCAGCTTGGCGCCGGTCGCGCCCAGCGGGTGGCCCAGCGCGATCGCCCCGCCGTTGACGTTGACGCGGTCGGTGGGCAGCTCCACCTCTTTGATGACCGCGAGCACCTGGGCGGCGAATGCCTCGTTGAACTCGATCAACTGCACGTCGTCGAGGGTCAGCCCGGCCCGCGCCAGCGCCTTCGGGATCGCCTTGGCCGGCCCCACGCCCATGATGTCCGGCTCGACACCGGCCAGTGCGAAGGTGATGAAGCGCGCGAGCGGCTGGAGCCCCAGCGCCTCGGCCCGCTCGCGCGCCATGAGCAGCACGGCCGCCGCGCCGTCCGAGTAGGGGCTGGCGTTGCCGGCGGTGACGGTGCCACCCGCCTTGAAGGCCGGGCGCAGCGTGGCCAGCTTCGCCAGCGAGGTGTCGGGGCGGACGGTCTCATCGCGGGTGAACTCGCACGTCTCGACCTGCTTCGTTCGGCCGGCCCACCGGTAGCGTGGCACCGGGATGGGCACGACCTCCGCGGCGAAGCGGCCGGCTTCCCAGGCGGCCGCGGCGCGCTGGTGGCTCCGCAGCGCCCACTGGTCCTGCTCCTCGCGGCTGATGCCCCACCGCGCGGCGACGCGCTCGGCGGTGAAGCCCATGCCGATGTAGTCCGTGTAGCGGTCGGGGTGGATCCGCGTGTGGTAGCCCGACATCGGCACCTGGCTCATCATCTCCACGCCGCCGGCCAGTACCGCGTCGGCCATGCCGGTCATGATGGCCTGCGCCGCCATGGCGATGGTCTGGAGGCCGGAGGAGCAGAAGCGGTTGATGGTCGCGCCCGGGACCTCGACCGGGAAGCCGGCCTGGAGGAGTGCCAGCCGGGCGACGTTGAGCCCCTGCGCCGCCTCCGGCATGGCACAGCCCCACAGGACGTCGTCGAGCAGGGCCGGGTCGACGCCGACTCGCTCGACGGCGGCGCGCATGACGGTCGCCGACAGGTCGACCGGATGGACGGCCGCCAGCGATCCGTCCCGCTTGCCCCGGCCGACCGGGCTGCGTACTGCGCTGACGATGACGGCCTCGCGCATGGTCCCTCCTTGGGTCTGTCGTTGCCGCGTGCAGCCGCTCGCGCCGGCCCCGGCGCGTCAGTTGCGCAGCGGCTTGCCGGTCTTCAGCATGTGGGCGATGCGCTCCTGCGTCTTCCGCGTCCCCAGCAGCTTCAGGAAGGCCTCTCGCTCCAGGTCGAGGATGTCCTGCTCGGTCACCGTGCGCGGCGGCCCGTCGCCGCCGCAGAGGACGTAGGCCAGCGCCTCGCCGATGGCCACGTCGTGGTCGCTGATCTGCTCCGCCTCGCGCATGGCCCAGGCGGCGTAGCGCAGGTTGCCGAGCGCGTCGCGGCCGAGGGCGGTGATCGTGCCCGGCACCGGCGGGACGTAGTCGGGCGCCAGGCTGAGCACGGCGGCCTTGGCGTCGGCGATGAGCCGGTCGCGGTTCATCGTGATGCGGTCGCCCGGCCGCAGGAAGCCCATGGCGCGCGCCTCCAGGGCGCTGCCGCTCGTCTGGGCCATGCCGATGAGCGTGAAGGCGCGGCGCACCGCCTCGAACGGGTCGGCCTCGGCGTAGGGCGCCAGCTCGCGCGTGAAGCGGAACAGCAGCTCCTTGGTGCCGCCCCCGGCGGGGATCAGGCCGACCCCCACCTCGACCAGGCCGGTGTACAGCTCGGCCGCGGCCTGCACGTGGTCGGCGTGGAGCAGGAACTCGGCGCCGCCGCCGAGGGTGAGGCCGTGCGCCGCCACGACCACCGGGAACGGCGCGGCCCGCAGGCTCGTCGTCGCCCGCTGGAACTGGCGCACGGCCAGCTCCAGCTCGTCCCAGGCGCCCTCCTGCGCCAGCGACAGGAGCAGGGCGAGATTGGCCCCGGCGGAGAAGGCGCGCGGGTCCTCGTTGCCGATCACCAAGCCGGCGTAGCCGTCCTGCTCGACGAGCTTCAGCGCGCGGTCCACCATCCGCAGGACGCCCTCGCCGACGGCGTTCATCTTGGTGTGGAACTCCAGCAGCACCACGCCGTCGCCCAGGTCGATCAGCGAGGCGTCCTTCGAGGTCGCCAGGACCTGGCCGGCCTCCTTCAGCGGCTGCAGCGCGATCGTGCCGGGAATCTCCGGCACCGGCTGGTAGCTGCCGTCGAAGTCGAGGTAGCGCGGGGTGCCGTCGGCGCGGACGTAGAAGCCCTGCGTGCCGGCCTGCTGGAGCAGGCGCGGCTCGGCCAGCCCGCGCTCGGCGAAGCCGGCGCGCAGGGTGTCCAGCCCGACCATGTCCATCTGGCGGAAGGGCCCGGCGTCCCAGCCGAAGCCCCACTCCAGCGCCCGGTCGACCGCGACGAGGTCGTAGGCGATGTCGGGCGCGCGCTCGAGCGTGTAGTGCGCGGTGGTGAAGAAGAGTGCCCGCATGAACTCGCCGTACTTGCCGGGCAGCGCCAGCACCGCGCGCAGCCGCTCCGCCAGCGGCCGATCCTTGATCTGCCCGATCTCCGGCAGGCGCAGCTCCGCCCGCGGCCGGTACTCGCCCGTCTTCCAGTCGAGGGTGAAGATGTCGCGACCCTCGCGCCGGTAGAAGCCGATGCCGGTCTTCTCCCCGAGGCGCCCCTGGTCGACCAGCGCCTGCACCCAGCCGGGCATCGCGAAGTCCTCGCCCGTCGCCGCGCTCAGCTCGGTCGACACGTGGCGCAGCACGTCGAGGCCGGAGAGGTCGGCGGTGCGGAAGGTCGCCGAGCGCGGGCGGCCGATCAGCGGGCCGGTCAGGGCGTCGACCTCGTCGATGGTGAGGTCGAACTGCTCCATGAGACGGATCGCCTGGAGCATGCCGTAGACCCCCAGCCGGTTGCCGATGAAGCCCGGCACGTCCCGGGCGAGCACGGTGCCCTTGCCCAGGATGCGGCTGCCGAAGCCCTCGACGGCCGCCAGCACGGCGGGGTCGGTGTCGGGGGTGGGGATCAGCTCCAGCAGGTGCAGGTAGCGGGGCGGGTTGAAGAAGTGGGTGCCGAGGAAGCGCCGCCGGAAGCGCTCGCCCCGCCCCTCCAGGAGCTCGCGCATCGGGATGCCGGAGGTGTTGGAGGTGACGATGGTCGTCTCCGGCAGGACCTCCTCGAGGCGGGCGTAGAGCGCCCGCTTCGGCTCGAGCTGCTCGATGATGGCCTCGATGACCCAGTCGCACTCGGCCAGGCGTGCCAGGTCATCCTCGGTGTTGCCGATCTCGATCAGCCGGGCGCGGTCCGGGTCCATGAAGGCCGCCGGCCGGGCCTTGAGCTGCCGCTCCAGCCCGCGCTGGGCCGGCCCGTTGCGGTCCTCCTCGCCCGGGATGTCGAGCAGGACGACCGGCACGCCGGCCGATGCGGCCAGCGCCGCGATGGCGCCGCCCATCGTGCCCGCGCCGACCACCCCGATCTTGCGGATGCGCATGGGTCCCTCCCTGACGGCTACGGAGTCATCGCGCGGGCACGCTGTCCGCGCCGACGACGTCGCCTCCTGCTGCTCGAAGTCCCCACCTCCGGATACGGTCAGGATAGCACTTTCGGGGAAGGAGTGCGATACGCTACGCAGGATGCGCAGGAGACACGCTCCGCCTGGAAGTGGCGAGTTGCCGGATGGCGTGCTGCCCGGGCCATTCGGTTCTCTTGATGGCTGTGGCAGCGCGGTGCCCGTGTCCGGCTGGCCGCGATGAGGAGGACAGCCGGCCAGGCGCCGTTCGCTGGTAGGGGAGGGCCTTGTGCCCTCCTACGATCTCCCAGACGACACGAGGCGGGCGGTGCTCCGTGCGACAAGTCCCGTCCCTACCGGAGGAGACGGCCCAGGTGGTCGCTGTGCCGGGTCGGGCCGTGCTCCGGTCGACATGCCCGGCCCCGAGCGGAGGTGGGTCCATCGGTCGCGCCGTTCAGGATGACCGGCAGAGCGGCACGGTGACGATGACACATCACGCCGGTCGGAGCACGCGGGATGGCGATCGTCGTCCGTGCAGCCAGCGTGTCGTGGCATGGCACAATGGCGCCGCGCTGAGCGGCTCCACAAGACGGAGGAGGGGTGGTCGATGCGGACGCGTGTGACGGAGCTCTTCGGCATCCGCTACCCGATCGTGCAGGGCGGCCTGGCGCACCTGGCCTTTGCCGGGCTGTGCGCGGCCGTCTCCAACGCCGGCGGGCTGGGGCAGATCAGCGCGGCCACCATCCCCGGCGGCCCCGCGGGGCTGCGGGCCGAGATCCGCAAGGTGCGGGAGCTGACCGACCGGCCGTTTGCGGTCAACGTGGCCATCAGCGCGCATCGCGACTCGATGGGCCTCGTCGAGGTCGCGCTCGCGGAGGGCGTCCGCATCCTGAGCTTCACCGCGGGCAACCCGGAGCCGTACCTGCGCCGCCTGGAGGGGACCGGCGTCCAGACGCTGGTGCTCGTCGCCAGCGTGCGGCAGGCCCAGAAGGTGGAGCAACTCGGCGGCACGGCCGTGATCGCCGTCGGCTACGAGGGAGGCGGCCACCTGGGGCGGGACGACGTCGGCACGATGGTGCTCGTGCCCCGCATCCTGGAGTCGGTGTCGATCCCGGTGCTGGCCAGCGGCGGGATCGGGGACGGGCGGGGGCTGGCGGCCGCGCTGGCGATGGGGGCCGACGGCATCGAGATGGGCACCCGCTTCGTCGCCACCGCCGAGTGCCGCGCCCACCCCCACTACAAGCAGGCGCTGGTCGAGGCGCGGGAGACCGACACGGTCATCATCGAGCGCGCGCTGGGCACGCCCGGGCGCGTGCTGGCCGGAGCGGCGGCCGAGCGTATCCTGGCGCTGGAGCAGGCCGGCGAGCGCGACGCCCTCATCGCGGCCATCTCCGGCGCCGAGAACCGGCGCGCCGCAATCGATGGCGACCTGGAGCGCGGCTGGGTCTGGGCCGGCCAGGTGGCCGGGTTGATCCACGACATCCCGGCCGTGCAGGAGTTGCTCGAGCGGATGGTGGCCGAGGCCGAGCAGCGGCTGCGCGCCGCGCTCGGCGCCTGGGAGCCCGCGCCCCCCGCCGCCTAGCCGTCCGCTGCGCCGTCGCCCCGAGCTTCCCCGGCGCACGCCTGCCCGCTGCGGGTGATCCTACCCGCCTGCCCGGAGTCCCCCGGCCGGCCCCGATCACCAAGGGGTCGACGGTGACCGTCCGGTCTTGTTTGTGACCCTGCTCGGTGTGCAGCGTAACGTGGGCTTGACAGACTGGCGCGACCCGACTACGCTAGGACCACAGCATTATTCCATCGAACGTGGTTATGAGCTGGGCTTGGTGATGCGCGCAGATCTGAACTTGTCGTTCGCCGCGCGAGCCCGTGTGCCGGTGGGTGTGTCGGCCCGCTCTGGCGCGGTTCGTGCAGCGAATGGCGAGGTGGCGAGACCTGCGCGCGTTCCCTTCCCAGCGTGCCCGGCGCACCGGCGCGCCGTGGGAGGGAGGTGTCGCGAGTGGCCGCACGCGGGGGATCCCGTGGCAGGCGGGCCGCGAGCTGACCGGGTGGCCCCGTGGGCCGCGCGGTGCGCGTCGCGAGGCATGCCGCAGCCCCGGTGTGCGTGAGGGGGTCACTCCCCGATCAGGTGGCTGAACGACTGCCCGGTCCCTGGAGTCGCCCAGCGCGGTAGGCGCGCCGCAGCGATCCGCATCCGGCTCCGGGCGCTCGCTGAGGAGGAGCTGTCATGGACGCGTCATCCCCGCATCGCTTCTCTGTGGACGCCACGCTGCGCACCGGACTGAGCCGGCGAGCGCTGCTGCGCCGCGCCGCGGCTCTGGGGGTGAGCGCCCCGGTCGTCTCGGGCCTGCTGGCCGCCTGCGGCGGTGGCGTGAGCGAGGAGCCTACCCCTGAGGCGACGACCGCGACCGGAGGTGGCACCACCCCGCCGGCCGGCGGGTCGCCTGCGGCCGGCACGACGCCGGCCGCCGCCACCCCAGCGCCGACCGGCGGCTTCCAGTATGAAGAGCCGCAGAACAAGGGCGGCCAGATCATCGAGGGCACCTTCGCCGAATACCGCGCTCGCTTCCAGGCGGGCTTCACCCCGCCCGATCAGGAGGTGGCGGCGCAGCAGCGCGCAAGGCGTCAGTGAGCCGTC
>JASBVL010000036.1 GCA_029961075.1 Sphaerobacter sp.
CGACACTTCCTCTGCTCGGCGACGGGCGTCCGGCGCTGGGCCGGGGACGTCCTCCCCGCGGGGGCGCTCCGGCGGCGATCCGGCGGGCGGTGACCGGCCCGCCGGTGGGGAGCGCTCACCCCGGGCGCTAGACCGGCATCGCCATGATCTCCTTGTAGGCCTCGACGAGCCGGTTGCGAACCTGGGTGGCCGTCTGCAGGCCGATGCCGGCCATCTCCATCGCGATCATGACCTGATGCAGATCCACCGGCTCGCCCGCGGACAGCCGCATGGCGAGCTCATCGGCCACGTTCAACGAGTCGTTGAGCTGGCCAATCGCCTGCTGGACCAGCTCGGTAAACGAGGGACCAGCCGCCGCCTGGCTCGGCTCGGTTGCCCCGGCGATGGCCGCGGCGGCCGGTCCGGCTGACACTGCCTGGATCGGTGGGATGTTCATGGCCTCACCCCTTCACCCGCTCGCGCTAGCCGCGCCCGATCGTCAGCGCGCGACTGGCCATGGTCTTGACGGCGTTGAGCACGGTGACGTTGGCTTCATAGGCGCGGCTGGCGGCCAGCAGATCGGTCATCTCGGTGACCACGTCGATGTCGGGGAGGAGCACGTACCCCTCGGCGTCGGCCTCGGGGTGGCTCGGGTCGTAGACGCGGCGCACGGCGTCCTCGTCGACCTGGATCGCGCGCACGGCGACCCCCTGGCCGGCGCTCGTCGACGCCCGGGCGGCGTCGAGCACGGGCTGGAAGCCGCTGGTCGCCGGTGCCGGCTCAGCGCCGGGGACCGCCCTGAAGATCACCCGCCGGCGCAGGTAGGGTCCGCCGTCCGGGGTACGCGTGGTGTCCACGTTCGCGATATTGCTGGCGATGACGTCCATACGCAGCCGCTGGGCCGTCAGCCCGGACATGCTGACCCGCATCGTCTCGAAGATGCTCACGCCTACCCTCCGCGTTGATGCGTGCTCCGCGGCGGAGACGTCGATCCCCGCTCACTGCCTGCACGATGGCCCGTCTCGTGGTCCCGATGGAAAGTCGATCAATCAGGCGAATGGGCTGGCCGCTCCCCTCTGCGCCGGGGGCCGCTGCCTGGCACGTCCCGTGGGGGCGGCCCGCGCCGCCACGGTGTACGTACATCGCTTCTACTTTAGGCGCGGCCGTCGCGTGTTCACATCCCCCATCGGTTGGTGTTGCCACGAAGGACGAAAGTCCCGAGCGCCGGGAGCACCGGCTGTACCCGTGTCGGACCGGTGGGCGGCGTGTCGCGCGGCCCGCCCGGGTGTCGTCGCCGCGCCGGGCCGGGGCGCTAGGGGATGCGCGCCGTGGCCGTCGTGACGGGGAAGGCCACCACGACCAGCCGGTGCTCGAAGCGACCATCGGGGATGCAGGTGATGAGGGTGAGTTGCTCAGACGCGGTCTGGCGCATCGCGCTGGTATCGGTCTCGGGCACGACGGTGACGGACGCCACGCGGTAGGCGAAGCTCCCGGCGGCGCTGTCGAGGGTGATCTCCTGGCCCGGCGCCGCCTGCAGCAGCGGCGCGAAGACACCTGGCCCCTCCCGGGTCACCACGTGGCCCGAGAGGACGATGTTGCCGGGCTCGCCGGGGTTTGCCGTGCCCAGGTGGTGGGCCGCCGCGTGCTCCGGCACGGGCCAGCCCCACTCACCGTCGACGATGGCGGAGGCGACCGGCTCGACCGGGGCAGTGAGGCCCAGCGCGGGGACGTGCAGGGCGGTCGGGGGCGGTGTGCGGAGCGCGCCCAGGCTGACGGGCACGGACCCGCTCGCCACGCTGCCGCTTCCCCCGTCGGCTGGCTCGCTGGCGGGACGCTCCCGCGGGGCGGCGTCGGTGCGCCCGGCCGGGGCGACGGCGGCGGTTGGGGACGGAACCGGCTGACCGACCGTGATGGTGATCGCGGGGCCGCAGCCGGCGACCAGCAGCGCGCCGATCAGGAGCGCCGCCGGCAGCCGCGCCGCGCAGGCCGTGCGCCTAGCCATAGCGGCAGACCAGGTCCTGGCGGGCGGCGCTGGCGTCTCGCCCGTAGGCGCGCGCGGCGGCGCGGCCGTGTCGGATCTGATCCAGCTCCCGGGCCACCCGCTCGATCTCTCGCTGCGCGTGCGCGATGACCTCGGCGTCGGCAGCCCGGATCTCGGCCACCAGGGTCGCGATGCGCGTCGACGCGTCAGGGTCCGGCTCCGGGGAGGGGAGGACGGCGGCGCCCTGCAAGCGGGTCGTGAGGCTGGCCCGCTGGTCGGCCAGGCGATTGACCGCCTCCCAGTCGCCGAGCCGGGCGGCCTGGGCCTGGTCGCGTGCCAGGGCCAGGAGGTCGGCCAGCGCGGCGTCGAGCGGGATCCTGGTGGTGGCGTCGGGCGTGGTCATCCCTTATCCCCTCGTCTAGGCCGCGCCGCGGACGGTGGTGGCCGACTGGCTGCCCGGCGCCGTCCGGCGCCGCTGTGCCAGCGTCTCCCAGGTGGCGAGCAGGTCGCTCAGCATGCCGCGCACCTCGGCCGCCGGCGCGGGGTCCTTGCGCAGGTTGGCGACGAGCAGGCGCCGCTGCATGTAGTCGTACAGGCGGTGGAGGTTGTGCGCCAGCTCGCCGGCGTCGAGATTGAGCGTGCCCATCAACTCCGCGATGATGTCCTGCGCCTTGACCAGGCACTGGTGGGCCTGCGGGGTGTCCTTGTGCGCCATGGCCGCCTCGGCCCCGTCCAGGTTCCGGATGGCACCGCGGTAGAGCATCAGCACCAGCTCCAGGGGATCGGCGGTCTCGACCGCCACGCGCCGGTACTGCTCGTATGGATTCATCATCGCTGCACCCTCCCTACCTGATGTCACACCGCTATCGGCTCATCCGGCGCGGCTAGCGGGAGCCGCCGCTCGCGAGCAGCCCGGCCAGTTGCCCGGTCAGGGCCTGGCTCTGCGCCTGCATCTTGGCCAGGACCTGCTCCAGGGTCGCGAACTGCCGGACCAGGCTCGCCTCGCGGCTGTCGAGGCGGTCCTCCAGCCGGCGAATCTGGTCGTCCAGCGCCCGGAGCTGCTGATCGGCGCCGCTATCCCGGAGCTTGAAGATCCCGTTGTCGCCGAGGGCCTCGCGCAGGTAGGTGTCCAGCCCGGCGAGGACACCCTCGCTGTTGCTCACGGCGACCGTGCTGGTGGCCCCGGTCAGGGTGGTGGCGGCGCGCAGGGTGACGCCCGGGATCAGCGTCGTGTTCGTCCCGCCCGGCGTGATGGTGCCGGTGGTCGTCGCGATGAGGTTGCCCGCGGCGTCGTAGAGGCGCGCCGTCAGGGTGCCAGTCCCGTCCGACTCGATCTCGTAGCGCCCGCTGGCCGGCAGGTTCATCGGGCGGCCGGTGGCCGCCACGACATCGCCGGCCGTCGTCACGCGGGCGGACGGCGTCGCGGCGAAGAGTTCGTAGACGGCGCCCGGGTTGTCGCGGAGCGCGGCCCGGAGCTTCGCCTCGTCGAGCTGGAGCGTATTGGTGGTGCCGACGGCACTGCCGAACTTCCCGAAGCTGAGGCCGATCTCGCCCAGGAGCGCGTAGGGCCCGGTCAGGCCCGTAGCCTCGCCCACGATGCGGCTCCGCAGCGCGGCGCTGAGCGAGCGCAGCCCGGAGTCGCCGCTCAGGATGGCGGCCGTCTTGGTGGCCGGGTCGTAGGCGGTCTTGTCCCGGATCGCGGTCATCACGGCGTTGAACTGGTCAACGAACTTCTTGACCGCGGCCACCGCGCTGTCGAGGTCTGGCCCGACGGTGACGGTGACCGGCGTTGCCGTCGTGCCGGTGAAGGTCAGGGTAACCCCCGGAATGGCGTCGGTGACGGTGTTGGTGGTGCTGTAGCGCAGCGTCGCACCCCCGTCGACGCTGTAGGCCGCGTTGGCGCCGAGGGTTTGGGCGGCCGGGTCGTTGATCCCGAGCGCCTGCGCCAGGGTGCCGGTGTCGGAGACGGTGAGCGCCAGGCTGCCGGTCTGCTTGCTGCGGAGCTGGAAGCGATCGGTGACCGGGTCGTAGGTGGCGACCACGCCGGCCGCCGAGTTGTTGATGCGGTCGATCACCGTGCTCAGAGAGTCGACGTTGGCGTCGTAGTCGATGGCGATCCCGTTGATGGTCAGCGTCCCGGTGCCGGTCACCGGCGTGGCCAGGCCCGCGTCCGTGAGCGCGGCGCCGGTGTTTACGGCGGTGAGGCCGGCCATGCCGGTCACGGTGTCGCCGGTGCGCGGCGCGGCCAGCACCTGAGTGGCGGCGAGGAAGTTGGAGGTGTCGCCGACCGCACCGAGCTGGAGCGGCCCACCGGGCGTGTTGGCCGTGAGCTGGAAGCGCGTCCGCCCGTCGACCACCGTGGTGGCGGCGGTGACGCCCGCGCCCGAGGCGTTGATGCGGTCGATCACGTCGTTGAGCGAGTCGACCGCCGGGTCGACGGTGATCTGCACGCCGTTGATCGAGAACGTGCCGGCGGTGACCGGCGTGCGGAGCGAGGCCGTGGCCAGAGGCGCCGCCGGGTCGATGTCTGCGGCCAGCGGAGCAACGCTGCGGACGACGGTGTGGGTGGCCATCTGGGAGACGATGACCTGGTAGGTGCCCGGCAGCGCGTCGGCCGAGGCCGTGGCCGTGACCGGCGCGTTGGCGGCGCCGACGGTGGCGGTGTTGCCGAGCAGGGTGGTGCGGCTGAGCAGGGAGGCGATCGTCGACTGGAGCGCCTGGACCTTGCTCGCCAGCTCGCGCCACGCGGCCTGCCTGGCCGTGATGGCGTTGCGCTGGGATTGGAGCATCTGCAGCGGGCGACGCTCCAGCGCCATCATCTGCTCGATCAGGTCGCCCGTCTGCAGCCCCGAGATCAGGCCGTCTATCCGAAAACCGCCGCTCACGCTCATCCCGTCGCTCCTGACTCCCTCATCAACCACCCGGCTCCGTGGGGGCCCGTCAGGGTCGCTCCAGCCGCCGCAGGACCGCACGGAGGTCGCGCGGCGGCACCTGGCGGATCACCTCGTCGGTGGCGCTGTCTACGACCTGGACGACGATCTGGTTGGTGCGCGCGTCGCGCAGGAAGCGCAGGTAGACCGTCGGCGGCAGCGCGCTCAGGGCCTGCCCGTCCGCGCTCAGCTCGACCACGTCGCGGGGGAGCGCGTCGCCGCGGCCGGGACGGTGCCCAGACCGCGCGCCGTGGGTCATCTGCGCCGGCCGCACCGGGTAGGAGTCGCTGGCGACGCTCCGCGTCGGGGAGTCGCCGATCGCTTCGACCGGGCTGACTGAGTTCGCCATAGTGCCTCCTTCTGCGGCGGGGGCTGGGGTCACGATCGTTGCCCCCTCCCTCACCCTGGATCATCGGCAGCGATGGGGCGGAACTTAAGCGAGCCGGGGGCGCGACCGGAGAAGCGCGCGTCGTCACGGGTGCGGATTGGGGTGGCGGGCGGGCCGTCCGGATCGCCGTGCTCAGATCGGTGGCCGCGGGCGCGGGAGCGGCGCCGGTCCGTCGGCGTGCTCGGGCTGACGCGGCATGCGTGGGAGACGGTGGCGGGCAGACGCGACGGGACCGGCCCCTTGGGGCCGGTCCCGTCCGAGGCGGTCCGTCGCTCGCGCGGACTACCGCAGGAGCGACAGCACCATCTGCGGCGCCTGGTTGGCCTGCGCAAGCACCGCCGTGCCGGCCTGCTGCAGGATCTGGGCGCGGGTCAGGGCGACGACCTCGGCCGACATGTCGGCGTCGCGGATGCGCGACTCGGAGGCGGAGAGGTTCTGCACGGCCACGTTGAGGTTGTTGATCGTGTGCTCCAGCCGGTTCTGATAGGCACCCAGGCTGGAGCGGATGCCGGATACGTCGTTGATCGCCTTGGCCACGGAGTCGGCCACCGAGCGGAACGTGTTGGCGTCCAAGGTCGTTCCGAGTGCGGTGACGGCTGCATTGAGGCTGGCGGGACCAGTACCGCCGACGTTGCCGATATCCGTGGTGAGCACGCTCTTAATGGTCATGGTCAGCCGCTCATTCGTGGTGGTGCCCGAGCCGATCTGCAGCTCGACCGTGGTGCCGGCGGTGACGTTGAAGAGCGTGATGCCGTTGAAGTCGGTGACGTTGGCGATGCGGTCGATCTCCGCCACGAGCTGGTCGAGCTCGGACTTGATGGCCGTCCGGTCGTCCTGCGACAGCGTGCTGTTGGCCCCCTGGAGCGCCAGCTCGTTCATGCGCTGGAGAATGTCGTGGACCTCGTTGAGCGCCCCCTCGGCCGTCTGCACCAGCGAGATGCCGTCCTGCGCGTTGCGCACCGCCTGGCGCAGGCCGCGGATCTCGGCGCGCATCTTCTCGCTGATGCTGAGCCCGGCCGCGTCGTCGGCCGCGCGGTTGATGCGCAGACCGCTGGACAGGCGCTCAATCGCCTTCTGCATGCTGAGCGCCGAGAGCCCGAGGTTGCGCTGGGCGTCCATCGCGGCGACGTTGGTGTTGATCCGCATGGCGTCGGCCTCCTCTGCCTGTGCGTGCCCGTCGCGTCCCTGCGACGGTGTGTCCCGTCGGACCATCCGATCGCGCGAGGCGATCGGCTGCGACCGTTTCGGCGTCGCGCCCGGTTGACCTTGCTGGCCCCGTCTGGGGCGAACCTCCTCTCTGCTACCGATCATCGGCAGCGCGCGACCAGACTTTAGGGGGCATGGGAGTGGGTGCTGGTGCGGGAGCGCGAGGCGCGGCCCGCACCGGAGCCGCAGCGTGGTCCCGCCCCAGCCTGGGGCGCCTCGCGGTATTGATAGTCGGCCCGCGACGGGAGTGGGGCGGGTGGCAGGCGGTCGTCGTGGCCAGGGTAGCCGGTGGCACCGCGGCCGGCGCGGCCGCGGCGGGCGGTCAGCCGCGGGGGGCGGTGGTGGGACGGATGGCGTCTCCGATCCGGCGCAGGAGATCCGGACTGAGCGGGGTGCGGGCGGCCTGGAGGTTTTCGGCGCGCACCGCGTCGTGCAGCTCCTGCCGGACGACGGGGATGGAGCGGGGGGCGTCGATGCCGAGCCGCACGCGCTCGCCCTCCACGCTGAGGACGGTGACGCGGATGTTCCCGTTGATGACGATGGTCTCTCCCGGGCGTCGCGCCAGCACCAGCATCGCCGTGCCCTAGCCCGCGGCGGCGCCGACGGCGTAGCGCACCGGCCACGGTGAGGCGGCCAGCACGAGCTGGGTGCCACAGCGCCGGTCGTGGTCGATCACGAGCGGGCCGGCGAGGTTGGCGGTGATCTCGCCGGTCTCGTGCACCGTCAGTGTGCAGTAGAGGCCGACGCCCGGGCTGGAGCCGAGGCCCAGCGCGGCGAGCGCGGCGCGGTCGTCGGCGCCCAGGCGCTCGACATAGTCGGGCACGAGCGCGGGCACCTCGGCGACGAGCAGCGAGATGGCGGGCTCGTCCAGGGATTGGAGCAGCGCCAGCGCGGGGGTCTCCGCGTCGACGATCAGGGCAAAGCGGCGCCAGGTCGGGAGGCCGACGAGCCCGGACGGGAAGACCAGGGGCACGCCGGCCGGCTCTGTCCGCTCCGGCGGGATGGTCTGCGGGAGTGCCATCGGATCGCGCTCCTCCGATCTCACGCCAGGTAGTCGAACAGGGAGGGCTGCAGGGCGCGGGCACCGGCGCCGAGCGATGCCTGGTAGACCGTGGTCAGCGTCGCATATTCGGTCAGCGCCTCGGCCATGTCAACATCCTGGATCTCGCTTCGCAGGCGCGCCAGGCTGAGGTCGAGCTTCTGCAGCCGGGCGGCTTGCTCCTCCAGGTGGCTGGCGACCGCGCCGATGCGGGTCTGTGCCTGGAGCAGGGTCGTCTGCGCGGTGTCCAGCGCGTCGAGGGCGGCGCGCATCGCGGCGGTGTTGTTGGCGGCGACGCCGGCCTGCGCCTGCGCGAGTGCCTGCAGCGCCGGGAGGATCGCTGCGTCGCCGGTGACGTTGATGGTGGCTGTCACCCCCTGATCGATCACGCGCACGATCGGCCCGGTATCTCCCTGATAGACCGGGGTGGCCGGTGGCCCGGCGAAGGGGGGCGTGTCGGTCTTCTGCCCGGCGAAGATGTAGCGCCCGCCGATGCGCGTGTTGCCGATGCCCATGGCGGACTCGAGGATGCGCTGCAACTCGGAGGCGATGGCGACCCGGTTCTCCGGCGCCAGCGTGCCGTTCGCGGCGGCGAGCGTGATCTCCCGCGCCCGCTGGATCCCGTCGTTGATGCTGGCCAGGGCCTGGTCGCTCGCATCGATCCAGGAGCGCCCGTCGTCGATGTTACGCCGGTACTGCTCGATGCGGGCGCGGGCCGCGTCGAGCTGCAGCACGTTGGCCGTGCCGAACGGGTCGTCGGACGGCTTGCGGATCCGCTCGCCCGAGCCGATCTGATCCTGGACGCGGGCGAGCCGCTCGGTGTTGCGCTGGATGTTCCAGAGCACGGTGTTCGTCAGCATCTGGATCGCGACACGCATGCTACCCTCCTACCGCCCCACGAGGCCCGTGCCGTTGATGAGCCGGTCGAGCATCTCGTCCACCACGGTCATGGCGCGGGCCGCGGCTTGATAGGCCCGCTGGTAGGTGACCAGGTTCAGCGCCTCCTCGTCCAGGGATACCCCGGAGACCTCCTGGCGGCGCCGGTCGATGGCCCGGGTCAGCGCCTCCAGGTTGGCGCGGTCGCCCGCGGTGCGCTCCGTCTCCCGGCCGATGCGCGCGACGACCGCAGCGTAGAAGTCGTTGATCGAGGACGTGCCGCCGAGCATGGTGAGCTTGTCCGCCAGCCCGGCGATGGCGAGCGCGATGTCGGCGTTGCCGGGCACGCCGGGCGCCGAGGCGGCGGCGATGAGCGCCGGGTCGCTGAGCAGCGCAGGCAGGACCCGCAGGTCGCCGTTCGGCAGGACCTCGAAGAAGTCGCGGCCGGGCGGGGTGGGGCCGGGGTCGCTCAGGCCGTAGCCGGTCTGGTGCAGCCCGTTCACTTCGGCCACCAGCGTGTCCCGCAGGGCATCCAGGTCGGCCAGAACGCTGGGCAGGGTGGTGTTGTGCATGGTGAGCAGCCCGGCGGCGGAGCCGAGGCTGGCGGCGACGGCGCTGCCGTCGCTGCCCCAGGTGAAGCTGATGTTGCCGGTGGTCGGATCGACCGCGAGCTGCACGCTGTCGGTCCGGTCGCGGTCGACCAGGGCATGGCCGGCGACGTAGACGTTGACCGCGCCGTCCGGGGTCACGACGGTGGTCGTGTCGATGCTGCTGGCGAGTTGATCCAGCAGGTAGTCACGGGCATCCAGCAGGTCGTTCGGCTGCCGCCCGCTCGCCAGGACGCTGGTGATCTGGGCGTTCAGACGGGCGATCTGGCTGGCGATCTGGTTGATCGCGCCGGCCTGGAGGGCGAGGCGCTGCGCGACGGCGCTGCGCTCCTTGAGCACCTCGGCCCGCACGCCGTTGAAGCGGTTGGCGAGCGTCTGCGCCACCTCGACCAGGGCCTGGCGGGTGGGGATGTGCTCCGGGCGGTTGGCCAGCTCCTCCCAACCCTGCCAGAAGGCGTTGAGCGCGGCAGCGAAGCCGGTGTCGCTCGGCTCGTTGAGCAGGACATCCAGCGTGTGATAGACGCTCGACTGGGCGTCGGCCATGCCGAGCTGCTCCGCGTGCGCGCGGAACTGGTAGTCGAGAAATTCCTCGCGCATGCGCCGGATGGCGAGGACGGTGACGCCCGTCCCGACCTGGCCCACTTTGGGCGCGTTCAGCGTCGGAATGGTGTAGGGTGGCGTGGTCCCCAGCACCGGGGACTGCCGGCTGAAGCCCGGCGTGGTGGCGTTGGCGACGTTGTGGTTGGCCACATCCACCGCGAGCTGCTGTGTCTGGAGTGCCCGTCGCAGTGTCTCGAGTCGTCCCAACGTCGGGAACACGTCCGCGTCCTCTCCGGTAGGCTCGGACCCCTCTGTCTTGGAGTATCGGCAGGATGGGCGGGAGCTTGAGTGGGTCGCCCGCTCACGCCGTCTGGTCAAGTAGGCGGGGACGGGCGGCCGTGCCGGCCGGGGTGGCGGGCGCCGCGCCGGGCCGATAGGTGCCGAGGCGACGCTCGAGCTCGGCCACGGCGGTGAGCGACGCATGCGTCACATTGCTGAGGGCCGCGATGAGGTCGCCGAGCTGGCGGCGAAGCGCACGCACGCGGCCGAGCTCGCGGTCCAGCTCCTGGAGGCGGGCGGCCAGCGCGGCGGGTGTGGGCGGCGTCGCCCCGGCCGGGGCGCGCAGCGCGGCGATCGGCCCGTCCAGCTCGGCCTGGAGGTCGTCGGCACGGGCGCAGAGCGCCGGGATGTCGCGCAGGAGGGCGCTCACCGCCGCGAGGTCGCCCTGGCCAAGGGCGGCGCGCAGGGCGATGAGGCACTCCGCGAGGGCACGCTGGGTGGCGATGAGCGCGTCGATGACGGGCAGCGCGTCCGCCGGTCCGGGTGCGGCCTCACGCGGCACTGCCATCGTCGATCCCGAGCAGCTTGGCGGCCACCTGCTCCGGGGCCACGTGGTAGTCTCCGGCCTCGATCCGCTGCCGGAGAGCCGCGACGCGGTCGGCGCGCACCTCGGGGCTCTGGCGCACGATGTCGACCGCGCGCTGGATGTGCCGGAGCTCCTCGGACAGATGCACCGAGTCGGTGTCTCCCGGCTGCGTGCTCTCCGCGGCGCGGGCGGCGCGCTCGCTTTCGCTGCGGTGTGTCCGCTGCGCCTCGCCGGTGCGCCCGACATAGGCGTCGCGCGCCTTCGTCGTCCTGATCGGGTCAATCATCTGCGGCTCCCACTCGCCTCACCATGTCGCTGGACGACGCACGACCGTCCTACTCTACAGTATCGGCAGCCCGCCTCGAGTCCTGGAGGGGGTGCCGGGCCCGTCATCCTAGGATCGGGTCTGGATGACCAGCCCGACCATCTCGTCGAGCGCCTGGATCGACCGTGCGTTCGCGGTGTACGCGCGCTGTGCCTCGATGAGCGTCGTCATCTGGTCGGCTAGGTCGACGTCGGCCGCCTCGAGCGCGCCCGACATGAGCGTGGGCAGCCCGCCGGCCCCGGGGGTGCCGATCTCGGGCTCGCCGGAGGCCGCGGTGGCGGCGAAGCGGTTATGGCCGTCGGCTGCCAGGCCCTGGGGGTTGGCGAAGCGCGCCAGGGTGAGCTGCCCGATCTCGACCGGCGCCGCGGCGCCCGGCAGGAGGGCCAGCACCCGGCCCTCCTGCGTTACCTCGGTGACGTTGGCGCCGGGCGGCACCGTAATCGCCGGCATGACGCGATCGCCCGCGGCGGTGACGAGCTGGCCCGCGCCGTCGACCCGCAGGTGGCCGTCGCGGGTGTAGCGCTGCTGCCCGTCCGGCGTGGTCACCACGAAGAAGCTGTCCGGGCCGAGGATCATGAGGTCGAGCGGGTTGCCGGTCGGCACCACCCCGCCCGGCGCGAAGCTGCGGCTGACATCGCCGACGGCCACGCCGGCCCCGAGGTCCGTCTCCGGCTCGCTGCCGTCGCCGGCCCGGGCCACCTCGAGGGGCTGCTGGATCAGGTCGACCAGATCGACGCGCGCCATCTTGAACCCGGTGGTGGCGGCGTTGGCCAGGTTGTTGGCCACGGTGTCGATCCGCGCCTGCTGGGCGCGGAGCCCCGTCGCGCCGGTTGCGTAGACACCCGTCATGGCGTTCCTCCCCGTGCGGCGTGCCCCGCGATGGTGCGGGCGCGCGCGGGCGCTAGACGACGCGCCCGACCTCGTTCACCGCCAGCCCGAGCGTGGCGTCGGAGACCTGCAGCATGCGCTGGGCGAGGGCGTAGCTCCGGCTGGCCTCCAGCATCTCGACCATGTTCTGGGTCAGGTCCACGTTGGCCTGCTCGACGAAGCCCTGGCTGACCCCCGCCGTCTGGGACTGCTGCCCGGCGGCGTCGACGGCGAAGCGGTTCTGTCCCGTCGGCTCGAAGGCGGCGTCGGGTGGGAATTCCACAAGCTGCAGCTGGCCGACCGGGGCGTTATTCACCAGGATGGTGCCGTCGGCGGTGACGTGGATGTCGCCCTCGGGGAGCGTCAGCGGGCCGGTGAGGCCAAGCACCGGGTAGCCATCGCTGGTCACCAGGCGGCGCTGCGCGTCGAGGTGGAAGCGCCCGTCGCGCGTGTACCGCACCCCCTCGGGGGTCTGGACGGCGAAGAAAGCGGTGCCGGCGATGGCGAGGTCGAGCGGGCGACCGGTCTCGACGAGGCTGCCCTGCGCGAGGCTGATGGCCAGCTCGTCGGGGCGCACCGCGGTCGAGATCGGGCCGACCGGCGTCTGGGTTTCCCCGGCAACGCGGCTGACGAACATCTCGCGGAAGTCGTGCACGGTGGTGCGCCGCGCCCGGTAGCCGGGCGTGCTGGCGTTGGCGAGGTTCTCTCCGATGGTGAGCTGGCGGGTCAACTGCGCCATGAGCGCCGAGGCCGCCTGGTACATCGAGCGGATCATCGCGCCTCCTCCTCGCGATGCACGACGGCCGGGCGGGGCAACGGGCGGCGGACCCGGCGCGCCACGGCCAGCGCGCCGAACAGGGCCAGGTCGAGGCCCAGGAGCATGAGCGCGCCCCGTGCTTCCGGCCGCGTGGGGATGCCGGTCTGCGGCAGCGTCGGCGGGAACTGCTGCGTCTCGGCGGGGGTGCCCGGGAAGGTGCCGGCCAGGACCCGGCGGGCGTCCGGGCCGGGGTCGGGATCGGGCTCGGGCTCCACCGTGACCAGCACGACGTCCCAACCGCGGTCGGGGATCGGGGTCGGCAGGAGCTGGTCGACGTAGGTGGTGGCGCCGGCCTCCGCGGTGAAGCGGGCGAGCGCGTAGGTCTCGCCCGAGGTGCTGTTCAGCAGCCAGAGCTGGTAGCGCTCGGTGTGGTCGAGCGCCGGGAGGCCGACCAGGTCGGCGCGAATGTCGCCCTCGGCGAGGTTGACGAGCACCACCCCGTTGGCGTCGCTCGGCCCCCAGGTCGTCATGGTCGGGACGTGCGACAGGATGACCCGGGTCGGGAACGACTCGGCGGCGGCGCCAAGGGTGGTCGCCAGAGCGAGCGCGCCGGCGAGCAGGAGGGCGTGCCCCAGCCGCATTCCGCTACGCATCGACCTGCCCCCGCTCACCCCGGCCGTGCAGCCAGTAGAGGAGGCGGGCCTCCTGCCGGCCGGTGCCCAGCTCCCGCGCCGCCGCTCCGAGGGACATCTGGCCGCTCAGCAGGTGCTCGATCGCCTCCGGCGACTGGACGCCAAGCTGCTCGGCGATCCGCTTCACGTCGGGCGGCTCGGTGGGGCCGGCGCTGCGGCCGAAGGGGAGCGCCTGGCGCTGTGCGGCGAGCGGGAGGCCCTCGCCCGGCAGCGTGGTGACGCGCTCGTGGATCGACTCGAGCGGCGCGGCGGCCGTGGCGGCGGTGGAGCTGACGGTGACGACCTCGCGCCGGAGCCGGCGGATCTCCTCGCGCAGCTCGAGCACCTCGCGCTGCATGCGGCGGCTGCGCTCGAGGCCGCGGTTGGCCGTCCAGCCCGCGACCGAGGCGACCCCCAGGCCCACGATCAGCCCGATGGTCTCCGCAAGCGGTGACCCGAAGAAGACGTCCATGTTTCCCAGCGACCTCCTAGCTGAGCGCGTCGGCCGCGCCCACGCCTGTCTCGTGGAGCAGGGCGCGGAGCTGCAGCCGTGCCCGGCTGAGCACCTGACTCACCCGCGACTCGGTGATGCCGAGCACCTCGCTGATCTCCTTCATCGTCAGTTCCTCGTAGTAGTAGAGGGTGACCATCAGGCGATCCCGCGCGGGCAGCCGCTCGAGGGCCGCGGCGAGCCGGCGCACCAGGTCGGCGCGCATTGCCGCGTCGAGCGGCTCCGTCGCCCGCTCGTCGACCAGGATGTCCTCCAGGGTGGTCTCCCCGTCCTGATCTGGCTGATGCAGCGGGAGGATAGCGCAGGCGGCGTCCTGGAGGGCCTGGTGGAAGTCCGCGGTGGTGAGGCCGAGGTGGGCTGCCACCTCCTCATCGCGCGGGGGGCGCCCGTTGGCGGTGTAGAGCTCCCGATAGGCCTGCTCGATGGCGCGCGCCCGCTGGCGGGCGCTGCGCGGCACCAGATCGAGCGAGCGGACCGCGTCGATGATCGCGCCGCGGATGCGCAGGATGGCGTAGGTCTCGAACTTGACACCCCGGGACGGGTCGAACCGGTCGATGGCCTCGATCAGCCCGATGGTGCCATAGCCGAGGAGGTCGTCGCGGTCCAGCGCGGCGCTCAGCGCGATGCGCAGGCGGTCCACCACGTACTTGACCAGCGGGGCGTACTGCTGGATGAGCGCCTCGCGGGTGGGCTCGTCGCGCTCGACGGCGAAGCGCCCCCAGAGGGCCGGGCCCAGGTCGCGGTCTCCCAGGTTCGTCGAAGCGGTGCTCATCTCCGCGGCATTCCTGCTCTCGTCACGTCACGCGGCGGGGCGGGGTTGCACCGGGATCAGGCCGCGTGCTCCTCATCGGGCGCTGGGGGCTCGCTGCCGGCGGTCTCCTCAGCCGGCAGGGTGAAATCGACCAGGCGCCCGCTGGGCGCCTCCGCAGCGTCCCCGTCCGTCGCCTCGTCGGCTGGTGGGGGAGCGATGAGCTCGGTGATCAGCAGGCCGGCGACGATGGTGATGGTGAAGGCGCCGGTGCTCGCCAGCAACACCCACTCGATCGCGCGGGTCCGGACGAGGGTGGCGACGTAGACCAGGAGGAAGACGCCGGTGGCCAACACGAAGAGCTGCTCGCGTGTCTCCGACCGTGGCCGTCGCTGCCACATGGTGCCTCTCCCCTCCCCCGGGGCGCGTCGCCGGTCGTCGCCGGGGGGCGCCCCGATCATACGCACCAATTGCCGACCCCTCCATACCCCTTCTGTCGCGGTTCCCCAGAGGCGAACGTCACGCCCGAACCCGGACTTCAGTACCAGAGCCGCCCCGAGGCGCGCCCGCGCCTCACCGATGGGCCAGCTCCTGGCGGTAGTGGGACTCCATGGCGGCCAGGAGCAGATCGGTCAGGAGCGCCGGCGAGGCGACGGCGATGTCCTCGGGCACGAGCGGGCCGGCGCAGGTGTAGGCCAGCGGCAGGCGCGTCTGCTCGGCCAGGCCGATGACCGCGGCGTTGCGGCGGGTCTCGTCGAGTTTGGTGGCGATCAGGCCGACCGGATTCAGCAGCGCGAAGCGCTGGGACGCCGCGATCAATTCCTGGAAATCGCCGCTCATGGCCAGCGTGAGATAGCACTGCACCGGGGAGCGATCGGCGATCAGGGTGCGCAGCTCTTTCAGCATGGCGGCGTCGTACGGGTTGCACCCGGGCGTATCGACCAGGACCACCTCGGCGTCGGCCGTCTGTGCGAGGGCCGTCTCGAGATCCTCACGCGTGTAGACCGTCGCGAAGGGGAGCTGCAGGATCTCGGCGAAGGTCTTGAGCTGCGCGATGCCCCCGACCCGGTAGGTGTCCGTGGTGACCAGGGCGACCCGCTGGCGTCGGGTGGCGCTGAAGATGGTGGCCAGCTTGGCGATCGTGGTGGTCTTGCCGACGCCGGTGGGGCCGACGAGCGCAAGCACGATGCGCTTCCGCTCCTCGGTCGGGGCGAGGTCGTCGGCGATGGCGATCCGGCGCTGGAGCACCTGGCTGACCGCGGTGTGCCGGCGCACCGCGGAGCCGGCCGCGCAGGCCAGGGCGAGCTCGGTTGCCAACCGCTCGCTGACCCCGTACTGGCGGATGAAGGCGATGTCGCGCTCGTCGGCCTGGGGCGGCGGGCCGGCCTCGCCACCGGATCGGGGCGGCGGCTCGTCCGGCGGTGCGGCGGCCGGCTCGGTGGTCCGGCCGGCCCGGCCGAGCCGGACCGCGAACAGGTCGATCAGCGGGGGCGGCTCACGCCGCTCGCCGGGATCGTCGACCGCGCGGAACTCGCTGGTCTGGCCGATCGCGGCGTCCACCTCTACCAGGCCATTGGCCAGGGCCCGGCGCACGTCGAGGATCAGGGCGTCGGGCCCCAACTCCTCTTTGGCCCGGCGGATCGCCTCACTCACCGTGGTCGCGTGAAAGGTCATGCGTGTCATGGCTCACACCCGAACCATCCCGGCGGCACGGACCTGCACGTTGGGCGCGACCTCCCGGTAGGAGAGGATGGTCAGGTTGGGGAGGGAGCGTTCGGTCGCGCGCCGCAGGGCCAGGCGGATGCCGGCCGGCACCAACAAGATCGGCTGACGGCCAAGGCTGGCCACGCGCTCCATCTCGCGTGCGATGGCGCCAAGGAGGCGCTGCAGCCACTCGGGATCGAGCGACAGTTGCGGCCCGGCCTCGGTCTCCTGGAGGGCGTCGACGAGCTGCGCCGAGACGTCCGGCTGGAGGGTCAGGACGTAGAGGTCCCCCTCGGGCGTGGCGTAGCGCGCGGAGATGGCCGGGGCGAGCGCCGCTCGCACGTGCTCGGCCAGGGTGGGCACGTCCTTGACGGTGCGCGCGTGATTGCCGAGCGCCTCCAGGATCGTGACGAGGTCGCGGATCGAGATGCCCTCGCGGAGCAGGTGCTGTAGCACCTGCTGGACCTCGGCCAGCGACAGGAGGTGCGGTACCAGCTCGTCGACGACGGCGGGGTGCTCGGCGCGCACGCCGTCGAGCAGGCGCTGGACGTCCTGGCGGCGCAGGATGTCGGCGGCGTGGGTGCGGATCACCTCGCTGAGGTGCGTGGTGACCACCGAGGCGGGGTCCACCACCGTGTAGCCGAGGGCCTCGGCGTGCAGCCGCTGGCTCTCGGTGATCCAGGTGGCGGCCAGGCCGAAGGCGGGCTCGCGGCCGGGGATGCCGTCGATCTCGCCGCTCACCCCGCCCGCGTTCATCGCCATCAACCGGTCGGGGTAGACCTCGCCGCTGGCGACCTCGACGCCGCGCAGCTTGATGCGGTACTCGTTCGGCCGCAGTTGGAGGTTGTCCCGGATGCGGATGGTCGGCACGGTGATGCCGAGGTCGAGCGCGGTCTGGCGCCGGACCAGGGTGATGCGCTTGAGCAGCGTGCCGCCCTGCTCCTCGTCGACCAGCGGGATCAGGCCGTAGCCGAGCTCGAGCTCCATGGGGTCGACGCGCAGCAGGTCGAGGATATTCTCCTCGGCCGGGGTGTCAGCCGCCGCCTCCGGGAGCGGGGCGGGCCGGTGGAGCCGGCGCGCGAGCTGGCTCGCCCCGAGCAGCGCGAAGCCGATCAGGAAGAAGGGGAGCTTGGGCAGGCCGGGGATCACGCCGAGCACCAGGAGCAGCGCGCCGCCGATGGCCAGCGCGCGCGGGTTGTTACTGATCTGGCGCGCCACGTCGTGCCCGAGGTCGTGGTCGGACGTCGAGGCCCGGGTGACGATGATACCGGTGGCGGTCGAGATCAACAGGGCCGGGATCTGGGTGACGAGGCCGTCGCCGACGGTGAGCAGCGCGTAGGTGCAGAGGGCCTCGCCGATGGGCAGGCCGCGCTGGAGCACGCCGATGATGACCCCGCCGATGATGTTGACGATGATGATGATGACCCCGGCGATGGCGTCGCCCTTGACGAACTTGCTGGCGCCATCCATGGCCCCGTAGAAGTTCGCCTCGCGGGCGATGGCCTGGCGCCGCGCGCGGGCCTCGTCCTCGGTGATCAGCCCGGCGTTCAGATCGGCATCGATGGCCATCTGCTTGCCGGGCATGGCGTCGAGGGTGAAGCGGGCCGCCACCTCGGCCACGCGGCCGGCGCCGTTGGTGATGACGACGAACTGGATGACGACCAGGATCAGGAAGACGACGATGCCGACCACGTAGTTGCCGCCGACGACGAAGGAGCCGAAGGAGGCGATCACCTGCCCGGCGTCCCCCTGGAGCAGGATCAACCGGCTGGAGGTGACGTTCAGCCCCAGGCGGAAGAGGGTGGCCAGGAGGAGCACCGACGGGAAGGCGGAGAACTGGAGCGGCTCGAGCAGATAGATCGAGACGAGCAGGATCGTCAGCGCGCCCGCGATGTTCAGGGTGATGAGCGCATCGACCAGCCTGGTCGGGAGCGGGATGATCATCATGGCGACGATCAGGATGACCCCCGCCGCCAGGACGACATCGCTGTAGTGGGTGAGTCGCCGGAGCCCGCCGCTGGCCGGCGTCCCGGCGCCTGCCGTGGTCACCATACGGTCAGCCCAACTCCCATCCCGTCGCTCACGCCGGCCGCATCCGCAGCCGGTAGACGTAGGCGATCACGTCTGCCACCGCCTCGTAGAGGGCCAGGGGTATCTCCATGCCGACCTCGACGCTCCGATAGAGCGCCTGGGCGAGCGGCTTGTTCTCCACCACGGGGATGGCGTGCTCCCGCGCGATGGCCTTGATGCGCTCGGCGACCGCCCCGCTGCCCTTGGCCACCACGACCGGGGCGGGCATAGTGCGCAGGTCGTAGCGGATGGCCACCGCCAGGTGTGTCGGGTTGGTGACCACCACGGTCGCCTGGGGGACGGCGTGCATCATGCGGCCGCGGGCGAGCTGCTGCTGCAGCCGGCGGAGGCGCGCCTTGAGCTCGGGGTCGCCCTCGGTCTGCCGCAGCTCCTCCCGCAGCTCCTGGCGGGTCATGCGGAGGCGGCGCTCGTAGTCCCAGCGCTGGAAGGCGTAGTCGGCCAGGGCGAGGATGAAGAAGGCGCCGGCGGCGCGCAGCCCGACCGCGCTGAGGGTGCGGCCCACCGCGCCGACGATGGTGACCGGATCAGCACCGGTGAGGGAGGCGAAGTGGGCGATCTGGTTGCGCAGCACGGGATAGGTCAGCGCGACGACGATGGCGAGCTTGACCAGCGCCTTGAGCGTCTCGAAGGCGCCGCGGCGCGAGACGATGCGTCGCAGGCCGCGCGCGGGGCTGAGGCGCCCGAAGTCAGGCTTGAGCGCGGCGAGCGCGAAGACGGGGCCGGTCTGGGCGATGCTGGCCCCGATGCCGAGGGCCACGACCACCGCGACGAGCGGGCCGACGACCCGGGCGAACACCATGCCCGCCTCCCAGCTCAGACGCTGCAGGGCGAGCGGCGTGAGGTCGGCCGCGGTCACCCCGCTGAAGGTGCCGCGCATCTGCTCGGTCAGGGCCGCGGCGGCCTGGCCGGCGTACCACTGGAGGAATGCGATCGCGCCGAGCAGCTCGGCGGCGGCGCTCAGCTCCGCGCTGCGCGGCACGTCGCCCTGGCGCCGGGCGTCCTGCCGGCGCTTGGGTGTGGCGCGTTCGGTGCGCTCCTCCGCCATCGCCGCTTCCCCTACCGTGCCACGCCGCCCGCGCGGCCGATGGCCTCGACGATGCCGCTGGTGACCATGGTCGAGAGGAGGCGAAGCAGGAACGGCATGGTCAGGAGCAGCACGCCGAAGCCGGCGAGCACTTTCACTGGGAGCCCGACGAAGAAGACGTTCATCTGGGGCACCATGCGGTTGAGCACGCCGAGGGCCGCATCCACCGCCAGGAGCGTCCCGGCCACCGGGAGGCCGATGCGCAGGGCATCGGCGAACATCAGGCTTGCCAGGGCGGTGATGGTGCTGCCGGCGTCGCCGGCCAGGGTCGCGCCGCCGATCGGGACGCTCTGGAAGCTGCGGTGCAAGGCGAGCAGCACCAGGTGGTGCCCGTTGGTGCCGAAGAAGACGAGCGCCGCGGTCACCAGGTAGTAGGTGTTGAGGGGCGTCGCCTGGGCATTGAGGGCGGGGTCGAAGATCGGCCCGAGGTTCAGGCCGATCTGGACCCCGGCCAGGCTGGCCGCCATCTCGATCGCCCCGAAGACGACGGCGATGCCGAAGCCCATCAGCAGGCCGAGCAGGAACTCCCGGGCCAGGGCGACGGTGAAGTGGGCCGGATCGCTCAGGGGCTGCGTGACGGGCGGGGTGAAGGGCAGCAGCACCAGGGCGAGCACGCCGGCGGCGAGGACCTTGAGCGGGGTGGGCACGGTGCGGCCGCCGAGACCGGGGATGAACATCAGCGTGGTGCCGATGCGGGTCATCGCCAGCAGCAAGACGGCGATCGATTGGGGGATGAGCGGCGACGCGATCGTCACCCCGTGCCTCCCTCAGCGGGCGAGCTGCGGCAGCGACGTGAGCAGCCGCACGGTGAACCGGACGAGTTGGTCGGCCATCCACGGGCCGGCCACGAGCAGCACGACGAACATCACCACCATCTTCGGGACGAAGGTCAGCGTGGCCTCATTGACCTGCGTCACCGCCTGGAAGATGCTCACCGCCAGCCCCACGGCCAGCGCGGCGAGCAGCAAGGGGGCCAGCACCAGGAGCAGCGTGGTGATGGAGTCGCGGGTGAGCTCGAGGACCAGCATGTCGGTCATGGGCCGTCCCCCCTGTGACTCACTGGAAACTCAGGACGAGCGACCGGACGATCAGATCCCAGCCGTCGACCATGACGAAGAGCAGCACTTTGAAGGGCAGAGAGACGATCACCGGCGGCAGCATGATCATGCCCATCGACATCAGCGCGCTGGAGACGATCATGTCGATGATGAGGAAGGGGATGAAGATCACGAAGCCCATCTGGAAGGCGGTCTTCAGCTCGCTGAGGATGAAGGAGGGGACGAGCACCCAGGTCGGCACGTCGTCGGGCGTGCGCGGGCGCGGCTGCTGCCCGAGCTGCATGAAGAGGGCGAGGTCGCGCTCGCGGGTCTGGCGCAGCATGAACTCCCGCAGCGGGGCCTCGGCGCGCTTGAGCGCCTCGGTCTGCGTCACCTCGCCGGCGAGGTAGGGCTGCAGTGCGGTGCGATTCACCTCCTGCCAGACCGGCGCCATGATGAAGATGGTCAGGAAGAGGGCCAGGCCGAGCAGCACCTGGTTCGGCGGCAGTTGCGGGACGCCGATGGCGTTGCGGGCAAAGGAGAGCACGATGATGACCCGAGTGAACGAGGTCACCATCATGAGCAGCGTCGGGAGCAGCGCCAGGAAGGTGAGCAGGAAGAACAGCTCGAGCCCGGCGTTGATCGACCCGCCGCCCGCAGTGCCGGAGTCGACCCGAAGCTGGGCGTTGCCCAGTTGCGCATCAGCCGTGCAGGACGGGAGCCAGACGAGCGCGCCGGCCAGCAGGCTGGCGCGCATCGCGCGGCGGCGCCAGCGGGGGTGCCGCTGCGGGGTGGTGCCGTCCCGGAGATCTGGTTGAACGCGCGGGGGTGTCACGATCGCGATACCCTCTCTCGCTCCGCGCCACTGGCGGGCACGGCGCCGCCCCCGAGCTGGGGAGGGCCGCGCCTGTGCCCGTTGCCGATGACGTACGAACATAGTGTACGGACACTGTGCCTGGAATGCAAGGGGCTGACGGTACCGCCCGAGGACCGGCCCGATTGGGACTTTCTTCTGATTGAGCAGGTGAACGGACAGCTACTATCCTGACCGAAGCGGCCGGCGGACTGGTAGCCCCGGGCGAGGGAGAGCGGGCATGGTCACCGTCACGCGGCTCGACGGCACGGTCGTCGTGCTCAATGCCGAGTTGATCGAATCCATTGAAGCGGTGCCAGATACGGTGATCACCCTGGTGAACCATCGGAAGGTGGTGGTCCGCGAGTCGCCGGCGGTGGTGGTCGAGCGCGTGCTGGCCTACCAGCGGGCGGTGCGGCAGCCGGACCCGGCGGCGCCGGGCGTGGCCGGAGATGGGACGGGCGCCGCCCGCGCGGACGATCCGGCCTCAGAGGAGCGGTAGGGGACATGGATCTCGCGACGATCGCCGGTCTGGTCCTCGGGCTGGTGGCGCTGGTGACCGCCTTCGTCCTCGAGGGCGGCCACCTGACGTCGTTGCTGGGCGTCACCGCCGCGATGATCGTGTTCGGTGGGACCGTCGGCGCGACCGTGGCGAGCGGGTCGCTGGCCGATGCCAAGCGCATCCCCGGGCTCATCCTCCGGAGCCTGAAGGCGCCGCCCGACCGGCGGCGCGCGCTGGTGGACGAGCTGGTGGCGCTGGCGGAGGTGGCGCGCCGCGAGGGGCTGCTGGCGCTGGAGGACCGCGAGGTTTCGGACTCGTTTCTCCGCCGGGCCGTGATGCTGGTCGTCGACGGCACGGATCCGGAGACGACCCGGGAGATCCTCGAGCGCGACATCGCGGCGATGGAGGCGCGGCACCAGCGCGGGTACACCATGTTCCTCACGATGGGCGGCTTCGCGCCCACCATGGGCATCATCGGCACCGTGTTGGGCCTGATCCATGTCTTGTCGAACCTCAGCTCCCCGGATGAGCTCGGGCCGGCGATCGCCGTGGCCTTCCTGGCCACGCTCTATGGCGTCGCGTCAGCCAACCTGATCTGGATCCCGATCGGCAACAAGCTGCGGCGCCAGAGCGAGCACGAGGTCGAGGAGCGTGCGATCGTCGTCGAGGGCGTGCTAGGGCTCCAGGCCGGGGATAACCCGCGCGTGCTGCGGGAGAAGCTGGCGGCGGCGCTGCCGCCGGCTCTCCGGGCCGCCCCGGCCAGCCCGACGGCGGCGTCGATGGCGGGCGCGATGGCGGAAGGCGGCGAGTAGCGGGCGATGATCCGGCGACGACATCACGCGGGTGAGGGGCCATCCAGCGAGCGGTGGCTGGTGACCTACGCCGACCTGATCACGCTGTTGCTGGTCTTCTTCGTGGTGCTCTACTCGATCTCGAAGGCCGACGCCGCCAAGTTCCAACGCTTCAGCACCTCGGTGCAGCAGGCGTTCCGCGTCGATGTCCTGGAGCCGGGCAATCCGATGGGGATCGAGGCGGATCCGAACGATCCCCGCTTCATGCAGTATCTCGCGATCCGAGCGCAGATCGCGGCGGTCGTGCAGCGGTACGATCTCGGGATGGATGCGGCCGAGGTGGAGCTGACCACCGAGGGGATCGTGATTCACCTGTCGGACGCCCTGCTGTTCCCGCCGGGAGAGGCGCAGCTCCGGCCGGAGGCCCACCGTGTCCTGGCGGACGTGGCGGCGATCATCGGCCCGCTGCCCTACCCGGTGCGCGTCGAGGGGCACACCGACAACGTCCCGCCGGCCAATCCCCAGTTCCCGGACAACTGGGTGCTCTCGACGATGCGCGCGGTGAGCACGATTCGCTACCTGTCGGACGTCCAGGGGGTACCGCCGGAGCGGCTCATCGCGGTCGGGTATGCGGAGTACCGGCCGCGGGCGGACAACCGCACGCTCGAAGGGCGCCGGAAGAACCGCCGGGTGGACCTGGTGGTACTGGAGCCGGGCAGGGCCGAGTGACGCTGATTGGGGATGAGCGCACGGTTTAAGAGGGAGCGCGTCGCGTGGAGGGGGCAGAGCACGATCAGGAGCACCGGACGGGGGGCGGTCGGCCGCTCGCCCTGCTGGGCGCCGGGGTCGTCGCGGTGGTGGCGGTGGTCCTGGCGGTGGTCCTGGTGCTGCCGCGGGTGGTGCCGGGCGGGATCAGCATCCACCTGGGGGAGGCGCAGCCGACAGCCGTACCGCCGCCGCCACCGCAGGGCGACATCGGGGTGCCGATCAGCTTGGGGGAGCGCGTGGTCAATCTCGCCGATCCGGGCGGTTTCCGGTATCTTAAGGTTGAGATTGTCGTGAGTGTGCAGGTGCCCGGTGTCGTCGGGCCGGAGCTGTCGTCGGAGAAGCTCGAGGCCGAGCGGTCCAAGTTGGACGCCCAGATGGAGTCGATCAAGCCGCGCATTCAGGACGCGCTGACCTCGGTCCTGACGTCCAAGACGGTCGCCGAATTGTCGACGCCGGAGGGGAAGGAGACGCTGCGGCAAGAGCTGATCGAGCGCCTGCAGCCGCTGCTGGGGCAGCGCCAGATCACCGGGCTCTACTTTGCCCAGTTCGTGATCCAGTAGGTCGGGCGCCGATGCCATCGACCCGCCCAACGCAGGCCATGGATGCGGACAGGAGGCCGCCGAGCGTGCCGGGCTCGCCAGTGCCCTACAACTTCCGCCGGCCAGACAAGTTCTCCAAGGACCACCTGCGGTCAATCCAGGCGATCCAGGAGAGCTTCGGCCGGTATGCCGGCAACTACCTGGCCGCCAAGGTGCGCTCGGCGGTGCATGTGTCCCTGGTGCAGGTCGAGCAGTCGACGCTGGGCGAGTACCTGGACGAGCTGCCGTTCCCCACGGTGCTGTTTATCAGCCCGCTCGACCCGCTGGTTGGGCAGGCGGTCATGCAGCTCGACATGCACATCGCCTTCCTGATCATCGATCGCATGCTCGGCGGGCCGGGCGGCGCACCGAGCGTGCAGCGCGGCGCCAGCGTGACCGAGATCGAGATGCTGCTGTTCGAGGAGGTGGGGCGGGGGCTGCTGGCCGAGTTCGCCGAGGCGTGGCAACAGGTCACGCCGCTCCGGTCGCCGCACTGCGAGGTGGCGCTGGGGGCTATGCAGGTCCAGGGGCTCCTCCCGAGCGAGGTGGCGCTGGTCATCCGCCACGAGGTGCGGGTGGAGGGCGTCACTGGGCGGCTGACGATCTGCCTGCCGGCCTCGATGCTGGAGCCGGTCCTGCCGCGACTCAACGCCCGCCTGCTCTTCGCCCACCCGCGCGCCGGCGAGAGCGAACAGCTCGAGCGCGACCTGGCGGCGCAGTTGGAGCGGGTGCCGCTGCAGCTCCGCGTCGAGCTGGGCCGGGTGAGCGTGCGCGTCGCCGAGCTGCTGCAAATCGAGGTGGGGGATGTGATCCGGCTCGACACCACCGCCGGTAGCCCGCTGCCGGTCCTGGTCGAGGACCGCGTCCGCTTCCTGGGGCAACCCGGGCAGAGGGCCGGGCAACTGGCGGTGCGCATCGTCGAGCGGGTGAGCGACGACTCCATCGTGCCGAGTGTCTAGAGGAGAGGCCCAGGGATGACTGGCACACCGCGCGATCGATCCGACGCCACGGGGTCCATGACCTGGCAGTCATTCGCCGACGCGGACGCCGCGGGCCCGGCGCCCGCGGGCGCTGCGCCCGCGGGCGAGGCCAACGTCCACCCAGCGGCCTTCATGACGCTGGGGCAGGAGGACGCCACCGGCGGGCAGCAGAGCATCGCCTTCCTGAGCGACGTCGAGGTCGAGCTGACGGCCGAGCTGGGGTCGGCGCGCATGCAGATCAAGCACATCCTCGGCCTGCGCCCCGGCTCGATCGTCGAGTTGAACCGGCTGGCGGGCGAGCCGGTCGACATCATGGTCAACAAGACCCTGATCGCGCGCGGGGAAGTCGTCGTGGTGGATGAGAAGTTCGCGATCCGGGTGGTTGAGATCGTGCCGCCCGAGCGGCGCCTGGGCGGGGTCTGAGCCGCCGTCGCTTCCGGTCCGCCGGGCAGCTAGGGGCGCGCGGCCGTGGGCCGCTGCGGTGGTCAACCCGGCGGTGGGCCGGTGGCGCGTGCGGCGCGCGCCGCGCGGCGCTGGGCGGGCGCGAAGAAGGAGCAGCGCGATGTGGCAGTGGCCCCAGTCTCCGGGCGGGATGCGACCGGGCCGGCGTGGCCGAGGCGGCTCTGCCCGGCTCTGGTTCCTGGCGGCCGGCGTCCTGATCCTGGGCTATCTGGGTCTCCGCGCGCTGGACCTGCTGTCGCCCGGCAGCCAGGGCGGCAGCGCCCCCGGCTCGCCATCGGACGCCACCGGCTACCTGGCGCAGGGCTACGCGCAGCTCGAGCAGGCGTCGACCCCGCTCTCATCGGGGTCCTTGTGGACCCTGTGGCTGAGCATGATCATCCCCCTCGCGGTGGTCATCCTCGCCGCCTACGCGCTCCTGCGCGGGCTGCGCTACCTCAACGCGCGCGTGGGTGCGCCGGCCTCCGCAGGGCGCACGCTCGAGGCGCTGGAGACGCTGAGCCTCGGCCCGCACGGGACCGTCCACCTCATCCGCATCGGGGAGCGGGTGGTCGTCGTCGGCGCGGGCGGCCAGCAGCTCTCGTTCCTGACCGAGCTGAGCCCGGAGGACGCGGCGGCCGTCCTGCGGGCGCATCAGGCGGCGAGCGGCGACCCGTTCGGGACGCGCGGCGGCTTCCTGCAGTCGTTCCAGGATCTCCTGGCCGGCCGGCTCGCGCAGGCACCCAGCGCGGCGCGGCCGGATTCCCCGCCGGTGGACGACGCGACCCTGCGGGCGGCCGCCGGCCCGGCGGCGGACGCGCCGCACACGCAGCACGCGCGGTGATGGCGGGCGCAGCCGCGCCCGCCCGCGGGGGCCCGGCAGCGCGACATTCGCCGGACGGGCCGCGTCCATCGCCGACCCGTCGGTTGGCCGGGCGGCCGGTGTCGTTGCGGTGCCACCGTGCCGGGCCCGGCCCGCCGCGGCCAGCGGCAGGATGCGCCGCAGTGCCTACCCCGCGATGCGCTCCGCGCGCACCACCAGGCGATCCTCGTAGCGGCCGATGGTGCGGTCGAACAGCCCGGTGCAGGTGATGAGGGTGATGGTCTCCGTGGGGGTGGGGCCGATGATCTGCCGCACCGGCGCGGTGGCCTCGCGGTAGACCGCCGTGCTGACGACCTGGTAGTGGTAGGTCGTGCCGTCGGCCAGCAGGACGTCGATGCGCGTGCCGCGTGTGACCTCGCGCAGGCGCCAGAAGACGGCCGGCCCGACCCCGGGGAAGTCGAGATGCCCCGAGAAGACGGCGTTTCCGAGCCGCCCGGGGAAGGCGGTGAAGTCGTACCAGACCACCTCAGCGGGCCCATCCGGGGCCTCCATGACCCGGTGCTGATCCAGCCCCTTGACGACAACGGGCGCGTCGACGCCGATCTCGGGGATGACGAGGCGCTCGATCGCGCGCGCGGGGGCCGCCGCCGGTCCGTCGCCGTCGCCGGCCGGGGGCGGCGGGTCGAGTGCGGCCTGGTCTCCTGCCGGCGCCGGGGTGGGCGTCGTCGACCCGACCGAGTAGATGCTCACGCGGGTGGCGGCCGGTTCGGCCGCGGGCTCCGGTTCGGACCGGTCGGGGCCGGCGAGGCTCGCCACCGCCCGGAAGGTGCCGAAGGCCAGCAGGGCCGCCACCAGCGCCACCCCGAGCAGGATGCCGGCCGCGGCCTCTCGTGGTCGAGACACGCCTGCGGGCGCCGCGAGATGGGCAGGACACCGCGTCGTGCCCCGCCCCTGTCGTTGCGCATCGCGCGTGATGCGATTGTATGACGGCCCTGCCTGAATGTGTAGGACGCGCAATCGCAATGGTGTCAGACCGCGCAAATAATCGTTGCGGCTGTTGGTCATTGGCGCGAATGCCTGCGGCCGGCTTGCCCATCGGGGGAATCGGTGGTCGACGGGGCGTCGTGTCCGGCTGCCTGGGGCACGACGCCCGGGTAGCGTGCGGCAGCTTGGGCTGCCCGACGGGGCTGGGTGCCGAGGGGCGAGCGCGGCGCCTTGCCCTGGGTGCAATCACGACGATGGTGCGGATCGTGCGCCGAGCGTGGTCGGGAGGATCTGACCATGGGTGATCCGCGGTCGTGGGCGCGTCCTCCATCGCGCAGCGGGCGCGGCAGCACCGACGCCAGGCAAAGGGAGCTGGCATGGATCCAAATCGACAGATATCGAGGATGCAGAGCTGGTCTCCCATCTCGTCCGGGCCGCCCGAGAGGAAGGATCACGGCGTGGGAGGTGAGGGCCAGGCGCCGGGGTCACTGATCACCACGGTTCGCTGGTACCCGGCTGAGCCGGCGGTGGATCCCGGCTCCGACGCCCGGCGGGACCGGACCAGCGGCGGCGGGCTGCACCCGGCGGTGTGGCGTTGGAAGGCCGGAGCGCTCGGCGATCAGGCGGTCACGGCGCTGGGACGGGTCGGGATGCGGACCTGGGCCGCCACGCGGGTGGCCAGCGCGCGCATGGTTGCGTGGAGCCAGCGCATGGGCGTCAGCCTGCCGGAGCGCTGGCGGGCCATGGCGCGGGAGCCACTCGACGACGCGGCGGGCACCGCGCGCCCCGCGGCGCCGAGGCCGCAGCGACGCGCCCGTCGCCCCCAGCCGGCAGGCGTGGCCCCGCGCAACGCCGCGGTTGACGCCTCCGCGGTGGGTCAGGTCAACGAGGCGCAGCGCCAGCGCGACGAACGCCACCTCCAGCGCACGCGCGCGGCGGCCGCCCTGCGCCGGCTGATGGCGCAGCGGCTCGGCCTCCACGTGGAACCCGACGGGGCCCAGGTCGAGATCGAGGGGGTGTCGTTCGCGGCCGTCCGGGACGCCGAGTCTGGCGGGTACATGCTGGTCGTGGTCGGAACCTGTCCCGGCTGCGGCCTGCCGGTGCGCAGCGATGACATTGGCGACCTCGAGGACGTGGGCTGGGCACTCGAGCAGATGGAGGCCGGGCGGACCTGGTGTGAGGAGTGCCGCGGCGCCGCGTCCCCGCCCGTCGACGGCCCGCAAGCCCCGTCCCCGGGCCCGCTGGGGGGAGGCACGGGGCCGCGTGGGGAGTGAACCCCCCGGGTGGGGAGACCGGCTGGGGCCGCCGCGCCACTACGCGGCGGCGTCCTGGAAGTGGGCCAGGAGTTCCTCCACGTCGTCCAGGCTGAGCCGGCCGGCGCTCAGGCCCTCCTGGGCGGCGTTGAGTGCGTGGAGCCGGATCTCCGCGAAGGAGAGCGGGTCGCGCTCGTCGAGGTAGCCGTGCTCGGCCAGGTAGCCCTCCAGATCCTGGAGCTTGGCCTGGTGGAAGCGGGGGATCTTGCCCTGCCGGAGCGCCGCGATCAGGCGCCGCGCATCCCCACCGAGGTCCCGGGCGAGATTGGCGAGCCGATCGATGAACGTGGGGCTGACGGCGCCGGAGTCGAGCAGGACGCCGCGATCGACCGGCTTCCCTCGGCCGATGCGGTAGGCGTCGAGCGCGGCCTGGAGGACCCGGGCGCGCGCCGCGGCCCGGGAGTAGACCGCGGGGTCGGCGATGAAGTGGGCGAGGAGGCCGCGCTGCGCCAGGTTCTGCGCCTGGCCCCAGGTGGTGATCCCGCGGCTGAGGAGGCCGTGGAGCGCGGCGAGGTCGGTCACCAGATGCCAGAGGTGGACGCCGCCGATGGAGTCGACCCACCGATCGACCCCGGGGACCGCGAGGACGTCGCGATACTGGGCGCGCGTCATGCCCCCGGGCGGCGGGACGCTCGGATGCACCGGGCGGTGCGCCCGGCGGGGCAGGCGCTGGTAGTCGGCCAACTGGCGAATCGCAGCCAGGTCATGTACGGCGTGGGACACGTCGCCGCACCGCTCGAGCACCGCCTGCCACTTGGCGACCTCATCGTGCTGGGCGGTGAAGTAGAAGACCTGGCGCCCGGCCCGGCAGATCTCGACGGTGGCGTCGATGATGGCGCTGGCGCGCAGCTCGTCGCTGTTGCCCAGCGTCTCGTCGAGCAGGAGCGGCAGGCGCACTCCCTGCTCCACCTCCTCGACGAAGGCGAGGCGCACGGCCATCAGGAGCTGGAGCCGGGTGGCGCTCGACAGTTGGTCCAGGCTGCGCACCTCGTCCGTGGCGGTGTCGGTGGCCCGGAACTGCGGCGGGGTGCCGTCGTCGAACTCGAGCTGGTAGCGCCCCTGGGTGATGCGGGCGAAGAGGTCGCGCGCCCGGTGGAAGACCCGCGGCCGGCTGCCGTCGCGCGTCTGGTTCTGCACGAAGTCGCCCAGGACCCAGCCGGCCACGGCGGCGTAGTCCTGCTCGCGCGCGGCGCGCAGCGCGTCGAGCGCGTCGGCCTCCTCGGCGAGCGCGCGCTCCAGGTCCTGCTTCCGCTTCGCCTCGCGGATGCGCCCCTCGATGTCGCCGATCTCCGCGGCGATGCTGCTCTGCTCGCCGGCCAGCGCCTGCTGCGCGCGGTATTCCTGCTCGATCTGCGCCGGGTCGCGGTCCAGGAGCTCAGGGTGACCGGCCAGAGCATCGGCGGCTGCCCGCGCCGCACCCTCGGCCTCGCTGACGGCCGTCTGCGCGGCGCGGTAGTCCTCCAGGCGCGCGAGCCACTCCTCCAGCCGGCGCGAGTCGTCCGGGGTGAGGCCGAGCGGCTCGAGCAGCGCGGCGCGCTCGGCCTCGCGCTGCGCGATCTCCCGGACCGCGTCGTCCAGCGTCTGCTGGGCGCGCTCGGCGCGGCTGGTGGCCTGGCGGAGCCGGTCCACCCGGGTGGCGAGGTCCTCGACGTGGCCGGCCGCGGTCGCGGCGTCGCCCGTGGCGGGGTAGCCGTAGCCTGCCAGTTCGGCGTTCAGCTCGGCGAGCGCCTGCCGGTAGGCGGCGGTGGCGGCCTGGTGCGCCCGCGCGCTTGCGGCGACCTCGTCCCCGGCGCGTTGCCAGGCGGCCACATTACTGGCGAGCAAGGCCAGACGGGTGACATCGCCGTCGACCGTCAGGCCGTAGCGCTGCCGGATCGCGGCCCGCTGAGCCGCGATCCGGTCCCGCTGCGCGGCCAGCGCGGCCCGGCGGTCGTCCAGGGTGGCCCAGCGCTCGGCCTTCTGCCGGGCGAGCTCCGCGGCCTGGAGCCGGGCGATCAGGGCGCCCAGGAGCTTCTCCACCTCCTCGACATCCCACGTCGCCGGCCGCCCGAGGTCCAGACGCTCGAAATCCCGTTGGATGGCCTCCGCCATCCACGGGCCGGCCGGCGCGGGGCGGCGCTGCAGCAGGATCGCGGCGCCGAGCGCGACGCCCGCCAGCGCGAGCGTCCACAGCGCGGGGTGGACCAGCACCCCGAGGAGCGCGCCCGCGACGACCACCAGGCCGGCCGCCAGGAGCCCGGCACGGGTCGGCCGGGCATCCCCGGGCGCGTCCGCGCGGACGGGCGCCCTGAGCCACCGGATGAGGAGGCCGACGCCTTGCCTGAGGCGGTCCACATCGCCGACAGGCTCGGCATCGCCGAGCCATGCCCGGAGCTCGGCCTCGGCCCGCTCCTGCTCGAGCACCCGCATCAGCGCGTCGGTCGCCTCAACGTAGGCATGGAGCCCGTCCCGGTCGAGCGCCGCGATCTGGTCGTCGGACAGGTCCGGCGCGATCCGCCGCCGCGCCTCCCGCTGCCGCGTGAGGGCGACCTGGTGCGCGGTGGCGGCCTGGTCGATGTCGCGCGCCCGCCGCTCCAACTCGTCGCACCGGTGTCGCAGCCGCTCGATCAGGCCCGGCGGCAGCTCTGCGCGATCCAGGCCGGTGGCCGCGGCGTCGGCCTGCGCCTGCGCCAGGTCGCGCGCGGCCTCGTCGCGACGGCGAACCGCATCGGCCAGCGCCGCGTCGCTGCGCGCCAGCCGCGTGGCCTCGTCGCCGTGGAGGCGCGCCATGGCGTCGGGGAACTGCGCCAATTGCTCGCGCGCTCGCGCCAGGCGCTGGCGCGCCGCGGCGTGCGTCAAGGCACGCTCCAGCAGGCTCGCCCGCGCGGCGGCTGCCCCCGCGCGCTCGTGCCGCGCTCGCAGCTCTTCGAGCCGCGCCTGCTCGGCCTGGAGCGCCTCGTAGGTCGCCGCTGCCTGGCGCACGGCGCTCCGGGCCCGCTCCACCGCCTTGATGAGGGTGTCCGGCCGGCGGGGGCGCTCGCGGTAGTCCAGCGCCCGCATGGCTGCGGGCACGTCGTAACCCCCGGCCGATTCGCGCAGGATCACCTCGGCCAGCGGCCCGCCCACGTTCTCCTGCTGCAGGAGATCGTGCAGCGACAGCAGGTAGCGCTCGCGGTGCTCGGCGGGCACGCCGGGGTGGAACGCGCCGGCCGCGCCGCCGTCACGCCGGCACTGCCGGTGGCCGGCGTCGTGGTCGATGCGCCACTCGGCATCGCCTACCTGGAGCATGCCGGCGAAGGCCGCGCGCGGCCAGGCGGTGGCGACCGCCTCCGGCCAGAGGAGGCCCTGAATCACCTGGGCGGTCGTGGTCTTGCCGGAGGCATTCGGGCCATAGACGATGTTCAGCCCGGGGCTGAGGTCGGTGAGCCGGAAACCGCTCGTGATGCCCGGGGTGCGGCGCACCTCGACCTCGCGCAGCCGGAGCGTGCTCGTGCCCGCGCGCCCGCTCACGCCGTCCCCTCCCGCTGGTGCAGCAGGGTGTCGAGCAGGCGCCAGCCCTCCCGCACGAGATGGGCGCGGGCGAGCGCGGTGTCCGGGACGGCGTCGCTGGCGACCGCCTGATACCCCTTGTGGCTGTGGACGTGGCGGAGCGCGGCGACGGTGCGCTCCAGGAGCGGGCGGTATTCGGCCGGTGGCTCGCCCTCCCGATCCAGGGCCAGGAGCAGCCGGGCGATCTCGCCGGTCGGGTCGGGCGCGCCGGCCAACGCGACCAGGTCGACCGCTGGCCGGGTGTCGATGATGACCCGCTCGATGGTCGCGACGATGCGCCCGGTGTCGTCGGGCAACTCGAAGTCGTCTTCGAACCCGCGGGCGGCGGTCTCCAGCGCGCGGTGGAGGCGGGTGCGGCCGGTCAGGCGGACGCGGCAGCAGAGGTGCTCCAGCGGGCCAGCGTCACCGGCGGCCGCCCGCAGTGCCGCGCGGACCGCCTCCACCACCCGCGCCCGCACCTCCGCCTCGTCCTCGGCGTCGGTGAGGTCGACGGCGATGGTGTCGTAGCGTACCGAGGAGAGGGGGATGGGGCGCACCACGGGCGGCGCGCCCGGCACCAGTTCGACGAGACACGCGCCGTGCGGGCCGGGCTCGCCCGGGTCCATGGCCTGGACCGAGCCCGGGTAGAGGACGGCCGGACCGCCGTCGTGCGGGAACAGCGCGGGCTGGTGGATGTGTCCCAGCAGCCACAGGTCGACCGGTGTCTGACGCAGGTCGGCCAGCGCGACCGGGCCGTAGCGGCTGCCCGGCTGGTCAAGGTCGGCGTGCAGCAGGCCGAGGACCGGGACCCCGTCGCCGGCGCGGCGTGGGTAGTGCAGCAGCGGGCTGGTGGGCACCTGCGCGGCCGGGAAAGACCAGCCGTCGACGTGCAGCAGCGGGCGGCCGTCGCGCACGACCGTCGCGCGCTCCCAGGTGCCGCTCTCGCCCAGCAGCCGGAAGCCCTCGACGTCGATCGTCCGCGCCAGGAGCGGGAGGGTGTCGTAGTCGTGGTTGCCCGCGACGGCGTAGGTGCGAATCCCCGTCTCGGCGAGGCGCCGCAGCCCCTGCTCGAGCGGGCCAAGGGCCTCGAACCAGCGGTTGTCGTGGTCGACGAGGTCGCCGCTGAGGGCGACGACGTGGACGCGCTCGCGGATGGCACAGTCGACGAGCCGCAGCCAGGCCCCGCGGCATGAGGCGGCGCCCTCCGCCGCTGTGGGTACCTTGCTGGAGCGGCGGCCGAGGTGAAGATCCCCGGCGCAGAGGATGCGCACCTCTCCCCCTGCCTCCTGCCTGCGCGCGCACGGTCCGAGCCGGCCGGTGTATCGTTAGGCAGCCGGGCGCGTGCCCGGTCCGCATCAGCGTCGTCGCGATGATACCCGCATTGAGGGAAACCTGACAATAGGGCGGATGTTGCGGATTGGGTCGCGTTGCGGTGCGACGGGTCGGGCGATGGGAGGCGAGCGATGGGCGTGACGATGCGGCGGACCCGGGACGGCTTCGCGCCGGCCGCGCGGTGCGACCGCTGCGGCGCGGACGTGCCGGGGACCGGCTACGGCGTGTGGCGCGTCGACGTCGCGCCGGGCACCCCCGACGACGGTCTCGTGCTCCTCGTCTGCGGCGACGCGTGCCTGGAGCCGCTCCTGGCCGAGCGCGAGGGGGACTGGGTGGCCACGCCGGTCGATGCGCTGCTGGTGAGCCTCCTGCACACGATGGCGATCGACCCGGAGGCCGTGCTCAGGCGGGAGCTGGCCGACTGGGCCGCGTGGCACACGCGGAACGAGGCGCCGGACTAGGAACGTGCGTACTGCGTACTGCGTATTGCGTGGTGCGTGGGGACCGCTCTTGAGTCCGGCGGCGCTCACCTGCAGGGCGTCGACTGGTCTCCCCGGCTGAGTGCGTCCCACGCTCACGCCGCACTGGGGCTCGGAACACCGAGCACGATACGCACGACGCAACACGCAGTACGCAATACGAACCCTCACGCATGACCCATCGTCCGGCCCTCAGCCCACGAGATCGCCGTAGCTGGTCGCGACCGGCTCGGCGCTCTCCAGGCTCAACGCCTGCTTGACGTGGGCGTGCTCGGCCGCGGCCTCGTCCTCCCGCTGGAGCGCGACGAGCGTCTCCAGCTCGACGAAGTCGCCCAGGCCCTCGACCCGGTCCAGGTGGATGCGGGTCGAGCCGTAGCGGAGAAGGTGCCGCTGCTTCGCGACGACCGCGCGGACGCCGAGCGTGCGGGCGAGGATGCGCTCGAGCGTGTCCGCGGCCGCCACGTGCAGCAGCTCGTAGTCGGAGGGGCGGCTGCCGGGCGCATCGGGCCGGTGGTAGGAGATGAGCGTCCCGCCGGGCTGCCCGACCGTGCGCCGCAGCTTCAATCGGCCGCGCGGCACGTGGAAGTAGGTGTCGATGTCGCGCCAGGCGCCCTCGTCGCGCGCGCCGAGCGCGGTCGCCGCCCGCCGCACGGCATCGAGATCGTCGACCCGCGCCTTGAACTCCAGGTTCCGCCGGCCTGCCATTCCCTGCTCCCGTCCCTCGCCTGCGCGGGGTCACGCGCCCGGTCACCCCGGACGAGTCTAACCCACCGGCGGCGGCGCCGCGATTGACGGCCACGGGACGGCGGTCTATGATCGGCCCCCCAAGACCGGGTGGACGAGTGGGAGGAGCACCGCGATGCAGACTGCGGATGTGGTCGTCGTCGGCGCCGGCGCCAACGGTGCCAGCACGGCCTATCACCTGGCCCGGGCCGGGGTCAAGAAGGTCGTCGTCGTGGAGCGGCGGCACCTCGCGGCCGGGGCGACCGGCAAGAGTGGGGCGCTGGTGCGGACCCACTACACGAACGAGCCGGAGACCCGGCTGGCCCTGGAGAGCCTGCGCTACTTCGCCAACTGGTCGGAGGTGGTGGGCGGCGAGTGCGGCTTCCAGCGCATCGGCCTGATGGTCTTCGTCCCCCCGGAGTGCGACCATCACCTGGAGGCCAACGTGGCCATGCACCGGGAGCTGGGGGTCAACGCGCACCTGCTGTCGCCGGAGGCGGCGCGCGAGCTCGACCCGTCGCTGCGCGTGGACGACGTCCTGCGGGTGGCCTACGAGCCCGACTCCGGCTTCGCCGACCCGAACGCGACGACCTACAGCTTCGCCCGCGCGGCGATGGACCTCGGCGTGACGTTCCAGCTCGACACGCGGGTGACGCGCGTGCTGACGGAAGGGGACCGGGTGACCGGGGTGGAGACGACCGCCGGAACCATCGCGGCGCCGGTGGTGGTCGTCGCGGCCGGGGCGTGGGCCAACCAGCTCTTCGCGCCGCTGGGGATCGACCTGGGCCTGGTGCCGAGCTACGCGCGGGTGACGGTCTTCCGCTGGGCGCTGGACCGCTCCCCCCGCCACCTGACGTACATCGACCGGATCAATCACACCTGGGCGCGGCCGGTCGACGGCAACTGCACGCTGATCGGCGGCGAGCAGGGGGTCCGCCCCGCGGCCGATCCGGAGCAGTACAGCGAGGCGGTCTCGCAGGACTTCATCGACTACTGCCGCGAGCGGCTCGTGGCGCGCTGGCCGGTGATGCGGCACAGCACGGTGCGCGGCAACTGGGCCGGCGTCCTGATGCGCAGCCCCGACTCCCGGCCGATCATCGACCGGCTGCCGCAGTACGAGGGGCTGTTCTGCATGACCGGCGACAGCGGCACCTCGTTCAAGACCAGCCCGGCAATTGGCAAGTGCCTGGCGGAGTGGATCACCGAGGGGCGGCCGAAGACGGTCGACCTGACTCCGTTCCGCTCGACGCGTTTCGCTGAGGGGCAGCCCTGGATCGACGCGAACGACTACGGCGAGAGCCAGGCCACCATCTCGCGGTAACGGTTGCTCTGTGCGCTGCACAGTGACATCCGGGGGCCGGCTCCGTCGCCGGCCCCTGACCACCCATCCTGCCACACCGGCATGCGACCGACCGACGGCTCTACCCCGGATTGGTCGTCGGGCGGCGGCTTCGCACGTGCCGGCGACGCGGCGGCGTCCGTGGTAGACTCGGCCGTGGTGAGGAGCGTCGGCGGAATGGCGTACCATGCGGTGAGGTTACATTGGACGGCCCTCCTGGCGGTCGTCATCCTGTTGCACCTCACCCTCTGGCATGCTGACCATCCCCATCGCTCGACGCCCACCCCCGGTGGGGCCATGGCCCACCACGAGGTGGGGCCCATCGCCGATGCGACGGACGAGCTCGCCGTCTCGGCCTCCACGCCGCACCTGCCTTGCCTCGTCTCCACGGCATCGCCGCCGCCAGACGTACCCTCGTGCGGGCTACCGACGATCCCTGCGTCGATCGTGCCCGTGCTTACCACCCTGTTTCACCGCTCCACACCCGTGCCGGTTTGTCCCGGTGGCCCCGAGCGGCAGGCCCTGCTGCAGCGCTTCCTCCTATGATCGCGCCCCCCGGGCACCAATGGCGGCCCGGTCGCGCGTCCGTGTGTCGAAACCACGAAGCCAATGCAGAAAGGGAGACCCATGCGAGGGGCAATCCTCGGTCTCGCGGGTGCTGTTGTGCTCGCGTTCGTTCTGGTCGCGTGCGGCGGAAGCTCGACGAGCCCATCGCCAACGCAGCCCCCCGTCGGCGCCGCGCCGACGGCAACCAGTGACCACATGGGACACGCTGGCATGACCGCATCCCCGCCGGCTGGCCCGGGGACGGCGGCGGGCACCCCCATGCCGGGTATGGCGATGCTCGACGATGAGAGCTTCATCGCCCTCATGATCGACCATCATCAGGGGGCGATCGACATGGCCAAGCTCGCGCAGGATCGGGCGGAGCATCCGGAGATCCGGCAGCTCGCGCAGAACATCATCACCGCCCAGCAGCGCGAGATCGAGCAGATGC
>JASBVL010000037.1 GCA_029961075.1 Sphaerobacter sp.
CCCTCGCCCGATGGGGCGAGGGGGGTTCTCGTACGCGGCATGGGAGGGGGGAGGGCCTGGTCGCCTCCCGGCATGGCATGGCGTGGGGCGTCCCGCAGGCGAGGCGGGCGGTGCTCCGTGCGACGCGCCCCGCCCCCGAGCGGTGGCTCGACGCGGGGTCACCTGGGGACCAGACAGGAAGGCACCCGTCCTGCCCGCGCGGCGGCTCCGTCGGCCACGCCGCGCGGGCCACGCTCTTGCGAGCGGCTGTCACATATCGCGCCGCGGCGGTGTTTATTGAGTAGAGCGGGGAGACCCCGCTTGGGTCGCGCGACCCCGACCGACAGGGAACGCAGCTTTGAGCGTACCGCACGCCTCGGCCGCTTCTGACGGAGCACTGGTCCAAGCGCTGCAGACGGGTGACGACGACGCCTTCGCGGAGGTCTTGCGTCGCTACTACCCGACCGTGTACGGCGTGCTGCTGCGCATCACCGGCTCGCCGGACGAGGCCGAGGACCTGACGCAGGAGGTCTTCCTGCGGCTCTACCAGCGGCCGATCCCGCCCGAGTCCGACGCCAACCTGGCCGGTTGGCTCTACCGGGTCGCTACCAACCTCGGCTTCAACGCGACGCGCGCGCGTCGCCGACTGCGGGATCGGGTGCTTCGCTGGGCACGACTGGAGCGGCCGCTCGCGAGCGAGCCGCCCAACCCGGCGGCGGAGGTCGAGCGGCGCGACGCGGCCGCGCGGGTCCGGCAGGCGTTGGCAGAGCTCCCGGAGCGTGATCGGACGGTGCTCATCCTCCGCTACTCCGGGGTGTCGTACGCCGAGATCGCGGCAGCGGTCGGGATCCGCACGAGTTCGGTGGGCACAGTGCTGGCGCGTGCCGAGCGCGCCCTCCGGGCGCGCTATCTGGCCCGCGACGCCGGCACCGGTGAGGAGTAGGATCGGTGAAGACGAGAGATCGGTGCCTTAGCGACGGCGAGCTGCGCGCGCTGCTCGACGCGCCGGGTGCCCCGCCGCCCCACCTCGACGGCTGCGCCGCCTGCCAGGCGCGGCTGGCGCGGCTGCGGGAGACGGCCGAGGCCGCCGGCGCGCTGCTGGCCCAGCTCGGCGCGGGCGAGGCGATCCCCGACCCGGCCCTCGCCTACCGCCGGCTGGTGGCCGCGCGCCGCCGGCCCCTGCGATCGTCGCCGAAAGGAGTTCCTCTGATGCATCGGCTCCTTGGCGCGCCACGCCGCGCCGGCGCGGCCGGCGTCGCGGCCATCGCCCTGCTGGTGGCCGTGATCGCCTTCGCCCCGGTCGGCTCGCTGGCGCAGGACATCCTGAACAGCTTCCGGGTCCAGCAGTTCGCCGCCATCACGATCCCCATGGACGTGGTGGACCAGTTCGCCGCCCAGGCCGGGGCGCAGGTCAGCCAGCTCACGCCCGCGCAGCGGCAGCAAATCGCGGAGGGGCTGCAGGGCCTGGACAAGTTCAGCTCCACGTTGGGCTCGCAGAGCGTCCGACAGGTCGGCTCGCTCGATGAGGCCCGGGCGCACCTCGGCGGCACGCTGCGCGTGCCGGCCGACTTGCCAGCGGCGTTCGCCGCGACCCCGCCACAGGTCTATGTCGGCGACGGCGGGCACCTCGAGTACACCATCGATGTCGCCAAGGCCCAGCAGGTTCTGAGCATCGTCAGCCTGAAGCCGGGTGGCCTGCCCGATCCGGCCCAGACGCCGGAGGTGACCGTCTCGCTCGACATCAACCCGGCGGCCATGCTCCACTACACGGCCGGTGACCAGCACCTGATCGTCGGGCAGACGGCCAGCCCGGTGCTGAACATCCCCTCTGCGGTCGACGTCGAGGCGCTGCGTGAGGCGATCCTGAGCGTGCCGGGCCTGCCGCCGGACCTGGTGGCCCAGATCCGCGCGGTGAAGGACTGGCAGCACACGCTGATTATCCCGGTCCCGGCCGGCGCCACGACCAGCCAGGAGAAGGTCGACGGCGCCCCGGCGCTGCTGATCGAGGTCCAGCAGGGAGCCGCGCGGAGTCCATCGCGCTCTTCACCTTCCTGGAGGCGGGCGACGAGATCGTCTCCGCGGCCAGCCTGTATGGCGGCACCTACAACCTGTTCGCCGTGACGCTGCCGAAGCACGGCATCACGACCCGCTTCGTCGATCCGTCCGACATCGACAACTTCCGGCGGGCGATCACCGACAAGACCCGCGCGCTGTATATGGAGACGATCGGCAACCCGCGGCTCGACGTGGTGCGCATCCGCGACGTGGCGGCCGTGGCGCACGAGGCGGGGGTGCCGCTCATCGTTGACAACACGTTCGCCACCCCCTACCTCTGCCGCCCGATCGAGCACGGCGCCGACATCGTGGTCCACTCGGCCACCAAGTGGATCGGCGGCCACGGCACGAGCATCGGCGGGATCATCATCGACGGCGGGCGGTTCGACTGGACGAACGGCAAGTTCCCGAAGATGGAGGAGTACGTCGAGCGCTTCGGCAACCTGGCCTACATCATCCGCGCGCGCGTTGAGCCCTACCGCGACCTCGGCCCGGCGCTCTCGCCGTTCAATTCCTTCCTGTTCCTCCAGGGGCTGGAGACCCTGTCGCTGCGGATGGAGCGACACTGCGAGAACGCGCTGGCCGTGGCACGCTGGCTGGAGGCCGACCCGCGCGTGGCCTGGGTGAACTATCCCGGACTGGAGAGCCACCCGAACCACGCCGTCGCCAAGGAGCAGCTCGAGCACGGCTTCGGGGGCGTGCTCAACTTCGGCGTCAAGGGCGGCATCGAGGCCGGGCGCGCCGTGATCGACAACGTGAAGCTCTTCTCGCTGCTCGCCAACGTCGGCGACGCCAAGTCGCTCATCATCCACCCGGCGACGACGACGCACGAGCAGCTCAGTGAGGAGGAGCAGCTCGCCGCCGGGGTCACCCCCGATCTGATTCGCCTGTCGATCGGCATCGAGGACGTCGAGGATATCATCGCCGATCTCGACCAGGCGCTGAACGCGGCGGTCAACCGCACCGTCCACGCGACGGCCTAGGCGCACCCCGTCGCCTGTGTAAGGTCTCGCGCGGATCGGCCACCGGGGGTCTGGCGCACTCACTCCCGGTGGCGCACCATAGAGGCAGGCGTGGCGTGCCACGCCTGCCTCGCTTTGGTCCACCGGCTCGGCGGAAGGAGCAGTCGATGGAGCCGACACAACCGTACGCGATCGCTCAGTTTATCGCCGACACCCGCCGCATCATGCGGGCGGCGGGCGACGACCGCGCGGCGATCGTCGCGCAACTCACGCCGCTGGTTGAGCGGGTGGTGTGGGACGATGGGCTGATGGATCCGGCGCTCCGCAGCGAGCCGCCAGGCGACCGGCCCCGATACATCCACTACCAGGAGCCCGACGGCTCGCTCCAGATCTACGTAGTTGAGTTCGCCCCCGGCATGCCCACCCCCGTCCACGACCATGTCACCTGGGGACTGATCGGGGTCTGCGGGGGCGCCCAGCGGACGACGCGCTACCGGCGCGTCGACGACGGGAGCGACCCGGAGCGTGCCACGCTCGAGGTGCTCGAGGACACGATCCTGGAGCGCGGCGCCGTCTACCCGCTCCTGCCGCCAGACGACATCCACCGGATCGAGACGGTCGGCGACGCCCCGAGCTACTCGCTCCATGTGCTGGGCACCGATCTGCGCCGCCAGCACCGCCACATCTTCGACGTCGAGAGCGGGCGCATCACCGCCGTCGCGGGGCGCGGGATGTAGACGACCCGCGGCTGCCGGCCCTCCCGGAGGCGACAGGGAGGGCCGGCACGGCAGGCCAACTCGGCCGGGGTGCGCCCTTACCCGTGACGCTGGCGACGACTACGCGCCGAGCGGCACGTTCGCGGCCGCCCCCACGCGCAGCGCCTCCACGATGTCGGACAGGATGGCGCTGGCCGTCGGCAGGGGCCCCGCGCCCGGCCCGCTCAGCACCACCGTCCCCACCCGATCGCCGGTGAGCGCGATCGCGTTGAGGTTGGCGGAGACGTGCGCCAGCGGGTCGTCGCCCGGGACGAAGGTCGGCGCGACCTGGAGCCGGACGTCGTCGCCGTCGCGCTCGGCGCTGGCGATCAGCTTGATCGCCCCGCCCCGGGCGCGCGCCGCGGCCACCTCCTCGGCCGTGACGCCGGTGATCCCGGTGCGGGCCACCTCCTCCGGCCGGACGTGACGTCCCACCATCAGCGAGGCGAGGATGGCGAGCTTGTAGGCGGCGTCGAAGCCCTCCACGTCGGCCGTGGGATCGGGCTCGGCGTACCCCAACCGCTGCGCCTCGGCCAGCGCCGCCGCGTAGGACGTGCCCTGCTCGGCCATCTGGCTGAGGATGAAGTTGGTGGTCCCGTTGACGATGCCGCGGACGCGGGTGATCCGGTTGGCGGCCAGGAGCTGCCGGTAGGAGACGAGGAGCGGGATGCCGCCGCCGACGCTGGCCTCGAACAGGAGCGCGCGGTCCGCGGCCTGCGCGGCGGCGACGAGCTCGCCGAAGTGCTTGGCCAGCGCCTCCTTGTTGGCGGTCACGACGTGCTTGCCCGCGCGCAGGCAGCGCGCCATGTAGTCGGCCGCGGGCTGCTCGCGGCCGAGCACCTCCACCACGACGTCGACGCCCTCGTCGGTCAAGATGGTCGCCAGGTCGGTCGCGATCGTGTCAGGCGGGAGGTCGGCCCGCGCGGCGCGGTCGCGCGAGCGCTCGAGCACCGCCTGCACCACCAGCTTGAACCCGAAGCGCGCCGCGATGAGATCGTGCTGCGCCTGG
>JASBVL010000038.1 GCA_029961075.1 Sphaerobacter sp.
GCCGTGATGCCCACCGCGTCCAGCCGCTGCTCCGCCTGCCGGCCGCTGATGCCGAGCGGCGTGAGATCGACCAGCATCAGGTGGTTGTCCGTGCCGCCGGAGATCAGGCGCAGCCCCTCGGCCTGGAGCGTCTCGGCGAGCACCTGGGCGTTCTCCAGCACGCGCTCAATGTAGGTGCGGAACGACGGCTGCAGCACCTCCTGGAAAGCCACGGCCTTCCCCGCGATCACGTGCATGAGCGGGCCGCCCTGCGTGCCGGGGAAGACGCTCCGGTCAATCGCCGCCGCGTACTCCGCGTCGCACAGGATCATGCCCCCGCGCGGCCCGCGCAGCGTCTTGTGCGTGGTCGTGGTCGTGATCTGGGCGTAGCCGACCGACGTGGGATGCAGGCCGACCGCGATGATCCCCGCGATGTGCGCGATGTCCGCCATCAGGAGCGCCCCGACCTCGTCCGCGATCTCGCGGAACCGGGCGAAGTCGATGATCCGCGGGTAGGCGCTGGCGCCGGCCACGATCAGCCGCGGCCGGACCTCGTGGGCGATGCGCCGCACGGCGTCGTAGTCGATGCGCTCGGTCGTCGGGTCCACCCCGTAGAAGTGCGCCTCAAACAGGCGCCCGGAGAAGTTGACCTTGAAGCCGTGCGTCAGGTGGCCGCCCTCCTGCAGGTTCATGCCGAGGATGCGATCACCCGGATTCAGCACGGCGAGCATGGCGGCCATGTTGGCCTGCGCGCCCGAGTGTGGCTGGACATTGACGTGATCGGCACCGAAGATCTGCCGCGCGCGGTCCCGGGCCAGGTTCTCGACGATGTCGACATACTCGCAGCCGCCGTAGTACCGCTTGGCGGGGTAGCCCTCGGCGTACTTGTTGGTGAGGACCGACCCCACCGCCTCCATGACAGCAGCGCTCGTGAAGTTCTCGGAGGCGATCAGCTCAATGGTTGACGATTGGCGCCGCTGCTCGCCCTCGATCGCGGCGGCCACCGCCGGGTCTGCCGCCCGCAGCGCATCCATCCAGGTGTCCTTTCCTTGCCGGTGCTCGCTCCCCCAGGACTCTGCTACCCGGTCAGTGTAGCATATCGCCCAAACACCGTTTGCCCGCCGGGCCGCAGGGGGATGACACCCCCGTCACCGTTCCCGGTCGCTCTCCCGGCGCGCCCGGAAGCGCAGCACGATCGGTGTCCCGGTGAACTGGTAGTGCTCCCGCAGCGTGTTCTCGAGGTAGCGACGATACGAGAAGTGCACGTTCTGGGGCGCGTTGCAGAAGAACACGAATGTCGGCGGGCGGACTCCGGCCTGGGTCACGTAGTAGAACTTGACCCACTTGTTCGGCTTGCTGGGCGGCGGGTGCCGGTTGACCGCCTCACGGATGACCCGGTTCAACTCGCCGGTCGCGATGCGCTTGTCGCGCTCGGCCACGACCGCCAGGGCCAACTCCATCACCTGCCCGACGCGCTGACCGGTCTTGGCGGAGATGAAGACGAGCGGCGCGTAGGAGACGAAGTCGAACGCCTCGCGCGCCTTCTCGGTGAACTCCTTCACCGTCCGGTCGTTCTTGGCCACAAGGTCCCACTTGTTGACGGCGATGACGATCCCCTTGTGCGCGTCGGCGATGGCCCCCGCGATCGCCTGATCCTGTGAGGTGAACGGCTCGGTCGCGTCGATCACCAGCACGGCCACGTCCGCCCGCGCGACGGCACGGGTTGACCGCAGCACGCTGTACTTCTCAATCCCTCGCTCAATCTTCCCCGGCCGCCGAATCCCGGCCGTGTCGATCAGCACCACCGGGTTTCCCGCCCACGTGATCTCGGTGTCGACAGCGTCCCGCGTGGTGCCGGGAACGGGCGAGACGATCTGCCGCGCCTGGCCGAGGAGCGCGTTCAGCAGGGCAGACTTGCCGACGTTGGGGCGCCCGACGATCGCGATGCTGGGCACGTCTGCGCGCTCGGCCTCGATGGCGACTGGCAGCTCCGCGATGATGGCATCCAGCAGATCCCCCACGCCGGTACCGTGCAGCGCCGAGATGGGGTACGGATCGCCGAGGCCCAGCTCGTAGAACTCGACCGCCGCGTCCTGCGTCCAGCGCGCCTCCGCCTTGTTCACCGCCAGCAGCACCGGCCGCCGGGCGCGGCGGAGGAGATCGGCCACCTCCAGGTCGCCGGCCGTAAGGCCCGCCTTGCCGTCGACCATGAAGACGATCAGGTCGGCCTCCTCGATCGCCAGCTTCGCCTGCGCCTGGGTCGCCTGGGCGATATCGACCGCCGAGGCGCGCTCGATCTCCTGCTCGCTCTGGAGGCCCCCGGTATCGACCACGTCGAAGGTTAGGCCGCCCCAGGACGCCTGCGCGTAGATGCGATCCCGCGTCGTGCCGGGGGTATCTTCCACGATGGCGCGGCGCTCGCCGACCAACCGGTTGAACAGGGTGGACTTGCCCACATTGGGCCGGCCAACGATGGCCACTAACGGTCGTCGCGCCATGATGACTGGTGTCCTTCCGTCCGCCGCCGGCGCCGGGCCCGAGGCGAGAACGCGGGCGGGCGAGCACGAAGCCCGCCCGTCCCAATGCGTGTCGCCGCGCGTGGCTAGCTGAGCTGCTGCAGCGCCGCGACGAAGGCGTCGATCCCCTCGCGCGTGTTCAGCTCCGTGGTGGCCACCAGCATCAGGTCAGCCAGCCGCGGATCGACCTCGCCCAGCGGGTAGCCGCCGATGATCCCCTGCTCGGCCAGCGCGCGGTTGATCTCGCGCGGGTCACGGGGCGCCCGCACGGCGAACTCATTGAAGAACGGCCCGTCGCCGACGACCGCCCAGCCGTCCAGGGCAGCGATCCGGTCGGCCAGGTAGTGCGCCTTGTGGTAGCAGAGCGACGCCACCTGCCGCAGCCCACCCGGACCGAGCGAGGCCATGTAGACGGTGGCCGCCAGGGCGTTGAGCCCCTGATTGGTGCAGATGTTGCTGGTCGCCTTCTCGCGCCGGATGTGCTGCTCGCGCGTCTGGAGCGCCAGGACGAAGCCGCGCTTGCCTTCCGAGTCCTCGGTGGCCCCCACCAGCCGGCCGGGCATCTGCCGCACCAGCTCTTGCTTGCAGGCCAGCAGGCCAACCACCGGGCCACCGAACGACTGGACGTTGCCGAGCGATTGGCCCTCGGCCGTGACGATGTCCGCCCCCAGCTCGCCCGGCGGCCGCAGCAGGCCCAGCGCGATCGGGTACGTCGAGACGACCAGACGCGCGCCGACCGCGTGCGCCTTCTCGGCGAAGCCGGCCACATCCTCGATCCGGCCGAAGAAGTTCGGCGACTGGATGACGACGCAGGCGGTCGTCTCGTCGAGGTACCCGTCGAGCATGTCGGGCGTGGCCCGCAGCGTGTCGAACGGGATGGGCACCTCCTCCACCGTCGCGGCCAGGCCAGCCGTATAGGTCCGCAGCACCGAGCGGTAGTGGGGGTGAACCGTCCCCAGGATGACGATCTTCGTCCGCTGCCGCGGCACGGAGACGGCCAGCAGGGCGCCCTCCGCCAGCGCGGTCGCGCCGTCGTACATGGACGCATTCGCGACTTCCATGCCGGTCAGCGCGGCGACCATCGTCTGGAACTCATAGATGACCTGGAGCGTGCCCTGGGCGACCTCCGGCTGGTACGGCGTGTAGGCCGTGTAGAACTCGCCGCGGAAGAGGATCTGGTGCACGCTCGCCGGGACGTAGTGGTTGTAGTTGCCCGCGCCGAGGAAGGTCATCGCCACGGAGGCGTTCAGGTTCTTGTTCGCCAGCCGGGCGACCTCCCGGGCGACCTCAGGCTCCGACAGGCGCGGCGGCAGGTTCAAGGTCGGGAAGCGAACCGTCGGGTCGATCGGCTCGAACAGCTCTTCGATCGAGCGCACGCCGACGGCCTCGAGCATCGCCTGCCGATCCGCGGGCGTATGCGGCACGAACGACATGGTCGCAAGCCTCTCCTGATCTCGGCCGACGCGACTACGCGCCGCCCTCCTCGTTCACGAACGCCTCGTACGCCTCGGCGTCCATCAGCGCGTCGACCTCGGAGGGATCGCTCATGCGCACCTTGACGAGCCAGGCGCGCTCATACGGGGAGGCGTTGACCGTCTCCGGTGAGTCGACGACCTCGCTGTTGGCTTCGATGACCTCGCCGCTGACCGGCGCATAGATGTCGGACGCGGCCTTCACCGACTCAATCACGCCCATCGGCTCGCCAGCGGTCACGCGCGTGCCGGGCTCCGGCAGCTCCAGGTAGGTGATGTCCCCCAGCTCCGACTGGGCGAAATCCGACACGCCGACCGTCGCCACGTCGCCCTCGACCTTGACCCACTCGTGCGTCTTGGTGTAGCGCAGCCCCTGCGCGACCTGAGCCATCTCCGGATCCTCCCTTGCCTCCAGCAACAACTGCCGTCTTACTTGTCGGTCCGCTTGTAGAACGGCGTGCGCACCTGAACCGCGCGCACCGGCTTGCCCCGGATGATGATGTCCAGGGGTTTCCCCACGCCCGCGACATCCCGCTCGACGAGCGCCAGGCCGATGTTCTCGCCCAGGGTCGGCGAGGTGGTCCCACTCGTGACCAAGCCCACCGTGCGCCCGTCCACCTGGACCTCGTAGTGGGTGCGTGGCACCCCGCCCCGCTCGACCAGCTTGAAGCCGACCAGGCGCCGGCGAACGCCCTCGGCCTTCTGTCGCGCCAGGGCGTCCCGCCCGATGAAGTCACCCTTGTCGAGCGCGACCGCGAAGCCCAGCCCGGCCTCCAGGGGGCTGATCTCGGCCGAGATCTCGTTCCCGTAGAGCGGCATGCGCGCCTCGAGCCGCAGCGTGTCGCGTGCGCCGAGGCCGATCGGCTGGAGCCCAGCCGGCGCCCCGACCTCGAGCAAGCGATCCCACAACCGGACGGTGTGCTCGATGGGGCAGTAGATCTCGAAGCCGTCCTCCCCCGTGTACCCGGTTCGCGCCACCAGGCAGCGCACACCGTCGACCTCGGCTTCCGCGGCGTGGAAGTAGGCGATGGTCTGGAGATCGACGGGGGTGAGTTGCTGGAGGATCTCCTGCGACTTCGGCCCCTGGATGGCGAGCATGCCGGTGCGATCCGACACATTGGTGACCGTGACGTCGAGATCGGCGCGCTTCGCGCGCTGCTCGGCCAACCAGGCGAGATCCTTGTCGGTATTGGCCGCGTTGATGACGACGAAGTAGCCGTCGCCGCTGGGGCACCGATAGACGATGATGTCATCCACTACCCCACCATCGGGGTAGAGCAGCATGGAGTACTGCGCCTCACCGGGGGCGAGCGCCGCGACGTCGTTGGTGGTCACGTACTGGAGGAAGGGCTCGGCATCCGGACCGCCCACCGTGACCTGGCCCATGTGGCCGAGGTCGAACAGCCCCGCGGCCGTCCGGACCGTCCGGTGCTCCTCGACGATCCCGCGGTACTGCACCGGCATGTACCAGCCGGCGAAGTCCACCATGCGGGCGCCGAGCTGTACGTGGCGCTCCGCCAGGGGCGTCCGCTTCAGGTTCTCCACGCCGACCCCTCCTCCCCCAAGAGCCCAATAACCGACCGATTCTAGTGAGCGGCTTGCTCACCCGTCAATGTGGAAGCCGGTGACGCGGCGGCCGCCACTCGTGGAGTCAGGGCCAGGCGCTCCAGCTCCATCTGAATCGGCACCGGGTACTCACCCGTGAGACACGCCGTGCAGAACCGTGACCGGGGCAGCGCGATGGCGCGGAGCAGCCCCTCCAGGCTGAGGTAACCGATGGAGTCGGCCCCGATCGTCCGCCCGATCTCGTCGACCGACATCCGGGCGGCGATCAGCTCGTCGCGTCGCGCCATGTCGACCCCCAGGTAGCACGGCCACATGATCGGCGGCGCATGCACCCGCATGTGCACCTCGCGCGCGCCGCTCTGGCGCAGCAGCTCGACGATCGGCCGGCTGGTGGTGCCGCGCACGATGGTGTCGTCGATCAGCACGACGCGCTTGCCCTCCAGCGCCTCCGGCAGCGCGTTGAACTTCAGCTTCACGCCCTGCTCCCGGAGCCGCTGGTCGGGTTGGATGAAGGTCCGGCCGATGTAGCGGTTCTTGATCAGCCCCTCGGCGTACGGGATGCCGGATGCCTGGGCATAGCCGATGGCCGCGGGCACCGCCGAGTCCGGCAGCGGGATGACGACATCAGCATCGGCCGGGTGCTCGCGCCACAGCTCGGCGCCCATGCGCTGGCGGACGAGATGCAGGCGCTCCCCCATGAGTTTGCTGTCCGGCCGGGCAAAGTAGATGAACTCAAACAGGCACATCGCGTGCCGTTCGCTCGGCTGGGGCGCCGGGTGGCTGTGCGCCCCGCTGGCGTCGATCACCACGATCTCGCCCGGCTCGATCTCGCGCTCGAACGTCGCGCCGATGGTCGCCAGCGCACAGGTCTCGGAGGCGATCACCCAGCCATCACCGAGCCGGCCGAGGCACAGCGGCCGGACGCCCAGGGGGTCGCGGACGCCGACCAGCGCATCGGGGGTCATGATCGCCAGGCTGTAGGCCCCGACGAAGCGGGGCATCACCTGGCGCACGCGCGTCGCCAGGTCCCGACCATGGCTCAGCGCGATCATCCAGGTGAGCGCCTCGCTATCCGTCGTGCTGGTCAACTGCACGCCCTGCTCGGTCAGCTCCCGGCGCAGGATGTCACTGTTGACGAGGTTGCCGTTGTGCGCGACCGCCACCGGGCCGCCCTCGGCACGCACCAGGAACGGCCCGGCGTTCACCGGACGGCTGCCGCCGGTGGTGGAGTAGCGCGTGTGGCCAATCGCGATGTGGCCGGGGAGGCGCGCCAGGTCTTCCTCGGAGAAGGCGGTGTTGACCAGTCCCATCCGGGTATGGATCCGGATGTCGCTCCCGTCGGCCGCGGCGATGCCCGCGCTCTCCTGACCACGGTGCTGGAGCGCGTACAACCCAAAGAAGGTCAGCCGCGCGACATCCTCGCCGGGGGCGTAAATGCCGAAGACCCCGCACTCCTCGCGCGGCTCGTCATATGGCATGGCCGGCCGACCCTCCTCCGCCTACGTGCGCCGCGTGCGCCGTGAAGCATCCCTGGCAAGTGTAGCACGGGCTTCCCCGGGGCCAGGTTCGCCTCCACCGGCGCGCGGAGCTCCCAGCATCACTACTGCGCCAGCGCGCCGCGCCACGCCCGCGTCAGGGCGGCGAGCGGGACCGCGAGCAGCCCCTCGATGACGAGTGCGTCGCCGCCGGCCGCGCCGAGATGCTGGAACGGCACATCGTGTGCCCGCAGGTGCGCCTCCAGCGCCGCCTTCCCCCCGGGCGGGGCCTGGAGCAGCACCCGCGCCCCGGCCTCGCCGAAGAGCGCCACGTCGCGGCGACCGCCATTGGCGCGCAGAACGGGAGCCAGGTCGAATCGCCCGCCGATGCCCCCGGCGATGCACGACTCGGCCACGGCCACGGCCAGCCCGCCCTCGGACGTGTCATGCGCCGCGACGACCAGCCCCGCCGCGATGGCGCTGCGCACCGCCCGCTGCACGGCCGCCTCGAGCGCGAGATCGAGCGCCGGTGGGGCACCGGCCACCTGACCGTGGATGAGCGCCAGGTACTCGCTCGCGCCGAGCGTGGCCTCGAGCGGGCCGACCAGGTAGACAGCGCCGCCCGCGACAAACCCCATCCCGGCGTGGCGACGAACGTCAGCGAGCCGCCCGAGTACGCCCACCGTCGGCGTGGGCGGGATCGCCGCGTCGCCGGACTCGTTGTACAGGCTGACGTTGCCGCTCACCACCGGCACGCCGAGCGCCCGGCAGGCATCCGCCATGCCGTCGATGGCCCGCGTCAGCTGGTAATAGCCCTCGGGCCGCTCCGGACTACCGAAGTTGAGGCAGTCGGTCACCGCGATCGGCTCGGCCCCGACGCAGGAGACGTTGCGCGCCGCCTCGGCGACCGCATGCACGCCGCCGAGGTATGGGTCGAGGTACCCGTAGCGCGGATTGCAGTCGGTCTTGACCGCCAGCCCGAACGAGGTGCCCTTGACCCGCAGCACCGCGGCATCGCCCATGAGCGGCCCCAGGACGGTGTTCGTCATGATCGTGGAGTCATAGGTGCGGGTCACCGGCTCGCGGCTCCCGATATTGGGCGAGGCGAGCAGGCGAAGCAACGCCTCGGCTGGCGTCACGCCTGCCCCGTCGCGGTCTGCCAGGTCCGGCACCGCCCGCACGTCGCGCGCGCGCAGCGCGGCGATCACCGGCGACTCCGCGGCGTCGCGCACGTACACCGGGCACTCGTCGGTGAACAGGCGGGCGGGGACCTCCGCCACGACCTCCTCGCCGTCCCGGACGCGAACCAGCCCGTCGTCGGTCACCACGCCGATGATGTCGAAGTGCAGGTCGTAGTGGTCGAAGATCGCGCGCACCTCGTCCAGCCCCTCCGGCCGGACGATGACCAGCATCCGCTCCTGGCTCTCGGAGAGCATCACTTCATAGGGGGTCATGCCGGCCTCGCGGCGGCTCACCTTGGCGACGTCGATCTCAATCCCGACGCCGCCGCGGCTGGCGCACTCCACCGTCGAGCTGGTGAGGCCGGCCGCGCCGAGGTCCTGCATCGCCACCACGTGCGGCGTCCGCAGCGCCTCGAGGCACGCCTCCATCAGCAGCTTCTCGAGGAACGGGTTCCCGACCTGCACCACGCCGCGGTGCGACTTCTCCGGGTCTTCGACCGAGGCGAAGGTCGCGCCGTGGATGCCGTCCCGCCCGGTGTCGGCCCCCACCAGGAGCACCAGGTTGCCCGGGCCGGAGGCCCGCGCCCGCATCAGCTCGTCGCGGCGGGCGATGCCGACGCACATGGCGTTGACCAGCGGGTTCCCCGAGTAGCCGGGGTCAAAGAAGATGTCGCCTGCCACCGTCGGCACGCCGAGGCAGTTGCCGTAGCCACCGATCCCCCCGACGACGCCGCTGAAGAGGTAGCGGTTGCGCGGCTCGTCCAGCGGGCCGAAGCGCAGCGAGTTGAGCAGCGCCACCGGCCGGGCACCCATGGTGAAGATGTCGCGCACGATGCCACCGACGCCGGTGGCGGCGCCCTGGTACGGCTCGACCGCGCTCGGATGGTTGTGCGACTCGATCTTGAGCACAGCGACCAGGCCGTCGCCGATATCGACTGCGCCCGCGTTCTCGCCGGGCCCCTGCACGACGCGCGGCCCGTCGGTCGGGAAGCGCTTCAGCAGCGGCCGGGAGTGCTTGTACCCGCAGTGCTCGCTCCACATCGCGCCAAACATGCCCAGCTCGACGAGCGTCGGCTCCCGGCCGAGCTTATCGACGATGAGCTGGTACTCCTCCTCGGTCAGCGCGACCTCCGCCAACACCTCCGGCGTGACCTTCATGCGGCTCACCCCTTGCCTTCCCCTACGACCGGGCCGTCGCCGCGTCGACGCCAGCGGTCAGCACCGCGGACAGGATCTTCAGCCCGTCGTCGCTCCCGATCAACGCGTCGAAGGCGCGCTCCGGATGCGGCATCAGGCCAACCACGTTGCCTCGCTCGTTCGCGATCCCGGCGATGGCGTTGACCGCGCCGTTCGGGTCCGCCTCCGGCGTGACGTTGCCGGCCGCGTCGGTGTACCGGAAGATGACCTGCCCGTTGGCTTCCAGCCGCGCCAGGGTCTCCGGGTCGGCATAGTAGCGCCCCTCACCGTGGGCGATCGGGAGCCGCAAGACCTCACCCGGCGTCATGCCCGCGGTCCAGCACGTCCTGTTGCTCTCGACCCGGACGTGGACCCACGTGCTGACAAACGTGAGCTGCTGATTGCGCAGCAGCGCCCCGGGCAGGAGGCCGGCCTCGGTCAGGATCTGGAAGCCGTTGCAGATGCCGAGCACGGGGCCGCCGGCCTCGGCGAAGCGCGCCACCGCCCCCATCACCGGGGTGAAACGCGCGATGGCCCCGGCGCGGAGATAATCCCCGTACGAGAAGCCGCCCGGGATGATGAGCGCGTCGAACCGGGACAGGTCGGTGTCGCGATACCAGACGGCTTCGACCGGCTGGCGCAGCCCGAGCTCCACCGCCATCAGCGCGTCATGGTCGCCGTTGCTGCCGGGGAAGGTGATGACTCCGAAGCGCATTCTGCCGTCGCTCCTTACCCCTGGGAACCGGGCGCGTCGTCGGCCTCACTGACCTGAAGGCGGTACTGCTCGATGACCGGGTTGGCCAGCAGCTGCTCGCACATGGCCGCGACCCGCGCCTCGGCCGCCTCACGGTCGGCGGCGGTCAGTGTGAGGGTCAGGTACTTGCCGACCCGCACCGCGTCGACCTCCTTGTAGCCGAGCATGTGCAGCCCGTCGCGCACCGCCAGGCCCTGGGGATCGTTCACCACCGGCTTGAGCGACACGAACACCTCGGCCAGCCACCGCTTCGGGGCCCGCGCCTGGGTCGTCACGGTTGTCTCCTCCACCTTCGTCACGCTAGCCCAACGGGAACAGCGGCCGTCCGGTCAGCAGCTCGTACGCCTCGCGGTACTTGGCCGCGGTCGCCTCGACGACCTCGGCCGGCAGCCGCGGCGCGGGCGGCTCTCGATCCCAGCCGGATGCGGTCAGCCAATCCCGCACGTACTGCTTGTCGTACGAGGGTTGGGAGGTGCCCGGCTGATAGCGCGCGGCATCCCAGAAGCGCGAGCTGTCCGGCGTCAGCAGCTCGTCGATGATGGTCAGCTCTCCTTCGACCAGCCCGAACTCCAGCTTGGTGTCGGCGATGATGATGCCGCGGGTGCGCGCGTACTCCTCGGCGGCGCGGTAGATCGCCAGCGTCGCGTCCCGCAGCCGCTCGGCCAGGTCACGCCCGACGAGACCGACCATCTGCTCGAAGCTGATGTTCTCGTCATGGCCGCTGTCCGCCTTGGCGGCCGGCGTGAAGATCGGCTCGTCGAGCCGGGCGCTCTCGACCAGCCCCGCGGGCAGCGGGATGCCGCAGGCCGTGCCATGGCGCTGGTACTCCGCCCAGGCCGAGCCCGCCAGATAGCCGCGCGCGACGCACTCAATGTCGATCCGCTCCGCCTTCTTGACCACCATCGCGCGGCCCTCCAGCAGCTCCCGGTACGGTTGGACGGCCGCGGGGAGGTCCGACAGGTCGGTCGTGATCAGGTGGTTGGGCACGATGTCGCGCGTGCGCTCGAACCAGAAGCGGGAGAGCTGGGTCAGCACGATGCCCTTGTCCGGGATCCCCGTCGGCAGCACCGAGTCGTAGGCCGAGATCCGGTCGGTCGCGACCATGAGCAGGCGATCACCGAGGTCGAACGTCTCCCGGACCTTGCCCCGCCGAAACAGCGGCAGGCCGGGAATCTCCAACTGCTCAACGAGTACTGCCACGGGTCCTCTTTCCTCCCCTCCGCATCGGTGGTCCATCGACCGGCTAGGGCTTGGCAGCCGTCGGCTGCGGCGCGGTCAGCCCCAACCGGCGGAACGTCGCATCGATGTGCCTGGTGTGGTAGCTCGGATCGAAAATGGCGTCGACCTGCTCCGGCGTCAGTCGCTCGCGCACCGTGTCGTCCTGCAGCAGCAGGTCGCGCATGGGCGTGCCCGTGTCCCAGGCCGTGTGCGCGGCACCCTGCACGACCCGGTAGGCGGCCTGCCGGTCCATGCCCGCCTCGACGAGCGCCAGGAGCGCCCGCTGGGAGTAGATCGCCCCGTGGGTCGCCTCCAGATTAGCCCGCATGCGCTCGGGGTAGACGACCCAGTCCTCCACGATCTCGGCCATGAGCGCGACCATGTAGTCGACCAGGATGAAGGCATCGGGGAAGATGACCCGCTCGGCCGAGCTGTTGCTGATATCCCGCTCGTGCCACAGGACCACGTTCTCGAAGGCGGTCAGCGCGTAGCCGCGCACGAGACGGGCCAGACCGCTGATGCGCTCGCTCTCGTGCGGGTTCCGCTTGTGGGGCATGGCGGACGAGCCCTGGTTGCCGGGGTCGAAGGGCTCCTCCAGCTCGCGCACCTCGGTGCGCTGCAGGTGGCGGATCTCGGTGGCGAACTTGTCGAGCGAGCTGGCCAGGATCGCGAGCGCGGCGATGACGTGCGCGTGGCGGTCGCGCTGGATGATCTGGGTCGAGACGGGCGCGACCTTCAGGCCGAGCAGGGCGCAGACATCCTCCTCGACATCCGGCGGCACGTTGGCGTGCGTCCCCACCGCACCGGAGATCTTCCCGACCCGGATGTCCTCGCGGGCTGCCTCAAGCCGGGCGCGGTTGCGGCGCAGCTCGTCGTACCAGACCGCCAGCTTGAAGCCGAACGTGATCGGCTCGGCATGCACCCCGTGGGTCCGGCCGATCATCAACGTGTCTCGGTGGGCGACCGCCTCACGACCGACGACCGCGATCAGCCGGTCCAGCCCCTCCAGCAGGTGGTCGATGGCCTCCACCGTCTGGAGCGCCAGGGCCGTGTCGATCACGTCGGAGCTGGTCAGGCCGAGATGGATGAAGCGGGCCGCATCGCCGACCGTCTCACCGGTCGCGCGCAGGAAGGCGATGACGTCGTGGTCGGTCTCCCGCTCGATCTCCTTCATGCGCTCCAGATCGCAGGTCGCCTGGCGGATCTTGGCCATCGCCTCCTCGGGCACGACGCCGCGCCTGGCCCAGGCCTCGGCCACCGCGATCTCAACCCGCAGCCAGAGATCGATCTTGTGCCGCTCGCTCCAGATGCGGCCCATCTCTGGCCGGGTATAACGCTCGATCACCCCCAGTCCCTCCGTCCTCTGGCGCCGCTAGTCCACCCGGAGCGGCGGATCGGAGCGGATGCCGTCCGCGTGCGGCGCCACGCCGCGCACCGTCACGAAGCGGTTCTCCAGATCCTCATCGGCCCGACCCGGGACGTAGACGCGGAGATAGTTGCCGGTGTAGCCGCTCCACAGGCAGCTTCCGTCCGGCAGCGTGGTCGCCACCTGCTCCACCAGCACGCGCAGCTCCCGCCCCTGGTGCCGGGCCACGAAGGCCGCATGCAGCTCGTCCCCGAGCGCACGCAGTTCGGCCGAGCGGCGCTCTTTGACCCGCGGAGGCACCTGATCCGGCATCGTCGCCGCCAGGGTGCCTTTGCGCGGGGAGAAGGGGAAGACGTGGAGCTTGGCGAAGCCCATCTCCCGCACGAACGCACACGTCTCGGCGAACTCGGCCTCGGTCTCGCCCGGGAAGCCGACGATCAGGTCGGTGGTGATGCCGATGTCCGGCACCTCCTCGCGCAGGCGCCGCACCGCCCGGCGGAACTGCCGCGTGCTGTACCAGCGCTTCATGCGGCGCAGCACCGTCTCGCTGCCGCTCTGGAGCGCCATGTGAAGATGCGGCGCCATGCGCGGGTGCTTGAGCAGCGCGATAAAGCGCTCGTCGATCTCGTGGGGCCCGACCGAGGTGACGCGCAGCCGCTCGATGGCGGTCTCGCTCAACACCCGCTCCAGCAGATCGGCCAGCCGCAGGGTGCGATCGCCTTTCGGCCACTTGTAGGTGCCGACGTGGGTGCCGGTCAGCACCACCTCGCGGTACCCCTCCGCGATCGCCTCCCGCACCTGCCGGATCACCGCTGCCGGGTCGACGCTGCGGGGAGCGCCGCGAGCCTGCGGGATGATGCAGTACGTGCAATGCGCCCGGCAGCCCTCCTGGATCTTGATCATGCGGCGGGTGCGCGTCTCCGCCTGCTCGACCGGCTCGTCGGCGTCAAACGCCTGGTTCTCCCACTGGAGGCGATCCAGGATCTCGTCGACGACCGTGAGCTTCTCGATCGAGCCGACCACCAGGTCGACCTCGGGCATGGCGTGGAGCTCATCGGGGTTGACCGCCGGGTAGCAGCCGATCGCGGCCACGAGCGCCCCCGGGTTCTGCCGGTGGGCGCGCCGGAGCATCTGCCGCGAGCGCCGGTCGGCCAACTGCGTCACGGTGCAGGTGTTGATGATGTAGACATCAGCCTCCGCGCTGAAGTCGACCTCCACCAGACCCGCCTGGCGCAAGCCGCGCCGGATGTCGGCCTCGTCGCTCTGATTCAGCTTGCATCCGAGTGTGCAGATGGCGAAGCGGGGTCGCCGCCGGGGGCTACGGGCTTGGAGCAGCAGCGGGCGTGACGCGTCCATCGTTCCCTTCGAAGGGTCAGGTCCGCTCAACACGGGGATTATACACGAAGGGAGACGTCCGCCGTGGGCAGGAGACGCCGGTCGGGCCGCCCGTGGTCAGGTCCGCGCCGTCTTGCAGTTCGGTCATCGGAATGCACGTCGTTGTGCACCTCGCTCGCTTGCAGGCGGCCTGCGGCGCGGCTATAGTCGGGGCGAGGGTTGGGGGTGACCCACCCGCGGGGCGCGGGGTCATGGCCCGATCCTCCACGGGACCAACAGGGCTGACGTTGAGCGTGATCGTTCGGAGTAGCGCCGGGGCTCGCCAGGGGAGGTGGCGAGTCGACGAGGTGGAGACCAATCGAAGGATTCGGCGGGTGGTCTCCCGGCTGGCACGGTCGTGAGGGCCAGGGCAAAACCGGTGAGCGATCGCCGGGACAAAGACTGGCCTGGGTGCATCCACGGCAGTCCCTGGATCCCGTTGCGCAGTTGACGACTGACGCCGAGGCAAGCGGCCTCCGCGGGAGCCGCTCGCCAAGGGTGCCTGCGCGCCGCGCAGGTCGGGGAAGGGACACTCACGGATGTGCGGTATCTTCGGCTATGTTGGGCCGCGGCGTGCGGCCGGGCCGATGATTCTCGATGCGCTCAAGCGACTCGAGTATCGGGGCTACGACTCCTGGGGCGTGGCCGTGGGGATCGACGGCCACGTCGGACTGAGCAAGCGGGCCGGTCGCATCGGTGACGCCGTGGTTGACCTGCCGGATGCCTGCATCGGCTTCGGCCACACCCGCTGGGCGACGCACGGCGGGGTGAGCGACGTGAACGCGCACCCGCACCTGGACTGCACGGGGCGCTTCGCGGTCATCCACAACGGCATCATCGAGAACTTCCGCACGCTGCGGAGCCGGCTGGAGTCCCGCGGGCACGTATTCCGGAGCGAGACCGATACCGAGGTGGTCTCCCACCTGATCGAGGAGACGGTGGGCGCCAGCAGCGAGCCCTGCACCGTCGTCGAGGCGGTGCGCCAGGTCTTCGCCATGCTGCGCGGGCTGAACGCCGTGATCGTCCTCGACACCGTGACCCAGCAACTCGTCGCTGCCAAGAACGTCTCGCCGCTGGTGGTCGGCCGCGGCGAGGACGCGGCCTACATCGCCTCCGATGCCGTGGCGCTGGTGGGACACGCCCGCGAGGTGCATTATGTCGAGGACCGCGAGATCGTCGCGTTGGGCCCGGACGGGGTCCAGTTCTACGACAGCGCGACCGGCGCCCCCCGCGCTGCGGCGTTCGTGCCGCTGACGCTCCGCGAGGCGGACATGTCGCTCAACGGGTTCGATCACTATCTGATTAAGGAAATCCATGAGCAGCCCCGCGTGCTGCGGCGGATCGCCGAGAACTACGCCGAGCCCGTCCATCACCTGGCGGAGCTGATTTCCGAGGCCTACGGGAGCTTCCTGATCGGCTGCGGCACCTCCAGCTACGCGGCGCTGACCGGGTCCTACCTCTTCTCCCGCATCGCTCGGCGGCATGTCAACTTCGCGGTCGGATCGGAGTTCAAGTATCAGGAGCACTTCCTGACCGACCGAAGCCTCGTGATCGCGCTGTCGCAGAGCGGCGAGACCGCCGACATCATCGACGCGGTGATGGCGGCTAAGCGCGCCGGAGCGCGGGTCGCGGCGCTCGTCAACGTCCCTGGCTCGACCCTGGACCGACTGGCCGACTTCAGCATCCACCTGGGCGCCGGGCCCGAGCAGAGTGTGCTGTCGACCAAGTCGTACACGGCGAAAGTCGCCATCCTCATGCTCACGGCGCACGTCCTGAACGGCAGCGAGCATGTCGGGCGTGAGCACCTGTGGCGGGCGGTGGACGGCGTCGAGCAGGCCCTCGCCCCCGCCAGTGTCCAGCGCATCCAGGAGATCGCGGCCTACATGGCCGACAAGGAACACTGCTTCGTCATCGGGCGCGGCCTCTCCTACCCGACGGCGCTCGAGGCGGCCCTCAAGATCAAGGAGATCTCCTACATCCACGCCGAGGGCTTCGCCGGCGGCGAGCTGAAGCACGGGGTCATCGCGCTGGTCGAGGAGGGGACGCCGTGCCTCGTCTTCTCCCCGATCGACGAGACCCGCGACGACATCCTCTCCGGCGCGATGGAGCTGCGCAGCCGGGGCGGATTCATCGTCGGCATCTCGCCGGAGCCGGAGGAGGTGTTCGACATCCACCTCCCGGTGGCGGACGTGGGCGACGCATCGCCGCTCGTCGGCGTGATCCCGGCGCAGTTGCTCGGCTACTACCTGGCGCTCCGGCGCGGGCTGGATCCCGACAAGCCGCGGAATCTGGCCAAGAGCGTCACGGTGAAGTAACCTGGAGGGTGATGCGGCTGATTGACACACACTGCCACCTCGACCTGGACGCGTTCGACGACGATCGCGCGGAGGTCCTCGCCCGCGCGCGAGCGGCGGGGGTCGAGTCCATCCTCGTTGTGGGCTTCGCGCCGGAGCGGTGGGGCCCCGCGCTTCGCCTGGCCAAGACGGAGCCGGGGATCGTCGTCGCCATCGGATTGCATCCCACCGAAGCCGCCCGCTACGACGCCGAGGTCGAGGCCGGGATCCGCGCAGCCGCCGCCCAGCCGCCGGTCCGCGCCATTGGGGAGATCGGCCTCGACTACCACTGGATGACCGCTCCCGCCGACGTGCAGCGCCGGGCCTTTGAGCGCCAGCTCGCGCTCGCGCGGGAGCTGGACCTCCCGTTCATCGTTCACCAGCGCGAGGCGGAGGAGGACACGCTGGCCGTCCTCGAGGCGGCTGGCTCGCCGCTGCGCGGCGTCATGCACTGCTTCACCGGCGACCTCGCCTACGCCGAGCGGTGCCTCGCGCTGGGGCTCTCCCTCGGGATCGGCGGCGCGGTCACGTTCCGCAAGGCGACGCAGCTCCACGAGGTGGTGCGGCAGGCGCCGCTCGACCGGCTGGTACTCGAGACCGACGCGCCCTACATGACCCCCGCCCCGCACCGTGGCAAGCGCAACGAGCCGGCCTACGTGCGCCTCGTGGCCGAGCGCGTCGCCGAACTGCGCGGCCTGCCGCTGGAGGAGGTCGCCGCGGCGACCTCGGCCAACGCCGCGCGGCTGTTCAATCTGGAGGGGAGCGAGGCGACCGTATGAGCCTGAGCCGCGCGCGTGAGCGAGACGACCACCAGGTCACGATCGTCCTCGCGTCCAACAATCGCGGCAAGGTCGAGGAGCTGGCGCGGCTGCTGCCCGACTGGGTGCGGGTGCTCACCGCGGCCGAGGCAGGGGTCCAACTCCCCGAAGAGACGGGCACCACCTTCGCCGAGAATGCGCTGCTCAAAGCGCGCGCCGCCGCGGCGCAGAGCGGGCACATCGCGCTGGCCGACGACTCCGGCCTGGAGGTGGACGCGCTCGGGGGTGAACCCGGCGTGCGCTCGGCGCGTTACGCCGGGGAGCCGACCGACGACGCCGCCAACAACGCCCTCCTGCTCGAGCGCCTGCATGGCGTCCCGGCCGAGCGACGGTCGGCGCGCTTCCGCTCGGCGGTCGCGGTGGTCCTGCCGGACGGTCGGGAGCACGTAGCCGAGGGGACGATCGAGGGAACCATCCTGGAGGAGCCGCGTGGGAGCGGCGGGTTCGGCTACGACCCGCTGTTCCTTCCCGCCGGGTCCACCCGGACGATGGCGGAGTTGACCGTTGACGAGAAGAACGAGCTCAGCCATCGTGGCCGGGCTTTCCGCGCCGCGGCGACCTGGCTCCTTCCCATCCTAGAGGGTCAGCGGCACGCCGCGTCCTGATGGCCGCGCCGTGCCGCCGACCCCGGAAGCGGAGTGATCATGGCAGACGTGGAGCGTGGGGTGGACCGACAGCAGGTGACCGGTCGAGCGGACGTGGGAGCGCGCCGGTCGCGCGCGTTCCCCCTCGTCGGCGTGGCCGGGACCCGGGGCAAGTCAACCACGGTGTGGCTGCTGGATGCGATGCTGGCCGCGGCCGGTCGGGCAAGCGGCCTCTGGTGCAGCACCGGGGTCTACGTCCGCGGGGTTCGGCAGCCGGGGGAACTCGGTCCCTGGTCGCGCGTCCTCGCTGCCGTTGGCTCCGGCGAGCTCGATGTCGCTCTCCAGGAGCTGGAGACCGAGCTCGTCACCACGGTCGGCCTGCCGGAGCGGATCTACCCGCTCGCCAGCATCACGACCCTCTGCGGGAACAATGAAGACTGCCTCGTCAGCCCGGAGTTCAGCCGCGGCGCGCTGGCGCAGACCATCCTGGCGCGTGCCGTCCGCCCCGATGGCATCCTCGTCCTCAACGCGGACGACCTCGCCGTCCTGGCGGCCGCCAACGAGACGGCCGCGACCCCGGTGCTCTTCGCCCTCCACCCGGACAACCCGGCGCTCCGCCGCCACCTGGAGCAGGGCGGCTCGGCTGTGTGGGTCGCCGATGGCAGCGTCGTGGTCGGGGACGGGCTGGACCAGCGCGCCATTGTCCCGGTGAGCGAGGCCCGCTTCACCTTGGACGGGAACCTCATCTTCCAGGTGCAGAACCTCCTCTGTAGCGTCGCCCTCGCCGCCGCGCTCAATGTGCCTGATGCCGCCATCCGCGAGGCGGTGTGCACCTTCGAGCCCGACCCGGTGCGGCTGCCGGGGAGCTGCAACATCTTCTACCGTCGCGGCGCGACCATCCTCCTCGACGCCGCACGACAGGTGTGGACCCTCAAGCCACTCATTCGCGGCATCCGCCACCAGCCACACCGGCGTACGATCATCGTGGCGGGCTGCTTCTCCCACCTGCCGGACGACCAGCTCGTCGAGGCCGGCCGCCTCCTCGGGCGCCTCGGAGGCGTGGTCATCCTCCACCAGGAACCGGAGCGCCCGGCCGTGGAGCTGCTGAAAGAGGGGATCGCGCAGAACGAGATCCCCCCGCTGGTGCTGACCATGCCGACCGAGCAGCAGGCATTCGCCCACGCCTTCCGCATGCTCAACGAGGGGGACCTCTGCCTGCTCCTGACCGACGACGTCCAGAACGCCGTCGACGCCGTCACGCGCCTCGAGGGGTAAGCCCGTCCCCGGGGCCGCGCCCGGCCGGCTGCTCCGCGACCAACCGGTGTTGCCGGTGCCCCGCGGGCGACCGCCCGCATGGGGCACGCGCATGACGTATCATCCCCACGGGCGCGCAAGGCACCCGCGCCCGCGGGAGAGGAGCTAGGCGTGGTCTTCGATTTCCATACCCATACCTTCTGGAGCGACGGCGAGCTATCGCCGATGGAGCAGGCGCGGCGCGCCGCGCAGCGCGGTTACCGCGTCCTGGCACTGACCGACCACATGGGGGTCGGCGGCGTGCCGGAGCTCATTCGGGCGCTCAAGGCCGACCGGGAGATCATCGAGCGCTACTGGCCGATCACCGTGGTCGTCGGCGTCGAGTTGACCCACGTCCCGGCCGAGGCGATCCCGCAGGCGGCGCAGTGCGCCCGCGACGCCGGCGCCGAGATCGTCGTCCTCCATGGGGAGACGCCGGTCGAGCCGGTCCCCGAGGGGTCGAACCACGCGGCGATCCTGAGCGGCCTGGTCGACGTGATCGGCCATCCGGGGCACATCACCGAGGCGGACGTGCGCGAGGCCGCCGCGCGGGGCGTCTACCTGGAGATCTCGGCCCGGCGCGGGCACTCGCTGACCAACGGCCACGTCGCCCGGCTCGCGCAACGCCACGGCGCCAAGCTCATCGTCAACAGCGACGCCCACGCGCCGTCCGACCTGCTGACCGCCGAGTTCCAGCGCTCGGTGGCGCTGGGGGCCGGCATCGATGCGGACCTGCTGCCCAACGTCCTCCAGCACTGGCCCGAAGAGCTGCTGCAGCGGGTGCGCGCGCGCCGCGGAGGGTGAGCTGGTGGACAACCGGGCCGTGGCCGACCAGCTTCGCCAGTTCGCCGATCTCCTCGAGATCAAGGGGGAGAACTCCTTCCGCGTCAACGCCTACCGCCGCGCCGCGGAGGCCGTCGAGCGACACCCCGAGCCGCTCGCGGCGCGGGTGGCCCAGGGCACGCTGACCGAGATCGAGGGGATCGGCCCGGGCCTGGCGGCGGCGATCGCCGAGATCGTGGAGACGGGGCGCTACAGCGCCACCGAGGAGCTGCTGGACGAGATCCCGGCCACCCTGCTCACGCTCCTCGGGATCCCCGGGGTGGGACCCAAGACGGTCGGCCGGCTCTACCGCGAGCTGGGCATCACCAACCTCGTCCAGCTCGAGGCCGCCGCGCGCAGCGGGCAGCTTCGCCAGCTCCGCGGCTTCGGCCCCCGGCAGGAGGCGCGCATCCTGGAGGGGATCGCGTTCCTGAACCGGCGCAGCAACCGCTTGCCGCTCGGCGCCGCCGACCCGGTCGCGCGCCGGCTGGTCGAGCACCTCCGGTGCGCGCTCGGCATCGCGGTGGAATGCGCCGGCAGCGTGCGCCGCCAGTGCGAGACGGTGGGCAACATCGACATCGTGGCGGCGGTGGATCGCCCGGCGGCGCTCGCGACCGCGCTCGAGTCCGCGCCCGGCGTGACCACGATCGAGGACGTCAACGACGTCTGGGTGGTGGCCGCGCTGGCGATCGGCGGCACGGTACGCGTGGTGGCCGCCGACCCCGCCGGCTTCGGCACCGAGCTGGTGCGCTGGACGGGCAGTCGCGCCCACGTGGCCGAGCTGGTTCGCCTCGCCGGCGGCGCGCTGCCTCACCTGCCGGACGAGGCCGCCGTCTACGCCGGGCTCGGTCTCCCCTGGATTCCGCCGGAGCTGCGTGAGGGACGCGGGGAGATCGACGCGGCGCGGGCCGGTCGGCTCCCACCGGTGCTCACGGTGGCGCACCTGCGGGGTGACCTGCACCTGCACTCGGAGTGGAGCGACGGGCGGGCGACGATCCAGCAGTTGGCCGAGGCTGCGCGGGCGCGCGGCTACGAGTACCTCAGCATCGCCGACCACTCCGGCGGCCTGCGCATCGCGGGCGGCCTGACCATCGACCGCCTCCGCGAGCAGTGGCGCGAGATCGATCGGGTCAACGAGCTGGTCCCGGAGGTCCGGCTGCTCCGCGCGGCGGAGGTCGAGGTGCGCCGCGACGGGAGCCTGGACTACCCCGACGAGGTGCTGGCCGAGCTGGATCTGGTGGTGGCGTCGCTCCACTCCGGCCTGCGCCAGCCGCGCGTGGAACTGATGAAGCGCATCCTCGGCGTGCTGCGCCATCCCCACGTCGACATCGTGGCCCACCCCACCGGCCGCATCATCGACCGGCGCCCGGGGGCGGACTATGACTGGGAGGAGGTCTTCCGCGTCGCCCGGGAGACCGGCACGGCGATCGAGATCAACGCCGACCCCGCCCGCCTCGACCTGAATGACGAGCACGCCCGCATGGCCGCCGAGGCCGGCGTCCTGATCGCCATCGACTCCGACGCCCACGACCTCCCCTCGCTGGATCTGGTGCGCTACGGGGTCGCGGTTGCGCGCCGCGCCTGGATCGGGCCCGAGGGCGTCGTCAATACTCGCTCGCTGCCGGGGCTGCTGGCCTGGCTAGGCCGTTAGTCGGCTCGGCTCGGCCGTCGCCAGCTCCGTCCGCTGTTCCAGGGAGGCGCCTCCGGGACCGAGCAACTCCTCCAGCGCGCGCTCGACGTCCGGACACCAGTCGATGCGGAGCGAGGACCGCATCAGCACCGTCCGGCCGCGGGCGGGGACGTGCAGGACCACGCCGTCGTCACCGGGGAACTGGTCCAGCAGCTCCCGTACCCGGTGCATCACGGCGACGTCGGCGGCCAGGTCGCCGGAGTCCGGGAGGTGGATGTGCACGTCCCGGACGACCACCGGGGTCGGCTCCTCGACGGTCACCGGCCCAATCTCGGCCGCGACGAGCTGGATGCGGTCGTTCCGGTGGTCCACGCGCGCGACCACGCGCACGATGGCGTCCTCGGTGAGGTGGGCACCCGCCCGCTCATAGAGGTCGGGGAAGACGACCATCTCGATCGTCCCGGTCTGGTCCTCCAGTTGACAGACCGCCATGACTCGATTGGTCTTCGTGGTCAGCTTGCGAACCCCGGTGAGCATGGCGATCACTTCGATCTGCTGGCCAACCGTCTCCTCGTCGATCTCCGCCAGGCGGACATACCCGCCGTCGCGGATCAGCCGGGTCAGGTCGTTCAGGGGATGGGAGCTGATGTAGAGGCCGAGCAGCTCCTTCTCCCAGGCGAGGAGCGTGGCCCGCGGGATCTCCGGCACCTCGGCGGGCACCGCGAGCGCCAGCGCCGGTGCCGCGGCCGGCGCGAGGGAGAAGAGGTCGATCTGGCCCCGCTTGGCCGCGCGCTGCCGCGCCTGCGCCGCGCTGATGGCCTGCTCCAGCATCGCCAGCAGGGTGGCGCGGTCCCCGAGGCAGTCGAGCGCGCCGCACTTGATCAGGCTCTCGGCCACCCGCCGGTTGACCACCGACCAGTCGACCGTCTCGCAGAACTGCTCGAAGGTCTCGAAGCGTTGACCGGGGAGCGACTCCCGTGCCTTGACGATGGCCTCCACCGCCGCCTCGCCGACGTTCTTCACGATGGACAGGCCGAACCGGATGGCCTTGGTGCCGTCCTCGAGCTGCTCGATCTCGAAGTCGACGCCGCTCTTGTTGATGTCGGGCGGCAGCACGGGGATGCCCAGCTTCTGGCATTCGGCCACGGCGGCGGCCACGCGCTGGGTCGGGCCGCTCGGGTGGCTGGGCGCCAGCCGGAGCACCGCCGTCATGTACTCGGCCGGGTAGTTGGCCTTCAAATAGGAGGTCTGGTACGAGATGGTCGCGTAGCAGACGGCATGCGCCTTGTTGAACGCGTAGCCCGCAAATGGCTCGATCAGGTTGAAGATGTTCTGGGCGTCTTCCTCGCTGTAGCCCTTCTCCTTCGCCCCCCGGATGAAGCGCTCGCGCTGGACGGCCATCACCTCCGGGATCTTCTTCCCCATGGCCTTGCGCATGATGTCGGCCTCGCCGAGGGTGTAGCCAGCGAACTTGCGGGCGATCAGGAGCACCTGATCCTGGTAGACGATCACGCCGTAGGTCTCGTCCAGGATCTCGGCCAGGTCCGGGTGGGGATAGCGGATCGGCTCCTCACCATGCTTGGCGCGGCAGTAGGTCGGGATGTGCTGCATCGGCCCCGGGCGATAGAGGGCGACCATCGCCGCCAGCTCGGCGATCGAGCTCGGCCGGAGCTCCCGAATGTAGCGGCGCATGCCGGCGCTCTCGAGCTGGAACACGCCGAAGGTCTCGCCGCGAGCCAGCAGCTCATACGTCTTCGGATCCCCGTCGGGGATTCGTTTCGGGTCGATCTCCTCCCCGGTCGTCTGGCGGATCAGCTCGACGGCTTCGCCGAGGATGGTGAGGTTGGCGAGCCCGAGGAAGTCCATCTTCAACAGGCCGATCTCGGCCACCGTCTCCATCGGGAACTGCGTCGTCGGGAGCGCGCCCTCCTCCGCGCGGGCCGGGCGCTGGAGCGGCAGGTGCTCGACCAGCGGGTCGGCCGCGATCACGACCCCGGCTGCGTGCGTGCCGGCGTGGCGAGAGATACCCTCCAGGCGCTTGGCATTGTCGATCAACTCGCGGCACGCCGGGTCGGACTCGTAGAGCTGCCGCAGCTCCGGGCTCTCCTGCAGCGCGCGGTCCAGGGTGATGTTGAGGGTGGAGGGGATCAGCCGCGCGATGCGGTCCACATCGCTGTACGCCCAGCCCATGGCGCGGCCGGTGTCGCGGATCGCCGCCTTGGCACCCATGGTCCCAAAGGTGATGATCTGCGCCACGCGGTCGTGGCCGTACTTCGAGGCGACGTAGTCAATGACCTCGGCGCGCCGGTTGTCGGCGAAGTCCATGTCGATGTCCGGCATCTCCCGGCGCTCGCGGTTGAGGAAGCGCTCGAAGACCAGCCGGTTGGCGAGGGGATCGATGTCGGTGATGCCCAGGGTGTAAAGGACGATGCTGGCCGCCGCACTGCCGCGGACCCCGAACGGGATCCGGCGCGAGCGCGCGAACTCGGCGAAGTCCCGGACGATGAGCATGTAGCTGCTGAAGCCGGTCTCGTTGATGACGTCCAGCTCGTACTCGAGCCGCTGCCGCACCTCCTCGGTCACCTCGGGGTAGCGCCGCTTCACCCCCTCCCAGCAGAGCTGGCAGAGATACTCGTGCGGGGTCATGCCCGCAGGGATGCCGGGATCCGGCAGGTGGAGCCGCCCGAACTCCAGCTCGACGTTGCAGCGCTCGGCGATCCGGATGGTGTTCTCCAGCGCCTCCGGCACCTCGCCGAAGAGCCGCCACATCTCCTCGGGGCTCTTGAAGTAGAGCTGGTCACTCTCCATCCGCAGCCGCTTCGGGTCCTGCAGCGTCGTGTTGGTCTGGATGCAGACCAGGAGCTCCTGCACCGCGGCGTCGGACCGCTCCACGTAGTGCACGTCGTTGGTCGCCACCAGTGGCAGGTCGAGCTTCCGCGCGAGCTCGATGAGCTGCGGATTGGTCTGGCGCTGCCCCTCGAGGCCGTGGTCCTGGATCTCAATGTAGAAGTGATCGGGACCGAACATCTCCTTGAGGATGCCGGCCAGCCGCACGGCCTCCTCGTCGCGCCCGTGCAGGTAGTTGTTGGCGACCGGCCCCCCCAGGCACGCCGAGGTCGCGATGATGCCGTCGCGCAGGCTGTTGAGCATGTCGAGGTCGACGCGCGGCTTGTAGTAGAAGCCTTCCAGGCTGGCCCGACTCGCCAGCTTGAGCAGGTTCCGGTAGCCGCGCTCGTTCTCGGCCAGGAGCAGCAGGTGATAGGAGGACTTGTCGCGGTCCTCGATGCGGCCGGGAGCGAGATAGGCCTCGATGCCGATGATCGGGTGGAGGTCGTGCGCGCGCGCCGCCTTGTACCAGTCGATCACCCCGTACATCACACCGTGGTCGGTGATGGCCACGTGCTCCATGCCGAACTCTCGGGCACGGGCCATGTAGTCCTTGATGCGCCCCATGCCATCGAGGAGCGAGTACTCGGTGTGGAGGTGCAGGTGCGCGAACGGACGCGCAGACAACGCAGCCACTCCCTTCCCAGAGCGCCGACCGTGCTGACGCACATTGTAGCCGCCCGGGACATCACGCCGAACGGGACCGACGGGTTGAGGAGGCACCCGCCACCGCACTGCGTCCGCGCCGGCCGGGCACGCCCGCGGAGCGCAGCGCGCTGGCCGAGCCGCGGCGCGCCGGCAGTCCTAGTCAGCCGCGATCGCGCCAGGCGTCGAGCCGGGACCCGACGGCCAGCCCAGTGCCGCCATCTGGGCCTGGTTCACCACGAGGCGCAGCATCTGTCGCACGTTCTGGCGGACCGGCTCCGGGATGTCGTGGCTCTGGAGGAGCCGGAGCACCTCGCTCAGGATCGGCTCGTCGGCGAGCAGGCTCTCGATCCGCTCCGGCATGTACCCGGCCGTGGCGAGCAGCGTATCGCACTGCGCGGGCGCGAGCCCGAGCGCCTCGGCCAGCTTGAGCACGGCCTCACGCGTCGGCGTGCGATTACCACTCTCAAGTCGACTCACGTAGCTGTGGTCGAATCCGGCGGACTCGGCAAGCCGGCTCTGTGAGATGCGCGCCTCCTCGCGGTACCGGCGGAGGAGCTGGGCGAAGGTCGGCTCGCCGCCGTGCCCCTGCGACCGCGCCTGCGTCTCCGCTGCCTCCATCGAGCGCCCCCTTTCTGCTCTCAGCAGATTCGCCGCTGGCGAACCAGGCGTCCGTACGATGCGCCCACTATACCCGAGACGTGTCTCCCTGTCAATAACTTTCCCCACTTATCCACAGGCCAGTGACACCGCGACACGCCCAGGGACAACGCGGCACGAACTCGACAACAATGCAGCACTAAAGAAGCAGCACGGGGCGGGCGGCGGGGCGGTGCGTTGGCGGTGCTATACTCGTCGCGGCGGCGCGGCCCGACGCAGCGCAGGGCCGCGCCGCCGCAGAACCACCGGTGCGTCGTGAGAGGAGGCCGTCCTGAGCCCGGACTCCGCGGGGCATCCCCCCATTGCTGAGCAGTCGCTGCCCCAGATCGCCGCGCGCCTGGCAGACCCGGGGCAGCCCGCCGGAGGCGGTGTCGCCGCAGCCGGCACCCTGGCCATGGCGGCAGCGACCGCCGAACTGGTGGCCACCCTGTCACTGCGCCGCCGATCCGTTGCGCCGCGGCGCGCCGAGCTTGAGCGCATTCGCGACGGGCTGCGCGACCTCCAGCGGCGCTTCCTGGCCGCGGCCGACCGCGACGTCGCCGTGCTGGCGGAGTTGCTGGCCGCCCAGCGCGCTGCCCGGCCCGACTCCGCCGGGGGGGCTGACGGCGCGACCGCGCGGCGGCGGGCCCTCATCGCCGCGACCGAGACCCCCCTCGCCCTGGCACGCGATGGCCTGGAGCTGCTGCGGCTCGTCCGGGCCGCCCTGCCCTTCGCCGCGCGCTTCACCGTCAGCGACCTCGGCGCGGCCGCCGCGCTCGCCCAGGGCGCCATCGAGGCCGCGCTGCTGATGAGCGAGGTCAACCTGGCACTGCTGGCGGCCGAGCCCGAGGCCGGCCCACTGGCCGACGCCGTGGCGGCCGTCCGCCAGAAGGCGGCCGCGCTGGCCGGCGAGTCACTGCGCCACACGCGGGGGAAGCTCGCGGGGAGACCGCAGGAGGGGGAGCCCGGTGGCCATCGTGCTTGAGGGACGACCGGTGGCGCGTGCGATATTGGAGGAGGCGCGTGACGATTTGACCGCATACGTCACGCAAACGGGACGCCTGCCCGAGCTCGGCGTCGTGCTGGCGGGCGCGGACAGGAGCGCGCTCGCCTACCTGCGCGCCATCCGGCGCACCTTCCGCCGCGTCGGCATCCCGCTGCGCGAGCTGGCGCTGCCGGCCGACGTGTCCGAGCCGACCCTGCGCGCCGCCGCTGCCGAGCTGAATCGCGACCCGGCCGTGAGCGGCGTCCTCGTGCTCCAGCCCCTGCCGCACCATCTGCCGCCGGGCATCGCGTCGGAGCTGGTGGACCCGGCCAAGGACGTCGACGGGATCACCGCGACCTCCGCCGGGCGACTCGCCCTCGGGTTGCCGACCATGCCGCCGAGCACGCCCGCCGGCGGCATGGCTATCCTGGAGCACTACGGGCTCCCGATCGCGGGCCGCACCGCGGTGGTCGTCGGCCGCAGCCCCGTCGTCGGCCTCCCCATGGCCTTGCTGCTACTCGCCGCCAATGCCACCGTGACGATCTGCCACCGGGGCACCGCGGACCTGGCCGCCGCCACGCGCCGGGCCGATATCCTGGTGGCCGCCGCCGGCCGCCCCGGCCTCATCACGCCCGAGATGGTCAAGCCCGGGGCGACGGTGATCGACTTCGGTGTTAATGTGGTAGATGATCAGCTAGTCGGCGATGTCGAGCCGGCCGTGGCGGAGGTCGCCGGGGCGCTCACCCCGGTGCCGGGTGGGACCGGTGCCGTCACCAACGCCATCCTCGTCCGCCACACGCTCCGTGCCGCCTGGTCCGCGCTGCGCGCACCCCATCCGTCGTCCGTCTCGGCCCCGAATCGGTGAGGCAGGGAGGGAGAGGGGAGTCGTATGCTCACGGACATCGAGATCGCCAGTCGCGTCACGCCGAAGCCGATTATCGAGATCGCCGCCGGCCTGGGGATCGCGCCCGACGAGCTCGAGCCGTACGGCCCGTACAAGGCGAAGATCAGCCTGTCGATCCGCAAACGCCTCCAGGATCGGCCCAACGGTAAGTACGTGGTCGTGACCGCCATCACGCCGACCCCACTCGGCGAGGGCAAGACCACGGTCACGGTCGGGCTCGGCCAGGCCCTCGGCAAGATCGGCGCGCGGGCGGTGGTGACGATCCGCCAACCGTCCCTCGGCCCGGTGTTCGGCATCAAGGGCGGCGCGGCCGGAGGGGGGTACGCCCAGATCATCCCGATGGAGGACTTCAACCTCCATCTCACCGGCGACTTCCACGCCGTGACCGCCGCGCACAACCTGTGCGCCGCCTTCCTCGACAACGCCCTCTACCACGGCAACCCGCTCGACATTGACCAGACCACGGTCCAGTGGCGGCGCGTCCTCGACGTCAACGACCGCGCCCTGCGCGACATCGTCATCGGGTTGGGCCCGGGCAACGGAATCCCGCGCCAGACCGGCTTCGACATCACGGCCGCCTCCGAGGTCATGGCCATCCTGGCGCTGGCAACCGACTACCGCGACCTGCGCCAGCGGCTCGGCCGCCTCGTCGTCGCATTCAACCGCAAGAAGGAGCCGGTGACCGCCGAGGACATCGGCGTGGCCGGCGCGATGGCGGCCCTGCTCAAGGAGGCGCTCAAGCCCAACTTGCTGCAGACCCTGGAGCACACCCCGGCGATTGTGCACGCCGGGCCCTTCGGGAATATCGCGCACGGCAACTCCTCCGTGCTGGCCGACCTGATCGCCCTCAAGCTGGCCGACGTGGTGGTGACCGAGGCGGGCTTCGGTGCCGACCTGGGCTTCGAGAAGTTCTGCGACATCAAGTGCCGCGTCAGCGGGCTCAAGCCCGACGCCGCGGTCCTGGTCGCGACGATCCGCGCCCTGAAGGCCCACAGCGGGCGCTACACCATCGTCGCCGGCAAGCCGCTGGACCCCGGGCTCGTCACGGAGAACCTGGACGCGCTGCGCGAGGGAGTCGGGAACCTCGTCAAGCAGATCGAGAACGTGCGCCGCTTCGGCGTGCCGGTGGTGGTCGCCATCAACGAGTTCCCCACCGACACCACGGCCGAGATCGAGCTGGTGCGCCAGGTGGCCCTCGAGGCGGGCGCGCTCGACGCCGTGCGCACCCGCGTCTTCAGCGAAGGTGGGCAAGGCGGGGTCGAGCTCGCGCGCGCGGTGCTGCGGGCCACGGAGGCGCCCAACTCCTTCCGCCCGCTGTATGAGCTCGAAGCGCCGCTGACCGAGAAGATCGAGATCATCGCCCGCGAGCTGTACGGCGCCGGCTCGGTCAGCTACCTGCCGTCGGCCGCTCGCGCGCTGCGCACGTTCACCCGCATGGGCTACGGCGATCTCCCGATCTGCATGGCCAAGACGCACCTCTCGCTCAGCGGCGACCCGTCGCTCAAGGGACGCCCGGAAGGCTTCGAGCTGGTGGTGCGCGAGGCACGGCTCTCGGCCGGCGCCGGGTTCATCTACCCCATCATCGGGGAGATGCGCACGATGCCCGGCCTGAGCAGCCAGCCGGGTGGCCTGAAGGTCGACATCGACGATGACGGCACGATCCGCGGGCTGTTCTAACCGGCAGCGGCGACCAGGCTGCCGTGCGGCGTCGGGCGGCAGGGCCGCCCGACGGCCGATCTGATGGAGAGCGACACGGTGGACGAGACCGCCCGTGCCTTCCTGATCTGGGTCCCGGCCGGGACGCTGCTGCCCTTCCTGGTCAGCCGCCTCACCGGCGCCGACTGGCGCAGCTCGACCATCGAGGCGGCGCTGTTCGCGGCGCTCGGGCTGCTCATCTACCCGACGATGCTGGCGCTCATCGTGGTCCACATCGTCGGCTACCCCAACGTCGAGCTGCTCTTCCTCGCCGGGTTCGCCCTGGCCGCCCTCACCGTCGTCGGCTACCGGCGCGGCATCGCCGGCGGCCGCCCCCGCTACTGACCCCCTGGCGCCGCGCCGGCTCGTCGTCTCGCCCGACCGTCCCCCACGCGAAAGCGGGCATCGGGCTGGGACCCGCGCCGTCCCCGAGTGGCGCGGGTCGCACCATCCCTCGGCCGCCGGGCCAGCGCGTTGCGCCGCCCCGCACTGCTGACCCCTGACGGCGTCAGGAAACCATCCCCGGCAAGGGCTCGTCGCCGGATCCTGCCTCCGCGGTCGGTGAGGCGCCCAACGGGCCTCCGCCCGACCGCGCGGCGGCGAGGTGGTGCCCGCGCCCGATCGCCAGCGGGTCTCGGTTGCGCACGCGGCAACCACCACCGAGCGTCACGCTGTCGAAGACCGGCGGTGCCTATCCCGGGCGCAACGCGCGGTGAACGGCGGGCTCCGTCGACCCGGCTCACAGACGCGAAACCCCGCTCCTTTGGGAGCAGGGTTCACTCGGCCGTCTCAGGTTCACCGTCTGGCTGGGGAGCAGGGATTCGAACCCCAACTGGCTGATCCAGAGTCAGCTGTCCTACCGTTAGACGACTCCCCATTGCTGCTGCCGCTCGCGCGGCACTGGCGATTATACCAGACCCACCGCTCTTGTGACAACGGCTGACGAGCCGGCCCCGCGCGGCGACGGCCTCCGTGCGCCGGTCGCGAGCGACGATCAGCCGGAGTTGGCCCGGCCCGAGGGGTCATCCGCGTCGACCCAGACGAGCTCACCGCGTCGGGCCTCGACCAGCGGGAGCGCCGCGAGCCCGGGGCGGTCGAGCAGCGCGCGGTCGGTCGCGGTGATGAGGATCTGGCACCCTGCCCCGCCGAGCGCGGAGCGGAGCCGTTCCTGGTGCTCCGGATCCAGCTCGGAGAGCACGTCGTCGAGCAGGAGCACCGGCCGCTCGCCGGTAGTCTCCACCACCTGGGTCAGCTCCGCCAGCCTCATCGCGATGACCGCAATGCGCTGTTGCCCCCGCGAGCCGAAGGCGCTCAAGTCATGTCCCCCCAGAAGGATGCGGAGATCGTCACGGTGCGGGCCGACCAACGTGACGCCGCGCCGCAGCTCGTCCTGCCGCAGCCGGTGCAGGTCCGACTCGAGCGCTCGAGCCACGAACGACTGCGCATCGACCAGCGTTGCGGACACGACCCGCTCGCGCAGGGTCTCCGGGAGCGTCACGGTCGGCTCGTAGCGCAGCCCGATCCGATCGCCGGTGCGCGCCAGGGCCTCGAACTCCCGGGCTGCGGCGTCGTCCAGCCGCTGCACGTAGCGCAGCCGCTGGGCGAGCAGGTAGGCGCCGCGGGTCACCAGCTCGGCGTCCCAGTAGGCGAGCTGATCCTCCACGGCGCGCTCGTCGTGGGGGCGACGCGCGCCCAGCTCTTTCAGCAGGCTGTTGCGCTGCTCCAGCAGCCGGCCGTACTGGCTCAGCGCGTGCAGATAGGTGCTGTCGATCTGCGAGAGGGTTACGTCCAGGTAGCGGCGCCGGACCGAGGGCGGGCCCAGCACCAGGTTGAGGTCGTCCGGGGTGAAGAGCACGACCTTGAGCGTGCCGACCGCGTCGACGGCTCGCCGCGGCCGGCCGTCGAGCTTGACCCGCTTGCGCAGCGCGGCCTGCTCGTCCTCCAGCGCGAGCACCACCTCGATCGCGCTCTCGTGCCGGTTGTGCCGGACGGTGGCGGCGACCCGCGCGTAGGGGGGCAGCCCCAGCTCGGTGCCGCTCTCCCAGTGGATCACCTCGCGCTCGGACGAGGCGCGCGGGGAGCGCATGGTGGCGAGCAGGTAGACTGCCTCCAGCAGCGACGTTTTTCCCGAGGCGTTCCGACCGAAGATGCGGAGGCCGGCCGGCGGTACGGTGAGCGCCAGCCGGCGGTAGGTGCGGAACTCTTCGAGGTGCAGGTCGGTCAGTCTCATGCAGCCTCAGGTCGTCGTCCCCGGCCCGCCCGCGGACACGCGGCCCAGACCAAGGTGACGCACGTGGGGGACCGCCGGAGCGGGCGCGGGGCCAGCGTCAGGTCCCGATGACCATCGGCATGATCACGTGGGTGAAATCGTCGCTCCCGACCGGCCGGAACACGCCCGCGGCGTTCGGGCTGGTCATCTCCAGGGCGACCTCGCTCGCGCGCATGACACTGAGGACGTCGGTCAGGTAGCGACCGTTGAAGGCGATCTGCGCCTGCGGCCCTTCCACCCGCGCCTCCAGGTAGTCCTCGTTGTCGCCCGTCTCGGCCGCCTGCGCCGAGATGGTGGCGAAACCCGGATCGAGCTCGCCGTCGCCCGGGTGCATCTGGATGCGCACCACGTCGTTGTTCGCCTGCGCGAACAGCTTGGCGCGCCGCGCCGCGGCCAGGAACTCATCGCGGTTGAGGACCACCCGCGTACCGTAGCTCTGCGGGATGATGTGGCGCACGTCGGGGAAGTGCCCATCGATCAGCCGGCTGAGGAACTCGATGTTCCCGGCGCGCACCAGCAGTTGGCTCCGGTTGGGCATGACGGCCAGGTCGATCGGTTCCTGCTGGTCACTGATGATCCGGGCCAGCTCCTGCAGCGCCTTGGCGGGCACCACAATCGCGAGCTGCTCCCGGCTCGGCCCGGCGAGCTCGCAGCGCCGCACGGACAGGCGGAAACCGTCGGCCGCGGCCAGCGTCAGCGTTGCGTCCTGGAACTCCGCCAGCACCCCCGCGAGCACCGGGCGGCTGTCGTCCGTCGCCGCGGCGAACACCACCTGCCCGATGGCCTCATGGAAGACGGCGGGGTCGATGCGGGCCGTCGGCTCGGTGTCGGCGATCGTCGCCAGCGTCGGGAAGTCGTCGGCGCTGATCCCCTTGATGTGCGCCTTCGAGCGCGCGCACGAGACCGCCACCGAGAGCGCGGCGCGGTCCAGCTCGATCGACACCGTCTCGTTGGGCAGGCTCGCCACGAACTCGGTCAACAGATCGGAACGGACGGTGATCGTGCCCTCTTCCTCGATCGTGGCGTCGGCCCACGCCGTGATCGCGATCTCGAGGTTGGTGGCCGCCAGCTTGAGCCGGCCGCCTTCTGCCGACAGGAGCACGTTCCCGAGGACCGGCAGGGTCGACTTGCGAGACACCGCGCGCGAGACGTGGCCGAGGGCACGCTGGAGATCTTCTTGCTGGCAGGACAGCCGCACAGGCCCACCCCTTCTGTGTCCGTACACGTCCTTTCCGCGGGCATTATAGCACACCGCGCGGGCAGCGCAGGGCCATCACCGCCGACTCCCCAGCTTGACATCGCGGCACCGGGACGGTATGATGACCTAGAACACATGTTCTGTCACGGCCGCCGCGCAGCAGGAGGAACAGAGTCATGGCCGAGAAGTCCACGTTCGAACCCAGCAAGTACATCACCCGGGTCGGCGGCGGGGACTACCTCGAAGTCAAGTGGCGCCTGGTGTGGTTCCGCAGCGAACATCCCGAGGGTCACATCGAGACCGAGCTCGTCAGCCACGAAGGGGCGACGGCCGTCTTCCGGGCCAAGGTCACCATCCCAGGCGGCGGATCGGCCACCGGCTGGGGTAGCGAGTCGGCCGACGACTTCCGCGACTACCTGGAGAAAGCCGAGACGAAGGCCCTCGGTCGAGCGCTGGCCGCCCTCGGCTACGGCACCCAGTTCTGCCCGGACTTCGAGTTCGGCGCGACATCGACCAGCGCGACGGGCGCGGTGGTCGACTCGCCCATCGATATGGAGCGCACCCGCGGCCGGCAGCGCGCCGATGGGGCAACGTCGCCGGCCACGCCCCGGCAGATCAAGTTCCTCCAGGCGATTGCCCGCGAGGTGGGGCTGAGCGAGGAGGAGCTGGACGCCGAGGCGCAGGAGACGTTCGGCAACCGGGTCGAGGAGCTCTCCCGCCGGGATGCCTCGACGCTGATCGAGAGCCTGCAGCGGCGGCGGGCCGGCTAGCCGGCCGCCGCTGCCTGACTCGCCATCTGTGCCAGGGAGGACGACGCGACCATGGTAGCAGCACCCGCATCTGCCGTGACAACCCCCAGCGTGGCAGCGGATCTCGAGGAGCTGAAGCGCCGGCGCAAGGCGCTCCAGCTCCGGCTGGAGGACGGCTACCAGCGCATCGAGCAGGGCCTGCGGGAGGGCCGAGACGTCACGCGCTGGGAGGACTTCTGGGTCCAGCTCCTCGACGAGTACGTCCGCCTGTGCGACGCCATCCGGGCCAGCGAATAGCA
>JASBVL010000039.1 GCA_029961075.1 Sphaerobacter sp.
TTGCACAACGCCACCAAGTACCCCAACCCGCGGGTGGACGAGCTGCTGGAGCAGGGCCGCCGCGAGGCAGACGATGCCAAGCGGAAGGCGATCTACGATGAGGTGCAGCGCATCCTCGTGGACGAGCTCCCGTGGCTCTGGCTGTACCTCCCGGATGTCGCCATGGGGTGGACGAAGCAGGTGACCGGCTTCCGCCAGCATCCGGCGGGTCATCTCTACTTGACGGAGGCAACCAAAAAGCAGGGATAGTCCTGCCGGCCCAGAATCGTCCGCGCGCGGAGCGTCGCGGCGCTCCGTGGCTACCGTGATGAGGATGGCGATGGCGCGCTACGTGGTGCACCGCTTGATCCAGGCAGTCGGCGTCGTGCTGCTCGTGTCGATCTTCGTCTTTGCCCTGATCCGACTGATCCCCGGCAATCCGGTCACCATCATGCTGGGTGAAAACCTGTCGCCCGACGTGGAGCGGGAGCTCGTTCGCAAGTGGGGGCTCGATCGACCGGTCTACGAGCAGTACGTCACCTGGCTGGTCAACCTGTTCCGCGGCGACTTCGGCCAGTCCATCCGGACGCATGAACCCGTAGCGCAGCTCATCGCGACGCGCATTCCCGCGACCTCGATGCTGGCGGTGGGGGCCATGATCATCGCCATCTGTGTCGGCCTCCCCGCCGGCATGGTAGCCGCGTACAAGGCGAACAGCGGCCTGGACTATGCCGCGATGCTGACGGCGCTCGTCGGGCTCTGCATTCCGAGTTTCTGGCTCGGGCTGCTCCTCATGCTGCTGTTCTCGCTCAAGCTCCACTGGTTCCCCGTCAGTGGGTACGTCTCCCCGCTCGATGATCCGGGGGCGTCCCTGCGGCACCTGGTTCTGCCGGCGCTCGCCCTGGGCGTCGGGTTGTCAGCCAGTATCAGCCGGATGACGCGGAGCGCGATGCTGGACGTGCTGCGTCAGGACTATGTGCGGACGGCTCGTGCGAAGGGGTTGAGCGAAGCGCGGACCATCTTCGGCCACGCCCTGCGGAACGCGATGCTGCCCACGATCACCGTGATCGGATTGCAGTTGGGTTTCTTGCTGGGCGGATCGGTGGTCGTGGAGGAGGTATTCAGCTACCCGGGCATCGGCCAACTCCTCGTCTTCGGCATCAGTAACCGAGATTACCCACTCATCCAAGGAGTGGTGATGGTCTTCACCCTCACGTTTGTGCTCGTCAACCTGCTCGTGGACCTGTCCTATGCCTACCTTGACCCAAGGATCAAGTACCAATGATCAGCAGGGATGAAAAGGTAGACGTCGCCACCGTCGGCCCCCTGAACAGGACCGCGGCTCGCCAATCCTGGCTGCGTGGCCAGCTACGCCTGTGGCGGCGGAACAAGATGGCCACGATGGGCCTGCTGATTGTGCTGGCCGTGATCGCCATGGCCCTGTTGGCGCCAGTCATCGCGCCCCACGATCCGTACGAGCGGGATATCCGGAATCGCATTGCGCCGCCGAGTCGGACGCACCTGCTCGGGACGGACAATCTGGGCCGCGACACGCTCAGCCGGATCATCTATGGCGCCCGGATCTCGTTGCTCGTCGGCGGGGTCGCGGTGGGCATCGCGACGCTGGTCGGCGTCCCACTCGGGCTCCTGGCCGGCTACAACGCCAGGCGTCTTGACACGGCGATCATGCGCTTTATGGATGCGGTGATCGCGTTCCCGGAGATCGTCTTGGCGATCGCGATCCTGGCGATCCTTGGCCCGTCCGTCTTGAACGCCATGATCGCGATCGGCATCGTGTACATCCCGGTCTTCGCCAGAACGGCGCGAGCGCCAGGGCTTGCGGAGTCCCGCAAGGAGTACGTCGAAGCCGCGCGGGCGGTCGGGGCGAGCAACGCCCGCATCCTGCTGCGGCACGTGGCACCCAACACCTTGAGCATCATCATCGTGCGGATCACCACGAGCCTGAGCTACGCCATTCTGGCGGAAGCGGCGCTGTCGTTCCTCGGGCTCAGTGCACCGCCGCCAACACCCACCTGGGGACGCATGCTCAACGAGGGCCGCGGCTTCATGGAGTTGGCGCCGTGGGTCGCCGTCTTCCCGGGTATCGCGATCGCCATCACGGTGCTCGGCTTCAACCTGCTCGGCGATGGACTACGCGATGCGTTGGATCCACGGTATCGCAACTCTTAGCGGTCCGCCCTGGCTGTCAGCCCGGATCCATTGCGGCCAGCGTGAGCCTCGCGCGAACAAGACGAACCGCGCCGGGTCGTGCGACCCCCGCCCGTCTGCTAGACTATGACCGTCAGCCGAGGAGGATCGGTGCGACGGAGGGCGCGGACGCGCGCAGGTGGGTGGTTACAACACTGGGCGCTGGCAGCGCTCGTGCTGGCCATTCTGGCAGCGGGCTGCCGCGCGCCCTCCCTCAGCGGGCGAAAGGTCTCGGACGCGCCGACGCCCATCGCCCGCGGGACGATGGTCGCGCCGACGCCCGGCACAGGCGCCGCGACCGTGCTCGAAGCGCCGTTGCCCGGCGGCGCGGCGCAGCCGACCGGGCAGCAGACGCTGACCCTGATCGGCACCCCGGACGGCCCGACGACGCTCGACCCGGCGCTGATCCGCGACGTGGACTCGGCCTTCGTGGCGCGGCAGATCTTCCGCGGGCTGGTGCGGCTGGACGAGCGGCTGGAACCGGTGCCGGACCTCGCCCGCCGCATCGAGATCGCGCCAGACGGCCTGACCTACACCTTCCATCTCTGGGACTCGATCACGTTCGCCAGCGGCAAGCCGATCACCGCGGAGGACGTGCGCTACTCGCTAGAGCGCGCGACCGACCCGGCGCTGGTCGGTGGCCGGGGTGACACCCTCCCGGCCGGGACCTACCTGGCGGACATCGCCGGGGCCACCGAGCGCCTCGCGGGCGCGGCGCGGTCGCTCAGCGGCGTGGAGGTGGTGGACGAGCGCACCGTCCGGATCCGGCTGGTGCACCCTGCGGTCAACTTCCTGGCGAAGCTCGCGGCGACGCCGGGGTTCGTGGTCGACCGGGAGAACGTGGCGCAGGGGGCGACGTGGTGGCGGCAGCCGAACGGCAGCGGGCCCTTCGCGCTGCGCGAGTGGCGCGAGGGCGATCGGCTCGTGCTGCGGAGGAACGAGGGGTATGCCCCCCACCCGCCGACGCTCGAGTCCGTCACCATCCTGATCGGCGCGAACGCCCTTCAATCGGTCACCCTCTACGAGCGCGGTGAGGTCGATGTGGCGAGCGTCAGCGTGTTCGACGTCGACCGGCTGCAGGCGCCGAGCAGCCCCGTGCGCGACGAGCTCCATGCCCAGCCACTCTTCGCCGTCAGCTACGTGCTCTTCAACCCGAACCTGGCGCCGCTGGACAACCTGGACCTGCGGCACGCGCTGATGGCCGGGTTCGACCGGACCAAGATCGCCACCGTCTCCTACAACGGGCACGTGGAGCCGGCCGATGGCCTCCTGCCGCCGGGCCTGCTCGGCCGCGAGTGGCCGGCCGCCGTTCCCGCCTACGACGTCGCGGCCGCCCGGGCGCTGCTGGAGCGCGCGGTGGGCGCGGAGCGCCCGACGGTGACGCTCTACACCTCGGGCGCCGACGCCCCGGTGGCGATGAAGCAGGTCTATGAGCGGGACCTCGGGCTGCCGGTCGAGGTGTTGCAGCTCGAGTGGCCGGACTACATGGCCGAGCTGGATCAGCGGCAGCTGACGGCCCTGTCGCTCACCTGGGTGGCCGATTTCCCGGACCCGGACACGTTTCTGCGATCGCTGTTCTACTCGACCAGCCCGGACAATTACATCGGCTATCGGAACCCGGAGGTCGATCGCCTGCTCGACGAGGCGCGGGCCGAGGCGGACCCCGTGCGCCGCGCCGCGCTGTACGAGGCGGCGCAGCAGGAGATCATCGACGACGCGGTCGTCATGCCGCTCTACGTGGAGGTGTCGTACCTGCTGATCAAGCCGGACGTGCATGGCCTGCCGTCGACGCCGCTGGGTATCCTTGGGCTGGAGAGCGTGTGGCTTACCCGATAGGCTGGAGCACGGGACGGGAATGACGGGCTCACGTGAGGCGGAGCGCCCCGAGAACCGGCGCGGTGTGGCCCCCATCGTGCCACTCGTCAGCGGCGAGTCACACCGGCTGCGCCTGGGCTGGTCGAGCCGCTTCGAGGTGCGGGACCTCGAGGAGCACCTCCGCGCCAACCCCGGCTTGACGCTCTGGATCCCCGAGACGGGCGAGTATGTCATCGGTGGGCCGTGGCGCCACCGCCGCGAGGTGGTGCTCGTCGTGGAGCTGAGCGCGGGCCGGCACGAACTGCCGCTGCTGGAGGCGTTGGTCGCGGCCGCCACGGAGCAGGGCAAGGCGCTCGTGCTGATGAGCGAGCACATCGAGGTCCGCCGCCGCGCGTTCTACGCCGCCGCAGAGTTCGAGTTGCTCGAAGAGATCCTGGTCTACGAGCTGGCGCCGGTGCCCCGGCGGGTGCCGGACCTCGGCGACCTGTGGTTCCAGCGCGTGCTGCCGGAGGACCGAGCAGTGCGGGACGAGCTGCTCGCCCTCGATCATGCCGCCTTCCCCTGGCTGTGGTGGAACAGCGAGGAGGAGTTCGAGAACTATCTCGCGTCGGACGGGGTGGAAGTCTACCTGGGGCGCGACGCCAGCGGCGCGGCCGTGAGCTACGTCGGGGTCACCCGCTTCCGCGGCGGGCGTTGGGGCCACCTCGACCGGATCGCGGTAGCGCCGGAGCGGCAGGGGCAGGGGCTTGGCTGGCGATCGCTCGACTTCGCCGTCGCCGTGCTGAGCCAGCAGGGCGCACGCCGCATCGGTCTGAGCACCCAGGAGCGAAACGCGGTGAGCCGCCGTCTGTACGAGCGGTATGGGTTCCGGCGCACGATGGGGCATGATTACCGCCTGTGGGGGCGATGGCTCGGGCCACGCCAGCCGATGTAAGGATGCCAGCGAGCGGGGGGCAGGATGGGCAGCACCTACGGCCGGATGTTTCGGGTCACGACCTGGGGAGAGTCGCACGGGCCGGCGCTCGGCGCGGTGATCGACGGCTGCCCGGCCGGGCTCGAGGTGAACGAGGAGCTGATTCAACGTGACCTCGACCGCCGGCGGGTCGGCCAGAGCAAGGTGACCTCGCCGCGCCAGGAGCGCGATCGGGTCCAGATCTTGTCCGGGGTGTTCGAGGGGCGGACCACCGGGGCACCGATCTCCCTCATCACCTACAACGCCGACGCCGACTCGAGCAAGTACGACGCGATCCGGGACCTCTTCCGGCCCGGCCACGCCGATTACACCTACTGGGTCAAGTACGGTCACCGCGACCACCGCGGTGGGGGACGCTCCAGCGCCCGCGAGACGTGGGGCCGCGTGGCGGCCGGCGCCATCGCGCGTGCGCTGCTGCGGACCATCGGCGTGGAGGTCTACGCCTTCGTCCGCCAGCTCCACACCATTCGCATGGAGACGTTCGACCGCGACGAGATCGATCGCAACCTGGTGCGCTGCCCCGATCCCGTCGCGGCCGAGCGCATGGTGCAGGCGATCCTTGAGGCGAAGGAGCGGAACGACAGCCTCGGGGGGATCATCGAGGTGCGCGCCGACAACGTGCCGCCCGGCTTGGGCGAGCCGACCGCCGACAAGCTCGACGCCTTGATCGGGCACGCGATGCTGAGCATCCCGGCCGTCAAGGGGGTGGAGATCGGCGAAGGGTTCGGCAGTGTGCTGCTGACGGGGAAGCAGCACAACGACGAGTTCTACGTGGAGAACGGTCGCGTGCGCACCTACACCAACCACGCCGGTGGGATGCTCGGTGGGATCTCCAACGGCGAGCAGATCGTCGTCCGGCTGGCGGTCAAGCCGACGTCATCGGTGTCGCAGGTGCAGCGGACGGTCGACATCCACGGCAACGAGCGCGAGGTCCTCGTCGAGGGGCGGCACGACCCGTCGATCTGCCCGCGCGTGGTGCCGGTGGCGGAGGCAATGATGTGCCTCGTGCTGGCCGACCTCTACCTGTGGAATCGCATGGCGCGACTGTGACGGCCGCGCGCTGACCCTGCGCGCTGGATCCCGGACGGCCGCCGCGCGGCGCTCACCGCGCGGCGGCCGTCGTGCGCTCGAGGGTTTCCCAGAAGCGGGGGAAGGTCTTGGCGACGCAGCCGGGGTTGGCGATGCGAATGCCGGGCACGGCGCAGCCGAGCACCGCGAAGCTCATGGCCATGCGGTGGTCGTCGTAGGTCTCGACGCGGCCGGGGCGCACGGGGCTGGGGTGGACGACCAGGCCGTCGGGGAGCTCCTCCACCCGTACGCCGAGCCGGCGCAGCTCGGTGACGACGGCGCTGATCCGGTCGGTCTCCTTGGCGCGGATGTGGGCGACGTTGCGGATGGCGACGGGGCCGGTCGCGAGCGGTGCGATGGCGGCGAGCGTCTGCGCCGTGTCGGAGATCCCGTTCATGTCGACCTCGACGCCGCACAGGGCGCGGGGGCCCTGGACCTCGGTCGCGGCGTCCGTCATCGTGACCGTGCACCCCATGCGCGCCAGGACCTCGACGAAGCGGAGGTCGCCCTGCACCGAGCGCGCGCCGAGCCCGGCGACGCGCACCCGCCCGCCGGTGGCCGCCGCCAGCGCGAAGAAGTAGGACGCCGCCGACGCATCCGGCTCGACCCGGTAGTCGGTGGCGCGGTAGGTCTGCCCGCCCGGCACCACGAAGCGGCGGTAGCCGTCGTGCTCGAGGCGCGCGCCGAAGGCGGCCATGGTGGCCCGGGTGAGGTCGACGTACGGCTTGGAGACCAGGTCGCCGTCGATCTCGATCACCAGCCCGTCCGGTGTGCAGGGCCCGATCATGAGCAGCGCGCTGAGGAACTGGCTGCTCTCGCGGCCGTCCAGGCGGGTCTGGCCGCCGCGCAGGCTGCGCGCACGCACCCGGACCGGCGGGCAGCCGGTCCCCGAAAGCGACACCGCATCCACCCCGAGTTGCTGAAGCGCGTCGAGCAGCGGCTGGATCGGCCGCTGGCGCATCCGCGCGACGCCGTCGACGAGGTACTCCCCATGGCCGAGCGCGAGGAGGGCGGTCAGGAAGCGCGCGGTGGTCCCCGAGTTGCCGACGAAGAGGGAGGCGGCCCGGGCGGGCAGGCGGCCACCGGCACCGGTCACGGTGAAGGTGTCGTCCGCGGCAGTTGCCTCGACGCCGATACCAAGCGCGTTGAGGGCCGCGGCCATGTAGTGGGTGTCGTCGCTGAAGAGCGCGCCGCGGATGACCGACGTGCCGTCGGCGAGGGCCGCGATGGGGAGCGCCCGGTTGGTGTCGCTCTTGGAGCCGGGCACGACCACGTCGGCGTCGACGGGCGCCCGCACCGGCGCGACGGCGACTTCGTCCGGATAGGCTGGCGGAGCGGCGTGCATGGCGGCCCGCTCTCCCTGGCTAGCGGTACTGGATGTCCCAGGTGTATGGGATCTCCGGCGAATCGTACGGGATGCGGTACTCGTCCGGATCGTCCGGGTTGTACGGCTCGGTGGGGAAGTTCAGCAAGTAGCACGGCTCATGGCCGATGTTCTTGAAGCCGTGCAGCACCCCGGCTGGGATCTTGATCACGATGCGGTTGTCGTCGCCGATGAAGAACTCATTGAGCTCGCCGTAGGTGGGGGAGCCCTCGCGGATGTCGTAGAGGGGCACCTTGATCATCCCCCGGACGCAGGTGAAGTAGTCGGTCTGGCGCTTGTGGTAGTGCCAGGCGCGGATGACGCCGGGGTAGCTGACCGAGACGTAGCACTGGCCAAACTGCTCAAAGAACGGGTCGTCCCGGCGGATCAACTCGGTCAGCGAGCCGCGCTCGTCCACATGCGTGACCAATCGCTTGACCTCGACGCCGTGGATCACGGCCGTCCCTCCCTCTGAACGCTGCCTCGGAGTCGCCGCCCTGGAGTGTGCGCACGAACGCCGATGCGGCCGAGCGATTATAGCAAACGCGCGTCGGCCGGCTGCCGGCTCGCCACGAACAGCATGATCGGGGAGTCGTCCTCCAGCGGATCGAGCTGGTACGAGCCGTAGAGCCCTTCGAGGGTGTAGCCGGCCGTCGCCAGCAGTCCCTCCATCTCGAACCGGTGGATGTAGCGCATCGTGTAGGTGGCCACGGAGCGGGTGACCGTGCCGTCTGGGGCGGTGCGATCGTAGTACAGGGTCGTCTCGATGCGCTGCTCGGCGGGCGACAGGCGGCGGGTGCTGAAGCGGTCGACGCGCCCGCCCTCGGGGAGCGGCCACTGGCCGTCGACGCGTAGCAGATCGTCCATGGCGTGGAGCACCGCGGGGGTCGGGTGGAACAGGTCGAGGATGAGGATCCCGTCCGGGTGGAGGATGCGCCGCACGGCGCGGAGCGCGGCCAACTGCTGCTCGCGCGTCTCGAGATGCAGGAACGAATTGATCGCCGAGAAGACCAGGCGGAAGTGGCCCTCGGGGAAGTCCCGCAGGTCGGTCATGTCCCCCTGGTGGAGGGGCACATGGCCTAGCCCTTCGGCTTCCAGCCGGGCGCGGGCACGGGCGAGCATGGCGGGGGAGCGGTCGAGCCCATGGACCTCCAGGCCCGCCCTGGCGAGGGGGACGAGCAGCCGGCCGGTGCCACAGCCGAGTTCGAGGATGGGCGAACCGACATAATCCGCGTAGCCGCGGTAGACCGCGACATCGGCGTCGAACGCGCCGAACTCCAGGTCATAGTAGGGAGCGATCGCGGCGTACGGGTCGTCCATGGGCCGGATTGTACGTGGTGGCGGGAGCGGGCTGCAATGCGGCCCGCTGCGTTGTGGGCACGCGGGAAACGCTGTACACTGGTATGTCATGGCGAAGACGCACGCGCCCGCGGGGCGGGGTGGCGAGAAGGTCGTCACCACCAACCGCAAGGCGTATCACGACTACCATATCGAAGAGGAGATCGAGGCGGGTATCGTCCTGACCGGCACGGAGATCAAGTCGATCCGGGCCGGGCGGGTCAACCTGCGCGACGCCTACGCGCGCTTCGAGAACGGTGAGCTGTGGCTGGTCGGGATGCACATCTCACCGTACGAGCAGGCGGGCAGCTACTTCCAACACGACCCGGATCGCCCGCGGAAGCTGCTGGTCCACCGGAATGAGCTGGCGTACCTGCGTAGCCGGGTCGAGGCCAAGGGCTACACCCTGGTCCCGCTGCGGCTGGTGCTGCGCAAAGGGCTGGCGAAGGTCGATCTGGGGGTGGCGCGCGGGAAGAAGCTCTACGACAAGCGCGAGGCGCTGGCCGAGCGGGACGCGCGCCGCGAGATGGAGCGGGCGTTGCGCCAGCGCTAGGGATCGGGTATCCTTAAACACGACGCATCTACGGGGATGTCTGGATTCGACAGGGCGGTAGGTGCGAAGATTGCAAGCCGAGGTCGCCCCGGGACTCGTAAAAAGGGGCAACGCCATAAACGGCAACGAGTCTTACGCTCTGGCTGCCTAAGTAGCAGCCACGTCCACCTCGACCCTCCCCCGGCGGGTTGGGAGTGGGCGCCACACAGCCGGGGTGCGGCTGGTCTGAGTGTCGGATAGGATCAGCTCAAGACCATCTGACTACCGCGATGGAACCCTGTCGGTGGGGGTCCGGCGCGGGAGATCAAAACACCGACTAAGCTTGTAGGATATCTTCGGCCGAACGTTCTGGACGGGGGTTCGACTCCCCCCATCTCCACCGAATCGGGGCCGGGCAGACGCCCGGCCCTCGTGCTTCTCTGCTTCTGGCAGCCGGTCTGTCTCCCGGGCACCGCGGTGCCTGGCGGCAAGCGGCGTTACCCCGCAATCTCCAGCAGATAGTCGTCCCCCTCCCGGCGGATGCGGAAGCGGCTGCCGCCGTAGGTGACGAACTCACCGTCGGGAATGCCCGGCGGGAGGTTGACGATCCGCGAGTCTGCCGGGATGCGCAGCGCGGCCGACCGCGGGCGCCGCGCAGCCGGCTCCGGTACGCCGTACGCCGAGTTCTCTCCGCAGCGTGGACAGTAGCCCATCGGTCGTTCCCTCTCCGTCCGTGACGCCCGCGGCCGGGGCCGCGGCGGGCCACCAGTGGTTCATGCTCCGCCGAGTCAGGAAGCCGGGGCGGCCGCCGCGGCGCTCACGAGCGCGCTCCGGATGAGGTCGTAGTCGTGCCGGGAGATGCGGTGCACGTTGCCCTGGAACGCCAGGGTCCAGTTCTCCGGCGGCCACTTCTGCACGTGCTCCATCTCACGCGCCACCTCCTCCGCCGGGAGGAACGCGCCGTCCGGCAGGACGATATCCGGCTCGATGTGGACCCGGTAGGGGTAGTCCTCGGCCTGCTTCTTCGGATTGCTGCTCTTCCAGATGATGGTGTGGTCTTCGAAGTAGTCGGAGGTCACGGTGGCGATCGCAGCGAAGGCCTTCACGCCCGTGACGTAGTAGATGAACTTGTCGCCGGGACGCATCTGCTCGGCCTTCTTGCGGTGGCGACTCTTGACCCCCTGGATCGTGAAGCCGTGCGCGCGAGTGGTCGCGAAATTCTCCGGAGACCCCACGATGATCCAGTAGTTGGGCTCGGCCACGGGTAGTCCCTCCTTTCGTCGTGCCGTCCCGGGCATTATGCCACAGTCCGGTCAGTGGCGTCGCCAGTTCATTGCGTACGAACGCAGGGATGACCGGTGGCTCATCATATGCAGGTCAGGGGTGCGCTGGGGATGGGCGCGGGTATTGCGATGCTGGAGCAGGCTCCGGCATACTGTCAGCGAAGGGCGTCAGCGACGAAGGAGTGTGGCCTATGGACAGGGCGACGCTGCGCGAGCGACTGGAGGCGGTCGTCGGCGCGGGCGGCGTCGTGGCCGACCCGAGTGAGCTGGTGGTCTACGAGTACGATGCGTCGGACGAGGCCATAGCCGGCCGCCACCGGCCGGACTTCGTGGTGCTGCCGGAGACGACGGAGCAGGTCGCGGCGGTCGTGCGACTGGCCCGGGAGTACGGGCTGCCGGTGACGCCGCGGGGTGCCGGGACGGGCCTGGCCGGGGGCGCGATCGCCGCGCGCGGCGGGATCATGGTCGTCCTGACCCGGATGAACCGCATCCTCGAGATCAACGAGCGTGATCGCTACGCGATCGTCGAGCCGGGCGTGATCAACCTGGAACTCTCCACCGCGACCCTGCCGCGCGGCTACTTCTTCGCACCGGACCCCTCGTCCCAGCGGGCCTGCACGATCGGCGGCAACGTGGCGAACAACTCGGGCGGTCCCCACTGCCTGAAGTACGGCGTCACCTCGAACCACATCATGGGGCTCGAGGTCGTACTGCCCAGCGGCGAAGTGGTGTGGACCGGCGGTCCGGTGCCCGAGTCGCCCGGGGTCGATCTCACCGGCGTCCTGGTCGGGTCTGAGGGGACGCTGGGGATCGTCACCAAGGTGATGGTGCGGCTGACGCGCAACCCCGAGGCGGTGAGCGTCTTGCTGGCGCCGTTCCCCACCATCGAGACGGCCTCGAACGCGGTGTCGGCCATCGTTGCGGCCGGGGTGCTGCCGGCGGCGCTGGAGATGATGGACCGCTTGTCGATCCAGGCGGTGGAGGCGGCGTTCCACGCCGGCTACCCCACCGATGCCGGGGCGGTGCTGCTGGTCGAGATCGACGGCCTGGCGGAGGCGGTCGCCGAGAGCGCGGACGCCATCACCGATATCTGCCGCCAGCACGACGCGACCGAGGTGCGCGTGGCGGCCTCCGCCGAAGAGCGGGAGGCGCTCTGGTTCGCCCGGAAGGCGGCCTTCGGCGCGATGGGCCGCCTGACGCCGAACTACTACCTCCAGGATGCGACGGTGCCGCGCACCCAGCTCCCACCGACGCTCCAGTTCGTCGAGGAGCTCAGCCGGGAGTACCGGCTGCGGATCGCGAACGTGTTTCACGCCGGCGACGGCAACCTCCACCCGCTGATCCTCTTCGACCGCTACGAGAAGGGGGCCATCGAGCGGGTGCTCCGCGCCGGCACCGACCTGCTGACGTACTGCGTCGAGCGGGGCGGCACCGTCTCCGGGGAGCACGGCATCGGGCTGGAGAAGAAGGACTACCTGACCTTGATCTTCACCCCGGACGACCTGGCGGCGATGGCGGGCTTGAAGCGGAGCTTCGACCCGCTCGCGTACTTCAACCCGGACAAGGTCTTCCCCACGTCCTTCTCCTGCGGCGAGCTGGCTGCGGTGAAGGCAGCAGGCGTCCCGGTGTCGGGTGGACTGGGGCTCGAGGATGTCATCTGATCGCCTGAGCACGGTGCGCAACCTCGAGGCGCTCTCCGACGGGGTGGCGCGGCGGGACCCGTCGGCGTACCCGGTGGATGGCGTGCTGCCGGCGGTGGCGCTGGCGCCCGCCACGGTCGAGGAGGTGAGCGCCTGCCTGGCTGCCGCCGACGAGGCGGGGCTCGCGGTGGTGCCGTGGGGCGGCGGGTCCCACATGGCGCTGGGCAATCACGTGTCGGCCTATGACGTCGCGCTCGATCTACGCGCCCTGAACGCGGTGGTGCAGCACGAGCCCGACGACCTGACGATCGCGGTGCAGGCGGGCTGCACGGTTGCCGCGCTCGATCGGCACCTGGCCAACCACGGGCAGATCTTGCCGATCGACGTGGCCCAGCCGGAGCGGGCGACGATCGGCGGGCTGCTCGCGACCGGCCTGGCCGGGCCGCGCCGCTTCGGTTACGGCGCGCTACGCGATCTCCTGATCGGGATCACCGTCGTGCTGCCGCGTGGCACGGTCGCCAGGGGCGGCGGGATGGTCGTCAAGAACGTGTCGGGCTTCGACATGATGCGCCTCTACTACGGCTCGCTCGGCTCGCTGGCGGTCATCACCCAGGCCAATTTCAAGGTCATCCCCCGGCCGCGCGCGCAGCGCACGGTCCTGGCGCGGTTCTCGTCGCTGGCGGCGGCGGCGCGGGCGGCGGAGGCGGTGCGCATGTCCCAGCTCGCCCCGACGGCGATCGTCGCGGTGAACGAGGCGGCGGCGCGCCAGGCCGATCTCCCGGCGGCTGCCTGGTCGGTCGGCCTCCGCTGCGAGGCACCGCCGGTGGCGGTGGCGCGCCAGGCGGAGCGGATCGCGGAGGCGATCGGCGCCGAGGCGGCGGCGACCGAGGTGATCGACCACGACGGAACGGAGCCCCTGTGGCAGCGGATCAACCTTGCCCTCGACGCGGCGCCCGCCGAGCAGACGATCGGCGTCCGGGTGGGGGCGGCACCGTCCCAGTTGGTGACCGTGGCGGAGGCGATGATCGCGTCCTTGACGGCGCTCGACCTGGAGCCGGCGCTGACCCTCGATTTCGGGAGCGGCCTGGCCTATGTGCGAACCGCCGGCGATCCGGGCGTCCTGCTGCGCGCCTGGGACGAGCTGGCGCGGCTCGGTGCGCACGCGACGCTGCTGACCGCGCCCGCCGCGATCAAGCGGAGCACCGAGGTCTTCGGGCGCGAGCCGCAGGGCTTCGCGACGATGCGAGCGCTGAAGGCGGAGTTCGACCCGCGGGGCACGCTGAACCGCGGCCGGTTCATTGGCAACCTCTAGGAGCAGCCGGAGCGGAGCTGCCGGACGAAGGAACGGATTCATGGCGACCACAGCTCCCATCGAGACGCTTGGTGGCTTTCGCGGCCACGACCTGCCGAGCCGCGACGTGATCCGGTCGTGTGTCCACTGCGGCCTCTGCCTCCCCTCGTGCCCGACCTACGTCATGACGCGCCGCGAGCGCTCCTCCCCGCGCGGCCGGATCTGGCTGATGAAGGAGGTGAGCGAGGGCAAGCTCGACCTGCTTGACCCGCTCTTCGAGGAGGAGATGTACCTCTGCCTCAACTGTCGGGCCTGTGAGGCGGTGTGCCCCTCGGGCGTCAAGTACGGTGAGATCGTCGAGGCGTCGCGCGCACAGATCGAGCAGGCGCGGCAGCCTGCTCCCAAGGTGCGGCTGCTCCGGAAGCTGGTCTTCCACTTCCTCTTCACGGACATGCGGCGCTTCCGCGCGGCCAGCGCGGCGCTGCGCCTCTACCAGCGCTCACCGCTGCCGCGGCTCCTCGAGCGCTCCGGTCTGCTCACGCGGCTCGGGCTGGCCGAGGCCCACAAGCTCATGCCCACGGTGAGCGCCCGCTTCGTCGTGCCGTCCGGGGAGACGATGCCCGCCCAGGGCACCTGGCGCGGGCGGGTCGGGCTCTTCACGGGCTGCATCATGAGCACCGCCTACGCGGATATCCACCAGGCCACCATCCGCGTGCTGACGCGCAATGGGTATGAGGTCACCCTGATCAATGGACAGGGCTGTTGTGGCGCGCTCCACGTCCATGCTGGTGACCCCAACGCCGGGCGCGCGCTGGCGCGGAAGAACATCGATGCCTTCGACAACCCGCATCTGGACGCCATCATCGTGAACGCCGCCGGGTGTGGCGCCGCGCTCAAGGAGTACGGGCACCTGCTGAAGGATGACCCGGCGTACGCCGAGCGCGCGGCCGCGTTCGCCAGCCGGGTCCAGGACGTGACCGAGTTCCTGGCCGCGCAGGGTCTGAGCGCCGAGCCGGGGCCACTGCCGATCACGGTCACCTACCAGGAGCCGTGTCACCTGGCGCACGCGCAGCGGATCACGCGGCAGCCCCGCCACCTGCTCAAGGCCATTCCGGAGCTGCGCCTGGTGGAGATGCCGGAGTCGTCGCTCTGCTGCGGCAGCGCCGGGATCTACAACCTCATGCGGCCCGAGATGGCGAGCGCGCTCCTCGCGCGGAAGCTGGACAACGCGCTCTCGACCGGGGCGGGCGTGATCGTCTCCGCCAATCCCGGCTGCATGCTTCAGTTGACGGCCGGGCTGCGCGCCCGTGGGGATAGCCGCCCGGTCCTCCACCTGGTGGAGGTCCTCGACCGCGCGTATGCCGCGGCCGAGGCGCACGCCCGATCGGTGGGCGCCGACGCTCAGTAGCCCTGTGCCTGGCCGGGGAGGGTTCCGTGCTCGCGCAGGCACGGGCCGGCAGCCGGGCCCAGCGCGCCAACCCTCGGGCCGGAACGGGAAACCCACCGAACGGGCCGGGTTCGCCCGCCGGCACCGACCCCTAGCGGACACCGCGTGTGCTGCTCTCAGGTCGAGGAGGGCCTGGTGGCCCCTCCGCCCCCGGGCGGCTCCGTGCCACAGGGCCTCCTCCCGCCGGGCCTCGCCCGTTTCCCACCCCCAAGCCATCGGTGCGGGCCTGTCTGGTCTCGCCGGACGCACCCGGCGGCACCTGTTACACTTGCGCGCGGCGGCCGAGGGTCCGCCGTGGTCCCCGTGGAGGAGGAGTCTCGCGTCGATGAGCCTGCACCGGTCGCTCGTTGTGCTGCTGCTCGTGCTCACCCTGGTGGCCCCACTTCCGGCCCTGGCCGAGGATGGCGCAACCCCCGGGTCATCCCCGGTCGCCGGCACGCCCGCCGCGACGCCCGCGGCAACCGGGAACGGCGTGATCGCGGGCACGGTCAAGAACGGGACCCCGGGCGGCGGCGGCGTGGGTGGTCTGGAGGTGCGCCTGACGCGCTTCCGGGGGACGACCCAGGCGGAGGAGTCCACGACGACGACCGCGCAGGACGGCACGTTCCGCTTCGAGCGACTCCCCGTCAACCAGGGTGAAGCCTTCGTCGTCACGGTGCGGTACCAGGGTGTGGACTACTACAGCGACGTCATCGCGCTGGCCGATAACCCGGAGACGACGACCGAGGTCACAGTGTACGAGCCGACCGACGACGCGAGCGTGCTGGCGATCGCGTCACGTGGGATCATCATCGCGGGGGCCGATCGAGAGCGTGGCGCCCTCGAGATCTTCGAGATCGTCTCGCTTGACAATACGAGCGATCGGGCGTACGTCGGCCGGGACGGCGCCGTCCTTAGGATCCCGCTGCCGCAGGGCGCCACCCAGATCATCCAGCAGCCTGGCTTCAACTTTGGCCAACCGGAGGTCCGGGACGGTGCGCTGGTGACCACCGGCGCCATCACGCCCGGCAGCCACGACGCCATGTTCGCCTACCTGCTGCCCTACGAGGGGCGCAGCCTGACCTTCGAGATTGGCACGGCACAGCCGACCGACGCGCTCAGCGTCCTCATCGAGGACGGCAGCTATGAGATCGCGTCGCCGTCGATGCAGGACGCGGGCACCGCCACCATCGGCGACACCACCTACCGGGTCCTGACCGTCGAGCGGCCCGTCGTGGGCGATGTCGTCGCGGTCACCGTCAGTGATCTGCCACGGCCAGGGTCGGGGAACTCGGCGCGGGGGCCCCTCTATGCGGGGATTGCGGCGGTGCTGGGATTGGTCGTCGCCGGTGGGCTGATGTGGCAGACAGTCCGGCGGCGACGTGAGGCGGCCGCCGTGGGGGCGGGGGCCGGGACGGTCCTGCCGGACGACCCAGCCGGGCTGGAGGACGAGCGCCTGGCATTGGCGGCGGAGCTGAACCGGCTCGACGAGGAGCACGCCGCCGGTCAGATCGACGATGCGACCTACCAGCAGGAGCGGGACGAGATCCTGGAGGATCTGCGGGCGATCTCGCGCCGGCTGCGCGGGCTGGAGGACTCGGGGGGCTGAGGCTGCCGGCGCGTGTTTCCGGGCGTGCCCCGCCTCGGGCGCGTCCGGCCTGTGCTACCATGCCGGCAGTGATTGCCGCGGCGAGGGGAGGAGGCAGACTGTGGCAGCGCCGACGGGGGGGAAGCGTCGCCTGACGCCGGAGGACATCTACAACATCGTGCTGGTCAGTGACGCGCAGATTTCGCCGGATGGCCGGCAGGTCGCATTCACGCAGACGATCCTCGATCGGGACAAGAACGACTATCGCTCCTCAATCTACATCGTGCCCGCCGAGGGCGGGACCCCGCGCCGCTTCACCGCTGCCGACGCGAAAGACACCTTCCCCCGCTGGTCTCCCGACGGGCAGCGGCTGGCGTTCCTCTCGAACCGCTCGGGCACGTCGCAGATCTGGACGATCTCGCTCGCTGGCGGCGAGGCGACGCAGCTCACCAATCTGCCCGAGCCGGTGACCTACTTCACCTGGTCGCCGGACGGCTCGACGATCGCCTTCGTTACCAAGACCGAGCCGTCCCAGCTCGCCACCACGGAGGACGGGGAGAAGCCGGCGAAGGAGCAGGAGAAGAGCGACGTCGTGCGGATCACTCGCATCCGCTTCCGCGCCGACGGGGTCTCCGGCTTCCTCGACGACAAGCACACCCACATCTGGTGCATCTCGGCCGCGGGGGGCGATCCGTGGCAGATCACCTCCTGCGACTTCGACGACCGTTGGCCGGCCTGGTCGCCGGGCGGGCACGAGATCGCCTTCGTCTCCAACCGGACGCCCGACCGTGAGTACAACACGGTCAGCGAGATCTGGGCGGTCCCAGCTCGGGGAGGCGAGGCGCGACCCATCGCGACGGGGGACGATGCCGACTTCGGGCAGCCGGTCTGGTCACCCGATGGGACCGGCATCGCCTTCAGCGGACACCGCTACCCCGAAGCCGGCGGCGCGGTCGACAGCCACGTCTGGGTCGCCGCGGGTGGGGACATCCGCTGCCTGACCACCGGCCTGGGGCGGTCGGTCGGCGACTTCGGGATCAACGACACCTTCGCGTCCGCCAACCCCGGGCTGAGCTGGACGACCTCCTGCTATCTCTACTTCCAGGTCAGCGATGCCGGAAACACCCACATCTACCGCCTGCCGGCGGCCGGGGGCGATCCGGAACTGGTCGTGGGCGGCCAGCGCCGCGTGCTCGACTTCAGCGTGAGCCAGGATGGCAGCCGCATCGCCTTCGTGGCGGGCGACCCGCTCAACCCCTGCGACGTCTTCGTCTGCAGCGGGGACGGCAGCGACGAGCGCCGGCTGACCGCGGTCAACGAGGAGTTCTTCAGCACGGTCGCCTTGAGCCGGCCGGAGGAGTTCCGCGTTCCGAGCCAGGCCGAGGACCGCGGCGAGGTCCACGGCTGGGTGATGAAGCCGATCGGCTTCGAGCCGGGCCGCAAGTACCCCATGGTGCTGGAGATCCACGGCGGCCCGCACGGCATGTACGCCAACCACTACTTCCACGAGTTCCAGCTCCTGGCGGCGCAGGGGTACGTGGTCGTCTACACCAACCCGCGCGGCAGCCAGGGGTACGGGGAGGCGCACGCCTCGTACACCCGTGGGGCCTGGGGCGAGAAGGACATGCCGGATCTGATGGCGGCGGTGGACTACGTGATCGCCCAGGGGTACGTTGACCCGAACCGGCTGGGGGTGACCGGTGGCTCGTACGGCGGCTACATGACCAACTGGGTCATCGGGCACACCGACCGGTTCAAGGCCGCCGTCACCCAGCGCTGCGTCTCGGACCTGTATAGCTTCTTCGGGACCAGCGACATCGGCTTCCACTTCGGCGCCTACGAGTGGGGCGGGGTGCCCTGGGAGTCGCGCGAGACGTACCAGCGCCTGTCGCCGATCACCTACGTCGAGCAGATCAAGACCCCACTCCTGATCCTCCACAGCGAGGAGGACTACCGCTGTCCGATCGCCCAGGCGGAGCAGCTCTTCATCTCGCTCAAGAAGCTCGGCCGGGAGGTGGAGTTCGTGCGGTTCCCGGGGGAGAACCACAACCTCTCCCGCAGCGGCAAGCCCAAGCATCGCGTCGAGCGGCTCCAGTTCATCTTGGGCTGGTTCGAGCGGTACCTGTGACGGGGCGTGACGGGTCGAACGTGATGCGTCAGACGTCAACCGTCAGGGGTGGTCCATGGTCCGTGTTGCGTGTTCCGTACGGCGTATTCCGTATTGCGTAGTCCGTGGTGCATGATGCGTGTTTCGTGTTCCGTGTCCCGTGAATCTCCCCTCTCCCCACACTGGCGAGAGGGGTCGGGGGTGAGGGGGACGCAATACGGAATACGCCGTACGCAATACGACCCACGGAACACGGACCACGCAACACGACTGACGCTTCGCGTGTCACGAATGACGCAGGGCGCGTGACGCATGACGCGCCACGCCCCACGCCTCATTCCACGCTGCGGGCGGCGTGGATCAGCGCCTTGCCGACCTCGAGGATCTGGCGGCGGCGCTCCTCGGGGAGGTCTCGGATCTGCAGCCACTTCTCCAGGGCGGTGACCGGATCGAGGCTCTCGTGGTCGTGTAGCTCGACCCGCGGGCGGACCTGCAGATCGACGTCGCGGACTACCTGTGAAACGTAGGCGGCACCGGCCCGGAGCAGGAGACGGCGCACCTCGTCGAGCCGGAGGAGGTCCTCGCGCTCGGCGGGCACCGCGATGAAGGCGCGCACGATGGCCCCATCCAACTCGGCCGCCCGCCGCTCGATCTCCCGCTCAACGTCGACCATGGGGTCCTCGTTGTGCGCTTTGATGCGGAGGGTCACGAACGGGCGCGCGTTGATCGGGTGGAAACACCACGCGACGCGCCGGGTGCCGGCCGGGCCGGGCTGAATCTCGACCAGGACGAAGCCTTTCTCCTCGTGCTCTTCGCCAAAGTCGATGCGCTCCAGGCTCCCGGCGTACACCGTTGGCGGGTGGGCCGTGATCTGCTGGTGGCGGTGGATGTGCCCGAGCGCCACGTAGTCGAAGGCCCGCACGCGGAGCTCGTCGGGATCCATGACCAGGTCCTCGCCGAGCATGATGGATTGCTCGGAGCCGAGCCGCGCCCCTTCGATGCTGAGGTGGGCGAGGAGCACGGCCGGCGTGTTGGGGTCGAGCTCGCGTGTGAAATGGTCGAGGATCGCCGCAGCGGCTTCGGCGACGGCGCGGCTCACCGCGCTCGGGTCGGGGTTGCGGAGCTGCTCCGGCTCCAGGAGCCGCTGGCGCGAGAGCCACGGGAGGGTGACGACCTGGAGCGGGCCGCCGCGGGTGTCGAGCTGGAGCAGGCCCGGGTGGCGCGCCACGTGGACGTTGGGGATGCTCAATGTCTCGTAGATGTCCATCGGGGTTGCCCGCGCGTCGATGCTGGGGAGGTCATGGTTGCCGACGAGGAGCACCGTGGGGATCTCCGCCGCGGCCAGGCGCCGGATGCGCTTGGCGAACTCGCGCTGGATGGTCGGGCTGGGGTCGCGGTGCTTGAACGCGTCGCCGGCAAAGAGCACGGCATCGACCGCCTGCTCGACGGCGTAGTCGACGACCTGATCGAAGGCGGACAGGTAGTCGCGCACGCGGGTGGAGTAGCCCAGCCGGGTGTCGAGCGAGCCGTAGTTCTCCATGCCGAGATGCAGGTCGGCAAAGTGCAGCAGGCGCATCTTTGGCTACGCTTCCTCGTCGAAGCCGTAGTAGCGGGTCAGGATCTCCCGGCCGTCCGGTCGCCCAATTCCCGCGCGCTGCAGCTCGGCCATCAGGCTGGCGCGCTGGTAGGGCCGCGTGCGTAGCAGCATCGGCATCGGGATGGCATGGCCGACGATGAGACACTGCTGGCGCGGCTCGAGGCTGGCGAGCATGCCGCGGAGCTGGTTCCGGTCGCCGACGCCGGTGAGGACGGCGTCGATGTCGCGCTGATCGGTGAGCAGCCCGGTGATGCGCGTCCCGAGCTGGGAGAGTACCTCGGGGTCGATGCTCGAGGGCCGCTGGTCGACCACCAGGAGGGTCACGGCGTACTTGCGCATCTCCCGGGCGATGGTGCCGAAGATCGACTGGCGGGCGGCCTCGGGTGTGAGGAACTTGTGGGCCTCCTCCAGCACGATCACCAGGTGCCGGGGCGCCTCCGCCACGGCGCCGTTGGCCTGCGCCTCCAGGGCCCGCTCGGTGTAGCGCTGGTGGATGCGGCGCGTCACGATGTTGGCGACCAGCATGTAGTCGAGCAGCGAGTCGTGGCGGCCGAATTGCAGGATCACGTGGTTCCCGCGCTGGATGTGGGCGAGCATGTCGTCCACCCAGGAGAACCCCGCATCGTCGACGACGTACTCCCGACGCCGGATGAGCGCGAGCTTCTGCCGCAGGGCGTCGACCGCTCCCTGGTGCGCGCCCGTCTGCTGGCAGAACTCGGCGACCTCGTCCGCGTCCATGGCGAGCAGACGCTGCATCCAACGGCTCTTGTACGCCCGCTGGAGCTGGTTCGCCGTGGCGGCGAAGGTCGGGGTCAGGTTGAGCTCACCGGCCAGCAGCTCGATGTCCTCCGGCTCGATCTGGTTCAGGCCGATGACGACGTCGCGGGTGCCGCCGGTCGCCTTGTCGAGCGTGTAGACCTTGACGCGCGCCTCGCCGAAGAGCTCGACCAGGCCGGCGATGTCGGGGTCGCTGGGGCGGGCGTACGCGTACTCGTTGTGCATGTCGAAGATGAGGGCGGAGGCGACATCGCTCTTGATCAGGCCGAAGAGGAGGAGGCGGGTGAGGACGCTCTTGCCGGTGCCGCTCTGGCCAAAGATGCCGTTGCTGCGGGTGATGAGCTCCTTGAGATCGATCGGCACCGGGATGTCCATCGTGAGCGGAGTGCCAAGGGCGAAGCGCGTCGCGCTCTCCTCCCCGAATACGAGGGCGAAGTCTTCGGGGCGCGCCTCGCGGAGCGTGGCGAAGTGCATCGGGATATTGCGCACCGGCCCCGGCCCCGCGCCGGTCAACTCGGCGGCGTTCTCGAGCATGAGGCTGGGGCGCACCTCGACCGTGGCGTAGGTGTGCGTGCCGGCCAGCGCCTGGCGCACGAAGGGAGAACCAGCGGCGGGGGGATGGGCCGTCAGCGCCGGATCGGTCACGCGCAACCGCATGTCGCTGATCAGGCTAAAATAACGGTTGTCGTTCCCTTCGAGGACGACGAAGCTGCCGACGCGCAGCGCTTCCGTGGGGCAGTCCGGCGCGAGCCGGACGGTCAGGCCGCCGGTGAAGCTACCCTCCGTGACAACGCCGAGTGGTCGTGATGGGACGCCCATATCGACTCCCTCACCGTCGGAGCGCGTACGTATAGAACGATTGTACCACCGGAGCGAAGGCGAGATGCAACGGGACCCGCTTGAGCCCGATCTCGCGCCCGGCGGCGACGCGCCGCACGACGAGGCACTGGCGGCGCTGGTGCAGGCGGCGCGCGAGCGACACGTCTCCGGTGGCGACACGCGCCTCCTCCTCGCGGCGATCGACTTCGGGGAGGCGATGGCGGCCGGGCAGCGCCGGCTTGAGGATGCCTTCGCCCTGCTCCTGGCCGCGTGGGAGCGGGCGGGGATGCCGGCGGACGCGGCGGTGCTGGGTGCCGTGGTGCGCGGCTACACCGACTACATGGTGCGCCTGCGCGGCTTGGTCCGGCGCGGCGGCACGGGACCCCTGTCGAGCCACGTTGCCCGCCTGGCGGGGCTCCACCGCATCAACCAGGCAGCGACGGCCAGCCTCGACCTGGAGGCGATGCTGCACACCGTGGTGAACGTGGTCAAGCAGACCGTCGCGGCCGATTCCTGCTCGATCTTCCTCTACGATCAGACCAGCGGCACGCTCGTCCTGCGCGCGGCGGTGGGCCTGAACCGTGATGAAATCGGGCAGCTCCGCCTGCCACTGGGCACGGGGATCACGGGCGAGGCGGCCGCCACGCGGCGCATCCTGGCGGTGGCCGAGGCGCGATCCCACCCCGCCTATTTCGATCACCCACGGATCGGCGATCAGGTCTACACCTCGCAGGTATCGGTGCCGCTGGCACTGCGCTCGCCGGACCGGCTGGTGGGTGTGCTGAACATCCTGTCGGCGGCGCGGCGCGAGTTCGACCCGGACGAGCTGGCCTTCCTGGAGACGGCCGCGGGCGAGATCGCGATCGCCATCGAGAACGCCCGGCTCTACAGCGAGACGGACGCGCAGTTGCGCCGACGGATCAGCCAGTTGGGCACGCTCCAGCAGATGTCGCGCATGGTGGCCTCGACGCTCGATCTCTCGGAGGTGCTGCGGCTGATCAGCCGGCAGACGGCGGAGCTGAGCCAGGCGCTGGCCGTGGAGATCTACCGCCGGCCACGTCACGATCCGGCGCAACTCGAACTGATGGCTCGGTACCCCGCCAGCGAGCCTGCGGGCGGCTCCCGTCAGGCGGAGGTCGTGCCGATCGTCGAGGAAGCCATGCAGATCGGCATCGCCCTGTGGCGGCGCCTGGACGCCGGCGACGCGAGCCTGTTCGTCTACGTCGTCCCGATGGTGACGGCCCGGCGCGCCGTGGGTGCCATCTGTGTCTTCCTGAGCGAGCGGCCGCAGGACGAGCAGGATGTCCAGGGGCTGCTCAACGCCTTCTCGGACTCTGCCGCCATCGCGATCGAGAACGCCGAGCTGTACGAGGAGGCGGTGCGGGGCTTCACCCGCGCCTCGACCCTGCTCCAGGAGATGCATCACCGGGTGCGCAACAATCTCCAGACGGTGGCGGCCCTGCTCTCGATGCAGGCGCGACACGCGTCGGATGCCGCCTGGACCCAACCGCTCCAGGAGGCGGTGAGCCGCATCCGCAGCATCGCCGTCGTGCATGACCTCCTGTCGAGCGGCGACCTGCGGGAGACGACCGTCGACCGGCTCGCCAAGCACGTGGTGGATGAGGCCATCATCAACGTGGTGCCGCCCGACCGTCAGGTCTCGTTCGTCATCGAGCCGTCGGAGGTGCATGTCCCGTCGCGGCAGGCGACGGTGGTGGCGCTGCTGATCAACGAGTTCGTGGCGAACGCGGTCGTGCATGGGCTCGGGGAGCGCGACCGGGGCGAGATCACCATCGCGGCGTGGCGCGATGGACGGCACGCGGTGTTGGAGGTGCGGGACGACGGCGGGGGGCTGCCGGCGGACTTCGACCTGAACGGCTCCGCCGGCCTCGGGCTCCAGATCGCGCGGACGCTGGTCGAAGTCGACCTGCACGGGACGCTGGCGCTGCGCCCCGCCGAGCGGGGCGGCACCGTCGTCTCCGTGCGGTTTCCCCTGCCGGCCGCGGCCGAGGCGCGGTAGCCTCCTGCGGTGCGTGGCCGGCGCAGGCGATCGCGCCGATCGGTGCCGGTGAGCGGCCGTGGAAGGCGAGGTGGGCCCGGGCTGCGCGCGAGCGACGGGCAGCGGCACGCGGGCTGGCCCCGCTTGACCCGACGCGGCATGCGCTCCCATAATCACCGGAGTGTGCGCAGACGTGCTCGGCTGCCCGACCTGGGCGGTGATGTATGGGAAGGGAGGCGGCGGGTTGGCCGGATCGGAGACAACGACTGGCGCGGCCTGGGCGGTGATCCTCGGTGCGTCGAGCGGCTTTGGCGCGGCGACCAGCCGAGAGCTGGCCGCGGCCGGGTTCAACATCTGCGGGGTGCACCTGGATCGGCGGAGCACGCTCCCCCTCGCCGAAGCGGTCATCGCCGACGTCCAGGCGGCCGGGCGGGAAGCCGCCTTCTTCAACGTCAACGCGGCCGACCCGGAGAAGCGCGCCGAGGTGGTGCAGGCCCTCAAGGAGCGCGGCGCCCGCGTGCGCGTGCTGCTGCACTCCCTCGCGTTCGGCACCCTGCGTCGCTACATCGAGCCAGACCCAGCCCAGCAACTGACGCAGAAGCAGATGGAGATGACGCTCGACGTCATGGCCAACTCGCTGGTCTACTGGGCCCAGGACCTGTTCCACGCGGGGCTCTTCGACCGGGATGCGCGCATCTTCGCCATGACCAGCGAGGGGTCGAGCCGCGTCTGGGCCGGCTACGGGGCCGTCTCGGCGGCCAAGGCGGCGCTTGAGGCGCACATCCGCCAGCTCGCGGTGGAGCTCGCGCCCTATGGCATCGCGGCCAATGCCATTCAGGCGGGGGTGACGCCGACCCCGGCCCAGGCCAAGATCCCGGGGGCCGAGGAGATGCTGGAGGGCGCGCGCAGCCGCAACCCCGGCGGGCGGCTGACGACGCCGGAGGACGTGGCGCGGGCGATCCGCGCGCTGAGCGTGCCCGGCATCGGCTGGATCACCGGCAACGTCATCCGCGTCGACGGCGGGGAGGCGATCGTCCCCTAGGCGCGCGCCTGGCTGAGGCGCACCCTTGCCGGGGCAGCCGGGGGCGGGTATCATTAACTCCTGGTCGTGCTAGGCGGGGAACTAGCGGTGCCCTGTACCCGCAATCCGCTACAGCGGGGCCGAATTCCCTCTCGAGGTCCGGCCTTGTGGGACTGCTCGGGCCAAGTGGTGAGGAAGGCTGGGTCCCACGCGGCAAGGACCCACGAACCCGGTCAGGTCCGGAAGGAAGCAGCCGTAAGTGGTCATCCTTGGGTGACGTGGGGGTGCCTGGCTGGAGCTAACTAGCTCGGTGCAAGCCGGAGGGTCGTGATCGACAGAGGGTGCACGACCTTTCTCGAAACCACAGCGGACCGTCCATCAGGACGGTCCGCTTCCTTTATGGCTGCGTGCCGAGTCGACGGCGCGGTCAGCGCTTCCGGCGCTTGCCGCCGCGGCGACGCGGGCCGCCGGCGAGGGCTGGCTCGAGGTAGCGGCGCTTGAGCTGCTCCGCCGCGTGGGCGCGCACCTTGGCCGGGTACACCGTGCGCGCCCACCAGAGGTAGTAGCCGGCTTCCGCGAGCAGCGCCAAGAGGACGAGGTAGAGCCAGAAGCGCTTGTACAGGCCCCAGGCGCTGACGTGGAGGAACCGGAAGGTGAAGAAGAAGAGGCCCAGGCCGAACAGCACCGACGAGATCCCCGTCGCGCGCTGGATGGTGCGGTAGGCGATCGGGTATCGCCGGGAGAGCCAGCGGCCGGCATCGTAGTAGGCCAGCAGCGACGCGACGAACCCGACGCTGCACAGCGCAACGAAGGCGATGGAGAACGGCCCCCACACCGGCGTGTCGTAGAGGGGGGCGTTCAGGTAGTCCCAGCTCAGCGGGTTCCGCATCCAGACGCTCCTCGACTCCTCGGTGCCGATGCGCCGGCGTGGCCCGGTCGTCCGCGCGCCGTGCCGCTCCCGGTCCCTCCTACGAGACGTCCCCAGTCAGCAGGCTGCGCTTGACCTCCTCGATCGCGCGCGTTACCTGGATACCGCGCGGGCACGCCTCGGTGCAGTTGAACACCGTGCGGCAGCGCCAGACGCCCGACTTCTGATTCAGGATCGCGAGGCGCTCCGCTGCGGCCTGATCGCGGCTGTCGTAGATGAACCGGTGCGCGTTGACGATCGCCGCCGGCCCGACGAACTCGTCGTTGGTCCAGGTGATCGGGCAGGAGCTGGTGCAGCAGGCGCACAGGATGCACTTGGTGGTGTCGTCAAAGCGCTGCCGGTCCTCAGGCGACTGCAGCCGCTCGCCGACCGGGGCCGGGTCGTCGTTGATCAGGAAGGGGAGCACGGACTTGTAGGCCTCAAAGAAGGGCTCCATGTCGACGACCAGGTCGCGGATGATCCGGAAACCGATCAGCGGCTCAATCGTGATGTTGGTGCCCACATCCCGGATCAACAGCTTGCAGGCGAGGCGGTTGCGGCCGTTGATGCGCATGGCATCGGAGCCGCAGACGCCGTGGGCGCAGCTCCGGCGATAGGTGAGCGTGCCGTCGTGGTACCACTTGACCAGATTGAGCGCGTCGAGCACGCGATCGGTCGGCTCGACCTCGACGTCGTACTCCGCGAAGTACGGTTTGGCGTCGACTTCGGGGTTATAGCGTTGAATTCGCAGGTGTACCTGCATCAGTACTTCCGTTCCTTTGGCTCAAACCGGGTGACCACGACCGGCTTGTACCGCATCTCGAGGCCGCCCGACGTGCGATAGACCAACGTGTGCTTGAGCCAGTTGGCGTCGTCGCGCTCGGGGAAGTCTTCGCGGAAGTGCCCACCGCGGCTCTCCTCCCGGGCCAGCGCGCCAGCGGCCACTGCCTCCGCCACGTCGAGCAGATAACCTGTCTCGATGGTCTCGACCAGATCCATGTTGAAGTTGCGGCTCTTGTCGCGCAGGCCGACGCGGCTGTAGCGGTGCCGCAGCTCGGCCAGTTGATCCTTCAGTTGGAGGAGGCCCTCGGCGGTGCGGAAGACGCCCGCGTGGGTGAACATCGCCTCCTGCAGGTCGGCGCGGATGGCCGCGGCGTTCTCGGTCCCGTCCCCGTCCAGCAGCGCGCTGACCTCAGCGCGGGCGCGGAAGTCCGGCTCCTTGGGCAGCGGGTGCAGATCGTTCTCGGCGATGAACTGGAGCATATGGCGGCCGGCGCGCCGGCCGAACACGATCAGGTCGACCAGCGAGTTGGTGCCCAGCCGGTTGGCCCCGTGGACGCTGACGCAGGCGCACTCGCCGGCGGCATAGAGCCCGGGGAGGACGGTGTTGTTCTCGTCGATGGTGACGCGGCCGTCGACATCCGTGGGGATGCCCCCCATCGCGTAGTGAGCCGTCGGCTGGATCGGGATGAGGTCGGTGACGGGGTCGAGCCCCATATACGTGCGCACGAAGTCGGTGATGTCGGGCAGCTTGTTTTCGATGACCTCCGCCGGGAGGTGGGTGAGATCGAGGTGGACGTAGTCCTTCCCATCGATGCCCAGCCCCTGGCGGATCTCCAGATAGATGCTGCGGGAGACCATGTCGCGTGGGGCCAGGTCGAGCAGCGTGGGCGCGTACTTCTCCATGAAGCGCTCGCCCTTGCCGTTGCGCAGGATGCCCCCTTCGCCGCGGCAGGCCTCGGAGAGCAGGATGCCCATCTTGTAGATGCCGGTCGGGTGGAACTGGAAGAACTCCATGTCTTCCAGGGGCAGCCCGCGCCGGAAGGCGATGGCGCAGCCGTCGCCGGTGAGTGACAGCGCGTTGCTGGTCACCTTGAAGATCCGGCCGAAGCCGCCCGTTGCCAGCAGCACGGCCTTGGCGTGGAAGACGTGGATCTCGCCGGTGAGGATGTCGAGCGCAACCACCCCGGTGCAGACGCCGTCGTCGGTCAGCAGCAGATCCAGCATCATCATCTCGTTGAAGTACTGGACCTGATGCTTGATGCCCTGCTGGTAGAGCGTCTGGAGGATCATGTGCCCGGTGCGGTCCGCGGCGTAGCAGGCGCGGCGGACGGGGCCCTCACCGAAGTTGCGGGTGTGCCCGCCGAAGCGGCGCTGGTCGATCCGGCCGTCGGGGGTGCGGTTGAAGGGGAGGCCCATGTGCTCCAGCTCGTAGACCGCGTCGATGGCCTCGCGGGCGAGGACCTCGGCAGCGTCCTGGTCAACGAGGTAGTCGCCCCCCTTGACCGTATCGAACATGTGCCAGATCCAGTGGTCCTCTTCGAGGTTCCCGAGAGCGGCGCCGATCCCGCCCTGGGCCGCCCCGGTGTGGGAGCGGGTGGGGTAGAGCTTGCTGATGACGGCCACATTGACCTTACCGGCGAGCTGGGCGGCGGCCATGAGGCCGGCGCCACCCGCGCCGACGATGACCGCGTCGAATCGATGGTACATGCCTCATCTCCCTACCGCTGCGGCGGGGTTGAAGGTCACGATGGCGATGGAGCCGATGATCAGGAAAATAATCGCCACGCTCCAGAGGACGGAATAGGCGAAGATGCGCCACCCGCGCGGGCGGACGTAGTCGTCGATGGCGATGCGGGCGCCGTTCAGCCCATGGAGCAGCGCCAGCACGAGCATCAGCCAGTCGAACGATCGCCAGAAGGGGGAGCTCCAGCGGTCGGCGACGAAGTCGAAGTCGATCTCGTCGACCGTGTTCACCACATGCATGATGACGACGTGCGTGATGGCGAGAAGGATGAGGAGTAGACCGCTAATACGGAAGAAATACCAGGAGTACAGCTCGAAGTTCCCGCTGTTGGGCCGCTCGCGGCCAACGCGCGGCACCGCCGGCCGCCGCTGCGCTCCGGTCGCGGCGCTGGCCCGATCCGAACCTCGGTCCGTACGGATTTGAACCACCGTGTGACCTCCCGTGGCGTGCGGCCCGACGGCCGCTACGCGGTCTTTAGAACAGCGGCCGTAGCATCAGCAACGCGGTGGGGATAAAGGTGAGCAGGAAGAGGGCGATCACCGCTTGAAACATCTGCCGCTCGTACTTCCACCCCTGCGACCAGAAGTCCACCAGGATGATGCGCACGCCGTTCAAGGCGTGGTAGTAGAGCCCCGCGACCAGGATCAGCTCGCCCACGCGGAAGACGGGGTGGCGATAGATGAAGAGCAGCTCATTGAACGCCTCTGGCCCGTATCCGACGGCGAAGATGTCGACGATATGCAGCAGCAAAAAGACGAGTACCCCCAGCCCGGCCAGGCGATGGAGTGCCCACGACACCATCCCCTGCGGTGGCCGGTACCCGCGATAGTTCGATACCACCCGCGGCCCCCTGCTTCTGCAAGTCCCGAGTGACGGCGTGTCCCGCGCACGCCGCACTGCCAACTCCCCATCTGGCAGCTGCCGCAAATCTACGGCGGTTCGGAGCCCCTGTCAACAAGCGATCACCCGGGTTCGCCACGGTCCCCACCGCCGCTGCGGCGAGCGGCCAGCCGAGGCGCGCGGGGACCTCTGCTATAATGCGGATGTCTTTCGCTCCGGCATGGTCGACTGGCATCGCTGCGCTGGTCTTCCTGTCGATCACCGCCCAGTGGCCAGCCCTGCCGGAGCCGGACCCGGCCTGCTCGAGCCGCAGCGATCACCCCGGCGGCTCGACGATGCGACCGAACCGTTGAGAGGGACAACACGTGTCCGAACGGGATGCCAGGCTTGCGCAGCTTCGGCATCTGGCCGAGCGCCTGCTGCCGCGCCTTGCCGACCTCACCGAGCAGATCTGCCTGATCCCCGCCCCAACCAACCAGGAAGCCCAGCGCGCCCGCTGGGTGGCACAGGCCTTCGCCGACCGTGGGCTGGCCGTAGAGATGGACGATCTTCCCAATGTCTACGCCCGTCGTCCTGGGCGGGGGGAGGCGGCGACCCTGATGCTCGCCGCACACACCGATACGGTCTTCCCCGCCGGGACGCCGATCACCGTCCAGCGCGCCGACGGCGTCTTGATCGGGCCGGGCGTGGGGGACAACAGCCTGGGCGTGGCCGGCTTGCTCGCCCTGGTCGACCTCCTCGATGCGGCCGGGGTGCAGACGCCGGGTGATCTGCTGCTGGTGGCGAACGTGGGCGAGGAGGGGCTCGGCAACCTGCGGGGCATCCGCGCTGCCGTCGATCGCTTCGCGGGCGAGCTCGGCGGGGTCATCGCGGTCGAGGGGCACAACCTTGGACGGGTGACCCACGTCGCGGTTGGCTCCAAGCGCATTCGCGTCACCGTCACCGGGCCGGGGGGCCACAGTTGGGGCGCGTTCGGCGAGCCGAGCGCGATCCATGAACTGGCCGGCATCATCTGCGAGGTGACGCAGCTCGAGGTGCCGACGCAGCCTAAGACCACCTTCAATGTCGGGTTGATCGAGGGCGGGGTGTCGGTCAACACGATCGCGCCCCATGCTGCCGCGGTGATCGACATGCGGTCCACCGACCCCGCCGCCCTGGCCCGGCTGGCGGCGCAGGTGGAGGGCATCGTGGCGCGGCGGAACACGGACCAGATCGCGACGTCCATTGAGGTGTTGGGAGAGCGCCCGGCGGGGGAGGTGCCGCCGTCGGCGCCGATCGTGCGTCTGGCCGTGGAGGTGCTGCGGGAGCTGGGCATGGATGCCGAGCTGAACGCGTCCAGCACCGACGCCAACGTCCCGATCGCCCGGGGGATCCCGGCCCTCTGCGTCGGGTTGAGCCACGGGACGGGGGCGCATCGCATGGACGAGTCGATCCAGATTGCGCCCGCCGCGACCGGGCTGATGCAGCTCGCGCTGCTGGCGGAGCGGTTCACCGGCTCGACCGCGGCCGGCGCGCAGCCGGGCAGAGAGAGGCCGTCGCGGTGAGCGGCATCTACGTCGCGCTGGATCTCGAAGCCACCGGCATGGATCCGGAGCGGGACGAGATCATCGAGATCGCCGCGATCAAATTTCGCCACGACCGGGTTCTCGATCGCTGGGAGAGCCTGGTCCGGCCGCGCGGTCCGATCCCGTTCAACATCACCAGCCTGACCGGCATCGGCGCGAAGGACGTGCGCCACGCGCCGGTGTTCGCGGCCGTAGCGCCGCGGCTGCGCGACTTCGTCCGCAACTACCCAATCGTAGGCCAGTCGCCGGAGTTCGATCTCCAGATGCTGGCCGGCGCCGGGCTGCGGCTGCAGAACCCGCTCTACGATACCTTCCAGCTCGCCACGATCCTGATCCCGGACCTGCCGGCGTACAACCTGGCGACGATCGCGGCCCGGCTGGGGGTCTCGGTGCCGCGGCAGCACCGCGCCATGGCCGATGTCGAGACGACGATGGCGGTCTTCCTTGGGCTCCAGGACCTGCTCCTGAGCCATGACGCCGAGACGCTGGCGCGGCTGGCCGAGCTGGCCCGGGCGGCCCACTCGCCCCTGGCGCGGCTCTTCGACGAGGCACGCCGGGAAGTGGCGAGCCAGGACGGCGCCGGACTGGGCAGTATCGCGGCCCAGCTCTTGGCGAAAACCGGTGTCGGGCGCGGGGGCCCGGAGGTGATGTTTCTGTTCCAGCGGGACCGTCCGCCGCGGCTGGAGCCGACGCGATCGACTGCGGCGTTCAGCGTGGACCAGCTTCGGTCCTGGACCGAGCCGGGCGGCGCGCTCGCGCGGCGCTTCCCAGGCTATGAGCCGCGGCCGCAGCAGGTCGAGATGCTGACGGCCGTGGTTGAGGCGCTCAACCGGGGTGGCATCCACCTGATCGAGGCCGGCACCGGCACGGGGAAGTCACTGGCCTACCTCCTGCCGGCGATCCTCCACGCCGTGGCTCGCGGCGAACCGGTCGTCGTCTCGACCAACACCATCGCGCTGCAGGACCAACTGTTCCGCAAGGATCTGCCGGATCTGCGTCGCACCCTCCAGGAGATGGCGAAGGAGCAGCCGGCGCTGCGCCCGGTGGCCAACTTCGAGGCGGCCCTCCTCAAGGGGCGGTCCAACTACCTCTGCCTGCGTCGCTGGTTCCTGGCGCAGCGGGAGCCGGAGCTGTCGCCGGAGCGGGCGTCGCTGCACGCCAAGATCCTGACCTGGCTGCAGCAGACCGAGACGGGCGACCGCGCGGAGCTGCACCTCTCGCCGGAGGAGCAGAGCTACTGGGCCAGCCTGGCGGAAGAGGAGGGGGCGTGCGTCCCGAGCCGCTGCGTCTTCCATCACCGGAATCAGTGCTTCCTCTACCGCGCGCGCCACAAGGCCGAGAGCGCGCATATCATCGTGGTCAACCACGCGCTCCTGCTGTCGGACATGCTGGCCGCCAACACGGTCCTGCCTGCCTACCGCTACCTGATCATCGACGAGGCGCACAACCTGGAGGAGGAGGCGACGACGCAGCTCGGCTTCAGCGTGAGCCGGCATCGCCTGCTCGACTGGGTGCACCGCTGCCTCGCGGTCGACGAGTCGGACGCGCTCGGGGGCGCTATCGGCGCGCTCTGGCGCGCCGTGGTGGGTGTGAAGGCGCCGGCCGCGCGTGACCTGGCCGGCACGCTGCAGCCCCAGCTCGACGGGCTCGCGCAGACGGTGCGACGCGCGGCCGAGGAGATCGAGCGCTTCTTCCACGCGCTGGGCGACTTCGTCGAGCGCTATCAGGTGGAGCGCAGCGAGCACGACCGGCGCCTGCGCCTCACCGATGCGGTGCGTCACGACCCGGGCTGGAGCGCTCTCGAGCAAGGCTGGGACGAGGTGGCCTGCTCGCTGCGGGAGATCCTCGGGGTCCTTCACTGGGCGGCCAGTCGGTGGGAGGCGATCACCGAGGCGGACGTCCCCGAGCGGGAGGACGTGGCCACCGAGCTCGAGCTCCTGGAGCGGACGGGGCAGGAGCTGCTGGAGCGGATGCTGGCGGCGATCACGAACCCGCGCCCGGACACGATCTACTGGCTATCCCGCAACGTGGCGAGCGGGGAGGTCGCGGTGGCGGCGGCGCCGCTCAACGTCGGTGACGCGCTTCGGGAGCACCTGTTCCGGCGGTGCCACACCACCATCCTCACCTCGGCCACGCTGACGACCGACGGGTCGTTCGCCTACATCCGGCAGCGGCTGGGGATCGAGGAGGCGACGGAGCTGCAGGTGCCGTCGCCGTTCGACTATCCGTCGTCGACCCTGCTCTACCTGGCCGACGACATCCCCGAGCCGGGGCAGCCCGGCCACCAGCGTCGCGTGCAGGAGGCGCTGATCGATCTGTGCAAGGCGACGCGGGGGCGGGCGATGGTGCTCTTCACGTCGCACAGCGCGCTCCAGGCGACGTACCGGGCCATCAAGCGGCCGCTGGAGGCCGAGGGCATCCTGGTGCTGGCCCAGCGGTTGGATGGCAGCCCGCGGCAGTTGGTGGACCGGCTCAAGAACCATCCCGAGACGGTGCTGTTGGGCACCAACAGCTTCTGGGAAGGGGTGGACATCGTCGGCGACGCGCTGAGCCTGCTGGTCATCACCAAGCTCCCGTTCTCGGTGCCCACTGACCCGGTCTTCGCGGCGCGGAGTGAGCTGTTCGCGGATCCCTTCAATGAGTACGCCATCCCGCAGGGGGTGCTGCGATTCAAGCAGGGGTTTGGTCGCCTCATCCGGAGCGCGACCGACCGTGGCGTCTGTGCCGTGCTCGACCGGCGCATCGTGAGCCGGCGCTACGGCGCATCGTTCGTGCAGTCGATACCGAGCTGTACGGTGGTGGTGGGACCGGCGCCGGAGCTGCCGGGCCAGGCGGCACGCTGGCTGGCCGCGCGCCCGGCGTCGGCCTCGGTCTGAGCCTGCTCGGGCACGACCCGGGCAGAGGGGAGGCAGCGGCAGATGTCTGCGGCAATTGACCGGAACCTGGCGCTCGAGCTGGTCAGGACGACGGAGGCCGCGGCCCTGGCCGCGGCGCGCTGGATGGGCCGCGGCGACCCAGGCCCACGCGCGCATCACCCGCATCGACACCAGCGCGGCGCGGGC
>JASBVL010000004.1 GCA_029961075.1 Sphaerobacter sp.
TCAGCGGGCTTTGCGTTGTCAGCCCGGGGGTTTACCCCCGGGCCCCGGCCGGGCGGCCCGCGCGACCCGCCAGCCGCCCCGCGGTGCCCCGTCCCCAGCCGGCTGATCAACGTTGTCGAATACATTGCCCATCCCTGCCGCCCCGTCCCCAGCCCGCTTCAGCGGGCTTTGCGTTGTCAGCCCGGGGGTTTACCCCCGGGCCCCGGCCGGGCGCGGAGACCAGACCAGTCCGTCAAAGTCCACGCGCCCCGGGCACCAGCCCCGCCCGCGGCGCCGACCCACGCCGGCGCCCCACGCCATGCCTCCCCCTCCGTCCCCCTCTCCCAAAGTTGGGAGAGGGGGCCAGGGGGTGAGGGCCGTCCCCCACCCCCTGGAACCCGCCGTGCGATAATCTCCCCGCAGGCGGCTCGCAGTCCCGCACCTGGGAGGAGCACACCGATGGGCCGGCTACTGATCGGCACCTCGTCCTGGAGCGACCACGACCCCTTCTATCCCCCCGGCACCAAGCCGGCCGAGCAGCTCCCCTTCTACGCCCGCTACTTCCCGATCGTCGAGGTCAACACCACCTACTACCGCATCCCGCCCCGCCGCATGGTCGAGGGCTGGGTCCAGCGCACGCCGCCCGGCTTCGTCTTCGACGTCAAGCCGCCCCGCGAGCTGACCGCCACCCCCGAGACCCCCAGGGGCGAGCCGCCCGTGCCCGACGCCGCCGTCGCCGAGGCCTTCGCCGAGGCCATCGAGCCCCTCGCCCAGGCCGGCAAGCTCGGCGCCCTCACCTTCCAGTTCCCCCCCTCCTACCGCAACACCGAGGAGCACCGCGAGTACCTCCGCCTCCTCCCCGAGCTCCTGCCCGGCTTCCCCATCGCCGTCGAGTTCCGCCGCCGCGACTGGCTCGACCCCGAGCACGCCGCGGACACCCTCCGCCTCCTCCAGGAGGCCGGCCTCGCCTACTGCATGGCCGACGAGCCCCAGATGGGCACCGGCAGCGTCCCGCCCGTCTTCGGCGTCACCAACCCCCGCCTCGCCGTCGTCCGCTTCCACGGCCGCAACTACGAGACCTGGTACAGGTTCACCGGCTCCAGCCGCGACCGCTTCAACTGGGAGTACCGCACCGAGGAGCTGGAGGAGTGGCGCGACAAGCTCCAGGCCGCCGTCCAGGCCGCCGAGGCCGTCCACGTCTTCTTCAACACCAACTACGCCGACCAGGGCCCGCGCAACGCCCTCAAGCTGATGGACCTCCTCGGCATCCCCCACCCCGAGCTGCCCACCGCCGGCCCCCAGCAGCGCCCCCTCTTCGAGGAGTAGCCCCCGCGGCGCTTCGGCGTCGCCTGGCCTCTCGCCGGCCCCCGGCACCCCACGCTCCCAGCCCCGTTCGTGGGCTTCGCTCCCGAGCCCGGAGCTTCATGGCGTTTGCCGAACTCGTCTGGTCTCCGCGCCGGGCCGGTGCCCGGGGGTAAACCCCCGGGCTGACAACGCAAAGCCCGCTGAAGCCGGCTGGGAACGGGGCTCGGGTATGCCCGATTGATTCGTCAAACCCCACGAGCCGGCTGCCCGCTCCGCACACCGTGCCCGGCCGGGGCCCGGGGCTAAAGCCGCCGGGCTGGCAGGCGAAGTCCACGAAAGGGACTGGGGACCGGAATCGTGTTCAGCCCCTTTAGTGGGCTTTTCGATAGTAGCCCGGGGGTAAACCCCCGGGCCCCGGCCACGGCGCGGAGACCAGACGAGTTGGTCAAACGCCATACAGCTCCGGGGTCGGGGGCGAAGCCCACGGCAGGGGCTGGGGGCATAGGGTGCGGGGGGCGATTGGGGGCCGCTGGCACCGGGCGTGCGGTGTCGGCGGCGCGTGTCCCGCTGCGGGGACGCCGCGGAAGGGAGTCGAGGCATGGCGATCATCTCCGAGCAGGACCAGCAGCACCTGCGGGACTACTTTGCGGAGAAGCTGGTGCATCCGGTCACGCTCCGCTTCTACACGCAGCGCGAGTCGGTGCTGAGCATCCCGGGGCAGGAGTGCCAGACCTGCGCCGACACGCACCGGCTGCTGGAGGAGCTGGTGGCGCTGTCGGACAAGCTCAGGCTCGATGTGCGGGACTTCCTCACCGAGCAGGAGCAGGCGCGCCAGGAGGGGATCGAGGAGATCCCGGCGATCGTGCTGGAGGGGCAGAACAAGGGCACGGTGCGCTTCATCGGGGTGCCGGCGGGCTACGAGTTCGCCACCCTGATCGAGGACCTGGTCGACGTCTCGCGCGGGACGACCGGGCTACAGGCACACAGCCGGGAGGTGCTGGCGGGCCTGACCGCGCCGGTGCACGTGAAGGTGTTCGTCACCCCAACCTGACCGTACTGCCCGAGTGCCGCCAGGTTGGCGCACATGATGGCGGTCGAGAGCGACAAGGTCACGGCGGACGTGATCGAAGTGAGCGAGTTCCCCCACGTGGCGCAGCGCTACCGCGTCTACGTCGTCCCCAAGACGGTCATCAACGAGACGATCGAGCTGGAGGGGGTCCGCCCCGAGCCGGCGATGGTCGGGGCGGTCGAGGCGGCGGCCCGCAGCCCCAACGCCTGACGGGTCGACGGCACGGCCCGCACCTCGCGGCCGCGGGGGCGCGGGCCGTTTGCGCGCTGCGCGCCCGACGCTCGCGTCCGCGCTGCGATCCTGGTAAAAATACGCTCACGTAGCACGATCGCGCGTTCGCATCGCCCGGCGCGCCCGGCGATGCGCGGGGTCGCGCGCCGGTGCCGGCAGAGGTGAGGAGCGAGGAGCCGTGGTGCGACCGGTCCGCCGCATGATCTCCCCGCTGGAGGCCTTCATCGCGTCGGAGGTGTCGGGCGGGGTCGTCCTGCTCGTCGCCACGGCGGTGGCGCTGATCTGGGCCAACTCGCCCTGGAGCGCGAGCTACCAGGAGCTGTGGGGGGCGCGGCTGCGCGTCGCGGTCAACGGCGCCGGGCTGGACCTGACGCTGCACCAGTGGATCAACGACGGGCTGATGGCGCTCTTCTTCCTGCTCGTCGGGCTGGAGATCAAGCGCGAGCTGCTGGTCGGGGAGCTGGCCTCGCCGCGGCAGGCGGCGCTGCCGGTGGCGGCGGCGGTGGGGGGCGCGGTGACCCCGGCGCTGATCTACGCGGCGCTCAACGCCGGGTCCGACGCGATCCGCGGCTGGGGCGTGCCGATGGCGACCGACATCGCCTTCGCGCTGGGCGCGCTGGCGCTGCTGGGGAGCCGGGTGCCGCTGGGGCTGAAGGTGTTCCTGACGGCGCTGGCGATCGCGGACGACCTGGTGGCGGTGCTGGTCATCGCGCTCTTCTACGCGGGCGAACTCGACGGGCGCACGCTGGCGCTCGCGGGGGCGATCCTGGCCGGGCTGCTGGCGCTGAACCGGGCGCGGGTGGCGCAGCCGCTCGCCTACGCGGCGCTGGGCGTCGGGCTGTGGCTGGCGCTGCTGCACTCGGGCATCCACGCCACCATCGCGGGGGTGCTGCTGGCGCTGACGATCCCGGCGCGCACCCGGATCGACCCCGGCGAGTTCCGGGAGCGGGTGGCGGCGGCGCTGGAGGCGTTCGGCGACGCCCGCGCGCCGGGGCGCAGCGTGCTGTCCGACGCGCGGCACCAGCGGGCGCTGCGGGCGACGGAGGCGGCGGCGCGGCAGGCGCAGTCGCCGATGCAGCGCGTCGAGGACGCGCTGAACCGCTGGGTCACCTTCGGCATCGTGCCGCTGTTCGCGCTGGCGAACGCGGGCGTCGCCCTGGGGGGCCAGCTCGGCGCGGTGGGCGACCGGGTGACGCTCGGCATCGTGGTGGGGCTGTTCGTCGGGAAGCAGCTCGGGATCACCGGGGCGACCTGGCTGCTGGTGCGGACCGGGGTGAGCAGCCTGCCGAGCGGGGTGAGCTGGCGGCACATCCACGGGATAGCGACGCTGGCCGGGATCGGGTTCACCATGGCGCTGTTCATCGCGGAGCTGGCCTTCGCCGAGACGGCGCACCTGACCAGCGCCAAGGTGGGGATCTTCGCCGCCTCGCTCATCTCGGGGGCGGTGGGGCTGGCGCTGCTGCGGCGCACGCCGGCACCGGGGATGCGGCCGGTGGCGGAGCCGGCGGGGTGAGCGCGCGGGCGATTTGACAGGGCCGGGGAAGGGGCCTATACTGCGGGCGCAAGACCTTCGGGGCAGGGTGCGGCGCAGGGCGCCAATTCCCGACCGGCGGTATAGCCCGCGAGCGGCGTGAGCCGCAGGATCCGGTGAAACTCCGGGGCCGACGGTATAGTCCGGATGGGAGAAGGTATGCGACGGCCGGTCCGGCCGTGCCAGCCTGTCTTGCCACCGCAACCCGAGGGCTTGCCCTCGGGTTTTTCGTGCGAACGAAGCGGGGGCGAGCCATGGTGATGACCGCACGCCGGACGGTGCCGGCGACCGACCTCCACTGGATGCAGCGCGCGCTGGACCTCGCCGCGCGCGCCCGGGGGCGGGTGGCCCCCAACCCGGCCGTGGGCGCGGTGCTGGTGCGCGACGGCCGCCTCGTCGGCGAGGGGATGACCGAGCCGCCGGGCGGCGCCCACGCTGAGATCGTGGCGCTGCGCCAGGCGGGCGACCGCGCCCGCGGCGCCACGCTCTACGTGATCCTCGAACCCTGCGCCCACTACGGGCGCACGCCCCCCTGCGTGGACGCGCTCATCGCCGCCGGGATCGCGCGGGCGGTGATCGCGCTGCGCGACCCCTACCCCGCCGTGGACGGCCGCGGCATCCGGCGCCTGGTCGAGGCCGGGGTCGCGGTCGAGCTGGGGCTGGCGGCCGGGCCGGCGGCCGCGATCAACGCCGGCTTCCTCAAGCGGATCCGGCGCGGCCTGCCGGAGGTGACCGCCAAGTTCGCCGTCAGCCTCGACGGCAAGATCGCGACCCACACCGGCCACTCCCGCTGGATCACCGGGGACGCGGCGCGGCGCGAGGGCCACCGGCTGCGCGACACCCACGACGCGATCATGGTCGGGGTCGGGACGGTGCTGGCGGACGACCCGCTGCTCACCACCCGGCTCCCCGCCGAGGCCTGCGGCGCCGGGGGGCCGCACCACCCGCTGCGGGTGGTGGTCGACAGCCTGGCCCGCACCCCGCCGGAGGCCGCCATGCTCCGGCCGGGGGTCCCCGGCCAGACGGTGATCGCCACCACCGCGGCGGCCCCGCGCGAGCGCGTGGCGGCCCTGCGCGCGGCGGGCGCCGCGGTGCTGCCCCTCCCCGCCCGGGACGGCCGGGTCGACCTGGAGGCCCTGCTGCGCTGCCTGGCGGCGCGGGGCGTCAACAGCGTGCTGGTCGAGGGGGGCGGCACGCTGCTCGGGGCGCTCTGCGACGCCGGGCTGATCGACCGCGTGGTGGCCTTCATCGCCCCGGCCCTGATCGGCGGCCGCGCCGCGCCGGGGCCGCTGGGGGGCGAGGGCGTCCCGACGATGGATGCCGCGCTCCGCCTGCGCGACGTCGAGTGGCGGCAGGTCGGCGCCGACCTGCTGGTCGCCGGTCGGCTCCAGCCGATCGCGGGACTGGAGGACGGGTGATGTTCAGCGGGATCGTCGAGGAGATCGGCACGGTCGCCGCCCTCGGGCGGGTCGGGGCCGATTGGGCGCTCACCGTCCGCTGCCGCGCGGCGCTGGAGGGCACCCGCCTGGGCGACAGCATCGCGGTCAACGGCGTCTGCCTGACGGTGGCGGCGCTGGGCACCGATCACTTCGTCGCCAACCTCCAGCCGGTGACGCTGCGGCGGACGAACCTGGGCGACCTCCGGCCGGGGTCGCCGGTGAACCTGGAGCGCGCGGTGGCGGTCGGCGAGCGGATCGGCGGGCACTACGTCCAGGGGCACGTCGACGACACCGGCCGCATCGTGTCGCAGACGCCGGACGGGGCGGCGGTCGTGGTGCGGATCGCGGCGCCACCGGAGGTCCACCGCTACCTGGTACCGCGGGGCTTCATCGCCGTCGACGGCGCCAGCCTGACGGTGGTGGAGGTGCTGCCGGACGGCTTCACCGTGTCGCTGGTGACCCATACCCAGCAGCACACGACGCTGGCCGGGAAGCGTGTCGGGGAGCGCGTCAACCTGGAGGTGGACGTCATCGCGAAGTACGTCGAGCGCCTGCTGGGGCGGCCGGCGACGGGCGGGGTCGACCTGGAGCAGCTCCGGCGGGCGGGGTTCGCGTAGGGACGCGCGGAGTGCGGAGTGCGGAGGGCGTATTGCGTATTGCGTATTCCGTGTTCCGTGTTCCGTCGTCCCTTGCCGCTTGTCGGCGGGTGTTCGCGTGCGTCTGCCGTCGGGGGTGAGGGGGACGCATGCAGTGCACACGACGCCATACGCAGTACGCAATACGCAGTACGCAATACGAAATACGCACTACGCACTACGGAACACGCAACACGGAAAGGAATCGTCGTGCCGCTGGCGACGATCGAGCGGGCCATCGCGGCCCTGCGGGCCGGCCGCTTCGTCATCATCGTCGACGGGCCGGACCGGGAGAATGAAGGGGACCTGTGCATCGCGGGGCAGTTCATCACCCCGGCGGCGGTGAACTTCATCGTGCGCGAGGCGCGCGGGCTGCTCTGCGTGGCGATGGCGCCGGAGTGGGTGGACCGGCTGGGGCTGCCGCTGATGGTCGAGCCGGGGGAGAACACGGCGCCGTTCGGCACCGCCTTCACCGTCTCGGTCGAGGCGCGGGAGGGGGTGACGACCGGCATCTCGGCGCACGACCGGGCGCGGACGATCCGGATGCTGGCCGACCCGGCGGCGACGCGCGCCGACTTCACCATGCCCGGGCACGTCTTCCCGCTGCGCGCCCGCCCCGGCGGCGTGCTGGAGCGACCGGGGCAGACCGAGGCCGCGGTCGATCTGGCGCGGCTGGCCGGGCTGCACCCGGTGGTGGCGATCTGCGAGATCATGGCCGACGACGGGACGATGGCCCGGCTGCCGGCGCTGGAGCGCTTCGCCGCGCGGCACGACATCCCGATCATCAGCGTGGCCGACCTGGCCGCGGAGCGCCTGGCCCGGGCGGGGGCGCACCCGCCGCAGGAGCCGGGACGCGCGGCGCCCGGGGACCCCAGCGCGCTCACCGGCGCTGGCGCGGTGCCCGCGCGGCTCCGGGTGCGGGTCGCGCCGCCGCCCGGGGACGCGCACCCGGAGTAGGGGCGTGGCCCGTCGGGGGCCAGGCCAGGCAGGGGGCGCCGGCCCACGCGGCCCGCGCCCGTGTCGCCCCGTCGGGGGCAGGCAGAGGAGAGACAGCACCATGCGGACGATTCAGGGGTTGCTGACCGGTCGTGGGCTGCGCGTCGGGATCGTGGTGGCGCGCTTCAACGAGTTCATCACCGCGAAGCTGCTGGAGGGCGCGCTCGACGGGCTGGTGCGCCACGAGGTCGATCGCGACGCGATCGAGGTGCTCTGGGTGCCCGGCTCCTTCGAGATCCCGCTGGCGGCGAAGCGCATGGCGGAGTCCGGGCGCTACGACGCGGTGATCTGCCTCGGCGCGGTGATCCGGGGGGCGACGCCGCACTTCGACTACGTGGCCGCCGAGGTCGCCAAGGGGGTGGCCCACGTGTCGCTCGCCACCGGCATCCCGACCATCTTCGGGGTGCTGACGACCGACACGATTGAGCAGGCGATCGAGCGGGCCGGCACGAAGGCCGGCAACAAGGGCTTCGACGCGGCGCTGACCGCGATCGAGATGGCGAACGCGCTGCGCGAGCTGGGCGCGGTGGCCGCCGCGGTGTAGGCGCGCCCGCGGCTACCGATCGGCGGGGCGCAGCGGCCAGAAGCGCTCGGCGGGCCGGCCGTCGCCGACGACGCAGGCGTAGCGCCGGGTGGCCGCGGCCGGGTCGCCCTGGTGGCGGAAGATGACCGGGAGCTGCGAGCGGTAGCACCGGATCGCCCGGACGCGCGCGGCGAGCTGTGCCGGGGTGAGGAAGCGCGTCTGGGGCGGCCCGCCGGCGACGGCGGCCGCCCGCGCCTGGAGGGCGTCGCGGCCGGCCGGGTCGCCGGCGTAGGGGAAGTCCTCGTAGGCGAGCACGGGATGCCCGCGCGCGGCCAGGCGCTGCCCGGCGAGCGTGACGAGCTGGTGGTCGACGTGGTTGCCTACGCCGAGCGGGACGTAGAGCGCCGCGCCCGGCGCGGCGAGCGCGGCGACGGCGGCCACGAGCTCATCGACCAGCCCGCGGTCGTCCGGGTGGATCGGGCCGAAGAGCTCGTCGTCCGAGGTGTAGCGCGTGCCGCGGTAGATGGCGTCGCGCAGGTCGAGCCAGCGCGCCTCGGCGCCGAGCGCGGCGGCGGCGGCGCGCTCCTCGGCGCGGCGGATGCACACGGCGTCGTCGGGGCCGACGCCCCAGCGCGCGTGCTGGAAGCGGGCGAAGGCGCTCAGCGGCCCGCTGGGCGCGCCGCCGAAGCAGGTGACGATCAGCGGCGGCGGGCCGGCGGCGGCCAGGGCCGCGACGGTGCCGCCGCAGGAGAGGGCGACGTCGTCGTAGTGGGGCGCGAGGAAGAGCGGCCGGGGCTCAGGCGGGGTGATAGCGGACACGCTGGTCCCCCACGCGCCGGGTGACGCGCTGCTGATCGAGGAACTCGAGCACCGCCTGGGCGTACTTGCGGCTGGAGCCGAAGTGGTCGCGGAACTGGGCCAGGGTGATGGCGCCCTGCTCGTCGATGATGGCGAGCACCTGGCGCTGGATCTCCTCGAACGTCTCCCGGGCGAAGACGATCCCCTCGTCCACGCGCACCACCTCGCCCGTCTCGGCCAGCGCGATGGCGAGGGCGGGGTCGATGCCGAACTCGGCCGGGCTGGGCGGGGTATAGGGCGCGGCGCGCAGGGCGGCGAGGTAGCGGTCGATGGCCGCCCGCTGGGCGGGAGTGAAGGTGATGCGGTGCGCGGGCAGGCGGAGCGTCTCACCGTCGTCCACGAGGGCGCCCTGGGCCGCGGCGTGGGCCACGATGGCGTCGAAGGCGCGGGCGGCGAGCCCGCTGCGGCGCCGGACCTCCTCCTTGGCCATGCCGCGGCGCAGCAGCTGGCGCTGGTGGTAGTCCGCCAGCAGCGCGCAGAGCTCGCCGATGATGCGGGCGAGCGCGGCGGCGTGGACCAGCAGGTCGCCGGGGCCGCCGCTGCCGAGGGCCACCACCCGGCCCTCGGCCACCAGGCGGTCGACGGCGGCCTGGAGGTCCGGCTCCGGGAGTGTCACCGCGCGCGGCAGGGCCCGGCGCTCCAGCGGGGCGCTCTGCAGGGCCTGCTCGACGATCTCCTCCGGGGTGCCGGCGGCCAGCACCTCCAGCGCCTGGATGACCTCGCGGCGGAAGCGGCGGTGCCGGCGCGGGTGGGCGTCGACCACCACCCCGCCGCCGATGGTCAGGCTGGGCGAGGGGCGGCGCAGGATGAAGCGGTCGCCCTTGACCGCGACGAGCGGCTGCGGCAGGCGAAGCTGCACCCAGCCCTCCTGGCCCGGCTCGAGGCGCTCGGCGTCGAGCAGGGTCACGCGCGCCGGGGACTCGGCCGAGCCGACGAAGAAGTCGACCTCGTCGTTCTGCTCGAGCGCCACGGGGGCGTCGGGCACCAGGCGGAGCCGGACGTCGAGCAGCCGGGTCGGCCGGAGCCAGCCGGGGACGGTCAGCACGTCGCCCCGCTGGATGTCTTCGACCGCCAGCCCAGCCAGGTTGACCGCTGTGCGGGAGCCGGGCTGGGCGCGCTCGACCTTGGTCCGGTGGCTCTGCAGGCCGCGGATGCGCCCGCGCCGCCCGGCCGGCAGGATCTCCACCTCCTGGCCGAGCGTGAGCGGCCCGCCGAGCAGGGTGCCGGTGACGACCGTGCCGAAGCCGGCGACGGTGAAGACGCGGTCGATCGGCAGCCGCGGGGCGCCGGTCTCGACGTGGGGCGGGACCTGGTCGAGCAGCGCCTCGAGGGCGGCGCGGAGGGCGTCCAGCCCCTCGCCGGTGACGGCCGACACCGGCACGATGGGCGCGTCCGCCAGCACCGTGCCGCGCACGCGCTCGCGGATCTCCTCGGCGACGAGCTCGCGCCAGTCGGCGTCGACCAGGTCGATCTTGGAGAGGACGATGAGGCCGCGCTCGATCTGGAGCAGGTCGAGGATGGCGAGGTGCTCGGCCGTCTGCGGCATGGGCCCCTCGTCGGCGGCGACCACGAGCAGCGCGGCGTCGATGCCGCCGACGCCGGCCAGCATGTTCTTGATGAAGCGCTCGTGACCCGGCACATCGACGATGCTGAGCTGGCGGCCGCTGGGCAGGGTGAGCCAGGCGAAGCCCAGGTCGATGGTCATCTCCCGCTCCTTCTCCTCGCGGAGCCGGTCGGGGTCGATGCCGGTGAGGGCCTTCACCAGGGTGGACTTGCCGTGGTCGACGTGGCCGGCGGTGCCGATCACGTAGGTCAGGGCGTGCGCCGTCATGGGACCTCTGGGACGGCCTGGCGCCGTCGTGCTGCTCCGAAGCCGCTCGTGTCCGCGGCGATTATACCCCCGGCGCGCCTCACCGTCGGTGCGCCGGGCCGCGGGCCGCGCGCCCCCGTGCCCGGAGCTGGTCGGGGGTCAGCCGGCGGACGGCCGGGCCGACCTTCGCCGGCGGGAGCGGCGCGGCCGGCCGCTCACGCCAGTTCCACACCAGCGACAGGAGCGTCAGGACGGCCATGGTGGCGAAGGTGCCGTAGATCCAGGGATAGGCCCAGACCATCCAGGGCCGCCGCACGACGACGAAGCCCGCCAGGGCGACGGAGGCGTCGCCGCCCGCCAGCGCGCGGATCTCGGCCAGGTGGGGCCCGTCTTCGAGGCCGTCGGCCACGGTGACGCGCCCGTCCGCGTCGGGGCGCGCGACCGCCGCCCCGGTGGCGTCCCGCTCCAGCCCCGGGGCCGGGCGGCCATCGATGGTCACGATCAGCCCCTGGCCGCTCCCGGCGAGGTGCAGGTCGAGCCGCGGGCCGCTGAAGGGGACGCGCAGCGTCGCGCCGGCCGCGCCGGGCACCAGGGTGCGCGCGGCCCCCGTCCCGGTCAGGGTCCAGCCGCCGTCGTGCTGGATCAGCCGGCTGTCGGCCGCATAGGCGCCGGTGTAGGCGCGGTCGAGCAGCGCGCGCGAGCGCGCGAGCAGGGTGTAGGCCGGCGTCGGCGAGAAGTCGAAGTTGACGATGGAGAAGCCGCGGGTCGGGTTGCGCCCGGCATCGGGCGTCGCCGTGGGCGACGTCGGCCAGCGGAAGTTCCAGATGCACAGCGCCCCCAGCCAGGGCCACTCCCGCTGCGCCCGGACGTAGCCCTCCAGCAGGTAGCGGGCCTGGGTCTCGGCGCTGACCGGGTCGCCCCAGACGGAGGCGTCGCCGGTCCAGTCGTTCGGCAGCGACACCCAGCCGTACTCGGCCGCCCAGATGGGCTTGTCGGCGTCGCCGTTGCGCACCATGACCTCCCGGGTCTGGATCACCCGCGAGAAGTTGTTGCGCTCGAACTCGACGCGCCGGTCGTAGGGGCTGTAGCCGTAGCCGTAGACCATGGCGGTGGCGATGTCGAAGTAGTCTTTGGCGCCGGCGTCGTACATGCCCTGCAGGAAGAGGAACTCGTTCAGGTTGACCGGCCCGCGCTGGTCGGTCGGAGCCAGCCCCGGCATCAGCACCACCACCTCGGGGTTGGCCTCCTTGGCGGCGATGTAGGCGGCTTTGAGGAGCTGGGTGAAGCGCGCGGGGTCGATCGGGAGGCCGCCCCACTCGCCGGTGAGGTTCGGCTCGTTCCAGATCTGGATGTAGCGGACCTTGCCCCGGTAGCGCTCGACGACCGTGCGCACGAAGTTGGCGTAGTCGGCGTCGTCGTTGGGCGGCCCGTCCGGGAAGCGATCGAGGTTCGGCTGGCCCTCGCGCGCCCAGCGGGGCGGCTTGTCGAGCCGGGCGATGACCTCCAGCCCGCGGGCGACCGCGAGATCGACGATGCGATCGTACTTCTCCCAGGTGCTCCGCCCGGTCTTGGGGTCCACGTAGACCCCCCGCGCCGGCTCGATCTCGTACCAGGCGAACATCTGCCGCACGAAGGTGAAGCCGCCGGCGGCGATCATGTCCAGCGAGCGCTCGACCTTGGCCGGGTCGGCCTCCTCGTTGAGCAGGGTGTTGACGCCCAGGGGGTTGACGTCGGTGTGCGGGATCGGGGTGGCATCGAGGCCGGTCTCGACGCCGCGGGTGAAGTAGGGCCGGCTCAGGGCGGCGATGCCGAGGCTGGCGAGCAGGCCGAGCAGCACGAGGACGTGGAAGGCCACCCGCACGTCGCGGCGGCGGATCAGCCGATGAAACCGACCTCCCACGGCGCTCACGCTGATCGCCCTGCCCCCCGGCCTCATTTCCGTATCCGCGCGCATTGGCGGACCGTCACGCACTGCGCCGAAGAGATGGTACACCACGGTCACGGCACCTGGCGCTGGCCGCGGTGGCGGGGGTCTCGCCCGCCCGGCAGGGCGCGGCGGCTTGAGCCGCCGGGCTAAGACGAAAAAGCCCACTGAAGGGGCTAAGCAGATCACGATGGGAGATCTGCGTTCTGGGCGAATCGCTTGCCTACGCCATCAGCCCCTTTCGTGGGCTTCTCCCATCGAGCCCGGCGGCTTGAACCCGGGCCCCACCCCGGCATAGATACCCGAAGAATCCGTCAAACGCCACTGCCCCGGGCACGGACCACCGCCTGAGGCCACCTGCCACAACCCGCCCCTACCGGACTACGCCGCGATCGATCGGGCGGTGCTCCCTCCGAGACAAGCCTTCACCCGTGCAGGACCGGCGCGGACGCCGGCGCTCCTGAGCGGGTGGCGCCGGGGTTCACTCGGCCGACGGCCAGCCGAAATCAGCGCCAGGGCGCCCAAGACGAGCGGACGGCGGTGGCCGGTGACCCACCAGCGCGCCAGGCCCAGCGCGGCGCCGCTGAGCAGCGCGTGGAACACGGGCGCGGCCATCCCGCTGACCGAGAACCACACCTCGAACGGGAAGGTGGCGATCAGCAGTGCAGCCAGGGCCGCGGCCCGGCGCCCGGCGAGGGCGTGGGCGGTGAGGGCCAGGTTGGCGATGGTGGCGAGGCCGGCGAGCGTGGCCAGGAGCCTGGGCGCGAGGTAGAGGTTGTCCCACAGCGCCAGGGTGCCCCCCAGCAGCCAGAAGTGCAGGGGCAACCAGACGGCCACTTCCCAGCGGGGGCCTGGAGCCACTCGTAGCCGTGGATGACGCGGGTGAAGCCGTCGGCGTTGTACTCGACGAAGCCCAGCCGGAGCGTCAGCCAGGCCAGCACCAGCCGGATACCCCAGGCCGCGGCGATGGTGGCCCACAGCGCATGATGGTTCCGCGACCGGCGCTGGATCGCCGCGGGGACGAACCATGTGGGCTCGCGTCGCGTGGCCGGCGCAGGCGTATCCAGGCGGCGCGTCGCCAGGTCCGATGCCACGACACGGACGACCCGTCCGCTGCAGGGGCGCATGGGTCGCCAGCCGCTGGGCTCCTCGGGTAGCGGATATGCGTCCCTGCAGGTTGTGCTCAGTGCCCCCTGTAGTCTCGTGAGGCCGGATGGGCGAAGCCTACACCGGTCACGGGCGCACGCGGAAGAGAAAGTACACGGGGGTCCCGTCCCGCTGGGTGAACGCCTGCTCCAGCCGCAGGGTGCGGCCGCTGGCGGCGACGACCTGTTCGAGCGGCGTGAGCCGGAGGGCGGCGCGCCCGTCCTCGCCGCGGACCAGGAAGACCGGGTCGGGCGCGGTGAGCGCCTCGCGCAGCGCCGCGTCGTCCGCGCCGGGCGCGGACGGCGCATCGGTGATCGCTACCGGCGCGACCCGCCCCTCGGTGAGGAGCATCACGCGCCACGGCAGGCCCGGATCCAGCGCGTAGGGTCGGGTGACGCCGTGCGCGTCGAGGTAGGCGGCCAGGTCGTAGATCGCGCTCGAGAAGTCGCCCCGCCCGCCGGTGCGCGCCAGCGCGCGGTGGTAACGCACGTCCAGCCAGAGGTCGCGTGCGATGAGGGGCGCAACGAGCAGTGCGACCACCGCGGCGGTGGTGAGCGCCGGCCGGAGGCGCGCCCGCAGCCGGGGCGCGAGCCAGCGCGCCCCGAAGGCGGCGAACCCGGCGACGGTGAGCTGCGGGATCGGCAGCACGAGGAGCAGGTGCGTTGGCGCGAGGCTCGGGCCGGTGACCCCGCTCAGCGCGGCCGTGACGACGGCGAAGCCCAGGAGGAAGACGGTGGACCGCCGGCAGCGGCGCAGCGGGGGCACCCGGTGGACGAGGATGAGCAGCCCCAGCGCGCTCAGCCCGAGCACCCAGGGGTAGAGCGGGTTGTCGGCGACGCCGCCGGTGAACCCGAGGGAGCTGCCGCGGAGCAGGGCGCGCGATCCCTCGGCCGCGGCCTGCACGGACTCCCAGCCCGCCGCGCCGTCGCCGCGGTCGGGCGGGAACAGGTGCTCCCGCAGCGCGCGGCCGCTGCCGCGGCTGACCACGGCGTAGGCGAGCACCGGGACGGCGCCGAGGAGGAGGCCGGCGAGCGGCGCGAGCGCCTCGCGCGGGCCGCGCAGCGGCAGGTCCCGATGCAGTCGGTCGAGCGCCAGCTCGACCGTGTCCCGCGCCGAGTAGGCCGCGTGGCGGTCCTCGCTCAGCCAGTCGGCCACGAGGAGGATGAGGTAGGCGGCCGGGAGGGCGAGCAGGGCCCAGACGAACAGCAGCCGGGTGGCGAGGGCGAGCCCCACCAGCAGCCCGGCGAGGAAGAGCCAGCGGGTGCCGCCTGGCACGCCCTGGCCGCGCCAGGCGAGATAGGCCAGGGCGATGCCGAGGGCGAGCGGGACGAGGTGGGTGGAGGCGGCGAGCCCGACCCGCGTCCAGAAGAGGTAGGCAGGGAAGACGGCCAGCAGGAGCGCGGCGCCGACCCCGACCCAGCGGTCGTAGATGCGTCGCCCGGCGTGGTAGGTGAGGAGCACCGCGAGCATCCCGGCCAGGATCGGCCCGAGCCGCACGGCCAGGACGTCGACGCCCAGGAGCCAGACGAGCGGGACGACGGCGTAGGTGCTGGCGACGCCGCCGTCAGCGAGCATCACCGGGACGGCGCGTCCGAGGAGGTGGACGGCGACGCCCAGCCCCGGGCTCAGCGGCGCGCCCTGGAGGAGCTGCATCGCGGGCAGGACGGCAGCGGCCTCGCCGGCTGCGACACCCGGCAGGCGCACGTGGTAGAGCGCGAGCGCCCCGAAGAGCGCCACGGCGAGTACCACGGCGCCCCGGGCCACCCAGTCTCCCCGCCGCCCGGCCTCAGGAGGCGTCTCCGGCGCGGTCCCCGATGCCAGCCGGGCATCTCCGGGATCGCGCGGCCGCTTGGTGAGCATCAGCGGTCGAACTCCCGACAAACCAGCAGGCACCGCGGCCCGCCCTGTCCCATCCTACCGACGCCGCGCCGCTCGCATCAACGGCGGCCGCCGCGACGGCGCGGACTGCGCGGGTGGGACCTTGCGAGCCGGCCGGCCCAGAGGTATACAATCGGCCCGGTGGCCGGCGGCGGGGGAGCGCCCCCGCGCCGCGGCAGGCTTGGTACGGGAAGGAGAAGCGGTGCAGCCGCAACAGACCCGGTCGTCGGCGGGGCTCAGCCTCATCCAGGCGCTGAACATCGCGCTCGGGATCTGGCTCCTGGGCTCCACCTACTGGCTGGACATGAGCCTGTTCAAGAGCGCGCGCGTCAACAACGGCTTGGTGGCCACGCTGGTCATTGGCTTCGCCATCACGCAGCTCGCGCTCCCGCGCGTCCGCGCGTTCGCGTGGGTCGGCGTGGCACTGGGGGTCTGGCTGGCGGTGTCGCCGTTCGTCCTCGGCTTCACGCAGTTGACCGCCGGGACGATCAGCAATGTGGTCGTCGGCATCCTCGTCGCGCTGATCGCGGCCACCGGCCTCCTGCGCCGCTAGCGCGAGGGCAGCACCGCGCCGGGCAGGGCCGAGCGGGGATGCTGCCCGGCGCGGTGGCTGCGTGCTCTCCCCCACGCACGCACCGCCCTGCCCGGGGCGCGCGCCGCCCGCGGCCGGGTTACGTCTGCCCTTGACGATCGGACCCGGGTATGGCGATATGGATCGGGGCGCCTGGGCGCGGGGCTCGCCGGTCGCGCCGGCCCCGCGTCGCTGCGCCTAGGTGAGCGGCGTGCTGCGCATGGTGCTCGGGGACCGGGTCGCCAAGCCGTGCCCCAGCCGACCCGATCAGTTCCTCCCCCGCTGGTCGCCGCACCGAGGCGGTGCCCGTCGTCCGCGCTCTCGATGCCCGCACTGCTGGCGGGGCAATTGCCCCGCACCGGGCTGCCGATCCGTGGCCGGGACGAGGGCCGCACCGGTGGCCGCTGGGGACGGTCGAGCCCATGGCGGAGCGGCGAGCCGCCTCCGGTCCGACGTCAGGAGGTGCGACGCATGCGGGGTTGGCAGGATGGCCCACCGGCCATCGAGTTCACGGGGTTGACCAAGCGCTTCGGCACGTTCGTCGCGGTCGACCATCTGACCTTCAGCGTGCCGGCCGGCTCGGTCTTCGGCTTCCTGGGCCCGAACGGGGCGGGGAAGACCACGACCATCGGCATGCTGCTGGGGTTGATCGAGCCGGACGAGGGCACGGCGGCCATCTTCGGCCACGACGTGCGTACCGACCTGCCGGCGGCGCTGGCCCGCACCGGCGCGCTGGTCGAGCGACCCAGCTTCTACCCGTACCTGAGCGGGCGCGCCAACCTCCGGCTCCTGGGGCGCGTGGCCGGGGTCGACGATCCCAAGGCGATCGAGGAGGTGCTGCGAACGGTCGACCTCACGCGGCGCGCCGACGCGACCTTCGGCAGCTACTCCCAGGGCATGAAGCAGCGGCTGGGGATCGCAGCCGCGCTCCTGACGCAGCCGGACCTGCTCATCCTCGACGAGCCGACGAACGGCCTCGACCCGGCCGGGCAGCACGAGATCCGCGGGCTGATCCGCGAGCTGGCGCGCGCCGGGCGGACCATCTTCCTCTCCAGCCACCTGCTCTACGAGGTGCAGGAGATCTGCACCCACGTGGCGATCATCAGCCGCGGCCGGCTGATCGCCTGCGGCCCGATGAGCGAGATCCTGGCGGGCGGCGAGCGCCTGGCGATCCGGGTCGAGCCGCTGGCGGCGGCGGCGGAGCTGCTGCGCGGGCTGCCGGTCGTCCGCGGCGTCGAGGAGCGCGATGGGCAGTTGCTCGTCGCGGCGCCGGTGAGCGAGGCGGCCGCGCTCAACCGGGCGCTGGTGGAGGCCGGGTTCGCCGTGAGCGCCCTGGGTGTGCATCAGCGCCAGTTGGAGGAGCGCTTCCTTGCGCTCACGGACAACGCCCGAGGGGAGGGCTAAGGTGGCATCGCTCGGGACGCTGTTCAGCGTGGAGCTGGCGAAGACGATCCGCCGCCCGATGACCTGGATCCTCGTCGTAATCCTCCTCGGGTTCATCGTGCTCGTCTACACGTCGCTGATCCTGGCGCTGGTGGGCGGGTTCGAGGGGAACATCAACGTCGAGGGCGCCGAGGGGACGTCGCTCCAGGACATGATCCTGCTGCCGGACGGCTTCGGGCTCGGCGTGTCGTTCGCGCAGAGCATCGGCGGGATCCTGCTGGCGATCCTGGCGGCGGGCAGCTTCGGCAGCGAGTTCTCCTGGGGCACGCTCCGCACGATGCTGCTCATGCGCGCCGACCGGCTGCGCCTGCTGATCGCCAAGCTGCTGGTGCTGCTGCTGGCGGCGGTGGTCGTCATGCTGATCGGCGCCGCGGTGGGGCTGTTCGGCTCGCTGGTGGCGGGGATCGCGCTGGGCGAGCCGCTGCGCACGGACCAGTGGCTCACGATCGGCTTCGTCGGGGATGCCGCGCGCATGCTCCTGATCGGCCTGGTCGGCGCGACCTTCTGGACGCTCTTCGCCGCGTCGCTGACGGTGGTGACCCGCTCGCTGGCCGCCGGCATCGGGATCACGATGGCCGCGGTCTTCGTGGGGGACTTCACCACCTCGCTGATCGCGCGGCTGGGCACGCTCGGCGAGTGGGTCTCGCGCGTCTTCCCGAACACCGCGATCAGCGCGCTGGCGGCGCTCAACACGACGCCGCGGCCATCGTACGACGCGACCGATTGGGCGTGGATCACGGCCAACCTGGTCGGCTATACCGCGCTGCTGCTCGCGATCGCCGTGGTGCGCTTCCGGCGGATGAACATGGTGTCGGGCAGCGGGTAGGGGCTCAGCCCTCACCCCCTGACCCCTCTCCCAAAGTTGGGAGAGGGGGGACGGGCGGGGTGGCCGCTCACCACAGCCCGAGGTCGAGGTCGCGCGCCCCGGCCAGCACGCGGGCGACGGCGCGGGCGCCGATGGCCCAGTAGCGGTCGGTCACCGGGACGAAGTCGGCCGCGCCCACCACGGTCGGCGTGACCGGGCCGAGGCGGCGGTCCGGCAGCACAGGGGCGCGCAGGGCGGGGATCGCTGGCGGGCGCTCGGCCCCGTCGGCGAAGAGGCGGTCGAGATCGGCGGCGCGGACGACGTAGAGCGCGGTGATCTCGTCCGGCGCGGGGCGGAGCCGGGTCAGGCCGTCGGGCACGAGCGCGACGAAGACCTCCTGGATCTCGCAGTCGAGCCAGCCGGGACCCCGCCCGACGGCGCGCCGGCGCCCCACCGGCACCAACTCGTCGAGCGCGAGGGGCAGGCCCAGCTCCTCCTCCGCCTCGCGCACCACCTCCGCCAGCGTCTCGCCGGAGCGGAAGTGTCCGCCGACGGCGACGTCGAGGCAGTTGGGTACGGTGTCCTTGGTCGGGCTCCGGCGCTGGAAGAGGACGTGGGCGTCCCCGTCCGGCCCCGGCCAGACGACCCAGCAGTGGAACGAGCGGTGCCAGTCGCCGTCGCGGTGGACGGCGGCGCGGGGCTTGACCTGCCCCGTCGGCGCGCCGGTCGCGGTCAGGACGTCGAACAGCTCGTCGCGCGGGTCCGGTTCCACGTGGCATTCCCCTCTCGGTCGCGGCCGGCGAGGCCTGATCGCCCGGCGGCGGCCAGGGCCGCCGTGGCGGCGCCTACCGCGGCCAGCAGGCCGCCGAGGGCGAGCCGGCGGCGGGTGAGGCCGGCCGCGGCGGGATCGAGCAGGACACTGGCGGCACTGGCCAGGAGCGCGGTGCGGCCGCCGCGATAGGCCGGCTGGCGCACGGCGACGATGGTGGTGGTGCGCTCCCCCAGGCGGGCGCGGTCGCGATAGCCGTAGGTGTCGCCGCGCAGGTCGACGGTCAGGATCGACTCATCCGGGGGCGCGGCGGGATGGTTCGGGTCCCAGACCAGCACCTCGGCGCGGTCGGGGTGGTCCTGCCGGAAGCCGTAGGGGACGACCGTGTGCCCCTCCCGCGTCAGGGCCCGGACGAGGTCGCGCCGCCAGGGGCGGGGGACGCCGACGTCGAAGCAGACGTCGCTGCGCCCGCGCGCCAGCAGGTCGGCGCGGAAGCGCCGGAAGGCGCGGGCCGGGCTGGGCCGGAGGACCCAGGGCGCGGCGGCCAGCAGCGCGCGGTCGGTCAACTGGCGGCCGTGGAGGACGATGGCCGCGGCGCGCAGGTCGGCGCCGGCAGGCAGCCCGCCGAGACTGCGCGCGAGCGCGGCGCGCGCCATGCCGGTGCAGAGGCCGCCCTGCGGCGCCCCCGGCGCGCCGCCGAGGAAGACGATGGCGCGGTAGAGGCCGCGGAAGAAGGCGCGCCGGAGCGGCGTCCAGCGGTAGGTGCGGGCGAAGAGCCGCGCGTCCGGCCGGACGACGCCGAGGTCGGCGACGGTGTTGGCGAACGGCAGTGCGTGCTGCTCCGGGCGAAACTGGCTGAAGCCCTCCAGGGTGATCCCGAGCGTCAGGTTCGCCCGCCCCAGCCGCCGACGGCCGTCGCGGACCTCCACCGCCAGGCGAGCGGTGAAGCCGGCGGGCAACCCGCGCGGGTAGACGGTCCAGGTGATGGCGGTCTGACCGGCGGGGAGGAAACACACCCGGCCGGGCAGGGTCAACCACTCGGGCGGGGCGACGAGGCGCACCTGCGCCTCCCGCGGGCGGGCAGCGGGCGCGCCCACGCCGGGCGCCGCGAGGTCGAGCGTCAGGTGGCAGCGGTCCGGGTGCGGGCGGAAGTCCGGGGAGCCGGGCGCGTTCGCGTAGCGCAGCCGGGTGAGGGGCCGGCCGTCCGCCCCATGCGCGGTCAGCGCGAGCGCTGGAGCGCGCATGCCGGCGCCGCTCACGGCGCGCGCGTCGAGCCGGGCGACGCGCCGCGCAGCACGTCGACCTCGCGCCGGAGGTCCTCCAGGTCGGCGAAGTCGCGATAGACGGAGGCGAAGCGGATGTAGGCGACGTGGTCGAGCCGCTTCAGTTCCCGCAGGGCGATCTCGCCGATGGCGGTGCTGGGCACCTCGACGGTACCCAGCGCCAGCAGCTCGCTCTCGACGGTGGTGACGATGCGGTCGATCTCGGCCTGCGGAACCGGGCGCTTGGTGAGGGCGATGCGCAGCTTGTCCCGCAGCTTGCGCGGGTCGAACTCTTCGCGGCGGCCGTCGCGCTTGACGACCATGAGGCCGCCGGACTCGACGCGCTCATAGGTGGTAAAGCGGCGGCCACAGGCGGCGCACTCGCGCCGCCGGCGGATGCTCTCGCCACCGCTCAACTCGCGCGAGTCGATGACCCGTGAGTCCCGCGCCTGGCAGAAGGGACAGCGCACCGGCAGCTCCTAGCGCTCGCGCAGGAAGCGCAGGATGGCCGGCTCGGACCACTCGTCGTCCGGCAGGAGCGGGACGCGCGGCGGGGCCGACTGGCTGCCGCCCGCCGCGGCCGCGTCGGAGGGCCGGAAGCGGCGCTCCGGCCGCTGGCGGCGCTGCTGGCCGCCGCCGTGGAAGCCGGTGGCGATCAGCGTGATCTGGACGTCGCGGCCCATGGCCTCGTCGGTGGTGGCGCCGAAGATGATCTCGGCCTCCTCGTCCGCCGCGGCGCGGATCACCTCGGCCGCCTCGGTGATCTCGGTCAGGGACAGGTCGGGGCCGCCGATGATGTTGTAGAGGACGCCCACCGCGCCGTCGATGCTCATCTCGAGCAGCGGGCTCTCGATGGCCATGCGCGCGGCGTCGATGCAGCGGGTCTCGCCGGTGCCGCGGCCGATGGCCATGAGGGCGGAGCCGGCGTCGCGCATGATGGTCTTGACGTCGGCGAAGTCGAGGTTGATCAGGCCCGGCTTGACGATCAGGTCGGAGATGCCCTGGATACCCTGGCGCAGCACGTCGTCGGCCAGGCGGAAGGCCTCCGAAAAGGGGGTCTTGGGATCGACCAGGCTGATGAGCCGCTGGTTGGGGATGGTGATGAGGGCGTCCACGTGCTCCTTGAGCGCGGCTACCCCCTCGTCGGCCACGCGGCGGCGCTTGGCGCCCTCGAAGTCGAACGGGCGGGTCACCACGCCGACGGTCAGCGCGCCGGTCTCGCGGGCCAGGCGGGCGACGATCGGCGAGGCGCCGGTGCCGGTGCCGCCGCCCATGCCGGCGGTGATAAAGACCATGTCGGCGCCGCGGACGACCTCGCTGAGCGCATCGATGCTCTCCTCGGCGGCGCGCTCACCGATCTCCGGCCGGCCGCCCGCGCCGAGGCCCTTGGTGAGCTTGTCACCGATGCGGACGGTGACCGGCGCGAGCGAGTTGACGAGGGCCTGCGCGTCGGTGTTGACGGTGATGAACTCGACGCCCTCGACGCCAGCGTCGATCATGCGATTGACGGCGTTGCCGCCACCCCCGCCGACCCCGATGACCTTGATCCGAGCGAAAGAATTGGTAAACGCGTCGTCGTGGACGTTGAACATGCAAATCCTCCCCGCAGCACACCAGCGGCTCCCGCTCCCCGTGGGTCGCACGCTGAGCGGTACGCAGTTGACAGGAAAGTATGCGTCCCGGGGCCCGTCTCCGGCAACAGGCACGGCCCCGGGGGCGGACTACTCGCTCCCTCCCAACGGCACGAACTCACGCAGCCAGCGCCCGAGCGCCGGCAGCCAGCCTGGCCGCTCCGGTGCCGGATCCTCGTCGTCGAGCGCCACGGGCGGCGCCGGCTCCGCCGCGAGCGTCCCCAGGTCCACCGGGTCGATCGGCCGGAGCCGCGCCTGGGCCAGCGCCAGGCCGACCGCGGTGGCGAAGCGTGGATCCGCGAAGAGCGGCGCCGCTGGCGCCCCCACGCGCACCGGGACGCGCAGCCCGCGCTGCGCCGCGCCGCGGACACCCGCCGCGTAGGCACCACCCCCTACCAGCACGCCGCCCGCGATGCGCCTGCCGAGATCCCGGTCATCCAGCCGCTGCCGGATGCGGTGGAACAGCGCGACCAGCGACGTGGGCGCGCGGTCGGCGGCGCGCGCGCCGAGCGGGATGGCGAAGAGCTCGCGCACCTGGCCGTCGAGGTAGACGGCGACATCGGTGGTGGCGCCGCCGAGGTCGATGAGGACCGCGCCGCGGTGCCGCTCGCTCGGCGCCAGCGCGGCCTCGGCCGCCGCCATGGCGCGCGGCAGGAGCAGGTCGACCGTCGCGCCCAACCGTGCCAGGATCCGCGCCCGTGCATCCACATACGATGCGGGAATCCTATACACTTCGGCGCTCAGGTGGAAGACCTGTCCGTAGAGACCGGCCAGCGGATCAGCGACCGGGAGGCCGTCGATCCGGCAGCCGCGCATCACCGAGGCCACCACCACCCCGTCCCCGCTCGCGTCCCGCAGGGCCTGCCGGTGGAGCGCCGCGAGCCGGTCCGCGTCCAGCCGCACGATCCGCCGATTGCGCTGCTCGGCGACCACCGGCGTGCGGCGGACATGCAACCCCGAGACGCTCAGCGCGACCTGGGCGACCGGGCCGCCGAGGTGCGCCGCCACGCGCGCGAGCGCCGCGCCGACCGCCCCCTCCAGCGCCACGGGGTCCGTCACCTCGCCCCGGACGACGCCGGCGCTGGGCAGGACCTCGCAGCCGACGACGCCGGCTCGCCCGCCGGCCCCCGGCGCGGCCGCGGCGACCGCGACGGTCGATGACCCGATGTCAAGGCCGACATACCAGCTCGTTGCCGTCATCCTCGACTACCTACGACACAAGTAGAATTGTACGCGCGGGGTTGCTGGATAGGATAGCGCCAGACGCCAGTATAGCACAGCCCACCCCGCCGCGCCGCCCGGACGTGCACGCCAGTCACCGCCGCTCGCGCCACGCGCCGGCTCGCGTGCCTCGCTGTCCGATCATGGTGGTCGGGTGTGATCCCCGCATACGCTGTGCCATCGTTCGTACGCCCCCGCTCACTGATAGTACGGCCGCTCCGGCTCGCGCAGGTCGAGCCGGGTCCAGCGGTCGGGCAGCGACAGCGCCGCCTCGAGCACGTTGAGCTTCAGCAGCAGCCGATCGCTGTCGCCGAGGACGACGGCCCGCCCTTCGGTCAGGTAGACGGTGAGGCCGAGGCGCGGCGCGTACTCGACCAGCGTCAGCCGCTCGGCCAGGCGCTCGTGCACGGCGAGGACCGCCTGCACCAGCGCGGGCGGGAGCTGGCTACCGACCCGCGGCCGCTCCCCCTCGGTCTGGACGACGCGCGGCAGGGCGGGGTCGTACCCCGACGCGATCGCCCAGCCCCACCGGTCGACCAGGACGGCCTGCTCGCCCGCCTGCCAGACCAGGATCGGCGCCCGTTCCCGCAGCCGCACCACCACCCGGTCGGGGAACTCGGCTCGGACGTCGGCCGAGGCCACGGCCGGGTGGGCGGCGACCCGCCGCGCCACCGCCTCGGTGTCGAGCCGGAACAGGGGCTGCCCCAGGGCGCCGCTGGCGGCGACGATGGAGTCGGCGTAGGCCAGCGCGTTCCCCTGGACAACCACGCTGCGCACGGTGAAGTCGGCCGAGAAGAGGAAGCCGGCGAGCAGCACCGAGAGCCCGATCGCCAGCAGGAAGGCGGGCAGCCGGCCGGTGACCGCACCGGCGCGCAGGAAGCGCGCCAGGCGGGAGCGCCGCGGCCGGCGGCGCGCGGGGGCAGGCCGGCTGAGCGGGCCACGGGTGCGCATCGGGCGTCCGGTCATACCGCGTTTCCGCCGTGCCGGTCGGCGTGCCGCTCCAGCGCCAGCTCGATCAGGCGGGTCACCAGGTCGCGGAAGCTGAGACCGCTCGCCTCCCAGAGCATCGGGTACATGCTGATCGCGGTGAAGCCGGGGATGGTGTTCACCTCGTTGAGGTAGATCGTGCCGCTGGCGCGCTCGAGGAAGAAGTCGACCCGCGCCATGCCGGCGGCATCGACGACCTGGAAGGCGCGCAGCGCCAGGTCGCGGACGGTGGCCGCCTGCTCCTCGGTGATGGGCGCCGGGACGAGCAGCTCGGAGCCGTCGTCGACGTACTTCGCCTCGTAGTCGTAGAACTCGCGGGACGGGCGGATCTCGCCCACCACCGAGACCATGGGATCGTCGTTCCCGAGAACGCTGACCTCCAGCTCGCGGGCGTCGATGCCGCGCTCGACGATGATCTTCCGGTCGTGGCGCCCGGCCTCCTCCATGGCCGGGGCCAGCTCCCCGGCGTGGTGAACCTTGGTGACCCCCACGCTGGAGCCGAGATTGGCCGGCTTGACGAAGCAGGGGTAGCCGATCTCGCGCGCCACGCGGTCGGCGACGGCCTCGGGATCCTGCCGCCACTGGCGGCGGGTCACCCAGAGCCAGGGGACGATCGGCAGCCCGGCGTGGGCGCAGAGCTGCTTGGCGACCACCTTGTCCATCGCGACGGCCGAGCCGAGCACGCCGGAGCCGACGTAGGGCAGCCCGGCCAGCTCCAGCAGCCCCTGGACCGTGCCGTCCTCGCCGAACGGGCCGTGCAGGACCGGGAAGACCACGTCGAGCTGCCGGGCCCAGCCTGCCCGCGCGACGTCGATGGCGCCGCCGGCGTCGCGCAGCTCCAGCGCGCGCTCCGGGTCGGGCGCCCCGGCAGGGGGCGGGTCGTCGCCCGCGGCCAGCGGGAGGCGCGACGTTGCCGCCAGTTGGCGGAGCGGGTCCCCACCGATCAGCCACTGCCCATCCCGAGTGATGCCGATCGGCACGACCTCGAACTTGTCGCGGTCGATGGCCCGCAGGATGGCCTGGGCCGAGCGGAGCGACACGTCGTGCTCGCCCGAGCGCCCACCGAAGATGACACCGACACGAAGTCTGCGGCTCTGCGTCACGTCCCGTGCCTCCGTTCACTGCGTGGGTCACGTTCCCGGTCGGGGCGGCTGGCCCCGCGCGGCGCCCCAGCCCCTTCCCCGTGGTCCTGAGCGGCGGGCGGCGGGAGGGCACAAGGACCTCCCGTACCACGGCCGAGGCGGGGCGCCGGTAGGGGCGGGGCTTGTCCCCGCCCACCGTGGGGCCGGCGCGGCGCCGGGCGACGCCGGCGCTCCACGCACCCCGCGCCCCTACCCGTCCTCGTCCTGGAGCCGCCGCAGCAGCTCCTCGCTGGCCCGCCAGATGTCGCCGGCCCCCAGGACCAGCACCACGTCGCCGGGTGCCGCCTCGGCCGCGACGAGCGCGCCCGCCGCGGCCGGCGTCGCGACCACCGCCGCCGGCCGGCCGGTGATGCGCCGGGCGATGTCGTCCGACGACACCCCCAGGTCGTCCGTCTCCCGCGCCGGGTAGATGGCGGTCAGCACCACCCGGTCGGCCAGCCCGAGCGCGGCGGCGAAGTCGTCCAGCAACTGGCGGGTGCGCGAGTAGGTATGGGGCTGGAAGACCGCCCAGATCCGCGCGCCCGGGTAGCGCTCGCGCGCCGCGGCGATCGTGGCCCGGATCTCGGTCGGGTGGTGGGCGTAGTCGTCGACGACCGTGACCCCGCGCGCCTGCCCCCGCAGCTCGAAGCGCCGCCCGACGCCGGTGAAGGCCGCCAGCCCCGGCAGCAGCCGCGCCGGGTCGATGCCGGCCGCGGCCCCGGCCGCGAGCGCCGCGAGCGCGTTGAGCCGATTGTGCCAGCCGGGCACGCGCAGGTGCAGGTGCAGCCGGCGCCCATCCGGCGCGCGCACGAGGTGGCCGCCACCGGAATCGGCCGCCGCCGCGAGCGACCAGTCGGCGGCGGGGTCGGCACCGAAGGTTATCACCTGCGGGCCGGACGTGCCGAGCCGTGCCAAGAGGTCACGACAGCCGGGATCGTCGGCCGAGAGGACGAGGGTGCCGCCGGGGCGGATGTTGGCCACGAAGCGGGCGAAGGCCGCCAGGACCGCCTCCCGGGTCGGGAAGAGGTCCGGGTGGTCGTGCTCGATGTTGGTCACCACCGCGACGTGGGGGTGCAGCCAGAGGAAGCTGTAGTCGTACTCGTCGGCCTCGACCACGAAGTGCGGGCCATGGCCCGGCTGGGCATTGGTGCCGACCTCCTTGAGCACCGCGCCGACCGCGAACGACGGGTCTTCGCCGGCGTGGAGCAGCGCCAGCGCCAGCATGCCGCTGGTGGTGGACTTGCCGTGGGTGCCAGCCACGGCCAGGCAGACGCGCTCGTCGCAGAGCTGGCCCAGGAGGGCGGCGCGCTTGAGGACCGGGATGCCGCGGGCGCGGGCCGCGGCCACCTCGGGATTGGTCTCCGGCGCGGCCGCGGTGACGACGACGAGGTCCGGCGCGCCGAGGTTGGCCGCGTCGTGGCCGATCGTCACCGGCACGCCCTCGGCGCGCAGCGCGCTCACCACCGGCGAGTCGGCCGCGTCCGAGCCCTGGACGCGGTAGCCCCGGGCGGCCAGGATGCGCGCCAAGCCGCTCATGCCGATCCCGCCGATGCCGACCAGATGGATGGTCGCGGGCGGCGGGGGGAGGGTGGGGACCGGCCCCGGCGTCGTCATCGGCTCACCTCCAGTGACGCGAGGGGCGGGTGCCGCGCGCCCGCGCGCGGGCCGGGCCACGACCGAAGGAGCCGGCGCGCGCGCGGCCCGGGCCGTCGAGGCTGCGGACCGCGCCGCCGCGCGCGGGCTCGGCCGCGGCCTCGGCGGCGAGCCGCCCGGCCGGCACTGGGGTACGCGCGCGGCGTGTGCGGGGCCGGGACGCCGCCGGGTGCTCCGCGGGCGACACGGCCGGCTCGCGATCGAGCGTCTGGCGCGAGATGTTGAGCAGCAGGCCGATGGCCGTGAGGCTGACGGCCAGCGAGGTGCCGCCGTAGCTGATGAACGGCAGGGGGATCCCGGTGAAGGGGATGGTGGTGGTGATGCCGCCGAGATTGATGCCCGCCTGGAAGACGATCCAGGTGGTGACCCCCACCGCGACGAGCGCGCCGAAGGTGTCGGGCGCCCGCTTGGCAATGCGGTAGCCGCGCCAGGCGAGCGCCACGAAGAGGAGCAGGAGCGCGGCGCAGCCGATGAGGCCCAGCTCCTCCCCGATCACGGCGAAGATGGCGTCGGTCTGGGCGAAGGGCAGCCAGGCGAACTTCTGGCGGCTGGCGCCGAGGCCGAGGCCGAAGATCCCGCCGCTGGCGAGCGCGGCGCGCGCCTGGATGAGCTGCCAGGCCAGGTCAGGGTTGGCATCCGGGTTCAGGAAGGCCAGGATGCGGGCACGGCGGTAGGAGGAGCCGAGGGCCATGACCAGGAAGGCCACCGTGCCGACGGCGCTGAGCAGGCCGAGGTGGACAAGCCGGGCCCCGGCCACCAGGAACATGCTGACGCCCACGGTCGCCAACAGGATGGAGGTGCCGAGGTCCGGCTGGAGCATGAGCAGCCCGACGAGCAGCCCGAAGAAGACGGAGAAGGGGACGAGGCCGTAGCTGAACAGGCGCACCTTGGCGCCCTTCTGCGCCAGCCAGTCCGCCAGGTAGATGATCACGACCGGCTTGGCGACCTCGCTGGGCTGGAGCGAGAGCGGGCCGAGCACGATCCATCGCTGGGCCCCATAGGCCTCCGTGCCGATGCCCGGCACCAGCACGGCGCCCAGCGCGAGGAGCACAAGCAGCATGCCCAGGATCGAGAAGCGCCGCCAGACGTGGTAGTCGACGGTGTAGGTCACGGCCATGCCGGCCAGCCCCACGGTGGCCCAGATGAGGTGGCGGATCAGGAAGTAGTAGGCGTTGCCGCCCTCGCTGAGGCCGATGGTGAAGCTGGCGCTGAAGACCATGACGGTCCCGAACATGACCAGCATCAGCAGGATGGTGATGAGCCAGTAGTCCGGGGCGTGCGCGGGGTAGCGCGGCGCGGTGGCATCCCACAGGCGGCGCAGGCAGGCCGCGGCGCGGGCGCGGCTCATCGCGTCCCCTCCCGTCGCTCGCGGGCGGCCCGGGCCCGCACGGCGGCGCGGAAGGCCTCGCCCCGCTCGAACTCGTCGCGGAAGAGGCCGAAGCTGGCGCAGCCGGGGGCCAGCAGCACGACCCCGCCCGGCGGCGCCAGCTCGGCGGCGGCCGCGACGGCGGCGGCCATCGACCGGTGCGGGCCGGAGATGCGGCGGGCGCCGGCCGCTTGCAGGAGGCGGTGCAGCGCGGGCGTGGCCGCGCCGTCGAGCAGGACCACCGCCTCGGCCTCGGCCGCGACGCGCCGGGCCAGCGGGGCGAGGTCGGCCCCCTTGTCCGCCCCGCCGGCGATGAGGACCAGGGGCCGGCCGCGGAAGGTGTCGAGCGCCGCCAGGGTGGCGGCGGGCGCCGTGGCGGCGCTGTCATTCACGTAGCACACGCCGTCGACGGTGGCCACGATCTCCTGCCGGTGCGGCACCGGCGTGGCGGCGCGCAGGCCGGCGCGCGCCTCGGCCGGCGACGCGCCGGCCAGGATGGCCGCGGCCGCGGCGGCCAGGGCGTTCAGCGCGGCGTGCGGCCCGGGCAGCGGGAACTCATCGCGCCGCAGCAACTCGGTCTCGGCGCCGTCCCAGCGCCAGACGAGGCGGTCGCCCACCAGGAAGGCGCCGCACGGCCCGTCGGCGTCGTGGCCGACGGGCACCACGCGCCCGGCGCCGACGTCGCGGCTGGCCCAGGTCTGGGGGTCGTCCCGGTTCAGCACGAGCCAGTCGTCCGGCGCCTGGAAGCGGGCGATGGCCCGCTTGGCCTCGACGTAGGCCGCCAGCGAGGGGTAGCGGTTGCGATGGTCGTCGCTGATGTTGGTGATGACGGCGATGTGCGGGCTGAGGCCGTGCTCCGCCAGCCCCTCGAGCTGCCAGCTCGACAGCTCGAGCACCACCGGCGTGTCGGGGGTGATGTGGGGCAGGGCATCGAGCGCCGAGGTGCCCATGTTGCCGGCCAGGACCGTGTCGGGCCGGGCGACCCGCAGGATGCCGGCGCAGAGGGTGGCCGTGGTGGTCTTGCCCTTGGTGCCGGTGACGCCGATGATCGGCGCGGGGCAGGCGCGGAAGAAAAGGGTCATCTCCATCTCGATGCGGGCACCGGCGGCGCGGGCCAGCGCGAGCCAGGGCGAGTCGCGCGGCACGGCGGGGTTGCGCACCACCAGGTCGGCCTGCTCGAAGTCGGCCGCGCGGTGCTCACCCAGCACGAAGCGGATCGGCAGGCCGGCCAGGGCGGCCAGCGCGGGGGCGAGCTCGTCGGCCGAGCGCAGGTCGGTGACGGTGACCTCGGCGCCCTGGGCGACGAGGTAGCGCGCCACACCGACCCCGCCCTGCCGCGTCCCGAGCCCCATCACCAGGGCGCGCACGCCGCGCCAGTCCGGTCGCTCCGCAGCTCGAGTCATCGCCATCCCCCTCAGATCAGCGCCAGGGCGACCCCGAGCAGCCCCGCCATCATCCCAATCAGCCAGAAGCGCAGCGTGATCTGCGTCTCCGACCACCCGAGGAGTTCGAAGTGCAGGTGGATCGGGGTCATGCGGAAGAGCCGCCGGCCCCCCGTCCACTTGAAGTAGCTCACCTGGAGCATCACCGACAGTGTCTCGGCGACGAAGACGATGCCGACGACGGGCAGGAGTAGCCACTGGCCGGTCATGAAGGCGGCCGTGGCCAGCGACGCGCCGATGGCCAGGGAGCCCGTGTCCCCCATGAAGACCTGGGCAGGGTGTGCGTTATACCACAGGAACCCCAGCAAGGAGCCGGTCATCATGAAGCAGAAGGTGACCACCTGCACCTGACCTTGCAGGAAGGCGATGATGCCGTAGACGACGAAGGCCACGGCCGCCGTGCTGCCCGCCAGCGAGTCGAGGCCGTCGGTCAGGTTGACCGCGTTAGCGGTGCCCGAGATGCCGAAGACGGCGATCGGGATGTAGAGCCAGCCGATGTCGAACTTGCCCACGGCCGGCACGTAGATGCTGCGCAGCCCCAGCGGGAAGTAGAGGATCAGCGCGGCGATCAGGGCAAAGGCGAGCAGCCAGAGCATCTTGAAGCGGGCCGCCAGCCCGGAGCGGGTGCCGCCGACCAGGCTCATGCGGTCGTCGATCGCGCCCAGCGTGGCGGTGCCGATCAGGACGCCGAGCGGCAGGAGCATCGAGAGGCGCCCGGCCAGGTTGAAGGCGATCGTCGCCACGATGACCGGCACGGTGATCATGAACCCGCCCATGGTCGGCGTGCCGGTCTTGTAGAAGTGGCCCTCCGGCTCCTCGACGCGAATCTTTTTGCCGATCTTCTTGGCGCGCAGCAGTCGGATGTACGGCCCGCCGACGGCCAGCGTGATGAGGAAGGTGACCGAGGAGAGCGCCAGCGACGCCGCCAGGTTCTCGCCCGGGTCGCGGGGCAGCAGGCTATGGCTGCGCAGCAGCTCGAACAGGTGCGCGATGATGCTGAGCGTCGGGATCATGCGGCTCGTGTCCGATCACGCAGTGCGGCCACCACGTCCTCCAGTTGCAGCCCTCGCGACCCCTTGACCAGCACGACATCCCCCTCGCGCAGCACGGTCCGCAGCGCGTCGATCAGCTCCGGCTTGGTGTCGACCGTAGTGACGGCGCTGGGCGGCAGCCCGCTCGCCACGGCCGCGGCGGCGATCAGGCGCGCCCGCGGGCCGATGGTGAAGAGCCGGTCGACCACGGCCGCCGCCCGCTCGCCGACGAGGCGGTGGCCCTCCGCCTCGTAGCTCCCCAGCTCCAGCATGTCGCCGAAGGCTGCCAGGCGGCGGCGCGCCGGCAGCTCGGCCAGCAGGTCCAGCGCCGCCAGGCTGGAGGTGGGGTTGGCGTTGTAGGTGTCGTCGATGATGGTGGCCCCGCCGACGCCCGGCACCACGAGGAGCCGCACCCGGATGGCCGGGTCCTGGAACGCGGGCAGCATCTCCTCGACGGTCATGCCGAGCGCCAACCCGGCCCCCACCGCGGCGAGCACGGTGGCGGCGCTGTGCCGGCCCAGCAGCGGCGCGTGCAGGTGGTAGCGCGCCCCGCCGACCAGGAGGTCCAGCGAGATGCCGTCCAGCCCGTGGCTGGTGACGTGCTCGGCGCGGACGTCGCAGTCGGGCGACAGGCCGTAGAGGAGCACCCGGCCGCGGCAGCACGCGGCCATGCGGCGCACCCGCGGGTCGTCGCCGTTGAGGACGGCGACGCCGTCCTCGCCCAGCGCCGCCGGCAGCTCGGCCTTGGTCGCCGCGATGGCCTCCAGCGAGCCCATGCGCGCCAGGTGGGAGTGGCTGACGTTGGTGACGACGCCGATGGTGGGCCGGGCGATCTCGGCCAGGCGGGCGATCTCGCCGGGGGCGTAGGCGCCGCCGATCTCGAGGACCACCACCTCGGTGTCGTCGGTGATCGCGAGCAGGCTGAGCGGCAGCCCGATCTCGTTGTTGAAGCTCCGCTGGCTGCGGATGCTGCGGAAGCGCTGGGCGGCGACGGCCCAGACGACCTCCTTGGTGCTCGACTTGCCGATGCTGCCGGTGATGCCGACGACGGCGACCGGGTGCCGCGCGCGCCAGGCGGCGGCCAGCCGCTGCAGGCCGGCCACGGTGTCGTCGACCACGATCAGGGGCCCGAGGTCGGCCGGGAGGCGCGCCAGGTGGGCGCGATCCACCAGGGCCGCCACGGCGCCGCGGGCGAAGGCGTCGGCGACGAAGTCGTGGCCGTCCAACCGCTCCCCGACGACGGCGACGAACAGATCCCCGCGCTCAATCTCCCGTGAGTCGTGCCAGACCCGGCGCACCGGGGTGCCGGGGTCGGCCGGCCCGTGCAGGGTCCCCTGGGCGCCCGCCAGCACGTCGCGCAGCGTCAGCGTCATACCTCTCTCCGTCTCCGCACTCCCTCGCCCTTCGCCTGGCCCGGCCACCGCCGGCACGCGCTCAGGGCACACTCGGCGTGGCCTGCGCCGCCGCCGAGTCGCTCGGCGGAATCCCATACAGCAGGAACAGCTCGCGGAAGATCTGCTGGAAGGCCGGCCCGGCGGCCGTCTCGCCCCAGGGCGACTGCTGCGGCCGGTCGATCTTGACCAGCACGGTGAACTGCGGGTCTTCGGACGGGCCGAAGCCGACCATCGACGCGATGGTGGCGTCCTCCTCGTAGCCGCCATCGGGCGAGGGGATCTGCGCCGTGCCGGTCTTGGCCGCGATGTGGTAGCCGGGGACGCCGAAGCGGGCGTAGGTCGTCCCCATCACCGTGGTCATCATGGCGGTGATCTTCCGCGAGGTCTCCGCCGACACGACGCGGCGGACCACCTGCGGCGCGATCGTCTCGGTGCCCTCCGGGCGCTGGATCTCCTGGACGACGTAGGGCCGCATGAGATTGCCCCCGTTCGCCAGGGCCGAGATGGCATTGACGAGCTGGAGCGGCGTGACGGCCAGGCCCTGCCCGAAGGAGTGGGTGTAGAAGCTGGCGGGCGTCCAGCCCGGGGTGCCGGGCAGGGGCAGGATCCCGGCCGACTCGGCGGCGAGGTCGACGCCGGTCGTCTGGCCGAGGCCGAAAGCGACGAGGCCGCGGTAGAACCGGTCCTGGTTGATCAGATCGGCCACCCACATGATGCCCAGGTTGCTGGAGTGCTGGAGCACTTCGGTCATCGTCTCCGGGCCGAAGTCCTGCTCCAGGGCGTTGGTGATGCGGGCGCCGCCAGGGATGATGCGATACTGCGCCCCCTCCCAGGTCGTGTCCGGTTCGACCACGCCGGTCTCCAGCCCGAGCGCCATGACGAGCGCCTTGAGGGTGGAGCCGGGCTCGTAGGTCGCGCTGATGGCGGGGTTGGTGAAGAGCGCCGGGTCGGTCACCCGCTCGAACTCGTTGGGGTTGTACGTCGGCCGGCTGGCCATGGCCAGGATCGCCCCGGTCTTGGCGTTCTGGACGATGACCGTGCCGCCGGTGGCGCCCTGCGCGGCGATGGCCTCGTCGAGGGCCTGCTCGGCCACGCGCTGGACCGCGCTATCGATCGTGAGCACCACGTTCGCCCCGTCCACCGGTGGGTCCAGCGTGCTGCGGCTGAGCGCGATCACGTTCCCCGCGGCGTCCCGCTCCCCGATGAGCTTCCCCGGCTCCCCGCCGAGGGTGTCGTTGTACGCCCCCTCGACCCCGTAGGAGCCGACGTAATCGTAGTTCACGAAGCCCAGCACGTGCGAGGCGAAGTCCCCCATGGGATAGATGCGGCGCGGCTCCGGGGTGAGCAGGATGCCGTCGAGGTCGAGCTTGCGGATCTGCTCCGAGGCCTCCGGGCTCAGGTGCCGCTGGAGCCAGACCCACTCCAGATCCGGGTCGGTCAACTGGGCGTAGATCGAGTCGGCGCTGCGGCCCAGGATCGGGGCGAGCAGCTCGGCGGTCCGCCGCGGGTCCTCGATCTTGTCCCGGATGGCGACCACCCGGTCGACCGGCACGTTGGTCGCCAGCGGGCGGCCGCGCGCGTCGAGGATCTCGCCGCGCTGGGCCGGCACCGCCTCCTCGCGGTAGCGGATGGCGCGCGCCTCCTCGGCGAGCTGATGGCCGCGGACCACCTGGAACGACACGACCCGGTAGCTGATGGCCAGGGTGAAGATGAGGAAGACCGCGAAGAGCAGGTTGATCCGGCGGCGGGGGATCTGATACGGACGACGCATCAGCGACCTCCCGGGAGGCTGGGCAGGGCGGGCGGGCCCGACGGCGGGGCGTCGGCCCGGCCGATGCCGAGCAGGCCGCGCTGGAGGCGCTCCCAGAGGGACTCCGGCGCCGGGGTGGGTGCCGGCACGGTCGGGAGGTTCTCCTCGGGCGGCGCCTGCACCTCCAGGAAGCGGTAGCGGCTCAAGGGCCGCATGCCGAGCTGGTTCGTCGCCACCTGTTCGATGCGCTCCAGCGACTCCTCCTGGGCCACGAGGTAGCCGAGCCGCGCGTTCTCGATGGCCAGCGCGTCGCGCTCCCGCTCGACGCGACTCAGCTCGTAGCCCAGCTCGGCCACGTGGGCGGTCTGGATCAGGTAGAGGATGCCGATGATCGACAGGGCGACGCCCGCGACGATCACCATGGCCGCGCCGCTCAGGGTGACGTAGCGCCCGCGCTCGCGGCGGCGACGGGCCGGGGCGCGCGCGACGCGCGTCGTGCCGCTCATGGCAGCCGCTCCGCCGCCCGCAGCCGGGCGCTCCGGCTGCGGGGATTCCGGTCCTGCTCGGCCGCGGACGGCCGCAGAGGCTTGGGCGTGAGGATCCGCAGGCGTGCCCGGTGCCCGCAGACGCAGACCGGCGTCTCCGGCGGGCAGATGCAATCGCGCGCCGCGGTGCGGAAGAACTGCTTCACAATCCGATCCTCGAGCGAGTGGAACGCGATGACCACCAGCCGCCCGCCGGGGGCGAGCAGGTCGAGCGCCGCGGCGAGCCCCTGCTCCAGGGACTCCAGCTCACGGTTGACGACGATGCGCAGCGCCTGGAAGGTGCGGGTCGCGGGGTGAATGGGCTGGCCGCGGCGGCCACCGACGGCCTGCTCGACCAGCGCGGCGAGCTGGTCGGTCGTCTCGATCGGCCGCGCGCGGCGCGCCGCGACGATGGCGCGGGCGATCCGGCGGGCGTGGCGCTCCTCGCCGTAGACGAAGAGCGCCCGGGCCAGGTCCTCCTCGGACCAGGTGTTGACGATCTCGCGCGCGCTGGGGCCGGTGGTCGGGTCGAAGCGCATGTCGAGGGGACCGGGCCGCTGGAAGGAGAAGCCGCGCGCCGGGTCGTCAAGCTGGAGCGACGACATGCCGAGGTCCACCAGTACGCCGTCGACCGGGGCGAAGCCCTCGGCCCGCGCCAGGCGGTCCATGGCGGCGAAGTTCCCGTGGCGCACGATCAGCCGCCCGGCGGAGCGCGCCGCGAGCTCCGCCCCCCGGGCGACCGCCGCGGGGTCGGCATCCAGCGCGAGCACGCGCCCGTCGGGCGCGCTCGCCTCCAGGATGGCGCGGGTGTGCCCGCCACCGCCGAAGGTCGCGTCGAGGTAGCGCCCGCCGGGGCGCACGGCGAGCAACGCGATCGCCTCGGCCACCATCACCGGCTGGTGACCGGCTGGCACAGGCACGTTGAGCGGCTCGCTGTCATGGAGAGCGTCGAAGGACATGGCTGGCGCAACTCCGGTTCACTCAGATCAATGAGGCCAGCCGCTGTGCGATGCTGGAGCCCTGGCTGTCCATCATCTCGGCCTGCGCCTCCCACTGCTCCGGGCTCCAGATCTCGACGTAGGTGTGCATCCCGACGATGACCGCCTCACGGTCCAGGCCGGCGTAGCGGCGCAGCTCGGGGGGGATCAGGATCCGGCCCTGCCGGTCGAACTCCACGTTGGCCGCTTCGGCGAACACCATCCGCCGGAAGGTGCGCGCGTCGGGATCGCTGATGGGGAGCGCGGAGACCTTCTCGGCCAGCGGCTGCCAGGCCGACATGGGATAGAGCGACAGGCAGCGGTCGATGCCGCGCGTGATGACGACATCGGCGCCGAGCGCCTCACGGAAGCGGGCCGGCACGGCCAGGCGCCCCTTGCTGTCTAGGTTGTGGCTGAAGCGCCCGAGGAACAAGCGTCCCCCAACTTTCGCTGGCTCGCCGCGCCACCGCCGCGAGCCCCGCGGGCCCCTGGGTCCGACTCACCGGCTGGCCCGCGCTCGCGGGCCTGGCCCCCCACCTGCCGGCTCGTTATCCACATCGGACCCCACTTATCCCCACTTCTCCCCACCCTTATCCACATTATACCGGCCCACCCCCGCCCTGCAATGCTCTTATGTCCACTGAGGCGGTATGTTCGTACGTTTTGTCCGTTCACTCCGCCGGGTTGGCGCCGCCGCGCTGGCACTGAACGTGAGAGCGCTGCCCCACGACCAGCCCACTGGGCGGCTGCCGGGAAGGAGGCCCACCATGCATGCAGATGCGCGCGGACTGATGGATCGCCTGCGCGCGGCGGCGATCATCAGCGTCGTCCTGTCCGTCTGGCTCGTCATCTCCCCCTGGGTGCTGAGCTACAGCCACCTGCACGGCTCGACCTGGAACACCATCGGGGTCGCCTGGGTGGCGTCCTTCCTGGCCGGGCTGCGCATTACCGGCGCCGACGAGGCGGGCTGGCTGAGCTGGCTGCACGCGCTGGTCGGGCTGTACCTGATCGCCTCGCCCTGGCTGTGGGGCGACGCCGGCCACCTGGGGCTGGTGGTCAATCAGGTGGTGTGCGGCCTGATCATCACCGGCGTGGCGCTCTGGTCGGCGCTCAGCACGCCCACGCTCTTCTCGCGGTCGTGAGCGGCACGAGCGCGCGCAGCGGGCGCAGCGGGCGGTGTGGGAGTGCCCGAGACGCGTGGAGCGCCGGCGCGCGGGGAACGGGGGCCGGCCGGAGGCCGGCGCTCCACGGGAGCGGCGCGGATCCGGGCGAACGACGCGCGGTGCGACATCGGCGCGCTCGGGTCGGCTGGCGGACGGCGATGGGTCAGTCCGTGGGCCAGGGGCGGCTCGGCGTCAGCCGCTCGGAGACCTCGTCGTGCAGCGCGGCGAGCCGGGCGCGCTCCCGGGCGACGACCCGCAGGCGCTCGAGATCGGGGGAGCGTGACGGGGTCGTCGCCAGCAGCGCGGTGTAGCTGGCGAGCGCGTCGATGGCCTGCGCCAGGAGGTCGGCCGGCACCGGGTCGTTGGGGTTCGGGTCCGGGAGCACCCGGATGACCGGGTCGGCCAGGCTGCTGCGCAGCACGCGGGCCTGCTCGCGCAGGCTGGCCAGCTCGCGCGCGGTGGGCCAGCTCGCCGGGTCCTCCGGGGGCGCCGCCAGCGCCGCCGAGGCGAGGCGACTGAACTCGCGCACCTGGAGGACGCGCCGCTCGGCGGCGCTGTGTGCCTGTTCGATCTCGAGCAGGCGCCGCCGGTCGTGGCGCGTCACGTCCACGCGCCCCGCGGGGGCCTCCGTCACCGCGACCGCGGGGTAGGTCACCGCCGCGGCGGACTCGGCCCCCAGCAAGAACAGGACGAGGAAACCGGCGCCGAGCAGGGGCACGAGGCCGCCGGACACGGGCGGGAACGCCGCCATGAGGAGCGTCGCCACGATGGCAACCGCCAGCGCGGCGAGCTTGAGGGTCTGGTCGTGGCGGGTGTAGCGCCAGAGGAAGTAGAGGCCAGCCGGGTAGATCAGCACGCCGGTGATCGCCCGCTTGGTGCGCAGCGAGAGGGGGGAGCGCCAGAGCAGCACGAAGAGGTAGGCCACGCCGGCCAGCGCCAGCAGGGCGAGCAGCGGCACGATGACGGCCATGAACAGCATGAGGCCGGCGATGGCCATGAGACCGATGCAGCCCGCCCGCGCCAGCGCGCCCATCCCGCTCGCACCTCCCACGATCACCGTGCGGACATCCGGGTGCGTCCCCTTGAGGATAGGCCGGGCGGGCCACGGAATCAATGGCCGAACGATCGGGTCAGCTGCCGCTCTCAGCCGCGATGACCGCCAGCCGCGCCCCGATCTGCACCGTCTGGCCGGGCTGAACGTCGAGGGCGCGCACCACGCCGTCGTGGGGCGCGGTGATCTCGTTCTCCATCTTCATCGCCTCGATGACGCAGATGAGGTCCCCCTGCCGGACGCGATCGCCCGGCGCCACCGCGACCGAGAGGACGATGCCCTGGATCGGGCTGGTCAGCTCCTCGCGCCCGGCCGGCGCGGCGGCGCCGGCGCGGGGTCGCGGCCCGCTCGGCCGCCGCCGCGCCGGGGTGGCGCCCCCCACCGGGAAGAGCCGGACGTCGAAGCGCTTGCCGCCCACCTCGACCACGTAGGACTCGGGCGCGGCCGGCGGGTCGGCGGCGGGCGCGGCGGCCGGCGGCGCCGGCGTCAGGCCCTGCAGCAGCTCCGGGTGCCGCTCGAGGAACCGGGTGTCGACCTCGCCGCGCTGGAAGGCGGGCAGGTCGAGCACGGCGCGGTAGAAGGGGATGGTCGTCGCCACGCCCTCCACCGTCAGCTCGCCCAGGGCGCGGCGCAGGCGCGCGAGCGCCTCCGCCCGGTCGCGCCCCCAGACGATGAGCTTGGCGATCAGGGAGTCGTACTGGGGCGAGATGACGGAGCCCGGCTCGGCGGCGCTGTCGACCCGCACGCCGAAGCCGGCCGGGGCGCGGTAGGCGGTGATCTGGCCCGGGGTCGGGGCGAAGCCGCGGGCCGGGTCCTCCGCGTTGATGCGGCACTCGATGGCGTGCCCGACCAGCGGCACGTCGGCGCCGAAGGAGAGCGGGCAGCCGGCCGCCACGCGGATCTGCTCCTTGACCAGGTCGATGCCGGTGACGAGCTCGGTGACGGGGTGCTCGACCTGGATGCGGGTGTTCATCTCCAGGAAGAAGAACGCGCCGTCCTGGTACAGGAACTCGACCGTCCCGGCACCGCGGTAGCCGACGGCGCGGGCCAGGGCGATGGCGGTCTCGCCCATGCGGCGGCGGGTGGCCGGGTCGAGCGCGGGCGAGGGGCTCTCCTCGATGAGCTTCTGGTGCCGCCGCTGGATCGAGCAGTCGCGCTCGCCGAGCGACACGACGGTGCCGTGGGCGTCGGCGAAGATCTGGATCTCGATGTGGCGCGGGTGATCGAGGTAGCGCTCGACGTAGACGGTGGGGTCGCCGAAGTAGCGCTGCGCCTCCCCGGCGGCGGCGCGGTGCGCCTCGGCCAGCTCCTCCGGGCCCCAGACGACGCGGAAGCCGCGGCCGCCGCCGCCGGCCGCGGCCTTGATGGCGATGGGGTAGCCGTGGGCCGCCGCGAAGGCCGCCGCCCCGGCGGCGTCCACCGCGCCGTCGCTGCCGGGCACCACCGGGACGCCCGCGTCGAGGGCCACCTGACGCGCCGCCACCTTGTCCCCCATGGCCGCGATCGCCTCCGGCGGCGGCCCGATGAAGACGATGCCGGCGTCGGCGCAGGCGCGGGCGAACGCGGGGTTCTCCGCCAGGAAGCCGTAGCCGGGGTGGATCGCGTCGGCGCCGGCGGCACGGGCGACCGCGATCAGCGCCTCGCTGTCCAGGTAGGGGAGCGGCTGGGTCGAGGGGAGGCGGTAGGCCTCGTCGGCGTAGCGGACGTGCGGCGCGTCCCGCTCGTCATCGCCGTAGACGGCGACGCCCGCGATGCCCAGCTCCCGGCAGGCGCGGAGCACCCGCAGCGCGATCTCCCCCCGATTGGCGACCAGGATCTTCCGGAACAACGGCCCCCGCCCGTTCAAACCGACCTCCCTGTGCTACCCCACGCGGTCCAGGCGCGCCGCCCACGCCCAGCCCTGCGGCCCCGGGGCGACCGCCCGCGCCCGGAGCGCCTCGCGCCGCGCCGCCGCCGTCCAGGCCGAGACCGGCGCCGGGCGCGGCACCGTCCGCGCGCGCCGCGCCTGGAGCGCGGCGAGGATGGCGGCCAGCTCCTCCGGCGTGGGCTGGGGCCAGACCTCGACCCTCCCCCGGAGCTCCTGCGCGCCGCTCATAGCGGGATGTTCCCATGCTTGCGCGCCGGCACGCTCACCCGCTTGGTCCGGACCGCCCGGAGGGCGCGGATCAGCCAGGGGCGCGTCTGGCGCGGGGCGATGACGTCGTCCACGTAGCCGCGCGAGGCCACCTGGAAGGGGTTGGCGAACTCCCGCTCGTACTCGGCGACCAGCTCCCTGCGGCGCGCCTCGGGGTCCGGGGCGGTGGCGATCTCGCGGCGCCGGATCAGGTTGACCGCGGCCTCCGGGCCCATCACCGCGACCTCGGCCGTGGGCCAGGCGATGTTGAAGTCGGAGCGCAGCGCCTTGGAGCACATGACGACGTAGGCGCCGCCGTAGGCCTTGCGCGTGATGACCGTCAGCTTCGGCACGGTCGCCTCGCAGTAGGCGTAGAGCAGCTTGGCGCCGTGCCGGATGATGCCGCCGTACTCCTGCTGGGTGCCGGGCAGGAAACCCGGCACGTCGACGAAGGTGATCAGCGGGATGTTGAAGGCGTCGCAGAAGCGGACGAAGCGCGCCGCCTTGGCCGAGGCGTCGATGTCGAGCGTCCCGGCCAGCACCTTCGGCTGGTTGGCGACGACGCCGACCACGTGCCCGTCGAGCCGGGCCAGCCCGATGATGATGTTGCGCGCCCAGTTGGGCTGGACCTCGATGAACTCCCCGTCGTCGACGATACGCGTGATGACGTCGTGCATGTCGTAGGCCTTGCTGGAGACGGCCGGCACGATGTCGTCCAGCTCGGGGTCCTGCCGGTCCGGGTCGTCCGTCGGGGGCTGGTACGGAGGGTCTTCGAGGTTGTTCGACGGCAGGTAGGCGAGCAGGTGGCGCACCTGGGCGAACAGGTCCTCCTCGTCCTCGGCGGTGAAGTGGGCGACGCCGCTGATCGAGGTGTGGGTCAGCGCCCCGCCCAGCTCCTCGTGCGTCACCTCCTCGCCGGTGACCGTCTTGATGACGTCCGGCCCGGTGATGAACATCTGGCTGGTGCCCTTGACCATGAAGATGAAGTCGGTCATGGCCGGGGAGTAGACGGCGCCACCGGCGCACGGCCCGGCGATGAGCGAGATCTGCGGCACGACGCCCGACGCCTGGACGTTGCGGTAGAAGACCTCGCCGTAGCCGGCCAGCCCCTCGACGCCCTCCTGGATGCGGGCCCCGGCCGAGTCGTTGATGCCGACGATGGGGCAGCCGATCTTGAGGGCCAGGTCCATGATCTTGACCATCTTCTCGGCGAAGGCCTCGCCCAGGCTGCCGCCGAAGATGGTGAAGTCCTGCGAGAAGACCGCCACGGTGCGGCCGTCGACGGTGCCGTAGCCGGTCACGACGCCGTCGCCGTAGGGGCGCCGCTGCTCCATGCCGAAGTAGTGGGAGCGATGCCGCACCATCGCGTCGAGCTCGACGAACGAGCCGGGATCGAGCAGCAGGTCGATGCGCTCGCGCGCGGTCAGCTTGCCGCGGGCGTGCTGCTTCTCGGCCGCCTCGGCCTCCTGCCGCGCGATCTCGGCGCGCACCTGCTCCAGTCGCTCGCGCACGGCACGCTGTTCGACAGCCATGATCCCATCCTGTCCTGCACCCGGGTGCCGTCCCGCTGCCTGTCCGTCTGTGATTGTACGCGGCAGCCACGCCCCGTGGCGTGGGAACTCTATTTTCGGGGTTCGGGCCATCTTCGCTGGGCAGCGAAAATGGCGGTTTCCCCGAAAATGGGGGCGTCGGGGCAGGGCGGTGCGGGGAAAGCGCCGGGGGAGATGCACTGGCGGGCACGCCACACCGTGCTAGAGTAGACGCGTGCGCGATCACGCTCGGCACGGCCAGGTGCGTGGGGACCGGGGCGCCACGCGGCCACTGGGCCGGCACGCAGCTTGCCGGCGCGTCGCGACGCCGGTGTCCCCAGCGCGCCCAACGGGGCCAGCACGTTGCGATGGTTTCCGCGGAGCACCGGGGCGCGTGCGGCCAAGGGGGACGTGCCTGCCGATCGATGTCCGCGCCGTGGAATGGCGACACGGAGGAGGGACCACCCCGTGGCTGGAGCGCAGGCGTCCCGGGTGGGGTCAGCGGCCCTACCCGGGCGGAAGGCCGAGCACCTCCGCATCAACCTCGAAGAGGACGTCGCCGCCAAGGGCGTCACCACCGGGTTCGAGCGCTACCGCTTCGTGCCGGCGGCCCTCCCCGAGATCGACCTGGCACAGGTCGACACGAGCACGGTCGTCTTCGGGCGCCGGCTGGCGGCGCCCCTGCTCATCTCCTGCATGACCGGCGGGGTGCCGGAGGCCGAGCGGATCAACCGCACGCTGGCGCAGGCGGCCCAGGAGCTCGGGCTGGCCATCGGGCTGGGCTCCGGCCGGGTGCTGCTGGAGCATCCGGAGGTGTTGCCGACGTTCCGGGTGCGGCCCGACGCGCCGGACGCGCTCATCTTCGCCAACCTGGGGGCGGTGCAGTTGAACCTCGGGGTCGCGCCGGACCACTGCCGCTGGCTGGTGGAGCAGCTCGAGGCGGACGCGCTGGTGCTGCACCTCAACGCGCTGCAGGAGGCCCTCCAGCCGGAGGGCGACACCGCCTTCGCCGGCCTGCTCGACCGGATCGCCGCCCTCTGCGCCGCGCTCGAGGTCCCGGTCATCGTGAAGGAGGTCGGCTGGGGCATCCCGCCGGACACGGTCGCCCGGCTGTTTGCGGCGGGCGTGGCCGCGGTGGACGTGGCCGGCGCCGGGGGCACCTCGTGGAGCGAGGTCGAGCGGCACCGGATGGACAGCGAGGTGCGCCGCCGGGTGGCGGCGGCCTTCGTGGACTGGGGCATCCCGACGGCGGAGGCGCTGCTGGGCGCCCGGCAGGTGGCGCCGGACCGGCTCATCTTCGCCAGCGGCGGCATCCGCGGCGGGATGGACGTGGCCAAGGCGCTGGCGCTGGGCGCCGACCTGGTCGGCATGGCCGGGCCGTTCCTGCGCGCCGCCGCCCAGGGCGCCGCGGCCGTGCGGGACCTGGCGGCCGAGTTGATCGAGACGCTGCGGATCACGATGTTCTGCCTCGGCGCGCCGACGCTGGGGCACCTGCGCGGGACGCCCCGCCTCGTGCCCACCGACCCCGCCGCGCTCCGCATCGTGACCGAGGACCTGGTCTTCCGCACCGACGGCCCCGGGGCGTTCATCGATATCACCGGCGCGGTGGCCGGGGTGGTAGAGCACGCCGGCCTGCGCGACGGCAGCGTCCAGATCTACTCCCACCACACGACGGCGGCGATCCGGATCAACGAGCACGAGCCGCTGCTGCTGGACGACTTTCAGCACCTGCTGGAGCGTCTCGCCCCGGGCGACGGGGCGTACGCGCATGACGACCTGGCGCGCCGCGACGGGGTCGGCCCGGAGGAGCCGCGCAACGGGCACGCACACTGCCGGCACCTGCTGCTCGGCTCGAGCGAGAGCGTGCCGCTGGCCGGCGGGCAGCTCCGGCTCGGCCCGTGGCAGCGCGTGTTCCTGATCGAGCTCGACGCCGCGCGCGAGCGGCGGGTCACGGTGCAGGTGGTGGGGCGGTAGCGGCGGCGGCCGCCCGGCTCTACGCCGGGCGGTACTCGCCCCAGACCTCGCGCAGCCGGCCGCAGATCTCGCCGATGGTGGCGCCGGCCAGCAGCGCCTGCTTCATCGGCGGGAGCAGGTTGTCGGTGCCGCGCGCCGCGGCCTCCACCGCGTCGAGCGCCGCGGCCACCCGCGCCCGGTCCTGGCGCTCCCGATAGGCGATGACGCGCTTGATCTGCCGCTGCACCGCCTCCTCGTTGATGCGCATGATGGGGACGGACACGTCTTCCTCGACGCGGTACCGGTTGACGCCGACGATGGGGCGCTCTCCGGCGGCGACCGCCAGCTCCCACTGGTAGGCGCTCTCGGCGATCTGCTCCTGGATGAAGCCGGACTCGATGGCGGCGACGGCCCCGCCGCGCTGCTCGACCTCGTCGATGAGCGCCCAGGCGCGCTGCTCGAGCTCGTCCGTCAGCGCCTCGACGAAGTAGCTCCCGCCCAGCGGGTCGGCGGTGTCGGCGACGCCGGTCTCCTCGCTGATGATCTGCTGGGTACGGAGGGCGAGCGTTGCCGCCTCCTCGGTCGGGAGGGCCAGGGCCTCGTCGAAGCCGTTGGTGTGCAGGCTCTGGGTGCCGCCGAGGACGGCGGCCAGCGCCTGGAAGGCGACGCGGACGACGTTGTTGAGCGGCTGCTGGGCGGTGAGGGTGCAGCCGCCGGTCTGGGTGTGGAAGCGGAGCATCCAGGAGCGGGGGTTCTTGGCGCCGAAGCGCTCGCGCATGATCTTGGCCCACATGCGGCGCGCGGCGCGGAACTTGGCGATCTCTTCGAAGAAGGTGCTGTGGGCCGCGAAGAAGAAGCTGATGCGCGGCGCGAACTCGTCCAGGTCGAGGCCGGCATCGAGGGCGGCCTGGACGTACGCGATGCCGTTGGCCAGGGTGAAGCCGATCTCCTGCACCGCGGTGGCGCCGGCCTCGCGGATGTGGTAGCCGCTGATGCTGATGGTGTTCCAGTTGGGCAGGTGCTCGCGGCAGTAGGCGAAGGTGTCGGTGACCAGGCGCATCGACGGGCGCGGCGGGAAGATGAAGGTGCCGCGCGCGGCGTACTCCTTGAGGATGTCGTTCTGGATGGTGCCCCCAAGGGTACGGGCGTCGACGCCCTGCTCCTCGGCTACGATCTGGTAGAGGAGCAGGAGCAGCGCGGCGGGGGCGTTGATGGTCATGGAGGTGGTGACCCGGGACAGGTCGATCCCGGCGAAGAGGCGGCGCATGTCGTCGAGGGTGCTGATGGCGACGCCCACGCGCCCGACCTCGGCACGGGCGGCCGGGTGGTACGAGTCGTAGCCGAGCTGGGTCGGCAGATCGAAGGCGACACTGAGGCCGGTCTGGCCGCGCTCGAGCAGCAGCCGGAAGCGCCGGTTGGTCTCCTCGGCCGAGGAGAAGCCGGCGTACTGGCGCATGGTCCAGCGCCGGCCGCGGTACATGGTGGGGTAGATCCCACGGGTGTAGGGGTACTCCCCCGGGTCCGGCTCGGGCGGGCGCTCGGTCGCGCGGTAGACCGGCTGGATGACGATGCCGGAGGTCGTGACGACTTCACGCCGCTCCTGGTCGGCCATCAGACGCTCCTCTGAGTTAGATGTCAGACGTGATGCGTGGTGCGTATTGCGTATCGCGTATTCCGTGTTCCGTGGTACGTGCTTCGTGTTCCATGTTCCGTGGTGCGTCTTCTCCCCGCTCCCCGAATTGGCAGCGGGGAGAAGACGCACCACGGAACACGCACCACGCATCACGGGCGACGCCTGACGGATGGCGCACCCCGCCCCCGCCTCACGCCTCGACCTCGACCAGCTCCACCAGCACGCCACCGCAGGAGCGGGGGTGGAGGAAGGCGACTCGCCAGTCATGGATGCCCCGCCGGGGGTGCGCGTCGATGAGCTCGAACCCGGCCGCGGCCAGCCGACGGAGCACGTCGTCGAGGGCGGGCACGCCGTACGCCACGTGATGCAGCCCCTCGCCCCGCGCCTCCAGAAAGCGTGCCACACCGGTGTCGGGAACCGTCGGGGTGAGGAGCTCGACGTACCCGGCCCCGGCGTGGAACGAGGCGATCCGCACGCCCTGATCGGGAACGTCGCCGAGCGCGGGCTCGCCGAAGCCCAGCGCGCGGTAGCGCGCCACCGCGGCCTCCAGGTCGCGCACGACGATGCCGACGTGGTGGAGGGCGGGGTGGCCGAGTGCCGCGGCGAACATCGCGCCCTACCGTCGCTGGGTGACGCCGGAGCGCCGCACCGGCACGTTGGCCGTCAGGCTCTCGCCGCGCTCCTCGCGCGTGATGTTGATCTGGAGGCGCTCGGCGTCGACATCGAGGTGCCGCGACAGGATGCGGATGATGTCCTGGCGGATGGCCTCCATCGCCTCCGGCGTGAGCTTGATATGGTCCTGGACCAGGACCTCGACGAGCCGCTGCTTGGCGACGCTGGCGCTGGCGGGCCGGGCCGGCTGCACCGCCTGCCGCCGACCGAACAGGGCGTCGAACAGGCCCATCTAGTCCCCTCCTCCCCGAACGGCAACACCGCCCTGATTGCCCCCCAAGCCGAGCGCCCGGAGGAAGCGGCGGAAGGCGCCGTCCGGCTCCTCCAGCGTCATGAAGGGCACGTCCTGACCGACCAGGCGCGCGGCGATGTTCCGGAACGCCTGCCCCGCGCGGGAGCGCGGGTCGAGCGCGGCCGGCTCACCCCGGTTGGTCGAGGTGACGATGGTCTCATCGTCGGGCACGATCCCCAGCAGCGGGATCGAGAGGATGTCGCCGACATCCTCGACGCTCATCATGTCGCCGCGCCGAACCATGGCCGGGTTCAAGCGGTTGACGATGAGCCGCGGCGTGGGCAGCTCGGCGGCCTCGACCAGGCCCACGATCCGGTCGGCGTCGCGGACGGATGACACCTCCGGGTTGGTGACGACGACGACCTCGTCGGCGCCGGCGATGGAGTTGCGGAAGCCCTGCTCGATCCCGGCGGGAGAGTCGATCAGGGTGAAGTCGAACTGCCGGCGCAGCTCCTCGCACAGGGCCTTCATCTGCTGGGGCGAGACCGCTTCCTTCTCGCGGGTCTGCGCCGCCGGGATGAGATGCAGGCCGTTGAGCCGCTTGTCCCGAATCATGGCCTGCCGCAGCCGGCAGGTGCCCTCGACGACGTCGACCAGATCATAGACGATGCGGTTCTCCAACCCCAGCACGATATCGAGGTTGCGCAGGCCGATATCGGCATCGACGAGCACCACGGACTTGCCCAGGGCCGCCAGCGCCGCGCCGACGTTGGCCGTCGTGGTGGTCTTGCCGACCCCGCCCTTCCCCGACGTGAACGTGATGACCCGTCCGAGGGTGGTGTGCTGCTGTTCCTCTCCCATGTATCCCCACCTCTTCGCCGGCCGATCGGCGCGGGGGAGGCGCGGGCCTGCCCGCCCTTCACCTCCGGCCGCGATCAACGACTCAGGCGCCGATCGGCCCGCCACGATTCGACGACGATCTCCCCATCCTGGACCCGCGCGAGCAGCGGCCCGGCGGCCGGTGCCGCGCGCTCGTCCGGGGGGCGGGCAAAGATGCGGCCGATCCGCAACTGCGTCGGCATCAGCCGGAGGGCGCAGATGATGGCGCCGTGGTCGCCCTCGATCCCGGCGTGGACCGTGCCGCGGATCGCCCCCCAGACGACCACATCCCCGGCAGCATACACTTCGGCACCGGCGTTGACGTCACCCAAGATGACCACGTCCCCGTCGCTGTGCACCGAGGCGCCCGAGCGGAGGGTGCGGCGCACGTAGCGCGCCGTGCGGTCGCCCTCGGCGGCGGGCGGGGGATCCTGCTCCCGCCCGTCGCCGCGGCTGACGAGCCGCAGCGGGTGGTAGCCCCAGCTATGCAGCAACTCCCGGTACTCGGGGACACTCGCCGTCACGGTGCGCAGGGTGATGCCGCGCTCGTTCAGCAGGGCGCGCAGCGCGACGATCTCCTCGACGTTGGGCATGCGCGTGCCGAAGTCGAGCACGACCTCGGCCTGGCGAAAGAACTCGCCCCCACTGTCGATGCGCCCGCGCACCTGGCCGAGCAGGACCGGCAGCGGCACATCGGGTGGGAGTTGGAGGACCAGACCGTCCTGGGTGCCGCGCACCCGGACCTGTCCCGGCTCGCTGCGGTGCAGCTCCGCCATCGGACCCGCTCCTTCCGACACACTCGCGCGCGGCGCTACTGGTGCTCGGCGCTCCGCGCGCCTCCGTCAGGCCGCCTCGGACGTCTGCGGCGTCTTCCCGAAATAGGCCGCCAGCACCGCATCGGCCACGGGGGTCGACCAGACCGCCCCCTCGCCGCCCGCGGGGATCAGCACGACCACCACGATCTCCGGGTTATCGTACGGCGCGAAGGCGGTGAACCAGGCGTGGGACTGGGTGTACCGCCCGTCGACCGCCACGCCGTACTCGGCGGTTCCGGTCTTGCCGGCGATCGGGATGTCGTCGCCCGTGCGGACGAACTTGCCGTAGGCCGTGCCCATGCGGTCCGTGACGGTGCGCCGCATGCCGCGCCGGACCGTCTCGATGTGCTCGGGCGGGACGTTGAGCCGATGCACCACCTCCGGCTCGAAGCGCTGGATGACGTTCCCCGCCCCGTCGGTGATCGCCTGGACCAGGCGCGGCCGATAGTAGGTCCCGCCGTTGGCGATGGCCGCGATCCCACAGGCCAACTGCAGCGGCGTGACCGCGAGGTGCCCCTGACCGATGGAGACGTTGATAGTATCGCCGACGGACCAGTATTCATGCAAAGGCGACTGGAAGAGCCACTTCGGCGTGGGCACGAGCCCGGACGCCTCGCCGGCCAGCTCGATCCCGGTCGGCCGCCCCAGGTTGAACTCCTTGGTCAGGGCCTCGTGGATCCGCTCGATGCCCAGGCCGTGGAAGAAGTGCGGCTCCGGGTCGCCGGGATTGTAGTAGTGCAGGGGCAGGTCGAAACCGGCGCCCTGCTGGTGCGGCGCGCCGACGTTGTAGAAGTAGACGTCGCACGACACGGCGATGGCCTCCTCCGCCGCCACCCAGCCGTGCCCGCCCCGCTGCCAGCAGTAATAGTACTGGCCGCCGTCCTCGTCGCCGACGACCGGCACGCGGATGCGCCCGACGCAGCGGAACTCGTCGTGGGGCGTGACGACGCCGTCTGCCAAGCCGATGCAGGCCATCAGCGGCTTGATGGTGGACCCGGGCGGGAACTCGCCGCTGATGGCGAAGTTGGTGAGCGGCTTGAACGGGTCGTTGAGGTAGGCGTCGTACTGCTCCTGGGAGATGCCGTCGACGAAGAGCTGGTTGTCGAAGGTCGGCCAGCTCACCAGCGCCAGGACCGCCCCGGAGCGGGGGTCGAGCGCGACGACCACGCCGCTGCCGACCGGATCCCGCCCCTCCTTCTGGGCGGCCGCATTGGCGGCGGCGATGCCCTCGCGCAGCGCCTGGGTCACCGCCCGCTGCAAGTCGCGATCGATGGTGAGCACGACCGTGTAGCCCGGGATCGGCTCCCGGCGGAGCGAGGCCAGCTCACCGACCCGCACCCCGTGGGCATCCACCTGCGTCCAGCGCAGGCCATGCCGCCCGCGCAGCACCGACTCCATGTACTGCTCGATGCCGCCGCGGCCAACCCAATCGTCGAGGAGGTACTCGCTGGCCTCGCCCCCGGCCGCCTCGTACTCCTCGCGGGTGATCGGGCCCACGTAGCCGAGGATGTGGGAGAACTCGGGCCCGGCCGGGTAGCGCCGCACCAGGGTCGTGTCGCTCACCTCGACGCCCCGGAGGTAGAGGCGGTTGCTCTCGATGGCCAGCGCCACCTCCCGAGCGACATCCTGCTTGAGCGGCACCGGACGCGGGGCGCCGGGGTTGGCCTCGAGCGTGTACCGCACGCGATCCATGACGTGGACGCCCGGCAGCCGCTTCACATCCTCCCGCAGGCGCGCCGCCTCCTCCGGCGGCAGATCCTCACGGACGACGACGAGATCGCCCTCCTGCCCGCCGCCGCGGAGGATGGTGCCGATGAGCCGACCGGGGTCGGCCGCGATCAGGGCGGCCAGCTCGCGCAGCACGTACTCCTCGGACCCCTCCGGCAGGGCCGAGCGCCGCACGACGAGCAGGTCGCGCAGGTCGAGCAGCCGGATCAACTGCTCGGTGATCGCGGCGGCCTGGGCGGGGTCGTCGGGGAAGCGGGCGGGCACGATCGAGACGGTCCAACTGATGCGGTTCTCGGCCAGGATGTTCCCATTGCGGTCGACGATCAGGCCGCGCGGGGCCCGGATCGGCTCGACGCTGAACTGGCTGGCGGTGGCCGCTAGCTTGTACTGAGCGGCGTCGACGATCTGCATCTTCCAGAGCTTGGCCGCCAGCGCGCCGAAGCCGGCGAGGACGAGGCTCTTGAGCAGGAATGCCCGCCGCGTCAGGAAGACCGCGTCGGCCGGCCGGGCAGCGTCGCCGCGGCGGCGCTTCCGGTCGGCGACGCGGACCAGCTCCATGCGCTCATGCCTGCGCCGCACGCCCCACCCCCATGCGGTCCAACAGCACGACCACGAGGTACAGCGGCGGTACGACCACGACGTTGAGCAGGGCCGTCAGCAGCGCCAGACGGACGCTCACGAGGAGCGGATAGCTCGTGCCGGCGAGGAGCGCCACCACCAGCGACACGAGCTGATGGGCCAGCGTCGCGGCCACCACCGCCACCAGGGGGATGATCAGGCCGCTGTGGAACAGGCGCCGCCGCGCCAGCCCGCCGATCAGGGCGACCGGCACGAGCGCCAGGCCCGAGGACCCGAGCGGGTTGAGGGTCAACAGGTCGAGCAGCAGCCCGAGCGGGAAGACCCAGAGCAGGCCCTCGGGCGCACCGCGAAGACCGCTCCACACCAGGACGAGGACGAGGATGAGATTCGGGCCAATCCCCAGCACGTTGATCGCGGGGAAGACCGTCGTCTGCGCGTATGCCATGCTGGTGAGGACTAGCGCAAAGAAGAGGCGTGTCACCCTCGCCGCGTCGCCCTGCTCGTCATCGGAAACGGACCGCCGCACATCATCGCGAATCGTATCATAGGCGCGCTCGGGGCCACAAACCGGCCGCGGGAGGCGGGGCGACCCCCGTGCCGGCCCGCGCCGGACGCGCTACGATTGGCCGCGGCGTCCGGCCGGGCGTGTCCCGGGGCAAAGGAGGGACGATGAAGATCGCGTTCGTGATCTACGACGGCATGACCGCGCTCGACTTCATTGGGGCCTACGATCCCCTGACACGCCTGAAGACGATGGGATTCATGCCCGACGTAACCTGGGACATCTGCGCCGTCACGCCGGAGGTGCGCGACGGGACCGGCCTCCGCTTCATCCCGACGCGCGTGGGCGAATCGCTGGCCGGCTACGATCTGGTCTACGTGCCGGGCGGGTTCGGGACCCGCACGCTGGCCGCGGATCGCGCCTTCCTGGCCTGGCTGGCGACGGCCCGCGACAGCCGGCTGCTCGCCTCGGTCTGCACCGGGTCGCTGCTGCTCGGCGCCGCCGGGCTGCTCGCCGGGCGCCGGGCGACGAGCCACCCGAGTGCCTACGACGACCTGCGCGCCTACACGCCACACGTCGTCGACGCGCGCGTGGTGGACGAGGGGGACCTCGTCACCGGCCGGGGCGTCTCCAGCGCGATCGACCTCGGGCTCTACCTGGTCCAGCGGATCGCGGGCCCGGAGGTGGCGGCGCGGATCAAGCAGCAGATGGACTACCCGTACGGGCCCTAGGCGGCCGGGGGACCGGGCGCGGGGTGCCGGCCTGGCCGGAGACCGGAGGGGGAGGGGATGCGATGGCCACGATTGAGGACTTCCAGAAGATCGACATGCGGGTTGGGCGCATCGTCGCGGTGGAGGAGTTCCCCGAGGCGCGCAAGCCGTCGTACAAGCTGACGATCGACTTCGGCCCGCTCGGCATCCGCCGCTCGTCCGCCGGGCTGAAGCCGTACTACCAGCCGGAGGAGCTGATCGGCCGGCAGGTGGTCTGCGTGGTCAACTTCCCGCCGCGGCGGGTGGCCGGCTTCCCGTCGGAGGTGCTGGTACTCGGCGCGATGCAGGCGGACGGGCGCGTCGTCCTGCTGCAGCCCGACCGGGAGGCGGAGCTGGCCAGCCCGATCGCCTGAGGCGCGGCCGCGGGGCACACCGCGGGGCGGCTCTGGTGCGTCGCGCGACGCACCAGAGCCGCCGTCGGCTTGCCCCAGGGCCGGCTACGGCCGCCCCGCCGGCACGACCTAGCGGCCGGCGCGGGCGTGCGACTGCAGGAACTCCAGGAGCGCCTTGCGGGCCTCGATGCTCATGGCGAAGAACTCGGGCCAGACGGACTCGGGGATCGAGGTGTTGCGGAGCTGCTCCTCGAGCGCCTGATCGACGTCCTGCGCTTCCCGCTCCGTCTCGACGAAGAAGCCAATGTCGACCCCGAGCTCATTGCCGAGGCGGGAGAGGAGCGTGAAGGATGGCACGCTCCGGCCCTTCTCGAGGCGCGAGAGGTAGGAGACCGAAATGCCGGTGCGCTCGGCGAGGTCCGAGAGCGAGAGCCCCTGCTGCTGCCGCAGCCGGCGGATGGCCGGGCCGATGCGCTGCCGCACTTCGGTCGAACTGGGTCTCCGTTCGCTGCGATCCTGTTCCACGGTCACATCCTTCCTGCGCGCATGCCGAGTCGAGGTGGCACGTGGGGTACCCTGCGCGGGCCACGCAAGCGTGACACACGCCGGTGACGCCCGTGCGGGCTGGTGCAGAGCGGTGACCCCGGGTGCTGGCAGCCGAGACCACGCTCGGCCCGCGGCGCCGGGCCCGTGGGCCACGCCGCTCGCCAGATGGGCCGCCGGACGACTCCTTCCTCGCCAGCCACTGCTCGCGCGTCGCGCGGTGCCCCGGCGCCGCTGATCGGTGCGGGGCGCTCGTACACCCGGGGTGGGATGACCCACCGGGGCGCTGTTGGCACGCGCCCCGCCACCCGGCGCGGCCAGCGCGGAACCCCATCGGCCCTCGACCGGTAGCGTGTTGCACCCTGTCGGTGCCCCATTGTCGCATCCACCCTCCACGTCGACGCGCCGGACGCCGCGTCCGCTCGGCAGGGGCTACGTCTCCTGCCTCGCACGGCTGGGGGCGTCAGGCCGCCGCGCGGAACCCGGGGCTGCGCGGGATGCGGGAGGTTGGCTGCAGCGCGCCGCGGCGGCCCACGCACCCGCCAGCGTCGCGGTGCGGGAACGTCGCGGTTCCCGGCTCGCGTGGGCGCCAGTCAAGCGGGCATCGGCTCGCCAAACGCGCCGCCTACCCACAAACAGCCCGTCAAGACGATAGCACCTGTTTGGCTGTTTGTCTACTCGGTCCGGGGTGACAAACATTCCATGCAGTGGCGACCAGCGGCCCGTGGCGACGGTCGGTGTCCACGCCGCGTGTATCGTGCAGTACCCGTCGGCTCCGCGCGCCTGGCGAGGCAGATGGCGCCGAATGCCTGCGGCGGCGCGGATGCGCGGCAGGTGAAGCTCGCCGAACGGGCGGCGCGCGCAGGTAGGGCACCCGCGTCAGGGTCGCACGACGCTGTCGCGTGCCTGTCGCGCACACGTCCGTGGCGCGCCATTGCTGTCGAACATGTCAGGTGCCGGGCACACTCGAGGGGTCGCACCTGACGTTCTGAGGATTATTCGGCCGGCGATGGTGCGCGACGCACCGCGGGAGAGCGTGGCGGCGGCGCGTACCCGAGACGAAGGGATGGGGTCGCGCATGGGTCCCGGGCGCTCCGGGTGGCGGGAAACGCTCGCGCTGGGCGTCGTCGCCAGGCTGACGATCGACGCGAGCGCCCCGTACGCACCGCGCGCCCGGCGGCAGGCAATGCGGCCGGCGCCAGCCCGGCCCGGGGCGCCCGGCGTCGCCCGCCGCGGCCCCGTCACGCCGGACGCCAGGGACGGGTATACTCCGGGTGCCCGTCGCGGCGTGGCCCGAGGCGCGGCACTGACGATCGAATGGGTGGCGGGAGACGGTGGGTGGGTAAGCCGCGCGTCTGGCTCGGGTTCGCCGTCAGCATCATCTTCCTGATTATCGCCTTCCGTGGTCAGGATCTCGCGCGCGTCGGCGAGGCGCTGCGGCAGGCCAACTACTGGTTGCTGCCGCTGGCGATCCTCCTCTACGGCGTGGGGCTGTGGGTCCGCTGCCTGCGCTGGTCGGTGCTGCTGCGCGCGGTGCACCGCTGCCCGGCGCGCGAGCTCTTCCCGGTCGTCACCGTGGGCTTCATGGCGAACAACCTGTTGCCGCTGCGGGCGGGCGAGGTGGTGCGGGCCTACCTGCTCACCAACCGCCGCGGGGTCCCGACGTCGACGGCGCTGGCGACGATCGCGGTCGAGAAGGTGTTCGACGGCCTGACGATGCTGGCCTTCATGCTGGTGGCCTCGCTGTCGGTGGCGCTGACCGCGGAACTGTGGCACGTCCAACTGGTGGCCGGGCTACTCTTCGGCGGCCTGCTGGTGCTGCTGGCCCTCTTGACGGCAGAGTGGTCGCGGCACTGGCTGCTCCAGCGCGGCCTGCGGCGCCTGCCGGCGCGCATCGCCGCGCCGGTCGGGCAGGCGGCGCACACCTTCCTGGCGGGGCTGGGCACGCTGCGGCGACGCGACGACCTGCTGGCCGTGGTCGGCGCGTCGCTGGCGACCTGGTTGCTGGAGGCCGCCATGTACGCCGTCATCGCCCTGAGCTTCGGGCTGTCGCTCAGCCCGGCCGCGGTGCTGCTGGTGACCGCGGTCGCCAACCTGGCCACGTTGATCCCGGCCTCTCCCGGCTACGTCGGCCCCTTCGAGGCCGGGGTGCTGCTGGCGCTGGCCGGGGCGGTCACGGTGCCGCGCGAGGTGGCCCTTTCCTACGCTATCGCCGTGCACGCCGCGCTCTACTTCCCGGTGACAGCGGTCGGCCTCTACTACTGGTGGCGGGAGAGCCTCTCCTGGCGGACCGTGCAGGCGCTCTCGGCCAAGGAAGGGGGGGACTGAATGGACGTGCTGCGGGCGATCATCCTGGGTGCCGTCCAGGGGCTGACCGAGTTCCTGCCGATCAGCAGCTCCGCGCATCTGATCATCGTCCCCTGGCTCTTCGGCTGGGAGGAATCCGGGCTGGCGTTCGACGTGGCCCTGCACCTCGGCACCCTCACGGCCGTGCTGGTCTACTTCCGCGCGGAGCTGCTGCAGATCGCGGTGGCCGTTCCGCGGGGGCTGGTGCAGCGGCGCCCGTTCGCCGATCCGATGGCGCGTCTGGGGTGGATCATCCTGCTCGGGTCGATCCCGGCCGCGGTGGTGGGCTTCGTGGCGAACGACGCGATCGACTCCTTCTTTCACGCGGGCGAGGGCGGGAACACGGCGATCGTGGTGGTGGCGCTGCTCCTCATCACCCTGGGCGCGGTGCTCGCGGTGGCCGAGCGGGTCGCGCGCCACTGCCGGCCGATGGAGTGCGTCGACGCCCGCGACGGGTTCCTGGTGGGGCTGGCGCAGACGCTGGCGCTGCTGCCGGGGGTCTCGCGCTCGGGGAGCACCATCACCGCCGGGCTCTTCCTCGGCCTGAAGCGCGACGCCGCGGCGCGCTTCTCGTTCCTCCTGGGCGTGCCGGCGATCGTCGGGGCGGGGGCGCTCGAGCTGAGCACGCTGCTGGCGCGCGGGCTCACGGCCGCCGAGGGGCGCACCTTCATCGCCGGCATGGTCACCGCCGCCGTCGTCGGCTACCTCGCCATCGCCTTCCTGCTGCGCTACCTGCGCACGCGCTCGACGCTGATCTTCATCGTGTACCGCTTCGGCCTCGGGCTGCTGCTCCTGCTCCTGGTCGCGACCAGGGTGCGGTAGGGGCGCGGCGCCCCTCCCGCACCGCGCCAGCGCCGCGTCCCCGGCCTAGTCGGCCGAGGTGCCGGCCGGCACGACCACGGCCAGGGCCTGGCGCAGGTCCGCCAGCAGGTCAGCCCGATGCTCGATCCCGACCGAGAGCCGGATCAGGTTGGACGCCACCTCGAAGCCGGAGCCGGCCAGGCTGGCGTGGGTCATCTGCCCCGGGTGCTCGATGAGCGACTCGACGCCGCCCAGGCTCTCGGCGAGGGTGAAGAGCCGCGTGCGCCCCACCACCGTGCGCGCCGCCTCGTAGCCGCCCCGCACGGTGAAGGACACCATGCCGCCGAAGCCGCGCGCCATCTGCCGCCGGGCTACGGCGTGGCCCGGGTGGTCCGGCAGGCCGGGGTAGTAGACCCGCTCCACGGCGGGGTGCTCGCGCAGCATCTCGGCGATGGCCTGCGCGTTGGCGCTGTGCTCGCGCATGCGCACCGACAGCGTCTTGATGCCGCGCAGCACCAGCCAGCAGTCGAACGGGCCAGGCACGGCCCCCGCCGCGTTCTGGTGGAACTTGAGCGTCTCGTAGATGGCCGGGTCGTTGCCCAGCACCGCGCCGCCGACGACGTCGCTGTGCCCGCCCAGGTACTTGGTGGTGCTGTGGAGCACGAGATCGGCGCCGAGGGTCAGCGGCTGCTGCAGGTAGGGGGAGGCGAAGGTGTTGTCGACCACCAGCAGGATCGGCCGCTCGCCGATGACCGCCTTGAGGCCGGCGATGTCGACGATCTTGAGGTAGGGGTTGGTGGGGGTCTCGACCCAGATCATGCGGGTGTTCGGCTGGATCGCGGCCGCGACCGCGTCGAGGTCGGTCAGGTCGACCATCGAGAAGGTGATGCCGTAGCGGGTGGCGACGCGCGCCGCCAGGCGGTAGGTGCCGCCGTAGGCGTCGTCGGACAGGATCAGATGGTCGCCGGGGTTGAGCAGATACCAGGTGTTCTGGGTGGCGGCCAGGCCGGAGGCGTAGCACAGGCCCCAGGCGGCCTGCTCCAGCGCGGCCAGCGCCGCCTGCAGCGCGCTGCGGGTCGGGTTGTCGGTGCGGGCGTACTCGAAGCCCTTGTGCTTGCCGACCTCCTCCTGGGCGAAGGTGGAGGTCTGGTAGATGGGCACGATGACGGCCCCGGTGGTGGGGTCCGGGTCCTGCCCGGCGTGGATCGCGAGCGTCTCGAAGTGTGGGCGCGTCTCGTCGGTCGTCATCGTCCAGCATCGTCCTTTCGTGTCGGCCCACACGCCGCGTGGGGCCAGTCCTCCGGTAGGTCCGAGCATACCACCCCGGCCCGGGCCGGACCGCGCGAGGTCTCGCCGCCGTTCCCCGGTAGGGACGGGCCATGTGCCCTCCCGTCGCGTGGAGCGCCGGCGTCGCACGGAGCCTCGCCGGCTCCCGTCCCTCCGCCGCGCTCGCTGCGAGCCGTTTGCCCTCCGCACCTGCGCGGAGACGATATCCGGTAGGGGAGGGCCTTGTGCCCTCCCGACCCAATGCGGGCGGCTCTGTTCGGGACAAGCCCCGCCCCTACCGGCCTGCCGCGCCGGCTTTCGTCCGTCGCGCGGGTGCGGCGAGTTGCCCGGGGCGCAGGCTCCGGACCACCGGCGCTGACCGGTGCGCGGCAGACGGGAGCCGGCCGGGAGGCCGGCGCTCCCGGGGGGCCCCGCGCCTACGCGCCGGTGCGGCGGCGCGCCACGAACTCCAGCAGGTCCGACCGGGTGATGATCCCGACCAGGAGGCCGTCAGCCTGCACCAGCACGGCCGGGGAGCCGGCGGCGAGGAGCGGGAAGACGCGCTCCACCTCCTCCTTGACGTCCACCACGGCGAACGGCGGATCCATCACCGCGCTGACCGGCTCCCGCACGGCCTCCGGGTGCCGGAAGACCTGGTCGAGCAGCGTGCGCTCCTGGAGGCTCCCGACCACGCGGTGGACCTCGATCGGCCCGTCGCCGTTGGCGGGCGGCCGGACGACCGGCATCTGGGAGATGCGATAGCGCTGGAGCAGCTCGATGGCCTGCTCCACCGTCTGATCGGTCGTGGCGGCGACCACCCGCGGGAGCTCCGGCTCGCCCTCGGTGGCCAGCAGGTCCGCCACCCGCGCCGTCGAGCCGAAGCGCGACAGGAAGCCGTTCTCCCGCATCCAGTCGTCGTTGTAGATCTTCGAGAGGTAGCCGCGGCCGCTGTCGGGCACGAGCACCACGATCAGCGCGTCGGGGTCGTCGACCCGCTGGGCCACCTGGAGCGCCGCCCAGACGGCGGTGCCGCCGGAGCCGCCGATCAGCAGCCCCTCCTCGCGCGTCACCCGGCGCGCCGTCAGGAAGGAATCCCGGTCGCTGACCTGGATGAACTCGTCGACGACGGCGCGGTCGAAGGTGCCGGGCCAGAAGTCCTCGCCGATCCCCTCGACCTTGTAGGGGCGGATGTTGTCCGGGTCGGTGTAGATCGAGCCCTGCGGGTCGGCGCCGATGACGCGGATGCGCGGGTTCTGCTCCTTGAGGTAGCGGCCGGTGCCGCTGATGGTGCCGCCGGTGCCCACGCCGGCGACGAAGTGGGTGACCTTGCCCTCGGTCTGCCGCCAGATCTCCGGCCCGGTCGACTCGTAGTGGGCGCGGGGGTTGATCGGGTTGAAGTACTGGTTGGGCTGGAAGGCGCCCGGGATCTCGCGGGTGAGGCGATCGGCGACGGAGTAGTAGCTCTCGGGCGACTCGCGCGGCACGGCCGTCGGGGTGGTGACGACCTCGGCGCCGTAGGCGCGGAGCAGGGCGACCTTCTCCGGCGCCACCTTGTCGGGCATGACGAAGACGCAGCGGTAGCCGCGCACGGCGGCGGCCATGGCCAGGCCGACGCCGGTGTTCCCACTGGTCGGTTCGACAATGGTGCCGCCCGGCTTGAGCCAGCCGCGCCGCTCGGCCTCCTCGATCATGCGGAAGCCGATGCGGTCCTTGACACTGCCGCCGGGGTTGAGCAGCTCGACCTTGGCCACGACGGTGGCCTTGAGCCCCTGCGTCACGCGGTTGAGGCGGAGCAGCGGGGTCTCCCCGATGAGTGAGAGGACGTTTGGATGGATCATCGTTGCCTGGCCCGGGCGGGCCATTCCCCCTTTCTGCGCCGGGGCGACGCCGACGGCGGGCGACGCGCCCCCGGCGGGCTTACATGGCGCTGCCGTCGGCGTCGCCTGCGCCGGCAAGCTCGGCGCGCATCCGCTGCCAGGCGGCGCGCGCCTCCTCCACGGAACCCTCGTCCTCGATGGTCGAGACGTCGCCGGGGTCCTGATCGGCGATGACGGCGCGGAAGACCCGGCGCATGATCTTGCCGCTGCGCGTCTTCGGCAGGGTGCTGACGAAGTTGATCTCGCCGATGACGGCCACCGGCCCCAGCTCCTGCCGCACGGTGCCTAGCAGCTCGCTCTTGAGCAGCGCCGATGGCTCCCAGCCCGGCTTGAGCGCGATGAAGGCGGAGATGACCTCGCCGCGGACCGGATCCGGCCGGCCGGTCACGCCGGCCTCGGCGACGGCGGGGTGTCGCAGGAAGGCGCTCTCCACCTCGGCGGTGCCGACGCGGTGCCCGGCGACCTTGATGATCTCGTCGGCCCGGCCCGAGAACCAGACGTAGCCGTCCTCGTCGATCGCCCCGGAGTCGCCGGTGACGTAGACGCCGGGGATGCGCTGCCAGTACTCCGCGGCGTAGCGCTCCGGGTCGCCCCAGATGGTCGGCGTGAGCCCCGGGAAGGGCCGCTGGATGACGACGATGCCCTGCTCGTTGGGCGCGCACGGCTGCCCCTCGGGGGTCATCACCGCCACGGCGTAGCCGGGGAGCGGCACCCCGGCCGAGCCGGGCTTGATCGGCAGCAGGCCCAGCCCATAGGGGTTGCCGACCACCGGCCCGCCGGTCTCGGTCTGCCACCAGTGGTCGATCACCGGGATGCGATCCTGGAAGACCTCCTTCTGGAACCACTCCCAGGCCGGCGGGTTCAGCAGCTCCCCGGCGCAGAAGACCCGCGCCACCGAGGCGAGGTCGTGCGCGCGGGCGGGCTCGGTGCCGTAGCGCATCAGCATGCGGACGGCGGTCGGCGAGGTGAAGATGCCGCTGACGCGGTTCTCTTCGATGATGCGGTAGAAGGTCTCCGGCCCGGGGTGGTCGAGGGCGCCCTCGAAGGCGATGGTGGTGGCGCCGGCCAGGAGCGGCGCGTAGACGATGTAGCTGTGGCCGACGATCCAGCCGATATCGGAGGTGGACCACCAGACATCGGTCGGTTGCAGCCCGAAGCACCAGGCGGCCGCGCTGCGGATCCCGACCTGGTAGGCGCCGTGGCTGTGGACGGCGAGCTTGGGGCTCGCGGTGGTCCCGGAGGTGGCCAGGATGAAGGCCGGCTCGTTCGCCTCCATCGCCACGTGGGCGCCGTCCCGCCCGACGCCGAGCGCCAGGAACGCGTCCCAGTCGAGGTCGCGTCCCGGCCGCATGGCCCGGGCGTCGGCGGTGCGCCGCAGCACGACCACCCGCTCGACCAGCCCCTCGAGCTGCGCCAGCGCGGCGTCTACGATCGGCAGGAGCGGGACGGTGCGCCCCTTGCGCCAGGTGGCGTCGGCCGTGAGGAGGACGCGGGCCCCGGCGAGCCGCAGCCGCTCGGCCAGCGCCCCGCTCCCGAACCCGGCGAAGACGACCAGGTGGATCGCGCCGATGCGCGCGGTCGCGAGCATGGCGATGATGGCCTCGGCGCAGGTCGGCATGTAGATGCCCACCCGGTCGCCGCGCTGCACCCCGAGGCCGCGGAGCGCGGCAGCGACCTGCGCGACCGCGTGCTGGAGCTGCGCGTAGGTGTAGACGCGCCGCTCGCCCCGCTCGTCCTCGGTGATGAGCGCGGCGTGGCCGCCCCAGCCCCGCGCGACGTGGTAGTCGAGCGCGTTGAAGCTCAGGTTGGTCTGGGCACCGGAGAACCAGCGGAACCCCGGCGGGTCCCAGGTGAACACCTGGTCCCAGGGGCGGAACCAGTGCACCTGCGCGGCCGCGCGCGCCCAGAACCCCTCGGCGTCGTCGGCCGCCTCGTGCTGCCAGCGGCGGATGATCGGGTTGACGGCTTCCATGGACGGCACCTCCCGCGGCAGTATCCCCGGCGACGGCGGTCCCCCGAGCCGCGGTCGCGGCCACCGGCCGAGCACAGGCAAACGACGGCCGGGGAACTCGTACCAGGCACGTTCGGGTCAGCGACAGCCCCATTATCGCACAGGCTGGTGCCGGGGGGCGCGGCCGGCCCCCGGGAGCGCCGGCTCCGTGGGGCGCCGGCCTCCCGGCCAGCCCCCGTCCGGCGCGGCGCAGACAGCCGGCCAAGTCGTCAAACGCTCTGAGTCCCGGGCGGCCTCCCCCGGTAGGGGCGGGCCTTGTGCCCGCCCGCCCGTTTCCCGCCCGGGGACGTCGCACGGTCACCGACGGCCCACCGGGCGGCCAGGGGGCTCTCCGCGCCGCCGGCCGCGCAGCGGTGCCGGATCGGGGCGGAGCGTACGCCGGGCTCGCATCCACCGCGGGCGACTCCGTGCGGCACCAGGCCCACCCCTACCAGAACGACGCACCGGACGGCTCGGTGCGGCGCCCGCCGTCACTCGGGCACGTTCGTGTCATCCTGAGCGAAGGGCCGCGCAGCGGCCCGGAGTCGAAGGATCCTCCCTGGGGCGACGGCGTATCGTGGAGATCCTTCGACTTCGCCTGCCTGTCGGCAGGCTCCGCTCAGGATGACCTGAGTGGCCGGGGCGGGCGGAGGGCCGCAGTGGCGGCTAGCGGAGCGGCACGGGCACGGGGGCGACGGCCGGACGGCGCCCGTCGGTTCGGTCGTCGGGCGCGGGCGCCAGCGGGACCGTGACCCGCACCAGGGTGCCGCCGCCCTCGGCGTCCTCGATCTGGATCGCGCCGGCGTGGCAGTCGACGATCCAGCGCGCGATGGCCAGCCCGAGGCCGGCGCCGGCCGCGCCATGCGTGCGGGCCGCGTCACCGCGGTAGAAGCGATCGAAGATGCGCTGCCGCTGCGCGGGTGGGATGCCCGGGCCCGTGTCCCGCACCACGATCTCGGCGATGCCGTCGCGGCGGTGGACCTGCAACTCGACCTCGCCGCCCTGCGGCGTGTAGGTGAAGGCGTTGTCGAGCAGGATGAGGAGCAACTGCTTGAGCTGGTCGGCGTTGCCGATGACGTCGATCTCGCCGTCGCTGCGGACGCGGAAGTCGTGCTGGCGGGCGAGCGGGGTGACCAGGCGGGCGGCGTCGGCGGCGACCTGATCCAGGTGGATGACCTCCAGCTCGGGCCGCCAGCCGACATCGGCGCGCGCCAGGGTGAGGAGGTTCTGCACCAGGCGCCCCATCCGCTCGGCCTCGTCGCGGATGTCCGCCAGCCCCTCTTGCAGGTCCGCCGGGTCCCAGCGCCCGGCGTCAATCTGCCGCAGCAGGATCTCGGCGTTGCCGCGCAGCGCGGTGAGGGGCGTCCGCAGCTCGTGGGAGGCGTCGGCGACGAAGCGACGCTCGGCGGCGAAGGCCTCCTCCAGGCGGCTCAGCATCTCGTTGAAGGTCTCGACGAGCTGGCGCACCTCGTCGCGCGCGGCCGGCAGCTCGATCCGCCGGCTCAGGTCGCCCTCGTGGCCGATGTCGCGCGCCGTCGTGGTAATCTGCGAGAGCGGGCGCAGCGAGCGGCCGGCGAGGACGTAGGCCCCCACGGCGGTGGCGACCAGGCCCAGGCCGCCGCCCGCGGCCATGAGCAGCCGCAGCTTCCGCAGGGTCTGCAGCATGGGGTTGAGCGGCTCGGCGACCTGGAGGGTGACGACCGGCTCCTGGGTCGGATAGGCCACCAGGAGGACGCTGAGCACGCGCATCGGCACGCCGCGGAACATCACGGTGAAGTAGACCGGCCGCCCGGCGAGGTTTTCGCGGAGCACGTCCTCCGGCAGCGCGATGTAGTCCGCCATCCGGGGCGAGTTGCGGTAGAACTGCCCGTTGGGCTGGGTCAACTGGGCGTAGAGGCCGGGGAAGGTGACCGGATCGAGGTCGGGCGGCGGGAAGAGGATGTTGTCGAGGGTGACGCGGGACTGGGACTGGACCTGGCGGGCGGCCCGCGCCCACGCCTCGGCCAGGCGGCCGTTGACCTCCTGATTGAGCGAGCGCTGGAGGGTGATGTAGACCCCGGTGCCGATCAGGCCCAGGACCACGGCCATCAGCACGGTCGTCAGGAGCGCTACCCGAAAGCGGATCGACATCGCTGGCTCCCTCTCGCGGGCCCGGGGCGGGGCGCGCGGGCGAGGCCGGTGCCGTCACGAGGACGGCAGGCGGAGGGCATACCCGGCGCCGCGGACGGTCTGGAGCAGGCGCGGCTCGCCGCCGGCCTCGAGGTGGCGCCGCAGGTTGCTGATGTAGACCTCGAGCACGTTGGACTCGCCCGGGAAGTCGTACCCCCAGATCCGCTCCATGATGACGTCGCGGGTCAGCACCTGGTTGGGGTGCCGCATGAACAGGAGGAGCAGCTCGTACTCTCGGGTCGTCAGCTCGATCCGGCGCTCGCCCCGGTAGGCGAAGCGCGAGGTCGTGTCGAGCGTCAGGTCGGCGAAGCGATAGACCCCATCCGCGCCCGGCTCCTCCGAGCGGCGCCGCTCGTGGCGCCGCAGGAGGGCCCGGACCCGCGCCAGCAGCTCCTCGAACGCGAACGGCTTGACCAGGTAGTCGTCGGCACCGGCGTCGAGCCCGGCCACCCGGTCGGCGACCTCGTCCCGGGCGGTCAGCATCAGGATCGGCATGTCGTCGCCGGCGGCGCGGAGGCGGCGGCAGACCTCGAGGCCGTCGATCTCGCCCGGCAGCATGATGTCGAGGATGACCAGGTCGGGCGGGTCATCGCGCGCGGCCTCCAGCGCACGGCTGCCGCGGTCGGCCACGGTGACGCGATAGCCCTCGTAGACCAGGCCGCGGCGCAGGAACGAGGCGATGGCCCGCTCGTCCTCGACGACCAGGATGTGGTGGGCATCTCCCATCGCGCCCCGGCTCCCTCGGCGCCGTCACAGGCGCAGCAGCGCCTGGAAGCGGTCGCCGGTGTCGTACGGTCCGACGATGGCGAGGTTGAGCCGCTCCGGCCGGAACAGCTCGTTGGAGAGGGCCTGGAGCTCCTCGCTGGTCACGGCGTCGATGCGCTCCATCACCTGCTCGGGGGTGAGGATCTCCCCGAAGACCAGCTCCTGGCTACCGATCCAGCCGGCGACGGCGCGGCTGTCCTCCAGCCCCATCACCAACCGACCCCGGCGCAGCTCCTTGGTGCGCTCCAGCTCGTCGGCCGGCACCGGGCTCTCGCGCAGCTTGGCGAACTCGCGCAGGACGGCCTCGATCGCCTGCTCGGCCCGGCCCGGGTCGGTGCCGGCGTAGACGACGCCCTGGCCGACATCGGCGTACTCGCGGAAGTAGCCGTAGACCTCGTAGACCAGCCCCAACCGCTCCCGGAGCTCCTGGAAGAGGCGGGAGCTCATCCCGGAGCTGAGGACCGCCTCGAGGGTGTCCTGGGCGTAGCGGCGCTCGTCGGTGTAGGGCAGGGCGGGGACGGCCAGGCACAGGTGCGCCTGCTCGGTAGGCCGGGCCACCAGCCGCACCCGCGGCGCCGTCTGCCGCACCGCGGCCGGGACGAAGGTGTCGCCCTCGCTCGGCGGTAGATCGCCGAAGTACTGCTCGGCCAGCGCGACCACCTGCTCGTGGTGGATATCCCCGGCCGCGGCGACCACGAGCCGGTCGGCGCGGTACTGGCTGCGCAGGTAGGCGATGAGGTCATCCCGGGTGATGGCGGCCACCGTCTCCTGCGTCCCGATCACCGGGCGCCCGACCGGCTGCCCGTCCCAGACCAGCTCATCGATGACGTCGTGGATGAGGTCGTCGGGCGTGTCGTGGATGCCCCGGATCTCCTCGAAGATGACGTAGCGCTCCTTCTCCAGCTCCTCGGGGAGGAAGAGCGAGTGGCGGAGCATGTCGGCCAGCACGTCGAAGGCGCGGGCCAGGTGGGCGCTGGGCACCTTGACCCAGTACTGGGTGCTCTCGCGGTTGGTCGCGGCGTTGAGGATGCCGCCGACGCCCTCGATCTCCTGGGTCAGCAGCACCGGGTCCGGGCGCCGCTCGGTCCCCTTGAAGACCATGTGCTCGAGGAAGTGAGAGATCCCCGCCCGGGCGTCGGGCTCGTAGCGCGAGCCGACGCGGAAGTAGAGGATCAGGCTGGCGGAGCGCACGTGGCCCATCCGGCTGGTGACGACCCGCACGCCGTTCGGTAGGAGCGTCTTCTGGTACAAGGTCCCCCTCATTCCGAGGCTGCACTGCCCACGTGGGCCGCGACGGCTAGGGCGAGGTGGCCGGAGCGGCGCCTGGCAGCTCGCGACACAACCGGACCGCGAGGCGGAGGGCCATCTCCGCCGCGAGCGTGATGTTGTGGATCCGATCGCCCTCGCCGCGGTATTCCTCGCAGACCTCGGCCGCGGGCGTGACGCAGGCGACGTAGATGAGGCCCACCGGCTTCTGCGGCGTCGCCCCGCCGGGGCCGGCGATGCCGGTGGTCGCGAGCCCGACGTCGGCGCCGGTGCGCGCCCGGACGCCGCGGGCCATGGCCAGCGCGCACTCCCGGCTGACGGCCCCGTGGCGCTCGAGCACCTCGCGCGGCACGGCGAGGAGCGCCTCCTTCAGGGCGTTGCTGTAGGCCACGATCCCGCCGAGGAAGTAGGCCGAGCTCCCCGCCACGGTCGTGATGCGATGGGCAACCAGGCCGCCGGTGCAGGACTCGGCGGTGGCGATCGTCAACCCTCGCGCCGGCAGGAGCTCCGCGAGCTCTACCTCGGGCGGGCGCTCGGTCATGGGGTCCACCTTCCCTAAGTCGCGGGACCCGTTCACTCCCACAGAGTATAGCAGGCGGGCAGGTGGGGCGGCCGGGGCGGGGCCCGGAGCGCGTGGAGCGCCGGCATCGAGCGGAGCATCGCCGGACGCCGTCTGTCCCGTGCGGCGGTACGGTCAGTGATCGGGGCCCGGGGCTTTCAGCCCCGGGCTGACAACGCAAAGCCAGCTGAAGCGGGCTGGGAACAGGGCGGCAGGAATGGGCAATGTATTCTCGTCAAACGTTCATAAGCCGCCGGGCTACCATGGCAAAGCCCACTGAAGGGGCTGGGACGCGCGCGAGCGGTTTGCCGAGACGCAGCACTGCTGCAGCAAAACACCCAGCCCCTTCAGTGGGCTTTTTCGAATCAGCCCGGGGCTTTCAGCCCCCGGGCACCCATCACCGGCCGTGCCGACTCGCGGGACGGCCGGGCGCCGGCGCGGCCCCGTGCGGCGCCGGCGCTCCACGCGCCCCGGGCCCCGGCGCCGACCGCGCCGGCCGTGGCGGCGCCTGGCCGCTTGCTGCCCGCGGGAGGCTCCGTTCGGCACAAGGCCCTCCCCTCCCGAGTGCGGCGCCGGGCGGCAAGCGGCCCGCCGCGGCCGAAGAGGGCGGTCAGCCCAGCCAGCCGGCGGGCTCGTAGAGCGCGTTGCGGATCGCGGCCCACAGGGTCTGGTACTGCTGCCAGGGGTCGTCGCCCAGGATGCGGAGCGTCACCGGCCCGAGTCGCTCGACCCCGGCGATGCGCGCCGCGCGGTCGCACTGCGGCATGGTGTTGAAGTCCAACTCGAGCCGCAGCGGGCGGTCCGGCGCGTAGAGCCGGGCGTTGCCCAGGTTCCGCAGCGCCCGCGCGGCGGCCTCCCGGATCTCGGGACGGGTCGCGGCCGGCGGGCGGCAGATCGCGGCGCTGCGGCCCCGCGCCTCCTTCACGGCCACCGTCTCGATGCCGTCGCCCAAGAAGGCCCGCGCCTCGGCCACGGTCGCGGTGTCGCCCGTGACCAGGATGACCGGGATGCCGAGCGAGCCGAGCACGGCGGCGTTCAGGCCCGTCTCGCCGTGCGGGCGGCCGTTGATGCGCAGCTCGGCGACCGCGGCACCGGCGATGGTGTGGGGGTGGATGGCGCCGGGCGTGCGGGCCATGGCGTGGTAGCCGATGAAGACGGCGGCGTCGAAGCGGTCGACGTCGGCGCCCTCGAGCTGGCAGGCGTCGCGCGCCTCTCCGGCCCCGGTCATGAGCCGGGCCGCCGGGTGGAGCTCCTCGATCAGGATGTTGCGCATCGGGCCGTGGCCGTCGCTGACCAGGATCTCGGTCGCCCCGGCGTCGACCAGGCCCTCGATCGCGGCGTTGGCGTCGCCGGTCATCAGCCGCCGGCCGCGGTCGTACTCCCGCTCGCTCGCCATCATCATGTCGCCGTGGACCACGCCGGTGATCCCCTCGATGTCGACCGACACGTACACCTTCATCGCCCCATCTCCCCTCTCGTGTGCTGGTCACCGGCGGGCACCCGCGCCCGCCCGGTGCGCCGCGGGCGGCGGCGCGCTAGCCGAGGATGCCGGTCGCCTGCATGGCGGCGCGCGCGATCTCGCCGATGGCCTGCTCGCCCGCGTGCAGGTCGGGCAAGCCCTCGGTGTAGACGCTGACGACGAGCGTGCCCGCCGGCGTCGTGATGAACCCGACGTCGTTGATCACGCCGGGCAGGCTCCCGGTCTTGGAGCCCCAGCGGATCCCCTCACCCTCCGGGAGGTAGCGCGCGATCCGGCTCCGGTTCTGCTGCTTCTCCAGCATCGCCAGCATGGCCGCACAGGAGTCCGGCGAGGCGGCGCGGCCGTCGAGCAGGGCGCGCACGGCCAGGGCGTAGTCGTCCGGCGTGGCCCAGTTCTCGGTCTCACCCGGCTGCGCGGCGCGGCCCTTCATCTTCCGCGTCAGCGTCGAGTCGCGCATGCCGAGGGAGGCGAACACCGCCGCCACCGCCTCCAGACCCACCCGGTCGATGAGCAGGTTGGTGGCCGTGTTGTCGCTGATCGCGATCATGAGGTAGGCCAGATCGCCGAGCGTCAGCTCCAGGCCGTCGTGCAGGTGCAGCAGCACGCCGCTGCCCCCCGCCTTGTCCTCGGCGCGCAGCGTGACGCGCTCCGCCAGGGAGCACCGCCCGGCGTCGATCTCCCGGTAGAGCGCGATCATGATCGGGATCTTGACCGTGCTCGCGGCGCGGAAGCGCCGGTCGCCGTGGTGGCGGAAGGTCTGGCCGCCGGGGGCGACCACGGTCACCCCGACCGTGCCGCCCGTGCGCTCCGCGGCCGCGATCGCGGCCGCCACACCCGCCCAGTCGATAGCCCCTCCGGACATGCACCGTCTCCTCTTCCCTCAACGCGGGTCCCGCGCTGGCCGCCGTGGGGCCAGCCAGCGGCATGATAGCCGCGCGCGGCTGGTCCCGCGCGCCCCGTCCCGGTGCCCCGCCCCCGCGACGCGGCCGCAGCGCGCGCGCGGCCTGCGATACAATCCGGCCCGTCCGACACGCCCGGAGCCGCGCGGCGGAGGGGAAGGTCACGTCGATGGCGGTGCACCATGCGGGGTAGGGCCCGGCTCAGCGCCGAGGCCGTCTATCTGATCTTCGCGGCGGCATCGTCGTTCTTCTACACGCTCGTCTTCACCGTCGGGGCAGTCTATCGGATCGAGCAGGCGGGGCTCAACCCGCTCGAGCTGGTGCTGGTCGGGACGATGCTGGAGGGCTCGATCTTCCTGTGCGAGATCCCGACCGGCGTGGTCGCCGACGTCTACAGCCGGCGCCGGTCGGTGATCATCGGTGTCTTCCTGGTGGGGGCCGGCTTCCTGCTCGAAGGCGCGCTGCCGGTCTTCGGCACGATCCTGGCAGCCCAGGCACTGTGGGGGCTGGGGTACACCTTCACCAGCGGCGCCGCCAGCGCCTGGATCAGCGACGAGATCGGCGAGGAGCGCGCCGGGCGTGCCTTCCTCCGGGCGACCCAGGCGGGGCAGGTCAGCGCACTGCTGGCGACCTTCGCCAGCGTCGCGCTCGCCAGCGTCCGGCTCAACCTGCCGATCCTGGTGGGCGGGGCGTGCTTCGTGCTGCTCGGCGTCTTCCTGGTGGCCTGCATGCCGGAGCGCCACTTCACCCCCCGCCCGCCGGCGGAGCGCAGCTCCTGGCAGGCGATGCGGCGCACCCTGCGGGAGGGCGGGCGCGTGGTGCGGGCGCGGCCGGTGCTGCGGACCATGCTCGCCATCGGCGCCGTCTATGGGATGGCCTTCGAGGCCTTCGACCGGCTGTGGCCGCTCCACCTGCTCGACACCGTGACCGTCCCCGCCCTCGCCGACCTCCCGCCGGTCGTCTGGTTCGGCATCATCAACGCGGTGGCGATGCTGCTCAGCGTGGCGGTGACGGAGGGCGCGCGGCGCCGGGTCGACACGGCGAGCCACCTCGCCACGGCGCGGGCGCTGCTGCTGACCAACCTGCTGCTGATCGGTGGGGTGATCGCCTTCGGGCTCGCCACGGGCTTCGCCGTGGCGCTGGCGGCCTACTGGCTGACCTACCTGCTCCGCACCACGCACGACCCACTCTATGCCGCCTGGGTCAACCAGCGGCTGGAGCCGCGGGTGCGCGCGACGGTCCACTCGATGGCGAGCCAGGCCGACGCGCTGGGGGAGATCGTGGGCGGCCCGATCCTGGGGGCGGTCGCCACGCTCGTCTCGATCCGGGCGGCGATGCTCGGGGTCGCGATCGCGCTGGTGCCGTCGGTCGCCCTCTTCCTGCGCGCGCTGCGGCACCGGGAGGAGGGCGCGGCGACCGCGGCGGCAGGCGAGTGATCCCGCCGGTCGCCTCACGCGCCGCCCGCGCGGTGCGGCACCCCGCTCCTGCGGGGGGGGGGCGAGCCGCAGGGAGAACACGAGCTCGTTGCCGGTGAGGGCGTCGTAGACCAGATAGCCGGTGGTGCCGGTGAGCTCCGGCCCACCCGGCACCCGCTCCGAGCAGCGCCCGCGGACCGTCACCACGCAGAGCAGCGCATCGTCCGGCCGGCCGATCTTGCTGTGGAGCCGGGCGTTGACGTCCCGCGCCGGCACGAACTCGACCGGCGACGGTGACCTCCGGAAGCTGCGCCTGCACGTCTGCTCGGGCCTGCTCGGCCGTGAAGGTCGGCGTCCGGGCGTCGCGCTGCGGCAGCGATGGGGTGATCGCCGTGATCCCCGGCGGGTAGGACAGCGGCCCCAGCGGCTCCGGGTTGCCGCTGGTCGCCGGAGTCCCGACCGACCCCGTCCCCACCGTGGGAAGCACACCGACAGGGATGGGCGCCGCGGCACGTGATGACCGCTCCTGCCAGGCAAGCGGGCCGCCAGCCAGCGCCAGCAGCGCGACGCGACCGGCACGAGAGCGCCATGCGCTCCGCATCGGAGGCATCCTGAGGCCTGCCGCTCGCTCGTCGCTGTCGTCCGTTCCGCTCGAGCCGCACCGCGGGCAGCCATCGCGGGTGCGAGGGGGCGGCGTGCGCGTGCCGGTATCACCCGAGCAGGCATTCACGGCAACACGAACGCGCAGCGTAAGCGCCGCCCATCGGCCACTTGGGCAAGAACAGCAGCGCGCGACCACGCACCGGATGAGCGCGACCGGCCGCGCGGCGCTAGGCGGGCGAGGCCATCCAGGGCCGGTGGGCCGGCGCCCAGTCGCGCAGAAGCGTGGTCGCGGCGTCGGCCGGCAGGGGCGCGGAGAAGTGGAAGCCCTGGCTCAGGTCGCACGCCAGCCCGCGGACCATGGCGGCCTGATCGGCGCTCTCGACCCCCTCGGCCACCACGGTCAGGCCGAGGCTGTGCGCCACGGAGATGATGCCGGCGAGGATCACGGCGTCCTCGGCGCTCGCCGCGGGCCCGCTGATGAAGCTCCGGTCGATCTTGAGCACGTTGATCGGGAAGCGGCGCAGGTAAGCGAGCGAGGAGTAGCCGGCACCGAAGTCGTCGAGCGCGACCTGGACGCCGAGGCGGCGCAGCGCGGCCAGCAGGCCCGTCGGGTCGACGCCGTCCGCCAGCATCATGCTCTCGGTGATTTCCAGCCCCAACCACTCGGGGGCCAGGCCCGCCCCGAGCAGGGCGCCCCGCACGTCGTCGAGCAGCCCCGGCTCCTCGAGCTGCCGCGCGGCGAGGTTGACCGCCACCACCAGCGGCCCCAGCCCAGCCTCCTGCCAGGCGCGCGCCTGCCGGCACGCCTCCCGCAGGACCCACTTCCCGAGCGGCACGACCAGGCCGGTCTCCTCGGCGAGCGGGATGAAGGTGTCCGGGGCCAGCAGCCCCCGCCGGGGATGGTTCCAGCGCACCAGGGCCTCCATGCCCACGATGCGGCCGCTCTGGGTCTCGACGATCGGCTGGTAGTGGAGCACCAACTCGTCCCGCTCCAGCGCCAGGCGCAGGTCGTGCTCCAGGTCGAGGCGCTCGACGGCGGCGACACCCATGCCGGGCTCGAAGACGGCGACGCGGGCCTTGCCGCGGGCTTTGGCCCGGTACATGGCCAGGTCGGCGGCGCGCAGGATCTCGGCCGGCTCGTCCGCGGCCGTGCCGAAGGCGATGCCGACGCTCGGGGTAATGAACACGGCGCGGCCGCTCAGCGTGAAGGGCTCGCTCAGCCGGTCGGCAATCCGGTCGGCAAGCTGCAGCGCCTCGTTGCGGGACGCGACCTGCTCGAGCAGGACGGTGAACTCGTCGCCGCCGAGACGGGCGGCGGTATCGCCCGGCCGGAGGCCCTGCCGGAGGCGGTCGGCTACCGCGACTAGGAGCTGATCGCCCGCGTCGTGCCCCAGGCTGTCGTTGATACGCTTGAAGTCGTCCAGGTCGAGGAAGAGGACCGCGATCTCACGCCCGGTCCGCGCCGCGGCCTGTAACGCCCGCGCCAACTGGTCGAGGAAGAAGGCGCGGTTCGGCAGGTTGGTCAGCGCGTCGTGGAACGCCTGGTAGCGCAGGCGCTCTTCGAGGTCCTTGCGCTCGGTGATGTCGAGCAGCACCCCCTGCCACCAGCGTGGCTGCCCCTCGTCGTCGGTGAGCAGCACGGCCTCGTCGCGGACCCAGACGTCGCGACCATCCCGCGCCCGCAGCCGATACTCGATCGCGCGGCGCTCGCCGGGCCGCGCGCTGGCCGCGAAGAAGGCGGCGACCCGCTCCCGGTCCTCGGGATGCACCGCTTGCCACCAGTCCTGCGGATCGGCCGTGACCTCGTCGGGGCGCAACCCGAGCAGCGAGGTGACGCGCGGGCTGACGTAGGCTACGCCGAGCCGCGGCTCGGCGGTGCTGAGGTAGATGACGGCCGGAACCTGCTCGACCAGCGTCCGGTAGCGCGCCTCCGCCTCGCGGAGCTGGGTCTCGGCCTGGGCGCGCTCGATGGCGATCCCCGCCAGATGGGCCGCGACCTCGATCAGGCGCAGGCTGGCGGCATCCGGGGCGCGGGGCTCCCGGTAGTACATCGCGAACGTGCCGAGGAGGTGCCCGCTGGCGGACAGGATCGGGGTCGACCAGCAGGCCCGGAAGCCAAAGGCCATCACCGCGTCGCGCACGCTGTCCCAGCGGGGGTCGACCGCGATGTCCTCGGAGATAACCGGCTCACGCCGGAAGGCAGCCGTCCCGCAGGCACCGACGTTGGGCCCGATGCGCAGGCCGTCGACCAGGGGGATGAACGCCTCCGGCATGCTCGGCGCCGCGCCGTGGCGGAGGCAGGCCCCGGCCGGGTCCCACAGCAGCACGCTGCAGTACATGCCGGGCGCCTGCGCCTCGATGACGCGGGCGAGGGTGTCGAGCACGGTCGACAGCGGCGCGCCTTGGGCGATCAACTCGAGGACCTGCATCTGTCCCGCGGCGAGGCTCGCGGCCTGCTGCTCCTCGGTGACGTCGCGCAGGGTCAGGAGCCAGCCGGTCGTCCGGCCAGCGCGGTCGTCGAGCCGCGACAGCGCGAGGCGGTACGATCGATCGCCGACGGCGATCTGCCGCGGCTCGCCCTGGTCGATCGCCCCCTGCGCGGCCCCGGCACGGATGGCCGCCTCGACGACGTCGCCCTGGCCCGGCAGCAGCGCGCGCACCGGCCGGCCAAGCGCGGCCCGGGCCGCCGGGCCGAGGATGGCGCGGGCGGCCGGGTTCAGGTCGAGGACCTGGCCGTCACGGTCGAGGACGACAACGGCATCGGGCATGGCGTCGAAGAGCGCGTCGCCAGCCAGCGGCACGAGGTCGAGGAGGCGAAAGCGCGCCATGTTGATGCAGAGCGCCAGACCGGTGATGGGAAAGGCACAGGGGGTCAGATCGAGAGCCGGGATCGGGCCCAGGCCGAGCTGGAAGAGCGCGTTGGTGATCCAGGGCACGAAGACGGCGAGCAGCAGCCCGGCCTGCTGGCGGCGGTAGAGATGGTGCGGCCGCAGCACGCGGGCGACGATCAGGCCGGTCGCGACGGTGAGCAGGGCGTAGGAGTAGGCCGCGTCCAGCCACCACCACGGCCCGACGGCGCGCTCCAGAAACCGGCCGCTGGCGTCCAGGCGGACGCCGGCCCAGACCAGGTGGTGGCGCTCGTTGGTCGCGACGATCAGCATGGTCAGCGCCGGCTCGACGGCGAGGAGCAGGCAGAGGCGGCGCGACAGGCGCTGGACCATCCCGGTGTAGCGGAGGGCGAACGCCAGCGAGGTGGCGGGCAGGGTGACCTGCCCGAGGAAGTCCAGCTTGGCCCAGACGACCTTGGCGTCCAGGTCCGGGCTCAGGAGCAAAGCGACATCGGCCGCGGCCCACCAGGCGGCGCCCAGCAGCGCCAGCGCCAGCGGGGCCGAGCCGGGCACGTCCCGGCGCCACGCGTAGATCGCGATGGCCGCCGAGAGCACGGCGGACTGGACCAAGGCCAGCGTGATCACCATCGTCCGCTCCCGTGCCGGCACTGAACGCGTGGCCGGCGTCCCACCCCCTAGCAAGCCACGGCTGCCGAGCGAGCGAAAGAGCCTTTTGGTCATACTTGGCGCAGGACGGGGGCGGACGACGCCCGCCGCGCCCGACCCGTGGCCCGACGACCGTGTCGCGGCGACCGACGGAAGGAGACAGGGATGCGTGCGATGCTCCTCGATGCGCCCGGGCGCCCCCTGCGCCTGGCTGAGCTCCCGCGCCCGGAGCCGGGGCCGGGCCAGGTGCTGCTCCGGGTCCGCGCCTGCGCCGTCTGCCGGACCGACCTGCACCTCGTCGCCGGCGAGTTGCCGGACCCGGCGCTGCCGATCATCCCCGGCCACGAGATCGTCGGCACGGTGGTCGCCGCCGGTCCCGGCGCCACCCGCTTCGCGCCGGGCACGCGGGTGGGGGTTCCCTGGCTGGGCTGGACCTGCGGCACCTGTCGCTTCTGCCGCAGCGGCCGGGAGAACCTGTGCGACGCCGCCCGCTTCACCGGCTACCAGCTCCACGGCGGCTACGCCGAGTACACCGTCGCCGACGAGCGGTACTGCTTCCCGATCCCGGAGGGCTACTCCGACGTGCACGCCGCGCCGCTGCTGTGCGCGGGGCTGATCGGCTACCGGGCCCTGCGCGTGGCCGGCGAGGGGACGCGGCTGGGCCTGTACGGCTTCGGCGCCGCGGCGCACCTGATCAGCCAGGTCGCCCGCCACGAGGGCCGGCGCGTGTTCGCCTTCACCCGCCCCGGGGACACGACGGGCCAGCAGTTCGCCCGCGAACTGGGCGCAGTCTGGGCCGGCGGCTCCGACGACCTGCCCCCGGAGCCGCTCGACGCCGCCATCATCTTCGCCCCGGTCGGCGCCCTCGTCCCGGCCGCACTGCGCGCCGTCGGCAAGGGCGGCGTGGTGGTCTGTGCGGGGATCCACATGAGCGACATCCCGTCATTCCCATACGCGATCCTGTGGGGCGAGCGCGTCGTCCGCTCGGTGGCCAACCTCACCCGGCAGGACGGCGAGGAGTTCCTCGCCTTGGCGCCGACGGTGCCGGTGCGCACGACGGTGCAGCCCTACCCCCTGGAGGCGGCGAACGCGGCGCTGGACGACCTGCGCGCCGGGCGCGTCGCAGGTGCGGCGGTGCTGGTGATGGGGGAGGCGTGAGGCACGGCGGGCATACTGCGGGCAGCACGCGGTTGCGCGTGCGCGGGGTGGATGACCACGGGACCCATCCCGCGCCGGGCTGGCAGGGACGCGCGGGCGGCGGACGACCGGCTGCCCGTCAGAACGCCTCGCGCTCCCCGGCGTCGAGGACGCGCCAGAGGAGCACCCCCTCGGCGACCAGGATGCCGAGGGTCAGCAGGGCCGAGGTGACGCACCACTGGCAGATTGCCTTGATCACGGCGAGCTCGAGGTAGGTGAGGTAGGCGGCGTAGACCGCCCCCGCGAGCACCACGGCGAAGGCGGCCATGGTCGCCGGGGCGAACCAGGCCGGCCGGAGGCCGCGGGCGAGGCCCAGGCCGATGACGGCCAGGTACATCCCCATCCCGAGGATCGAGATGGGGATGCCGGCGATCTCGGCGTAGGGGCTGGTCTGCACCGTCTGGCAGTTGCCGACGGTGCAGACCAGCGCGCTGCGGTCGTAGTGGGTGTAGGTGAGATAGCCCGCGACGAGCAGGCCGGCGACCGCCAGGACGAGCGAGGCGGTGTGCCAGCGGCCCATCACTGCCCCAGCGCCTGATCGATGGCCGCCTTCAGCGCGGCGTAGCTCCCGTCCCATCCCTTCAGCACCTGGCCGTTGATGACGAAGGTCGGGGTCCCGTTGATGCCGAGGTTCTGGCCCTCCTGGTAGCTGGCCTTCACCGCGTCCTCGTACTTGCCACCGTCGTAGCAAGCGTTGAAGGCGTCCATGTCCAGGCCCATCTGGCGCGCCATCTCCTTGAGCCGGGCGTCGCTGTAGTCCCCGCGGTTCTCGCCGCGCTGGTTCTGGAACAGGGTGTCGTGGAACTGCCAGAACTTCCCCTGATCCTGCGCGCAGAAGGCCGCCTCGGCGGCACGCGTCGAGTCGGGACCGATGAAGGCCCAGTCGCGGTACTCGAAACTGATCTTGCCGGTGGCGACGTAGTCCTGCACGAGCTGCGGCTCCATCATGCGGGCGAAGATGCCGCAGGCGGGGCACTGGTAGTCACCGTACTCGATCACCTTGACCGGCGCGTCGGCCTGCCCCAGGATGCGCCCACTGGCGGGGATGCTCGGGTCGCGCTCCGCGGCGATGGTGATATCCGAGACATCGTCACCGCCGCCCGGGCGGTTGAGCAGAATGAGGACCAGGGCCACCACGACCGCGACGGCGACCAGGCCGCCGAAGATCGTCATCTGCCGCCGCCGGCGCCCAGCGCGCTCGGCCGCCAACCGGCGCTCCGCCCTCCGGGAGCGCCGGGCCTCTCGCTGCGATTGCGTACTCATCGCCTCCTGATCGCCCCTCTCGTGCGCCGCGATCCGCACCCTCGCAACGAATGGTACCACGGTTCGCCGCCGGTCCCCGGCCAGTGCGCCGTCGGGCCGGGTGATTCGAGGCTTACCAGCTCCCGGTTAATGATTGCTTAACCGGCGATGAACGGGCATCAGGCGTCCGGCTCGCGCCCGGCCGGCTGGGCGGCGAGCTCCGCCTCGGCGGCCGCGACCTGCGCCCGGCGCCAGGGGAAGATCACTTCTTCGCAGAGCACCTGCAGCATCGCGGCGGCCGGCACGGCGACGAAGGCGCCGGCAACCCCCAGCAGCGACGCGCCGACCAGCACCGCAATGAAGACCAGCAAGGGGTGGATGTCGAGTTGATCGCCCTCCACCCAGGGGGAGATGAAGTAGCCCTTGGCGTTCTCGAGCAGGACCGAGACGGCGAGGACGATGCCGAAGGTGGTCAGCCCCTCGAACGCCGCGATGACGAGGAGCGGGATGCGCGCCAGCCACGGCCCGATCCGTGGGATGATCTCGCCCAACGCCACCACGATCGCCAGCAAGACCGCGTAGGGGAGCCCGATGAGGCGCAGCGCCACATAGGTCAGCGCGCCGATGATCGCCATGACGATCAGCTTGGCGCGCACGTAGTACCCGATGCGCTCCCACATCTGCCGCAGCACGCGCTCCGTCGTCGCGCGGTGCGCCGGGTGGGTGAGCGAGAGGATGAAGGCGAGGATCCGCTCCCGGGTCGTCACCAGCAGCATCGAGATGATGAAGACGCTGAGCAGATCGAGGAACACGCCGAACAGGTCGCTCGGGAGCTCGGTGAGACGCTGGCCGACGCCGGCCAGCAGGCGCGCGCCGGCCGCCGTGACCTGGGCCTCGAACGGCGCCAGCTCGGGGTACTGCTGGCGCAGGCGCTCGTAGGTGACGCGCAGGCTCTGGTAGCGGTCAACGTAGCGGGGCAGGTCGTCGACCAGCGTGGCGACCTGCGCGAAGAGCGGCGGGAGGACGAACCAGCCGATCCCGACGACCACCCCGAAGGCCACCAGATAGACGATCACCGCGGCAATCCCGCGCGGGATGCGCAGCCGCTCGAGCTGCGACGCCGGTCGGGCGACCGCCGCCGCGAAGAGGAGGCTGATGAAGAGGATGAGCAGCACGCCCCGCAGGCGCAGCAGCAGGGAGAGCCCCGCGGCGGTGAAGATGGCCAGCACGAGGGCAGAGTAGAGCGGCAGCGCGCGCCGCAGCAGGGCGTCGCGCTGGGGCTCGCGTGGCCCGTCCTGGCCGACGCCAGTCATCCGCTCGCACCTCCAGCACTGCGCGATCCGGCCCGGTGGGCGCGGCACTGGCTGCGCCCGAGCACAGGCTCCGCAATCCGCTCTCCCCCGGCGCCCGGCCGGCGCCCCCCTTGGCAGCGGGTCGCCGGGCATGCGATAACACGAGCAGGGCGACGACGGGGGTACGCCGCGCCAGGGGAAGCGTTCGGGAGAAGCGTGACCACGACGGAGGGCAAGCGCGCGACGCCGCCGGACGGCCGCAAGGACGACGCGGCACTGGCGGAGGTCGCCTGGGTGGCGGTCAAGCTGGGGCTGACGGCCTTCGGCGGCCCGGCGGCGCACATCGCCATGCTGCGCGAGGAGGTGGTCACGCGTCGCCGCTGGGTGACGGAGCAGCACTTCCTCGACCTGCTCGGCGCGACGAACCTGATCCCGGGGCCCAACTCCACCGAGATGGTGATCCACACGGGCTACATCCGGGCCGGCTGGCGCGGCCTCATCGTCGGCGGCGTCGGCTTCATCACGCCCGCGGCCGTGCTGGTGCTCGCCTTCGCCTGGGCCTACGTCCGCTTCGGCACGACCCCCGAGGTGGGCTGGCTGCTCTACGGGATCAAGCCGGTCATCATCGCGGTCGTGGCCCAGGCGCTCTGGAACCTCTGGAAGACGGCCATCACGGGCCCGCTCGCGGCCGCGGTCGGCGTCGGCGTGCTGGATGACCCCGATCCCGGGGTCGTTCGTCAGCACCCGCTCCAGTCGCAGCGCGGCCTCGGCGGATCCGTCGGCGACGACCACCATGCCGGCGTGGATCGAGAGGCCGATCCCCACGCCGCCGCCGTGGTGCACCGACACCCAGGAGGCGCCGGACGCCGTGTTGAGCAGCGCGTTTAGAATTGGCCAGTCGGCGATCGCGTCGGAGCCGTCGCGCATCCCCTCCGTCTCCCGGTAGGGGGAGGCCACCGAGCCGGTGTCCAGGTGGTCGCGGCCGATGACGATGGGGGCCCGCAGCTCACCCGACCGCACCATCTCGTTGATCCGCAGGCCGAAGCGCGCCCGCTCCCCGTAGCCGAGCCAGCAGATGCGGGCCGGCAGCCCCTGATACGGCACCTTCGCCTCGGCCATGGTCAGCCACCGGCGGAGGGCATCGTTCTCAGGGAACAGCTCGAGTGCCGCCTGGTCGGTCTTGCGGATGTCCTCGGGGTCGCCGGAGAGCGCGACCCAGCGGAACGGCCCCTTCCCCTGGCAGAAGAGCGGCCGGATATAGGCCGGGACGAAGCCCGGGTAGCTGAAGGCATCCTCGACACCCGCAAGACGGGCCTGCCCACGGAGGTTGTTGCCGTAGTCGAACACGACCGCGCCGCGGCGCTGGAAGTCGAGCATCGCGCGCACGTGCTGGGCCATGCTCTGCAGCGAACGCTCGGTGTAGAGGTGCGGCGACCGCTCGCGGAGCATCCGCGCGTCCTCGAGGCTGATCTCGGCGGGGACGTAGCCGCCCAGCGGGTCGTGGGCCGACGTCTGGTCGGTGACGACGTCGGGGACGAAGCCCCGCCGGACGAGCTCCGGCAGCACCTCGGCGGCGTTGCCGAGCAGCGCCAGCGAGAAGGGCCGGCGCTCGCGGCGCGCCGCCTCGACCTGGCGGACGGCGTCGTCCAGGTCCGCGGTGGCCGCGTCGCAGTAGCCGATGCGGACCCGGCGCTCGATGCGCTCCGGGTCGACCTCCACCACCAGGGCGACGCCGCCGTTCATGGTCACGGCGAGCGGCTGCGCCCCGCCCATGCCACCCAGCCCCGCGGTCAGCACGATGCGGCCCTCCAGCGTGCCGTCGAAGTGCTGGCGGGCGAGCTCGGCGAAGGTCTCGTAGGTGCCCTGGAGGATGCCCTGGGTGCCGATGTAGATCCAGCTCCCGGCGGTCATCTGGCCGTACATGGTCAGGCCCAGAGCTTCGAGCCGCCGGAACTCGTCCCAGGTGGCCCATTGGGGAACCAGCATCGCGTTGCTGATCAGGACGCGCGGCGCCATCGCGTGGGTGCGGAAGACCGCGACGGGCTTGCCCGACTGGACCAGCAGCGTCTCGTCGTCACCGAGTTGCCGGAGCTCACGGACGATGGCGTCGAAGCAGTCCCAGTTGCGCGCCGCCTTGCCGGTACCGCCGTAGACGATCAACTGATCGGGAGCCTCCGCCACGTCTGGGTCGAGGTTGTTCATGAGCATGCGGAGCGCCGCCTCCTGGGGCCAACCGCGGCACGAGCGCTCGGCACCGCGGGGTGCGCGGACGATCCGTGGATGTCCGCCGGTCATGCGTCTCCTCCCTCCGTGGCTGGGTCCGGGGCCTCGTCGTGCGACTCGCCGAGCGCGGCCTCCACTGCGTGCTGCAGCGTCCCGGAGTGGACCAGGTCGCGCGCGGTCCCGATCAACTCATGGAGCGGCCGGTCATCCCCGTCGAGGAACGGGATCCGGCTACGGACGACGCGATAGGCGGCCTCGGTGCCGACACCCCAGGGTGGGCGGCCGGTCAGGTCGATGGCTTGGGCGGCGCAGAGGACCTCGATCGCGACGATGGTCTCGGTGTTCGCGACCACGCGGGCGAGATGGCGGGCCGCAGTCGTCCCCATGCTGTTGAAGTCCTCGATGTCGGCCGAGGTCGGGATCGAGTCGACGCTGGATGGGTGCGCGAGGACCTTATTCTCGGCCGCCAGGGACGCGGCGACGTACTGGGCCAGCATCAGGCCCGAGTGCAAACCCGGGCTGGGCGTCAGGAAGGCGGGCAGGCCGCTGGAGCGAGGATCGACCAGGCTGGCGATCCGCCGCTCGGTGAAGGTGCCGAGCGACGCGACGGCCAGCTTCAGGTAGTCGGACGCCAGCGCGACGGGATGGCCGTGGAAGTTCCCGCCGGAGACTACGCCGGTGTCGTCCGGGAAGCAGAGCGGATTGTCGGTCACGGCGTTGATCTCGATGTGGACCGTCTCCTGGACGCTCTCCAGCGCGCCGCGCACCGGTCCCAACACCTGTGGGATGCAGCGGAGCGTGTAGGGGTCCTGGACGGCATCGCGCGTTGCGCGCGGCAGGCATCCGTCCCGCTGCAGCAGGGCGCGCAGGCGCGCGGCGGTCGAGACTTGCCCGGGGTGGGGCCGCACCTGGTGGACGGGCGCCGCCAGGGCGGTCGGGTGCCCGCCCAGCGCGTCAAAGCTCATGGCCGCGGCGATCTCGGCGGCACGCAGCAGTCCCTGGGTATCCGCGACGGCGAGGGCGAGGAGCGCGGTGATGATCTGGGTACCGTTGATGAGCGCCAGGGCCTCCTTGGCCTCGAGCACCAGCGGAGCGATCCCCGCGGCCTGGAGGGCCGACGCCGCCGGCTGCACCGTGCCCTGGACCCGGACGTGCCCCTCACCGATCAGGGGGAGCGCCAGGTGCGCCAGCGGCGCGAGGTCGCCGCTCGCTCCCACGGAGCCTTGGTCCGGCACGATGGGGTGGATGTCCGCGTTGAGGAGATCGAGCAGGCGCTCGACGACAACGGGGCGGACACCAGAGTAGCCGCGGGCCACCGCCTGCGCGCGCAGCAGCATGGCGGCGCGTACCACCTCGTCGGGTAGCGGCTCACCCACGCCCGCGGCATGGGAGCGCAGCAGGTGGACCTGGAGCGCGGCCCGATCGTCCGGTGAGATCCGGACGTTGGCCAGCGCGCCGAAACCGGTGGAGACCCCGTACACGGGCCGGTCGTCGTGCAGGGCTCGGATCACCGCGGCCCGGCTGCGCTCCATCGCGGCTCTGGCCTCGGGCGCCAGGTGGACGCGACGGCTGTGGCGCGCCACCGCGACGACATCGGGGATGCGGAGCGGACGTCCGCCGACCACGACGGCGTCGCTGCCGTGCTTCGTCGTCACCAAACGACCCTCCCCTCGGCGGTGCCGCGTTGCCACGGCACAAGGTTCGGGCGCGCTGCCCCCGGGCGCGCCTTCCGCAGCGTGATAGGCTGGGGCACGACTGTGTCGCGAACGGGGCCAGTGTACCGTGTTCCAGCGAGCCGCGCACCCGCGCGCCACGGGGTGGTTGTGGGCTAAGATTAGCGAACTCTGGTCGACGGCGCGGCTCGCTGCAGGCGGCTGGCCTGGCGGGATGCGTCAGGCAGCATGGGCGCTCAGTGCACGAGGGAGTGAGGCGGCGTGGTCGAGAGCGTGTCGGGGACGCGGTGGAAGCGAGTCTTGCTGGTCGCGCTCGCGCTGGTCGTGCTCGCCTGGGTGGTGTGGCGTACCCGCGGCGCGCTCACGCCGTTTCTACTCGGCAGCATCCTGGCGTATCTGCTGGCGCCCCTGATCACCGCCATTGAGCGGCTGATGCCCCGCCAGGGACGGTTCGGGCAGTTTGCCCGGCCCGTCGCGATCCTCGTGGCCTACATCGTCGCCCTGGGCGCCCTCGCCGTCGCGGGGTTCTACCTGATCCCGCCGCTCGTCAACCAGACGGTCGAATTCGTCCAAGAGCTGCCGACCTACTGGGACGATGTCCTGCGCGAGGGGAACTCGCTCCTGGCGCTGTATCGCGATCGCGTGCCACCCCAGGTGCAGGCGCAAATCGAGAGCAACCTCGACGCGCTGGGCGCGCAGGTGGGCGCTGCGGCCAGCGCCGCGATGATGGTGACGTTCGACGCCGTCGGCACGATTATCGGCTTCGCCGCCGGCCTCGCGCTGCTCCCGCTCTGGATGTTCTACGTGCTCAAAGATCAGCAGCGGGCGCTCCAGTGGTTCTACAACCTGTGGCCTGAAGCGTGGCGTGGTGACGTCCGCGCGATCGTCGGCATGCTGGATGAGGTGCTGGCGGCGTACGTCCGCGGGCAACTCTTCCTGGGCGTCATCATCGGGGTCGTGACGGGCCTGGCGATGTGGCTCATCGGGATCCCGCAGGCGCTCGTCCTCGGGGTCCTGGCCGGGGTGTTCGAGCTGATCCCCGTGCTCGGCCCGTGGCTCGCGTTCGGCGTCGCCGCGCTCGTGACCCTGGCGACCGAGCGAGATCGCCTCCTGCTGGTCGGCATCGCCTTCCTGGCGATCCAGCAACTGGAGAACACGTTCCTGGTGCCGAAAATCCAGGGCGACGCCGTCCGGGTCCACCCCGCGGTCATCATGGTGCTGCTCGTGATCGGCGGCTCGCTCTGGGGGGTCTTCGGCATGATCGTGATCGTGCCGCTCACCGCCGTGCTCCGAGACATCTTCGTGTATCTCTACAAGCGCCTGGGTGAGACGGACCCGGCCTGACGGCCACTCGGGCGCCGGCGGCGCGACCCACGCCATGGCGCAGTCAACCCGGGCGCATGGTGGGCCGCGCCGCCGGCCCCAGGTGGCTCTGGACGGGTCCCGGCCGTCGCCTACTGGTCCCGCTCGTCGGCCGAGCGCGGCACGAGGTTGAGGATGGGGGTCGGCTTGGACCGGAGGTGCGGGAAGAGGATCACCTCACGGATGTTCTGCTGGTCCGTGAGGAGCATCGTCAGCCGGTCGATCCCCAGGCCAAAGCCGCCGGTGGGGGGCATCCCGTACATCAGCGCATTGATGAAGTCGTCGTCAATGGGCATGGCCTCGTCATCGCCGGCCGCACGGTCGCGGGCCTGTTGGAGGAACCGGCTGAGCTGATCCATGGGGTCGTTCAGCTCGGTGAAGGCGTTGCCCACCTCCATCGCAGCGATGAAGGGCTGGAAGCGCTCGACGATGCGCGGATCCTCGGGGCTGCGCTTGGCGAGCGGCGACAGTTCGACCGGGTAGTCGATCAGGAAGGTCGGCTGGATCAGCGTGGGTCGGACGAAGGTCTTCAGCAGCTCGTCGATGATGCGGGGCCAGACCGTGTCCGGGGCGACATCCGCCCCCAGCGCCCGCGCGCGCTCGTACAGCTCGCGCTGATCGGTGACCTCGAGGAAGTCGATCCCGGTGGTGTCGATGAGGGCCTGGCGGAGCGACACGCGCGGCCAGGGCGGGGTCAGGTCGACCGTATGGCCCGCGAAGGTGATCTGGCGCGTGCCGAGCGCCTCCTCCGCCACGAAGGCCAGCATCTGCTCGACGAGCTCCATGACGTCGCGGTAGTCGGCGTACGCCATGTAGAACTCGAGCATGGTGAACTCGGGCGAGTGCCGCGCGTCGATGCCTTCGTTCCGGAAGTCCTTCGAGATCTCGTAGACCCGCTCGTAGCCGCCCACCAGGAGGCGCTTCAGGTACAGCTCGTCGGCGATCCGCAGGTAGAAGGTCTGGTCGAGCGCGTTGTAGTAGGTGGTGAAGGGCTTGGCGGCCGCGCCGCCGTAGAGCGGCTGGAGGATCGGCGTCTCCACCTCGAGGAAGCCGCGCTCGTCGAGGAAGCGCCGGATGGCGCGGATGGCGTTGGCACGAATGACGAAGATGCGCCGGGTCTCCTCGTTGGCCATGAGGTCCGCGTAGCGCTGCCGGTAGCGGGTCTCGACGTCGGTGAGGCCGTGCCACTTCTCGGGCGGCGGGTTGACGGCCTTCGCCAGCAACTGGAACCGCCTGACCTCGACCGTGACCTCGCCGGTGCGGGTGCGGAAGAGGTGGCCGGCGGCCTCGATGAAGTCGCCCAGATCGATGAAGCGCTTGAAGTGCGCCAGGGCGTCGTCGGTCACGACATCGCGACGCAGATAGAGCTGGATTGCGCCGCTGCCGTCGCGGATGTGGGCGAAGACCGACTTCCCCATGTCGCGGAGGGCGGTGACGCGGCCGGCGACGACGATCTCCTCGGGGTCGAGCTCGCCGTCGAGCGTCGGCTCGATCTCGGCGAACCGATCGAGCGCCTGCCTGGCGGTGTGGGTCCGATGGCTGCGCGGTGGGTAGGGGTCGATGCCGAGCCGGCGTAGCTCTTCGACCTTGCGCTGGCGCTGGCGCTGCTGCTCATTCAGCTCGATCTCGAACAACGGTAGTGGCTCCCTCCCGGCGAGTCTCTCTGAACGCTGTGCGGTGATCCCAGGCAAAACAACAGCCGCGGACGCCGGCGCTGCGTCCGCGGCGATCCGGGTCCGGGTGCACGCCTCAGTCCACCTTGG
>JASBVL010000040.1 GCA_029961075.1 Sphaerobacter sp.
CCGTCGTGGCCAACCTGCTGGCCGACATCGCGTACGGGGTGCTCGACCCGCGCATCCGCTTCGACTGAGGCGCCACCGCCGACCCACCCCGCGACCTGGGAGCGCAGGGAGCTAAGTGATGGCAGATGTCCGACCCGAGCGCGTCACCGAGACCTGTGCCCGCGTCCCGACCACGGCGCGGGGTGCCGAGCTGAGCCGCGTGGCGCGGACGAAGGCGCGCAGCAACTTCCAGCAGGCGTGGACGCGCTTCCGCCGCAACCATCTGGCGGTCGGCTCCCTCGTCGTGGTCGTGCTCATCTTCGCCTTCGGGTTCAGCGCGCCGCTCATCTCCCGGTACGTCACCCACGTCGGCTACGACGAGCAGGTCCTCCTCGACAAGTTCTTACGGCCGGGGGAGAAGGGGCACCTCCTCGGCACCGACAACCTGGGCCGCGACGTGCTCACCCGCCTCGCCTACGGCGCCCGGGTGTCGATGACTGTCGCCCTCCTGGCCGTCGCCAGCGCCCTGCTGCTCGGCGGCACGCTCGGCGCGCTGGCCGGCTACTACGGGCGCTGGATCGACTCGGTCACTATGCGCTTCGTCGACATCATGCTCTCGATCCCGGCCCTGTTCCTCTTGATCTTCATCGGCACCCTCTTCCCCGTGGGCCCCACCACGCTCGCCCTCGTGATCGCTGCCGTCAGTTGGATGGGGCTCGCCCGGCTCATCCGCGGCGAGATTATGTCGGTCAAGCGCCGGGACTATGTCGAGGCGGCACGGGTCCTCGGCGCGTCCGACGGGCGCATCATCGTCCGGCACATCATCCCGAACGTGACGCCGATCGTGATCGTCTGGGCCACCCTGGCGTTGCCCAGCTTCATCCTCGTCGAGGCGGCGCTCAGCTTCCTCGGCCTGGGCGTGCAGGTGCCGGTCCCGAGCCTGGGCAACATGCTCAGCGGGGCCATCACCTACCTGTCGCATTCCTGGACGCTGATCGTCATCCCGGGCTTGGTCATCTACCTCACCGTCCTGGCGATCAACCTGGTCGGCAACGGCCTGCGCGATGCCCTCGACCCGCGCCTGGGTGAGCAGTAGAGTGCTCGCCGGGTTCCCTGGGTCGGGCACTCATCGCGTGATAGACATGCCCCGGGCATGGGGGCAGAAAGGACGTGTGCGCGTGTTTCGTGATCCGCAGGTCAACTTCTACGTGCGCCATGTCGAACGGTCGGTGCGCTTCTACACCGACCTGTTCGGCTTCGAGGAGACCTTCCGCACACCCGCGTCGGGTCCCTCGGACCACGTCGAGCTGCGGCTCGGCGGCCTCATCCTGGGCCTGGCCTCCATCGAGTCCGCGCGGGATGTCCACGGACTTCCCGCGGGCGGAGGTCTGCCTGTGGACCGACGACGTTGACCGCGCCTACGCCGAGCTCGTCGCGAAGGGCGCGCAGCCGCTCAGCAGCCCGCACGACTTCCTCGGCCGGCTGCGCGCGGCGTGGGTGGCCGACCCCGACGGCAACCCGGTCGAGATCGTCGCCGAGCACGTGCCAGAGCCGTCGTCGTAGCTCTCCGTGCTCCGTTCAGTGTGGTGTGGCTGGTAGGGCGCCCGCTGCCCCGACGGTTCCGCGCCGGAGTTGAAACCTCCGGCGCGCTCTCATACTATGGCCTCCACGAACGATGCCTTCTCCGGACGCGGCACAACGGTGACCTCCAAGCCCACAGCACGTGGTGCGGGGGCACGGGTAGTATGGAAGGACCCGTCTGCACCCATGAAGATCTGTGTCACGGTCAAGCAGGTGCCGGATCCGAACCTGCCGCTGCAGGTCGATCCAGACACGCATCGGCTGGTGCGCAACCCCGAGCAGTCGATCCTCGACCCGGCGGATGAGTACGGGATCGAGACGGCGCTTCGGCTGGTCGAGCAGCACGGCGGGGAGGTCGTGGTCGTCAGCATGGGGCCGCTCGCCGCGGCCGACGCGCTCCGGCGGGGCATGGCGATGGGCGCCGACCGGGCCATCCTCATCACCGACGATGCCCTGGCCGGCTCCGATGCCCCGACGACGGCACGCGCCCTGGCGGCGGCGATCCGGCCCGAGCAGCCCGACCTGGTGATCTGCGCCGTCGAGGCGACCGACGCCTACACCGGCATGGTCCCCGGCATGCTCGCCGAGCTCCTCGACCTTCCGCAGCTCACCTTCGCCCGACAGGTCAGCGTCGAGGGGCAGACGATCACGGTGCACCGGGACGTCGAGGGCGGCACCCAGGTGCTCCAGACGTCGCTTCCGGCCCTGCTCACCGTCACCGCCAGCATCGGCGAGCCGCGCTACCCCTCCTTCAAGGGGGTCATGGCGGCCAAGCGCAAGCCGGTGGATGAGCGCGATGTCGCCGCCCTGGGGCTCGCCCCGAGCGAGGTCGGGCCGGCCGGCGCGAAGGAGCGCGTGCGCGCGGTCGAGCTGGTCCGCGAAGAGAAGCAGGGGAAGATCGTGAGCGACGACGGCTCGGGGAGCAGCGTCGACGAGATCGTGGCCTTCCTCGAGCGCATCCAGGTGGTGTAGGAGGGGCAGGATGGCCACACGACGCGTCTGGGTCTGGACCGAACTGGCGGAGGGCGCTCCGCACCGCCTGTCGCTCGAGCTCTTGACCGCGGCTCGCGGCCTGGGCGAGGCCGCGGCGGTGCTGCTGGCGCCGGCCGGGGCGGATGCGCTCGCGACGCTCGGTGCCCACGGCGCGGCCGTGGTCTACCACGGCGATGACCCGGTCTACGCGCAGTACGCGGTTGAGCCGCAGGTCGCCGCGCTGGCGGCCCTGATGCAGGCGGAGTCCCCCGACCTCGTGCTCTTCCCGAGCACCTTCACGGCGCGCGACGTCATCGCCCGGCTGGCCGCGCGCCTGGGCCTCGGCGTCATCGCGAACGCCACCAGCGTCGCCTATGACGGCGACCAGGTCGTGGCGACGGTCCCCTACGCGGGCGACCGGGTCGCCACCATGACGTTCGCGGCGCCCGCCCCGCACCTGGTGCAGGTCCGGCCGAAGTCCTACCCGGTCGAGCCGGTGGGCGGGCAGGCGGAGGTCCGCCCGGTCCCGGCCGGCGTCGATCCGGCGACCTGCCGGGTGAAGATCGTCGAGACGATCCAGCAGGAGGCCGAGGGACCGAACCTGGAGGAGGCCAACGTCATCGTGGCCGGTGGCCGCGGGCTCGGCAAGGCGGAGAACTTCCGGCTGCTGGAGGAGCTGGCCAAGCGGCTCGGCGGCGCGGTCGGCGCCAGCCGCGCCGTGGTCGATGCCGGGTGGGTGCCCTACAGCTACCAGATCGGCCAGACCGGGAAGACGGTCAAGCCGACGCTCTACATCGCCTGCGGCATCTCCGGCGCGATCCAGCACCTGGCCGGGATGAAGGGCAGCCGGTACATCATCGCGATCAACCAGGACCCGGACGCGCCCATCTTCGAGAACGCCGACCTGGGTGTCGTCGGCGACGTGCTCACGATCGTGCCGAAGCTGACCGAGCGGCTCGCGGCGCGCTAGGGGCGTCACACGTCATGCGTGATGCGTATTGCGTATTGCGTAGTCCGTAGTTCGCGTCGCTCGGGCCTGAGCGGATGGCCGGGACTGACGTATGACGGTTGACGGATGACGCAATACGTAATACGCAGCACGCAACACGGAACACGGACGGAGCCATGCTAACAGGACGCTACGGGATTACCTCGGCCGCTGCGGTCGTCGTCGGCATCGCGCTGATCCTGCTGAGCGAGCTCGGGGGGGTCCACGCGGCGCGCGTCTTCGGCACGGCGCTCATCAGTGCCGGCGGGATCGCGCTCGGCGTCCTGGTGGGGCTGGATCAGCCGCGGCGGAGCACCGGGCTGGCGCGGCTGCGGGCGTGGCGCGTGAGCCTGGGGATCCTCGCCGCGGCGATCACCGTGGTGCCGGTCGTGGTCGCGCTCGCCGCCGCGCTGGTGGCACTCCCCGGTGCCGCTGACGACGGGCGCGGCGGCACCGCGGTACTCGGCACGCTGATCGCGCTGCTCATGCTCGTCGCCGCCGTGGGCTGCTTCGTCCTGGCGGTGCGGGCGATCCGGCGCGCCGCTCGCCCGGTCACGCCCGGCGATCCGGCATCGGCGGGGGAGGAGTGAGCGTGACGCCGACCCGCGAGATCCTCTGGAACATCAACGCGCTGGGGCCGATCCTGCTCTACAGCCTGATGGCGATTCCCTTCGTCTTCCTCGCCTTCGGTCTCGCGCGGCGGGTGCGCATGTGGCGCCAGGGGCAGCCCGAGGACCGCTTCGACCGGCTGGGCAGCCGGATCTGGCACGCCGTCGTCATGAGCATCCTGCACGGGCGGATCGTGCGCCGCCGGAACCTCGCCGGTGGCCTGATGCATCTGGCGATCTTCGTCGGCTTCGTCACCCTCTTCATCGGCACGGTCATCGTCATGATCGAGGCCGACATCACCGTGCCGCTCTTCGGCGTCAGCTTCTACCGCGGCGACTTCTTCCTCGGCTACAAGCTCGCGATGAACCTGGCCGGTGTGCTCCTCATCCTCGGCGCGCTGGCCGCGCTCTACCGGCGCACGGTGCGGCGCCCCGCGACGCTCGACACGGCCGGCGACGACATCGTCATCCTGGCCTTCCTGATCGTCCTCAGCGTGCAGGGCTTTGCCCTCCAGGCGCTGCGGATGGCGGTCACCGAGGACCCATGGGGGCGCTGGTCGTTCGTCTCCTACCCGATGGCGGTCGCGCTCAGCGGGCTCCCCGAGGGCTGGCTGCGCGGCATCCACCTGGCCAACTGGTACGTCCACTTCCTGACCAACTTCGTCTTCCTCTCCTACGTGGCCTACAGCAAGATGATCCACCCCTTCACCAGCTTCGCCAACGTCGTCTTCCGCCGCCACCAGCCGCGCGGCGCGCTCGAGCCGATCGAGAACCTGGAGGAGGCCAAGGTCCTCGGCGTCGGCAAGCTGGAGGACTTCACCTGGGCGCAGCTCCTCAACGTGGACGCCTGCATGCACTGCGGCCGCTGCCTGGAGTACTGCCCCACCTTCACCACCGGCAAGCCGCTCCGCCCGCGCGACCTCGTCCTCGAGCTGGCGGGCTACATGGCCGACCGCGGCGGCATCTTCTCCGGCGAGCTGGGCCAGGGCGAGAACAGCGCGCGCTACCGCTGGGGCGCCGGGCCGGACCGGGAGCTGATCCCGGAGGTGGTGACCCCGGCCGAGCTGTGGGACTGCACCACCTGCGGCGCCTGCATGGAGCAGTGCCCGGTCTACATCGAGCACGTCCCGTTGATCGTCGGGATGCGGCGCAACCTCGTGCTGGAGCGCGGCGAGTTCCCGGAGGAAGTGACCGCCGTCTTCACCAACCTGGAGCGCCTGGGCAGCCCCTACCAGTTCCCGCCGAACCAGCGGGCCGCCTGGACCAAGAAGCTCGATCAGCCGGTGCCGGAGATGGCGGAGGTCGCCGCCCGGGGCGAGGAGGTCGAGGTGCTCTTCTGGGTCGGCTGCCTCGGCTCCTTCGACGCGCGCAACCAGCGGACGACCGTCGCGCTGGCGCGTATCCTCCAGGCGGCCGGCATCAGGTTCGCGATCCTCGGCAAGGAGGAGTGCTGCACCGGCGACCCGGCACGCCGGATCGGCAACGAGTACCTGGCGCAGATGATGGCCCAACAGGCGGTCGAGACGCTGAATACCTACAACGTCAAGAAGGTGGTGACCGCCTGCCCCCACTGCTTCAACGCCATCAAGAACGAGTTCCCCCAGATCGGGGGGAACTACGAGGTCATCCACCACAGTCAGTTGATCCACCAGCTCCTGGCCGAGGGGCGCATCCAGCTCGACCCCGACTCGGCGCTGGCCCGGGGCAAGGTCACCTACCACGACCCCTGCTACCTGGGCCGCTACAACGGCGAGTACGACGCGCCGCGCGCGGCGCTCGCTGCCCTGCCGGGCCTGGAGCTGCGGGAGATGCGGCGCAACCGCCACGCGTCGTTCTGCTGTGGCGGGGGCGGCGGGCGGCTCTTCATGGAGGAGACGCGCGGCACGCGCATCAACCAGGCGCGCGTCCGCGAGGCGATGGACACCGGCGCCGAGCTCCTGGCCGCCGCCTGCCCCTTCTGCATGACGATGTTCGAGGACGGGATCCACGGCGTCGGGGCCGAGGAATCATTCACCGTGCTGGACCTGGCGGAGATCGTGGCCGGGTCGATGATCGCGCCGACGAGCCCGGCGGGCGGCGATGCCCGCCCCGAGGCAGCGACCCCCGACCGTCAGGAGTAGCTGCGCCGGGGTCGCGGCGTGAAGGGGAGGGATGAGCGAAGAGATGGGAGACGAGGTGCTTCGCGTTCGTGCGGACCGGCTGCATGAGAGCCTGCGGCGCCTGGCCGAGATCGGCGCCACGCCCGGCGGCGGGGTGACCCGGCTGGCGCTGAGCGACGAGGACCGCGCCGGGCGGGAGCTGCTCCGGCAGTGGATGACCGAGGCGGGGCTGACCGTGCGCGTCGACGACTTCGGCAACATGGTCGGCCGGCGCCCGGGGCGGGAGGATCTGCCGCCGGTGCAGCTCGGCTCGCACTGCGACAGCGTCCGCAACGGGGGGCGCTACGACGGCGCGCTGGGCGTGCTCGGGGCCCTCGAGGTGGTGCGCACGCTCAACGACCACGGCATCACCACCCGTCACCCGATCGAGGTGATCAACTGGACCAATGAGGAGGGCGTGCGCTTCGAGCCGGCCCTGCTGGCCTCCGGCGGCGTCACCGGCCGCTTCTCGCGAGAGTACGTGTACGGCCGTACCGACGCCGAGGGGCGCCGCTTCGAAGACGAGCTGCGCCGCATCGGCTACCTCGGCGATGAGGCGAATCGTCCCGCGCGCGCTGCTGCCTACCTGGAGCTCCACATCGAGCAGGGGCCGGTGCTGGAGGACGCCGGGGTCCCCGTCGGCGTCGTGGAGGGGATCGTCGGCATCACCTGGATGGAGGTCACGGTCATCGGCCAGTCGGACCATGCCGGCCCCTCCCCGATGCGCCTGCGCCGCGACCCCCTCGTGGCCGCGGCCCGCATCATCGACGCGGTCGACCGGCTGGTGCGCGCGCAGGACGACGTCGCGGTCGGCACCGTCGGTCGGATGAAGGTCGAGCCGAACACGATCAACACCATCCCCGGGCGGGTGATCTTCAGCGTCGATCTGCGCCACCCCGACCCGGCGACGCTCGACGCCATGGTTGAGCGCTTCCGCCAGGAGGTGGACGCGATCACTGCCGCCGGCGGGGTATCCGCGACCGTCGATCGCTTCTGGACCAGCGAGGCCACGCCCTTCGCGCCGCAGGTGGTCCAGGCGGTCCAGGCGGCGGTGGACGCGCTCGGGCTGCCGCACCGCCGGCTGTGGTCGGGCGCGGGGCACGACGCCAAGTACGTCGCCGACGTCAGCCCGGCTGGGATGATCTTCGTCCGCAGCCAGGGCGGCTTGAGCCACTGCGAGCAGGAGTACTCGACGTCGGAGGATATCGAGGCCGGTGCCAACGTGCTCCTCAACGCGGCGCTGCGGCTGGCCGAGGGCTAACGCCGCCGCCCGGGTCCGCGCACCGTGTGTCGCGGCGTGGAGCGCCGGCGTCCTCGCCGGCTCCCGTCCGGCACGTGCCCGGTCGGGCCCCGTTCCCTCCCGCGCATGGGTGGGTTGTGCCGGCATGTCCGGGCGGGCACCAGGCCCGCCCCTACCGGAGGAACGCGCCGGGAACATCTGGTAGGGGCGGGCCTGGTGCCGAACGGAGCCGCCCGTGGTGGGAGTGACAGCGAGCCGCAGACCACGCATCGTCGGGCGGGGCTTGTCCCGCCCGTCAATGGATCGACAGGGACTGGCCGGGAGGCCGACGCTCCCGGATAGTACAGCGTGCCAGCGGCGGGTGTGGCGATCCGCCATCGCGCCCTGACCGGTGAATGGAGATGCAGTGACCACCGTCGCGGAGCTCTACGGCGACTACTGGGCTGAGGAGGAGTCCGAGCTGGAGGCAGCGCTGCGCACCAGCCTGCACCCTCGGGGCCCCGACCTCCTCTACGAGCTGTTCGCCGGCTTCGGCATCGGGCCGGAGGACAGCGTGCTCGACATCGGCTGCCGGGATGCACCGTATGCCGTCGAGTTGGCGCGGCGCTTCGGGTGTCGCGTCGTGGCCGTCGACCCGGCCCCGCTTCACGTCGAGCGCGCGCGGCAGCGCGTCGCCGAGGCCGACCTGACCGATCGGATCACGGTCCACCCGGCCGGTATCGAGGCGCTCCCGCTGGCCGACGGGTCGATCGCGGCGATCTGGTGCCGCGACGTGCTCAATCACGTCGCGCTGGCTCCCGGCCTGGCCGAGTGCCATCGCGTGCTGGCGCCGGGTGGCCAGATACTCATCTACCAGACCTTCGCTACCGACGCCCTCGAGCCGCGGGAGGCGGCCCGGCTCTACGCCGCCATCGCCATCGTGCCCGAGAACATGTCGCCGGAATTCCTCGAGGCGACGGCCCGGCGGGCCGGGTTCCAGATCGTGCAGCGCGACATCATCGACAGCGAGTGGCGCGAGCGCTGGCAGGAGGAGGGCGAGCGCGATCTCGGCGCGGATCTCCTGCATCTCGCGCGGCTGCGCCGCCGCGAGGTGGAGCTGGTTCGGCGGTTCGGCCGGGCGCGCTACGAAGCCGTCTACGGCGGTTTGCTCTGGGGTATCTACCAGATGCTCGGCAAGCTCTGCTCGACCGTGTACGTCCTGCGCAAGCCGCGGGCGTGAGGCGTCAGGCGTCACACGTCATGCGTGGTGCGTGTTCCGTATTGCGTAGTGCGTATTGCGTAAGTGCGTATTCCGTGCTCCGTGGTCCGTGGTGCGGCAGCCCTCACCCTGGCTCCGACCTCACCGGGGAAACGACCCCTCACCCCCGGCGCCTCTCCCCACGCGGGGGAGGGGGAGAAGACGGAATACGCAGTACGCATCACGGAATACGCGGTACGCAATACGCAGTACTCGTGACGCATCACGCATGACGCATCACGCCCGCACTACCACCGCGGCTGCAGGATCGCGCCTTCGGAGGCCGACGAGACGAGCGCGGCGTACTTGGCGAAGACCCCGTTCCCCGTGGGTGGCGCGGGCGGGGCCCACGCCGCCATGCGCGCGGCGATCTCGTCCTCCGAGAGCGCCACCTCGAGGGTGCGCGTCGCGACGTCGATGGTGACGATGTCGCCGTCGCGCAGCGCGGCGATCGGCCCGCCGACCGCGGCCTCCGGGGCCACGTGCCCGACCATGAAGCCGCGGGTCGCCCCGCTGAACCGCCCGTCGGTGACCAGGGCCACCGACTCGCCCAGACCCTCGCCGACGAGCGCGGCGGTCACGCCGAGCATCTCACGCATGCCCGGCCCGCCGCGCGGCCCCTCGTAGCGGATGATCACCACGTCGCCGGGGCGGATCTGCTGCGCGGTGACCGCCGCCATGGCGTCCTCCTCGCAGTCGAAGACCCGCGCCGGGCCCGTGTGCCGCGTGCGGCCGGCCCCGGCCACCTTGATCACCGCGCCCTCGGGTGCCAGGTTCCCCTTCAGGATCACGAGCCCGCCGGTTGGCTGCTTGGCCGTCTCCGGCGTGAGGATCACCTGCTGGCCCGGCGTCTCCACCGCGCTGGCGACCTCCTCCGCCAGGCTGCGGCCGCTTGGGGTGAGCTGGCTGCCGTCGATGTAGCCGCCGTCGATCAGCCGCTTGATGATGAGCTGGGTGCCGCCGGCCCGATGGACGTCCAGGGCCGTGTAGCGGCCCGAGGGCTTGAGGTCGGCGATGACCGGCGTCCGCTCGCTCACCGGGTTGAAGTCGTCGATGGTGAGCGGGATGCCGGCCTCGCGCGCCATGGCCAGGAAGTGGAGCACGATGTTCGTCGAGCCGCCGGTCGCGGCCGCCAGCGCGATGCCGTTCAGGAAGGCCTGCCGGGTCAGGATGTCGCTCGGCTTGAGGCCGCGCGCCAGTTGCTCGACCACGAGGCGCCCCGCCTGATAGGCGACCTCGTTCTTCCCGGGGTCGGCCTGCGGCCAGGAGCCCATGCCGACCGGGGAGAGGCCCAGCGCCTCGATCGCCATCGCCATGGTGTTGGCGGTGTACTGCCCGCCGCAGGCGCCCTCGCCTGGGCAGGCGACCCGCTCCAGCTCCAGCAGGTCCGCGTCGCTCAGCTTCCCGGCGGCGTTGGCGCCGATCGCCTCGTAGACGTCCTGGACCGTCACGTCCCGCCCCTGAAAGTGGCCCGGGGCGATCGTGCCGCCGTAGAGGACGAAGCCGGGGATGTCGAGCCGGATCAGGGCCATGGCCGAGCCGGGCAGCGTCTTATCGCAGGCGGCCAGGGGGAAGAACGTCGAACATGTGCCCGCGCCCGACCAGCTCGATCGAGTCGGCGATCACCTCGCGGCTGATCAGCGACGCCTTCATCCCCTGGGTGCCCATCGTCACGCCGTCGCTGATCGCGACGGTGTTGACCTCCATCGGCACGCCGCCGGCGTCCCGGATACCGCGCTTGACGTGCTGGGCCAGGCGCCGCAGCCCGAGGTTGCACGGCATCGTCTCGATCCAGGAGTGCGCCACGCCGATGACCGGCTTGGTGAAGTCCTCGTCGCTGAGGCCGGTCGCCCGCAGCATGGCGCGCGCCCCGGCCCGATCGCGCCCCTCGACGATGGTGCGGCTCTTGTGCCGGAGATCGGCGATGGTCGATGTCTGGGCCATCCCACTCCCCCTCATCCAGCTCGTGATCCCGGCCGACCCGGCCGGACCGGCTCACTCGTCGTAGCGCAGCAGCTCGACGCGGTTCCCCTCGGGATCCCGGTAGAACGTCATCGTCAGCTCCCGGCCGACCTCCTCGCGACTGCGCCGCTGCAAGGGCGTCTCGGCCGTGAACCCGGCGGCATCGAGCCGGGCGCACACCTCTTCGATGTTGTCGATGCCCAGCGCCAGGTGGTCGAAGGTGCTCCCCGGCGCGGCCGTGGCCTCCGGGTCGCGAATGAGCTGGACCCCCGGCAGCCAGACGACCTGCGGGTCGTCCGCGGGGCCGCCGACCCGCGAGACCGGCAGGCCGATCAGGTCCCGGTAGAAGCGCAGCGCGGCGTCGAGGTCGCGCACGCGCAGCGCAACGTGGTTCGCGGCGGCGTTGACGCGAGCCGCTGGCGCATCGGCCATCACGCATCTCCCCTTCCTGGTCCCGGCGGCGCCGGGGGGCTACGCACCGCGCGCGGGCCGGCGTCGAGCCGCCGGGCGCCGCGCTCCTGAGCCGTCTGGATCCGCTCTCCGTGCACATCATAGTCGACAGCAGCCGGGAACGGGGTCGGATCACGCGTGGGCTCCCTGGGGCGACATGCGACCCGCGCGCAGCGATCAGCAGGGGCGCTGCCGCCGTGTTCGCAGGCGCTCCGGCTAGCGCGCGGTCATGCCGCCGTCGATCACCAGCGCGGTCCCGGTGACGAAGGCCGCCTCGTCCGAGGCCAGATAGACCGCGGCCGCGGCAACCTCCTCGGCCGTGGCGAGCCGGCCCATCGGCTGGCGCTCCTCCAGCGCCCGTCGTCGGGCCGCCGGGTCCGGGGCGTCGGCCAGGAGGCGGCTCACCCAGGGCGTATCCACCGTCGTCGGGCAGAGGCAGTTGCAGCGGATGCCGCGGTGGGCGTACTCCACCGCGATCTGCCTGGTGAGCGCCACCACGGCGCCCTTGCTGGCGCAGTAGGCGGCCCGCTCCGGCGCCCCGACCAGCCCCAGCACCGAGGCCGTGTTGATGATCGCGCCACTCCCCTGCGCCAGCATGTGCGGCAGCGCGTACTTGCAGCCGAGGTAGACGTCGCGCACGTTCACCGCGAAGACGTGATCCCACTCCTCCGGCTCCACCGCGACCACGTCCTTGCTGCTGCCGATCCCCGCGTTGTTGCACAGGATGTCGATCCGCCCGAAGCGCGCGACCGTCTCGCGGACCATCCGCTCGACATCGGCCGGGACGGCCACGTCCGCCGCGACCGCGAGCGCGTCCTGCCCCGTCTGCGCTCGGATGCGCGCCACCGTCTCCTCGATGGATGCCGGGGTGCGCCCCGCGGCGGCGACGCGAGCGCCCGCCGCGGCGAAGCGGAGCGCCATGGCGCGCCCGATGCCCGACCCGGCCCCCGTGATGAGCGCCACCTTGCCCGCCAGTTTTCCCGCCGCCGGTGTGGTCACGCTCGTCTGCTCCCTTCTCCCCCCCGCCGCTCGTCATCCCGGAACGCAGCGCAGGTCCCCCGCGCGGACGATCATGGCCCCATCGGCCGGCTCCGGGGGGACGACCTAGACCCGCCCCCGCCGTGCGATCTGTCGAGCACCAACGCTCACCCAGAAGAGCGCACAGGGTGCGCCTGCAACTCCGAAGAGCTCCCAATCCGTCACCCACAGCAGCATGGTCACGGCCGGATCCTTGATGACCGCCGGCGCCTCATGAATCGGCACACCCACGGCGCGGAGGGTCGCCGCAGTCCCCAGGCCGAGCGCGATGGCCCAGAGCGTCCCAATCAGGGCCAGGCCCTAGGTCAGCACCATCCACGCCGCGAGGGACAGCACATCACCCGCCGGTCGCACCCGTCCCCCGTCCGGCTCCGGAAATCCTGCCTGCACAACAAGAACGTCTCGGTGGGATGGGTGGTCGCATTGGAGCGTTCGACTCCCGCTGGCCGGATCCCAGGGGTTGGCGTGCGCCGCTCGAGCCTTCTGGCACGTTGGCCCCCTCGCGAGCGGTGGCGCGCCGTTCGTCGGTAGGGGAGGGCCTTGCGCCCTCCCTCGCGGTCGGAAGGAGCAGCGTGCGCTGACATCCGGCGGCTCCGGGCGGTACGCCGTTCGACAAGCCCCGCTCCTACGGGCCAGTCGCGTTGTCCCCCGGTAGGGGAGCGCCCTGTGCCGAACGGAGCCGCCGCGGCATCTCCGGTGGTGCCTTCCGAGACCTGTCCCTCCCGAAGCGCCGGTCGGCCGGGGGGCGGCGACGATAGCCCGCCCCGCGCCCCGCTCGTGCGCCTTCCCTAAGGCTGGGGCCCATTCTTACGCCTGGACACACTATTCGGGCGCTCCTATACTGAGACTCGTGATCCCGTCAGCCAGCGCGAATGACTTGCTGCGGACCATGCATGACGTGAGATGCGTGTTCGCCCGGTGAGCGGGACCCATCCGGCCGAAGGGGCACGTTGACTGCGCGAACCCGCGCGGGCCACGCCGAGGTGCCCGAGCGCTGACGATGGCCTGGAGGAGGAGCGGTCCGGTGCAGCTCACCCGATACCCCTTCGCGCTCCGCTCGATGGTCCTGCTCGGCATCGTCGCCCTCCTGCTCTCCGTCTGCGGCGGCGGGTTGGCTATGGGGCCGGAGCAAGGGACCGCGCAGCCCCAGGCGACCCAGCCCGCAGCCCAGCCGGGCGCTACGCAGCCGGGGGAGAGCCCCGGCCAGGGCGACGTGCCGCGCGGCGGCACGCTGACCATCGCCTACAAGGGTGATCTGGCCACGCTGGACCCCGCGGTCGGCTACGACTGGACCAACTAGCCGGCCGAGAAGGTGGTCTTCGACGGCCTGCTCTTCTACGACGAAACCACCGACCTGGTGCCGCGCCTGGCTGCGGCGATGCCAGAGGTCAGCCTCGACGCGACCGTCTATACCTTCCGGCTGCGCCCGGGCGTGACGTTCCACAACGGCCGCGAGGTGACGGCCGACGATGTGGCCTATAGCATCACGCGCGTGCTCGATCCCGAGACGAAGAGCCCCGGCTCCGGCTTCTACACCGGTATCGCCGCTGCGCAGGACTTCATCGACGGCCAGGCCGACGCGGTCTCCGGGATCACGGTGCTCGACCCGACCACCATCCAGTTCACGCTCGAATCGGCCGACGTCACCTTCGGCAACAAGATGGCGCTGAACTTCGCCTTCATCGTGCCGAAGGAGGAGGTCGAGCGGCAGGGGGAGAACTTTGGCCATAACCCGCTCGGCACCGGGCCGTTCCGCTTCAAGGAGTGGGTCCCCGGGCGACAACTGACGTTCGAGCGCAATCCCGACCACTTCGTCGAGGGCCTGCCCCGGCTCGATCGGGTGGTCATCCAGGTCGGTGTCGAGCCGGAGGTTGCGCTGCTCCGGCTGGAGCGGGGCGAGATCGACCTGATGGGCGATCCGATCCCGGGAGCCGAGTTCGCCCGCATCAAGACCGACCTCGCCTGGGAGAACCGGCTGACGAGCGCGCCGCAGGTGAGCACCATCTACATCACCATGAACACCCAGATGCCGTCGTTCGACAACGTGCAGGTGCGGCAGGCGTTCAACATGGCGATCGACAAGAACCGCATCATCCAGCTCCCCGGCGGGCGGGGCACCGTGGCCAACCAGATCCTCCCGCCGCTCACGCCCGGCTACGACCAGTCGTATCAGGGCTACCAGTACACCCCGGAGCGGGCAAAGCAGCTCCTGGCCGAGGCGGGGTTCCCGAATGGCTTCACCACCACCACGGAGTGCATCGCGGTCGACCCGCAACCGAAGCTGTGCGAGTCGTTCCAGCAGGACCTGAGCAAGATCGGGGTCACCGTCGAGGTGAAGACCCTGGCCGCCAGCACGGTGATCGCGGACGGCGGAACCGCGGGCAAGGTGCCGCTCATCTGGTCGGGCGGGCTCGGCTGGATTCAGGACTACCCCGACCCGGACGACTTCTACACCCCGATCCTCTCCTGCGGCGCCGCGGTGCCCGGCGGGTGGAACTGGCCGTGGTACTGCAACCAGGATCTTGAGGCGAAGGCGCAGGAGGCGATCGCTACGCCCCTCACCCAGCGGCGGCTCGCCATCTACCAGGAGATCTTCCGTACCTTGATGGACCAAGCGGTGTGGGTCCCCGTCTACAACGGGCAGTACGACATCGCGCACTCCGCCAAGGTGGTCGGTGGCGTGACCGACTTTGCCCATCCGGAGCCCACCATCCGGTACGAGTACCTTGCGAAGCAGCCGTGAGATCGGACACCCGCGTTCCGCCCCCCGATGCCCGTTCGACGTCGCTGGCGGCCACCAGCGCGGCTGCGGCCGGCCGGTCGGCGGTGCCGGAGCGCCAGGTCACGCTCGCCTGGCGCCGCTTCAAGCGCGACCGGCTGGCGCTCGCCGGTGGGATCTTCGTCCTCGTGCTCGTGCTGGTGGCCCTGCTGGCGCCCGTACTGGCACCGTACGACCCCGCCGAGCAGTTCACCGACGGGCTGACGGCCGACGGGCTGCCCGTCCCCAGTACCCTGCCAGGGAGCACCCGCTTCCTGCTCGGCACGGACCAGAATGGGCGGGACTTGCTCAGCCGCATCATCTGGGGTGCCCGCGTCTCGCTCACGGTGGGCGTGCTCGCCAACGTCATCGCTGTCGGCTTCAGCGTCATGGTGGGCGCTGTCGCGGGCTACCTCGGCGGCTGGCGCGGCAACGTGATCATGCGCTTCACCGACATGATGATGGCCTTCCCCACCCTGCTCCTGGCGATCGCGCTGGTCGCTATCCTCCGCCCCAGCATCTGGGTCATCATCGTCGTGATCGGCGCCGTCTACTGGACCTGGATCGCCCGCATCATCTACGGCGCCGTCCGCTCGCTGCGCGAGCTGGAGTTCGTCACCGCCGCGGTCAGCATCGGCGCGCCGACGTGGCGCATCATCCTGCGGCACATCCTGCCGCACCTCCTGTCGATCGTGATCGTGTGGGCCAGCCTCGGCATCTCGACCAACGTCATGCTCGAGGCCAGCCTGAGCTACCTGGGGATCGGTGTCCAGCCGCCGACGCCGAGCTGGGGCGGCATGATCCAGCAGGGGCAGAGCTTCTACCGTGCCGCCCCGTGGCTGGTGATCTACCCCGGCCTGGCGATCATGCTGACGATCCTCTGCTTCAACCTGCTGGGCGACGGACTGCGGGACGCGCTCGACCCGCAGCAGCAGCGGAGGTGAGCCCGTGGTTGCCTACCTGCTGCGGCGGATGCTGTTCGCGGTGCCGGTCCTTTTCGGGATCTCGCTGATCACCTTTGTCTTGATCTACTTCCTGCCCGCCGACCCGGCGCGCATGTACGCCGGACCGAACGCCTCGGTCGAGGCGGTCAACCGCATCCGCACCCAGCTCGGCCTGGACCAGCCCTTCTACGTCCAGTACGGCCGCTTCGTCGAGCGGGCCGTCCAGGGCGATCTCGGCTACTCATACCAGCTCCAGATGCCGGTCATCGATGCGATCCTGGCCCGCTTCCCCTTCACCCTCCAGCTCACGCTCGCCGGGATCTTCGTCGAGCTCCTCATCGGGGTGCCGGCCGGCCTGCTCGCCGCGGTCCGGCGCAGCACCTGGCTCGACGGCACCAGCATGGTCGCTGCGATGATCGGGGTCTCCTCGCCCCCCTTCTGGCTGGGCCTGCTCATGCTCTACTTCTTCGCGTTCCGGCTCGGCCTGTTCCCGCTCGGTGGGGCCGGCACCTGGAAGCACCTCGTCCTCCCCGCCGTCACGGCGGGACTGGGCGGCGCCGGCTGGTATGCCCGGATGACCCGCTCCAGCGTGCTGGAGGTCCTGAGCGCCGACTACGTGCGCACGGCCCGGGCGAAGGGGCTCGCGGGCAGCACGGTGCTCCGGCGTCACGTCCTCCGCAACGCGATCAACCCGATCGTCACCATGGTCGGGATGGATATCCCCTGGTTCGTCGGCGGGGTGGTGCTGATCGAGACCGTCTTCGCCTGGCCGGGTCTTGGCAGGATGATGGTCGATGCTATCCTCACGGATGACGTGCCGCTGATCCTCGGCACGGTCACCTTCACCGCCGTTCTGGTGGTCGTGAGCAGCATCATCATCGACCTTGCCCACGCGCTGCTCGACCCACGTATTCGGTTGGGCTGAGCGCGGTGCGGCGACGGAGGACGAAGGGAGCACGCGGGTGACGGGCCAGCGCTACACGGTCCACCGCCACCAGCACCACTTCGGCTGGGACAACGCGCTCGAGCCGGTGCTCGAGGTCGAGCCGGGCGTGGCGGTCGAGTTCGAGGTCGTCGACGCCTCCGGCGGGCAGCTCCATCGCGGCTCGACCGCCGCCGATGTCGCGGCGCTCGACTTCGCGCGCGTCAATCCGGTCACCGGGCCGGTCTTCGTCAAGGGCGCCCGCCCCGGCGACGTGCTCGAGGTCGAGATCCTCGACTTCGGGCGCACCGAGTGGGGCTGGACCGCGATCATCCCCGGCTTCGGCCTCCTGGCCGACGAGTTCCCCGAGCCGTACCTGAAGATCTGGGACCTCTCCGGCGGGAAGGCCGAGTTCGCGCCGGGGATCGAGATTCCCATCAAGCCCTTCCCCGGCACCATCGGCGTGGCCCTGCCCGAGCCGGGGCTGCACTCGATCGTCCCGCCGCGCCAGAACGGCGGGAACATGGACATCCGGCACCTCACGCGCGGCGCGCGGCTCTTCCTCCCGGTCTGGGTCGAGGGCGCGCTCTTCTCGGTGGGCGACACGCACGCGGCGCAGGGCGACGGCGAGGTGTGCGGCACCGCCATCGAGGCGCCCATGACCATCACCGTCCGCTTCCACCTCCACCGGGAGCAGTCCATCGCCGAGCCGCGCTACATCCTCCCCGGCCCGCCCACGCCGGAGGCCGACGCCAGGGGCTACTACGTCACGACGGGCTTCGCCCCGGACCTCCTCGAGGCGGCGCGCAAGGCCACCCGCTTCCAGATCGAGCACCTGCAGCAGGCGTACGGCCTCAGCCGGGAGGAGGCCTACGTGCTGGCGAGCGTCGCGGTCGACCTGCGCATCAGCGAGGTCGTGGACGCCCCCAACTGGCTCGTGTCGGCCTTCCTGCCGCAGGCCATCTTCCGGTAGGGGCGCGACCCAGGGAGCGCCGGCGTCGCACGGAGCATCGCCAGCTCCCGTCGGATCGGCGCCGGTTGCCGTACCTCCGCTCGGGGCGGGCCGTGTGCCGCACGGAGCCTCCCGCGCGGTCGCATCAACACCGCGAGATCCGTCTACGTACACAGCCAATCGGGGGACGCGGGGTGCATGGCCGGTGCCCGGGGCTAAAGCCGCCGGGCTACCATGGGAAAGCCCACCGAGCCCGGGGGGGGGTACTCCCGGGCCCCGGCCCGGCGCGGATACCAGACGATTGCGTCAAACGCCATGAGCCCCGGGCCCAGCGGCCTCCGATTCCTCCGACGGCGGTCTGCCTGGGAACCCGTGCTATCCTGTGATCGTTCGATCCCGGTGGTCGGGGCGCCCCCGCTGCGGGCGCCGTGCGCGATGGAGGGGACGGGCATGGCCGGGCCGCGCATCTGCGTCGTCGGCAGCATCAACATGGACCTGGTGGTGGCCACCCCGGTGCTCCCGGTCCCGGGACAGACGGTGCTCGGTGGCCCCTTCGCCACGCACCCGGGCGGCAAGGGCGCTAATCAGGCCGTGGCCGCTGCCCGCGCTGGCGGCCAGGTCAGCTTCGTCGGGCGCGTCGGGCGCGATGCCTTCGGCGAGGCGCTGCTCGCCGGCCTGGCGCGCGAGGGGATCGACCTCACCCACACCCGTGCCCTGCCCGAGCACCCGACCGGAGTGGCGCTCATCGCCGTCGACCCCAGCGGGCAGAACACGATCATCGTCGCCCCCGGCGCCAACGCGGCGCTCACCGTGGCCGATGTCGAGGCCGCCGCCGACCGCATCACCGGCGCCGACGTGCTCGTGCTGCAGCTCGAGGTGCCGCTGGCGGTCGTGGAGCGCGCGGCGGCGCTCGCCGCCGCGGCCGGGGTGCCGGTGGTGCTCAACCCGGCGCCGGCCCAGCCGCTCCCCGACGACCTCCTCGCGCGGTGCGCCTACCTGGTCCCCAACGAGACCGAGGCGGAGATCCTCACCGGCGTCCTGCCCACCGACTGGGAGAGCGCTGCGGCGGCGGCCGAGCGGCTGCGCGCGCGGGGTGCGCGGGAGGTCATCATCACCCTCGGCGCCCGCGGCGCGCTGCTCGCCGGTCCCGGCGGCGTCGTCCGCCAGCCGGCCTTCCCGGTCGCCGCGCGCGACGCCACCGGCGCCGGCGATGCCTTCGTCGGCACCTTCGCCGTCGGCGTGGGCGGCGGCCTGCCTGCGCCCGAGGCCCTCCGCCGCGCGGCCGCGGCCGGCGCGCTGGCGACGCTCACCCCCGGCGCCCAGCCCTCGCTGCCGACGGCCGCCGCCGTCGACGCCTTCCTCGCCGAGCACCCGCCGGCCTGAGGCGCCGACCCGCTGCCTGCCCCGGGCGGCGCGATCCGCGCCGCCCGCCTGTGCGACAATGCCCAGCAGATCACAGATCGTCACTGCCGGCGCGGCCGGGTGCCGTCGCCGCTGGCCGTTCCTGGCTCGGGCGTGTCCGGGCGGCGGGGTCGGGCCCACCTGGCGACGGTCTGCCGGCGGACCGGGTGCCGTGCTCTGCGGCTGCATACCGGGCCGCGCCCGAGACGGTTGGGAGGGCTGGATGCGGGTCCACATCGGCATCGACACCGGCGGCACCTTCACCGACGTGATCGCGTTCCGCGAGGCGGACGGCCGGCTCGTCGCGCTGAAAGTCCCAAGCACCCCCTGGAACCCGGCCGAGGCCTTCATCACCGGCGTGCGGGCGGTGCTCGACGAGTTGGGCACGGCGCCGGGGGACGTCGGCTTCCTGGCGCACGGCACCACGGTCGCCACCAACGCGGTGCTGGAGCGCAAGGGGGCGCGCACCGGCCTCATCACCACCGAAGGCTTTCGCGATGTCTACGAGATCCGGCGGCTCAACCGGTCCTACGAGGACCTCTACAACGTTTTCTGGACCAAGCCCGCCCCGCTCGTGCCTCGCTATCTCCGGCGCGAGGTGCGCGAGCGGGTGAATGTCGACGGGGTACCGATCGTCCCGCTCGACCCGGCCAGCGTGCGTGAGGCCGCCGCGGCGCTGGGGCGCGAGGGGGTCGAGGCGGTCGCCGTTTGCTTCCTCCACGCCTACCGGAACCCGGTGCATGAGCAGCAGGCCGCCGCGCTCATCCGCGAGGTGCTGCCCGGCGTGTCGATCTCGCTCTCGCATGAGATCAACCCGGAGTACCGGGAGTACGAGCGCACCTCGACCACCATCGTCAACGCCTTCGTCGCGCCGATCATCGAGCGCTACCTGGCCGATCTCGAGCGGCGGCTGGCGGACGCCGGGGTCCCGGCCTCCCTGCACGTCATGCACTCCGGCGGGGCCGCGCAGACGGGCCGCGCGGCGCGCAGCCGCCCGATCACGACCATCCTCTCCGGGCCGGCGGCCGGGGTCATCGGCGCCGAGATGCTGGCGCGCGAGATCGCGCAGCCGGACCTGATCACCCTCGACATGGGCGGCACCTCAACGGATGTCGCTCTGCTGCGCCACGGCAAGCCGCGCCTGGCCAGCGAGAGCGAGGTGGCCGGCGAGGTCATCCGGACGGCGATGCTCGACATCACCACCATCGGCGCCGGGGGCGGGTCGATCGCCTGGTGCGACGAGGGCGGGCGGCTCAAGGTCGGCCCGCAGAGCGCCGGTGCCGACCCGGGGCCGGCCTGCTACGCCCGAGGTGGGACCCAGCCGACGGTCACCGACGCGAACCTGGTGCTCGGCTACCTGGCCCCGGACGCCTTCCTGGGCGGGCGGATGCGGCTCGACCGGGCCGCCGCCGAGGCCGCCATCGACCGGCTGGCCGCGGCGCTCGGGCTCTCCCGCCTGGAGACCGCCCACGGCATCTTCCGCATCGCGAACGCGAACATGCTGCGCGCGATCCGTATCGTCTCGGTCGAACGCGGGCTCGACCCGCGCCGCTTCGCGCTGCTGGCCTTCGGCGGGGCCGGGCCGGTGCACGCGGCCGCCCTGGCGGCGGAGCTGGATATCCCGCGGGTGATCGTCCCGCAGAACCCGGGGAACTTCTCGGCCTTCGGCTTGCTGGTCGCGGATCTCAGCCGCGACGCGGTGCGGACGCAGCTCACGCCGCTCCGGCCCGAGTCGTTCGACGACATCCGGCAGACCTACGCCCAGCTCGAGGCGCAGTTGGCCGACCAGTTTGTCGCGGACGGCTTCGACCGCGGCCAGGTCGCGTTCCGCCGCTCGGTCGAGGCCCGCTACGTCGGCCAGGCCTACGAGGTGAACGTGCCCGTGCCGGGTGAGACGCTGACGACGGCCGAGCTGGCCGCGCTGGCGGAGGCATTCCACGCCGCGCACGCCGAGCGCTACGGCCACAGCGCGCCGGGCGAGCCGGTGGAGCTGGTCAACTTTCGCGCGATCGCCACGGTGCCGACGGCGAAGCCGCGCTTCCCGCGCCTGACGCGGACCGACGGGGACGGCGCCGCGGCCCAGACGGGCGTGCGGCCGGCGTGGTTCGACGGGCGCGGCGACCCGGTACCGACACCGGTGCTCGATCGCAGGCGGCTCGGCGCCGGGGTCGTCCTGACCGGCCCGGCCATCATCGAGGAGCCGGGTGCGACGACCGTGCTGCTGCCCGGCCAGCGGGCCGAGGTCGACGACTGGGGGAATATCGTCATCGCCGTCGGCAGAGCCGGGGCGTAGGAGAGGGGGAGGCAGCCATGTCGATGCGCACGTCGGGGGACGGGAGCGCGGCGCGGCAGATCGACCCGGTGACGCTGGAGATTCTGGGATCTAACCTCCACGCTGCCGCGGAAGAGATGGCGGTGTCGCTGCGCCGGACGGCCTACTCCTCGATCGTCCGGGAGGCGATGGACTTCTCCTGTTGCCTGTTCGACGGCCAGGCGCGCCTGATCGCCCAGGCCGCGAATATCCCCATGCACCTCAACTCGTTGCCGCTCGCCCTGGCCGACTGGCTCCAGGAGTACCCGATCGCGGAGATGGAGCCGGGCGACCTCCTGATCGGCAATGACCCCTATCGGGGCGGCAACCACCTCCAGGATGTGATCACCTTCTTGCCGATCTTCGCTGAGGGCCGCGTCGTCGCCGTCGCCGCGAACCTCGCCCACTGGGTGGATGTCGGCGGCCGCTCGCCCGGCAGCATCGGCAACGACGTGACCGACAACTACCAGGAGGGGCTCTGCATCCCGCCGCTCAAGATCATGCGCCGCGGGGAGCTCGACCAGAACCTCCTGAAGCTGATCCTGCGCAACGTGCGCGAGCCGGAGAAGAGCTACGGCGACCTGCGCGGGCAGATCGCCGCCAACCGCACCGCCGAGCGGCGCGTCCTGGAGCTGATCGACCGCTACGGCCTGGCCACCGTCGAGGCCGGGATGGACGGGCTGATCGCGTACTCCGAGCAGCGCATGCGCCGCGGGCTGCGGGAGCGCATCCCGGACGGCGAGGCGGTCTTCGAGGACGTGATCGACGACACCGGTGTGGTGATGCAGCCGTGCCGTATCCGGGTCAAGGTCATCAAGCGCGGCGACCGCATCACCGTCGACTTCACCGGCACCGACCCGCAGCAGCTCGGCGCGGCGAACTCGCCGATCGGCCCCACCACCTCGGCCGTCTACTACGTGATCAAGGCCATCGCCGGCCCGGATATCCCCATCAACGCCGGGTGCTACCGGCCGATCGAGATCGTGGCCCCCGCGGGCACGCTGGTCAACGCGACGCTGCCGGCGGCGTGCCAGGCGCGCAACGTGATCTGCCACCGCATCACCGACGTGCTCTTCGGCGCGCTGAGCCAGCTCTGCCCGGAGCAGGTGATGGCGGCCAGCTACGGCTGCACCCCGTCCTACACCATGGGCGGCTACAGCGCGCGGCGCGGGCGGCACTTCGCCTTCTACGAGGTGCTCGGCGGCGGGCTGGGCGGCCGCCTCGGCGTCGACGGGGTGGACTGCTGCGCGGCCAACACCTCGAACTTCCTCAACATCCCGGTCGAGATGATCGAGCTGGAGCTGCCGGTCCTGATCCAGCGCTACGAGCTGGTCCCTGACTCCGGCGGGTCGGGCGAGTTCCGCGGTGGCTGCGCGGGCCGCCGCGACATGACCGTGCTCACCGACGTGGTCATGTCCTTCCTCGACGAGCGGCACACCCACGCGCCGTGGGGCCTGTTCGGCGGCGGGCCGGGCGGCAAAGGGCGCTTCCGCATCGTCAGCCCCGACGGCGAGGAGCGCGAGATCTACTCGAAGGCGACCAACGTCCTGGTCAAGGCCGGCGAGACGGTCAGCCTGATCACGCCGGGTGGGGGCGGCTACGGCGACCCACGACGCCGCCCGCGCGAGCAGGTGGCCTGGGACCTCAAGAACGGCTACATCACCGAGGAGTTCGCCCGGCGGGAGTACGAGTACACGGGGTGAGGCGTCACGCGTCATGCGTCATGCGTCATGGGTGAGACGTGGGGCGTAGGGCGTGCTGCGTAGTGCGTGGTGCGTGTTCCGTGTTCCGTGTTCCGTGCTGGCGCAATGCGTATTGCGTACTCCGTATTCCGTATTCTCCCCTCTCCCCCGTGTGGGAGAGGGACCGGGGGTGAGGGGTCAACCCCCGGTCTTGTCCCCTCCCGGAGCGCTGCGCAGTTGGCGCGATGCGGCGCACCCGCCATGCATCGGGCGGGCGGAACCGTTCCTGAACGGAGCCCCCCGCGTCCAAGACGAGCGGGCACAATACGCTCCCCGATCGAATTCAGCCAGCGCGACCACCGCCGGTTCCGGTGGTGGCTCACCGCGTTCCGCCCCGAGCACCATGCCCACGAGGATCAGGGGGAATACCACCAGCGCACTGTCGTCACGATCCACAGGACTTGCGAGACTGGCCGGCGGGATGCCGGCCCCATGCCGCGCTCGCCCGTCAGGTTCGCCCCTCCCGCATGCGCTCCTCCGCGGGCAGGAGTCACGGATCCACGGCGGCGGCGAGAGGAGCGTCTTGCCCATGCCCGTCCTCGACTTGACCATCGATGAGCTGCTGACCACCACGCGCGCCGTGCGGAAGCGTCTCGATCTGACCCGGCCGGTGGAGCAGGCGAATGCCTGGAGCTCGCGCTGCAGGCCCCCACGCCGGGCTCCGCGCAGGGGTGGCACTTCATCGTCGTCACCGACCGTGCCCAGCGCGAGGCGCTGGCGGCGCTCTATCGCGCGGGCGCCCGCGCCACGGGCCAGGAGGAGAAGCCGGCGCAGGTGATCGCTTCCGCCACCAGCGAGCGGGAGCGGGCGCGCCGCACGAGGTCGGCCGAGTCCGCCCGGTACCTGACCGAACACCTGCATGAGGTGCCCGTCCACGTCATCCCGTGCATCGAGCCCCGCTTCGCCCACATGTCCCCGATGGAGCAGGCCGCGCACTGGGGCGGGATCCTGCCCGCGGTCTGGAGCTTCCATGCTGGCGGCGCGGTCGCGGGGCCTGGGCACGGTCCTGACCACCCTCCACCTCGTCTGCGAGCGGGAGGCGGCGGAGGTGCTCGGCATCCCGTACGAGCGGATGGCGCAGGTCGGGCTGGTGCCCGTCGCGTACACGCTGGGGAACGCGTTCAAGCCGGCCCGCCGCAAGCCGCTGGATGCCGTGCTGCACTGGGACCGCTGGTAGCCGCCGCCCCAGTGGCGTGAGGATCTGGTCGGCCGGGCTCGGAGCACGCTGCCCGTGGGGGATCCGTGGCGCACCTGCCAGGCATCGGGCGGGAGGTTCCGTTCGGTCCAAGGTCCTCCCGTAACGAGCGTGCGGAGATGAGGCGGGGCTTCCAGCCCCTTCAGTGGGCTTTCCCTGCTAGCCCGGGACTGATAGGCTTCGACGATTTGGTCCGGCACACCCGCCGATCGTCCCCAGCCGGCTTCAGCGGGCTTTGCTGGTCAGCCCGGGCTTTCGGCGCTGGGCCAGGGCCCGGCGCGGATACCCGACTCATGCGGCAAACGCCATGCGCCCCGGGCGGGTACCGGCGGCGACCGCGTCCACGGCGGGAGGCTCCGTGCGGCGCAAGGCGGGAGGGCACCAGGCCCGCCCCTACCAGGGTCCTCGGGCTGCGTCTTCCCCGGCGCGCGGGATGGTTGGGCGAACGGGAGCCGGCCGGGCTCCGTGCGAGCCGGCGCTCCACGCGCCCCGGGCCCCGGCTCGGCGCGGCTGCCCGACGATTGCGTCACGCGCCATCAGCCGGCTCGGGGTAACCACCGCTCGCAGCGCTTCGGCCGGGACAGGGCCGTATGCCGCACGGAGCCGCTCGCGTCGGACGTGGTCGGTAGGGGCGGGCCTTGTGCCGGACGGAGCCGCCCGGCGCGGGGAGCGCTCTGCGCAGCACACAGAGGCACCGGCTGGCGCGGGTCGGCACGGCCAGCCCGCAGCCGGGTCTGAGCCGAGTCCGCCGGGAGGCCGGCACCGACTCCAGCCGTCACGTGTCCGCGTCGCCCTCCCCGGCCGCCGCCGCGCGGCGCGCGGCCCGCAGGCGTGCCGTCGCGTCCCAGTCGACCTCCAGGTCGGCGGTGAGGACGACGCCGTAATCCTCCCGCGCGCGCTCGAGCGAGACCAGCTCGTTGAGCACGTCGTCGCGCACGGCGAGCGGGTCGCGCTCCAGCGGGTCGCCGAAGCCGCCCCCGCCGGGCAGGCCGATCACGATGTCCGTCTCGGGGTCGACCCAGATGGTCTCCTTGGGATTCGGCCGCCGGCCGTCGCTCAGCTCGTAAACCCCCGGCGCGCCGCTCTTGCCACCCAGGTAGCCGCGCGCGGGGTTGTTGGTGCGGTCGAAGAAGGGGGAGAAGCGGTACGGCTTGCCGGCGCGCACGCCCCGGATCACCAGCCAGTGGCCCAGCCCGCCGCGGTACTTGCCCGGCCCACCGGAGTCGGTGCGGAACTCGCGGCGGACCATCATCAGGGGCGAGCGCGCCTCGACGATCTCCGCCGGGGTGCCCTGCACGCCGGAGGGGAAGGCCGTGCTGGAGAGGCCGTCCTTGTTCGGCCGGGCACCCATGCCGCCCGAGTTGAAGAAGAGCATGGTGAAGGGCCGGCCCTCGCGATCGACGCCGACGAACTGGGTGTTCCAGAGGTTCGAGGAGCCTTCGGCCAGCACGCGGTCCGGCATCGCCTGGGCGAGCGCGCCGTGGACGACGCTGGGGAGCCACTGGCCGATGATGTGGCGCCCGGCCACCGGGGCGGGAGGCTGGCAGTTGAGGATGCTGCCCACCGGCGCGGTGATGTGGACCGGCCGGAAGCTGCCCTCGTTGTTCGGCACGTCGGGCACCAGCGCGCACTTGATCCCGAAGGTGGTGTAGGCCTCGGTGTAGTTCATCACGACGTTGATGCCGTAGTCGCTGGCCGGCGAGGTGCCGTCGTAGTCGACGAACAGGTCGCTCCCGCGCACGGTCACGGTGACCGCGAGCGTGACGGGCTGGTCGTAGCCGTCCATCGTGACCTGGTGGCGGTAGACGCCGTCCGGGAGGCGCGCGATGGCGTCGCGCATGGCGCGCTCCGAGCGGCTGATCACCTCGTCGGCCAGCGGCTCGATGCGCTCCAGGCCGAACTCGTCCATGAACTCCAGCAGCCGCTCGCCGCCCACGTCGTTGGCCGCCGTCATGGCGTGGAGGTCGCCGACGACCGCCTCCGGCTCGCGGACGTTGGCCCGGATGATCTTCAGCAGCTCCTCGTTCGGCTTCCCGGCCATGAACAGCTTGGTGATCGGGATGAACAGGCCCTCCTCGTACAGCTCGCGGGCGTCGGCGGAGAAGGGCCGCCCGCCGATGTCGGCCAGGTGGCAGATGTTGCCGAAGAAGGCCACCACCCGGCCGTCGCGGAAGATCGGGGTGACGATGGTGACGTCGTGGAGGTGGCCCGAGGTCTTCCAGGGGTCGTTGGTGATGAGGACGTCGCCCGGCTCCAGGGTCTCCAGCGGGTAGGCATCGAGGCAGTGCTGGATGCAGCGCGCCATCGAGTTGATGTGCCCGGGCGTGCCGGTCACCGCCTGGGCGATCATGTAGCCGCGGCTGTCGAAGACGCAGGCGGAGATATCCCCGGCCTCGGCGACCGAGGGACTGAAGGCGCTCCAGATCAAGGAGGTCGCCTGCTCGTTGACCACGGCGATCAGGCGGCTCCAGAAGACCTCCAGCGTCAGCGGATCGATCGCTGCGTGCGCCATCTGCTCCTCGTTCATCATGCGTCACCCGTCATGCGTCACGAGTACTGCGTATCGCGTATCGCGTATTGCGTATTCCGTGATGCGTGCTGCGTGTTGCGTGTTCCGTCCGTCTCCCCTCTCCGCCGGGTGGGAGCGGGGCCGGGGGTGAGGGCCGTTCCCTCACGCAGCACGCATCACGCAATACGCGATACAGACCACGGCCCTACGCTCGCGGGCTGCCTCCCCCATCCCCCAGGCGGATCACCAGGTTCAGGTGTTGATCGACGGCGACCCGGCCGCGCGGGCCGACCACCACCGTCGACTCGCGCTCCTCGATGATCGCCGGGCCGTCGAAGCAATCTCCCGGGCGCAGTTGATAGCGGTCGTAGACCGGCGTCGGGTGGAAGCCGCCAAACTCGGGGAAGTAGACCGGCCGCTGACCCTTCCGGCGCTCACCGACCGGCGGCTCGGGTTGTCGCAGGGTCAGCTCCGGCTGCGGCCCAGACACCAGCACCCGCCAGCTCATGATCTCGATCGGAACGCCGGGTCGGGCGCGCTTGTAGAGATCGCGGTAGACCGTCTCGAAGGCGCGCAGCACCTCCCCCGCCCGCTGCGGGCCTAGCTCGCCGCCCGGGATCGGCACGCGAATCTCGTGCGCCTGGCCCAGCAGCCGCATGTCCGCCGTGCGCGTCACGCTGACCTGCTCCGGCGGGACCCCGGACTCGGCCAGGAGCTGGCGCCCCTCGTCCTCCATCTCCCGGTAGAGGGCGTTGATCGTGTCCCAGTCGACCTGGTCGAGCCGCGCGTAGGCGCTGCGCACGAAGTCGAAGGCCAGCGGCGCCGCCAGGAAGCCGATGGAGGAGCCGACACCCGCCGCGAACGGGCAGAGGATCTCCCGGATCCCGAGCAGCTCGGCGACCCGGTAGGCATGCACCGGCCCGGCACCGCCCGAGGCGAAGAGCGGATAGGCGCGGACGTCCTTGCCGTGCTCCACCGCGTGGATGCGGGCCGCACTCGCCATGTTCTCGTTGACCAGGTGGTGGATCGACCAGGCGGCCTCGAGCACCGACAGCCCCAGCGGCCGGGCGATCTCGCGCTCGATCGCCTCCTCCGCCGCCTCGCGGCTGATCTGCATCGTGCCGCCGAGGAAGAAGTCCGGGTCGAGGTAGCCGAGCACCAGGTCCGCGTCGGTGACGGTTGGCCGCGTGCCGCCCAGCCCGTAGCAGGCCGGGCCGGGCTGCGACCCGGCGCTGTCCGGGCCGATCTTGATCAGGCCGAACTGGTCGACGTGCGCGATCGAGCCGCCGCCGGCCCCGATCTCGATCAACTCGATGGACGACGCCTTGATCGGCAGGCCGCTCCCCTTCTTGAAGCGGTAGACCCGATCGACTTCGAACTCGGTGGTGATCAGCGGCCGGCCCTGCTCGATCAGGCAGGCCTTGGCCGTCGTGCCCCCCATGTCGAAGGCCAGCAGGTTGGGCCTGCCGGTCAGCCGCCCGACGTAGGCGGCCGCCAGCGCCCCGGCCGCCGGGCCGGACTCGATCAGTCGCACCGGGAAGCGCCGGGCCGTCTCGACCGTGCAGATCCCGCCCGACGAGAGCATGATCAGGAGCGTGGCCGTCGAGCCCAGTTCTGTCAATTCGCGCTGGAGCCGATCCAGATACCCCTCGACGATGCGCTGCACGTAGACGTTGGCCAGCGTGGTCGAGGTGCGCTCGTACTCGCGAATCTCCCCCACCACCTCGGACGAGAGGGAGATGCGGACCCCGGGGAGGCGTTCGGCCAGGATGGCGGCGACCTGCCGCTCGTGCGCCGGGTTGCGGTAGCTGTGCAGGAAGCAGATGGCGATCGCCTCAACCCCCGCGCGCCGGAGCCGCTCGGCCAGCGCCTCGACCTCGGCCGGGTCGACCGGGCGGTAGACGCTGCCGTCGGCCAGCAGCCGCTCGTTGACCTCGAAGCGCAGGTGCCGGGGCGCGATGGGTTTCGGCCGCTCGATGAAGATGTCGTACATGTCGTAGCGGTGCTCGCGAGCGATCTCCACCGCGTCGCGGAACCCCGCGGTCGTCACCAGGGCGGTCTTGTCCCCCTTGCGCTCGATGATGGCGTTCGTCACCAGCGTCGTGCCATGGATCACCGCCCGGATCTGCTCGGCGGGTGCCCCGGCCAGCTCGAGCCCCTGCAGCAGGGCGCGCCGCACGCCGACCGCCGGATCGTCCGCTGTGGTTAGCGTCTTGGCCACCCAGCAGGTGCCCGACCGATCGTCCACCAGTATCAGATCGGTGAACGTGCCACCGATGTCGATACCGACGCGCAGTCTTGGCTCCATCCCATGCTCCTTGAGCCGCCCGCTGCGGCGGCCACACCACGAACCGGGAACGCCTCGGGGACCGTGGGGTGTGGATGAATGCGCTAGAGCCCGAGGTAGGCCCGGCGGACCATCTCGGATGCGAGGAGCTCGGTGCCGGTCCCTTCCGTGATCGTCGTCCCGGTCTGCAGGACGTACGCCCGGTCGGCGATCTCGAGCGACTCCCGGACGTTCTGCTCGACCAGCAGGATCGTCATTCCCTCGCGCGCGATCTGCCGGATGGTATTGAAGATCTCGTCCACCAGCCGTGGCGCGAGACCCAGCGACGGCTCGTCCAGCATCAGGATCACCGGCTGCAGCATCAGCCCGCGCGCAATCGCGAGCATCTGCTGCTCGCCGCCGGAGAGGGTCCCCGCGCGCTGGTGGGCCCGCTCCTTGAGGCGCGGGAAGAGCGTGAAGACGCGCTCGAGCATCGCCTGCTCTTGCGCCCGCGCCCGGCGGCTGAACGAGCCGACCAGGAGATTCTGCAGCACGGTGAGCCGGTTGAACAGCCGCCGCCCCTCGGGCACGTGGGCGATGCCCAGCTCCGCGATGCGATGCGCCGGGAGCCCGTCGATGCGGCTGCCGCGGAAGATGATCTCGCCGCGGTCGGGCCGGAGGAGGCCGGAGATGGTGCGGATGGTCGTGGTCTTGCCGGCCCCGTTCGAGCCGATGATCGTGATGACCTCCCCCTCGCCCACGGTGAAGCTGACGTCGTGCAGTGCGGGCACCCCGTCGTACGATGCCGCGATATGGCGCACCTCGAGGAGCATCAGTCCTCCCCCGTCCGCTGTGGCCGGTACTTCTCGCCGAGGTAGGCCGCGATGACCTCCGGATTCTCGACGATGGCCGCCGGCGGGCCCTCGGCGATCTTCCGGCCGGAGTCGAGCACGATCACCCGGTGGGAGATCGGCATCACGACCTCCATGACGTGCTCGACCAGCAGCACCGTGACCCCGCGCTCCCGAATGGCCCGGATCAGCTCCACGGCCTGGACGCGCTCGGTCGGCGTGAGCCCGGCCATGACCTCGTCGAGCATCAGCAGCCGCGGCCCCGTCGCCAGGGCGCGGGTCAGCTCCACCCGCTTCTTGTCGGCGATGGTCAGGTTCGCCCCGAGCACGTCGGCGCGGGAGGCCAGCCCGGTGAACGCGATCAGCTCGTCGGCGATCCGGCGGGCCTGCGCCGTGCTGTTCGTGCGGGCGAAGGCGCCGATCATGACGTTCTCGCGGACGGTCAGGTCCGGGAAGGTGCGCACGACCTGGAACGTGCGCGCCAGCCCCTGGTGCACCACCCGCTCGGGTGCCCACCCGGTGATGTCCGTGCCGTCCAGGCGGATCGTGCCGCGCGTCGGCGGGAAGAAGCCGGAGATGCAGTTGAAGAGGGTGGTCTTGCCGGCTCCGTTCGGGCCGATCAGCCCGACGATCTCCCCCTCCTCGACGTGGAAGGAGACATCCTGGTTCGCCACCAGGCCGTCGAACTGCTTGGTGACGCCGTCGACCTCCAGCAGCGCCATCAGCCCCGCTCCTCCTCATAGGTGCCGAGCAGCGGCGCCTCCTCACGCGCGAGCGCCTCCTCGTCCGAGGGCGGCGTCAGCGGGCGCCCCCGCCCGCGACGGCGCACCCGCTCGACCAGCCCCATCAGGCCGTTCGGCTGGAAGATCGAGATCAGAATGATCAGCCCGCCGTAGAGGATGAGGTCCACCGCGTTGCCGGTGCCGCCGAGTTGGGAGCGGGTGAGCTCGGCCGCCGGGATCAGCACGGCCGCGCCGATCAGCGGCCCGGCCACGGTGCCCACGCCCCCGAGGATCGCCACTAGGGCGATCAGCACCGAGAGCTCCAGCCGCATCGTCGTCTCGGGGTCGATGTAGAGCAGGTACTGCGCGTAGAACGTCCCGACGATGGCGCTGAACGCCGCCGAGAGGGCGATGGCGATCAGCTTGTAGCGCAGCACGTGGACGCCGAGCGCGCGCGCCGCCTGCTGATCGTTCTTGATGGCCCGCAGGTAGTAGCCCACCTTCGATCGGCTGACGCCAATGGTGACCGCCGTCACCAGGACCACCAGGGCCAGCGCGATGTAGTAGTAGGGCTCCTTGTGCTGGTTGAACTGGAGATAGTACCAGGAGTCGGCCGGGCGCCCGTCCACCCGCGCGAACGGGATCAGCAGGCCCACCGCGCCCCCGACGAACTCCCAGTCGTTGAACACGGTCAAGACGATCTCCGCCATCGCGATGGTCGCGATGGCGAAGTAGTGGCCCCCGAGGCGAAACACGGGGTAGCCGATGATCACGGCGAAGACCGCGGCCACCAGCGCGCCCCCCAGCATGCCGAGCCAGGGCGTGACCTCCCAGCGGGAGAACAGGATGGTCGAGGTGTAGGCGCCGAGCCCGAAGAAGGCGGCGTTGCCCAGCGAGATCTGCCCGGCGAACCCGCCCAGGAGGTTCCAGGCCTGGGCCAGCGCCGCGTAGACCAGCACCAGGATGGCGATGTTCAACCGCGAGTCGCTGCGCAGGATCAGCGGGAGTGCCAGCAGGACGACGGCGAGCAGGCCGAGCGCGACCCAGAAAACCGGTCTGGTCCCCGTCCGAACCGTCGCGGTGGTCATGAGCGGCCGTTTCCTCCCTTAGAAGCGCCCGAACAGGCCCTGGGGTCGGATCAGGACGACGACCAGGTAGAGCGCGAAGACGACGGCGTACTTGTACGTCGTCGGCACCCCGAACACGATCGGGCTGGCCTCCTGGACCAGGCCGACCAGCAGGCCGGCCACCAGGGCCCCGGGCACGCTCCCGAAGCCACCCAGTGCCACGACGATGTAGGACATCAGCCCGAAGAGGATCCCGACCGTGGGCGTGATCGGGTAGAAGCAGGCCAGGACGGCGCCGGCCAGGCCGACGCAGGCGCCACCGATCACCCAGCCCAGCGCGAACATGCGGTTGCTGTCGATCCCCATGAGGGTCGCGGTCGCCCGGTCCTCGGCCACCGCCTGGAGCGCCAGCCCGACGCGCGTGCGCGAGATGAACAGGGAGAGCGCCGCGAAGGCCAGGGCCGCCAGGACGGCCGCGGCGATCTGCGGGACCCCCAGGAACACCCCGCCGAGGTCGACGGTCCCGCCCGAGAGCTGGCCGAGCCAGGGCCGCTCGACCGTGCGGAAGTTGGGCGACCAGAGATACTGCGCCAGCCCGCGCAGGAAGAGCCCGAGGCCGAAGGTCGCGAAGATCTGCGCCAGCATCGGCGCCCGCAGGATCTGGGCGATGATGCCGCGGTAGGTTACCAGGCCCAACAGCCCCAGGCCGGCCACGGTGAGCGGGAGCGAGACCATCGGGTCGAGGTGCAGCAGCACGCTCCCCCAGAACGCCGCGTACATCGCGAGCATCAGGAACTCGCCGTGGGCGAAGTTCACGATCTCCATCAGGCCGAAGATGAGGGTCAGGCCGACCGAGATGAGCGCGTAGACCATCCCGATCAGCAAGCCGTTGACGAGCGCTTGGATCAGCAGCGTCGTGTCCACTCGGTTCCTTCCACCCGCTGAAGCTCGAGGTTGGCGGGGCGGGCCAGGCCCGCCCCGCGCAGTGCCGCTAGGACCCCCGCTGATCCCACGGCTGGAGGGGGAACGTCGGCTCCACCGTGGCGACGTCGAACGGGTAGACGGTGCGATACTCCCCGTTCCGGATCTGCACGATGACGCCGGTGCCCAGAATGTTCTGGTGCTTCTCGTCGAACTTGACGCCCTTCCAGGGCATGATCGTGTCGTCCGGCCCGAGGTCGGTCGCCTCCAGCGCCTGCCTGATCGCCTCCGGCTCGGTCGAGCCGGCCCGGTTGATCGCGTCGAGCAGGACCATCATGGCGGTGAAGCCGCGGGCGGGTACGTCGTGCATGTTCTTGCCCGTGGCCTGCTTGTACAACTCGTTGACCTTGGCCGCGACCGGCTTGATCTCGGTGATGTCGATCGAGAAGGCGGAGCGGGTCGCGATGCCCTCGGCGAAGGCGGCGCCGACCCCCTCGATGAAGGCCGGGTCCGAGTACCCCGCGTCCTGGGCCACGATCATCTTCGGCAGATAGCCGAGCTGCTTGGCCGTCTCGATCGTGAGGATCGCGTCGTTGGTGTAGGAGGCCGGCGCGAGCACGTCGGCGCCCTGCGACCGCAGCGTCTGCACCTCGCTGGTGAGCGAGGTGGTGTTGGCCTTGTACTTGACCTCCCCGACGACCTGGAGCCCGTGCGCCTCGGCTTCCGCCTTCAGGGCCGTGGCGCTGTTGACGCCGAAGTCGGTGTCCTCGTACAGCAGCGAGACCGTCTTGACGTCGGCCCCCTTCTCGTCCGCCATGGCGCGGATGAACGCCATGATCGCCTTCGAGAAGTCGCCGTCGTGCGGCGAGGTGCGGAAGAACCACCGATAGCCACTCTCGGTCAGCGCCGGCGACGACGACTCGCCGTTCATGAAGGGGATCCCGGCGCGCTCGGCCACCGCGCTGGCGGTCTTGGTCACCGCGCTCTGGTAGCAGCCGAAGAGCGCGACGACCTTCTCCTGCGTGATCAGCCGCTCCGCCTCGGACTGCCCCACCTCGGCCTTGCCCTGGCTGTCCGCGAAGATCAGCTCCACCTTGGCGCCGCCGAGGTTCGGGAGGCCGGCGGTCGCCGCCAGCGGCAGCGCGACATCCGGCGTCGCCTCATTGACGATCTTGACGGCGAGCTCCAGCGCCGCCTTCTCATCGATGCCGACGCTGGCGGCCACGCCGCTGAGCGGGAGGATCACGCCGATCCGAATCGGCCCTGAGGGTGCGGCCCCGCCTGCGCCGCCCGGGGTCGCGGCCGGCGTGCTGCCCGACGGGGCGCGGGTCGCGGTCGCGCCACCGGCCGTCGTCGCCGTCGGGGCCGCTCCGCCGCCGTCGTCGCCGACCGACGCCTCGCCGCAGGCCGCCAGCAGACTCATCGTCGGCACGCTCAATCCCGCCGCGAGCAGCCGCAGCATGCCCCGCCGCGTCAGTCGCCCGCCGAGGACGCCCTCCAGGTGCGCGCGCTCGTGGTCCATCTCCCCCTCCTCGCTGTCGATGGTGCGCGGGCCATCCTGCGCTCGTGCCGCGCTTCCGCTCTCCTCAGCCGTCGCGCCGGTGCGTTGCCGCACTTACCCTGCTGTCAGGGAGGCGACGGGAACATCGGTGACGAACATGTGACCGGGGGCGTGGGTGATCATCAGCTCCGGGCGGACGGCCATCGCCACGGCCTGTGGCGTCACGCCGCAGGCCCAGAAGACCGGCACGTCGCCCGGCTCGATTGCGGGCGGGTCGCCCCAGTCCGGCCGCTCCAGGTCGGCGATGCCCAGCGCCGCCGGGTCCCCGATGTGCACCGGCGCGCCGTGGACCGCGGGGAAGCGCGCCGTCACCTGGACCGCGCGCACCACCTGCTCGGGCGGCATCGGCCGCATCGAGACGACGAGCGGGCCGGCGAAGCGCCCGGCCGGGACACAGTCGCGCGTGGTGCGATACATCGGCACGTTGCGCCCGCACCCCAGATGGCGAACGGGGACCCCGGCCTCGACCAGCAGCCCGTCGAAGGTGAAGGAGCACCCGAGGAGGAACGCGACGAGGTCGTCGCGCCAGAGATCCAGCAGGTCGTCCCGCTCCTCGACCAGTTCCCCATGCCGGTAGACCCGGTAGCGCGGGACATCGGTGCGCAGATCGGCGCCGGGGGCGACGAGCGCCGGCTCAGGCGAGCCGGGGTCGGTCACGTCGAGCAGCGGGCACGGCTTCGGATTGCGCTGGCAGAAGACCAGGAAGTCATAGGCCAGGTCGCGGGGCAAGACCACCAGGTTCGCCTGGACATAGCCCGGCGCCAGGCCCGCGGTGTGGCCGCGGATCTCTCCGGCGCGGATCGCCTGGCGGATCGCGCTCGGCGACGCCGGTGGCTGCGTCGTCGGTGCCAACCGAGCTCCTCCCCTCACATGACGCATTGAGCGAATCTGTGCGGCGGCACTGGATCCGGCGTCCATTGGTGGGGTGCGATGCGGTGAACGGGCGCCACGCAGCAGTTCGGCGTGCCACACGCGCAATCGCGCTCTCTGTCACGGTCAGTTTCACGATAGCACCGTGTTGCCGCCGTCGTCAAGCAGGGACGCGCGTCACGGGGTGCCCGGATGGACGCGCGCCCCGGCCCCGCGTCGGGAGGCGCGTGCGTAGGTGGCGGCGCTGCGGGTGACGCACCACCACCGCGCCCGTGGCCGGTCGATCAGCCCCTTGCGGAGTGCCGGCGCGCTCACCCGACCAGCCGCGGGCCGATCACCCGCCGGAAGGCCTCCACCTCGGCCCAGGGAAGCTCGTAGCTCGTGGCGGCCGTGTGGGCCGGGAAGAGGAAGACGCGCGCGACTTCCGCCTCCTCCCGCGCCCGGAGCAGGCGCTCGGCGCAGTACTCCGCCGGCCCGAACAGGCCGAGGAGGTCGCAGATCGTCTCCGCCTGTGCCTCGCTGATCGCCGACGGGTCGTGCTCCGGTGGGAGGTCGACCCCGGCCTCGCGCAGCCAGTGGAGGGTGGACCGGCTCGGATAGGCGAGCCAGGGCTGGCCGGGGCGGAACCACTGCCGCGGCCACTGGCGCATCACCGCCCGGTCGCCGACGGCGATCGGCGTGATGAAGATCTCGCGCAGCGTGGCCGGGTCCCGTTCGGCCCGCGCCGCGCCGGCCGCCAGGTGGGCGCGCGCGGCGCGCACCATGCGCGCGTCAAGCCCGACCAGCATCACCGCGCCGTCGGCGACCTCGCCCGCCAGCTCCAGCAGGCGCGGGCCGGAGGCCGTCAGCAGCACCGGCGGGGGTGGTACCGGCCGGGTGCGTAGCTGCACCGGCACCCCGTTGAACTCGACCGTCTCGCCCGCCAGGAGGCGCCGGATGGCCAGCACCGCGCGCCGCAGGTCGGCGAGCGAGGCCCGCCGCTCGCCGGCGCCCTCGACCGAGAGGAACCCGGGCCCCACGGTGATGAAGCTGCGGCCGGGCGCCAGCTCGGTGAGCGAGGTGGCCAGCGCGGCCAGGACGAGCGGATGGCGGGTGACGGTGTTGGAGGTGACGGGATACAGCGCAAGCGTCGATGTCGTGGCGGCGGCCGCGGCGAGCGCGACATAGCAGTCCCGGCCGATGTGGTGGTGGTCGTGGATGCCGACGCCGCGGAACCCGGCCGCCTCGCAGCCGCGGATGAAGTCGGTCAGCGCCGGCAGCGGCAGTCCCAAGGGGACCCGGATGTCGACCGCGAGCGTCATCGCCTGCCCTCCCGTGCGGCACTCTCCCACCGGACCTGAGCCCGTGTCCCGGTCTCGTCGCTGCGCGCCCAGCATACCCGATCCATGCTGACCCCGCGGGCTCCGTACCCGGTGGATGATGTACGGCCTCGCGGGTCCGCCCCGTGGTCGACGTGCTCGGGACGATGACGCTCCCTCCCGCGTGCCGTGCCGGCAGGGAATGGGGCAGCAATCCCGACCAGGGGCAGCGCCGCGCGACGGCGCCCCCACGACGGCCGGCGGCACCAGGGCGTGGCCTAGCGGCCGCGTTGCCGCCGGATGCGGAGTCGCTGCTCGCGGAAGATGAAGCGGAAGATCGTGTCGCTCGCGTGCTGGTCGAGATCGACGAATCGGCAGCCGAGCTGCCAGCGACGCCGGGGCCCGGCGGGGCGCTCCTGACACCGTGTCACCTCGACGACGGTGTCGAAGGGCGGCTCCGTCGCCGGGAGGACGAACGCGAGGCGCAGGCGCTCCCCCGGGTCCAGCGGGGCAGTCGACGTGAGCCGCACGCCCGTGGCGCTCAGATTGACGATCAGCGCGTCGATGGGCTCCTCACCCTCTGGCGTGATGCGGGCGACGCGTTGCGGCCGGATCTCGACGTCTAGTCGGACGGCCTCGCGGCGCTGCCGCGGCTGCCAGGGAGTGGAGCGCGCCAGGACGAGGCGTGCGGGCGGGCCGGGAAGCACGCGTTCGACCACGGCGGTCGCGACGAGCGGTGCGGCCAGCGGGCGGTCCGCGACGAGGGTCACGGTGGTGCCGGCGAGTCGGGCGAGTGGGGCGGCATCGTCGACGGCGACGATCAGCCCGTCCCGCTCCGCGGCCCGCTCGTCGACCTCGCCGGTGAGCCGGCTGATGCCCGCCTCGGTCGGCACCTCGATCGTCACGGTGCGGAAGAAGCGCGGTAACGGTGATCCGTGCCGGTCCGTCGACTTGGTGCGCTCGGTAATGTTGGCCATTTGATCTGCTTGCCCAAGCTGCGCCGTGCGCTCTGAGGGAACACTACCACGTCGCCCGACGACGAGGAAGGGGCGATCGGTGGGATTTTCGGCGTGAGCCCGGGAGGGTGACGCGTGTTCGTGGGTGCCTCCGCGGCTCTCGCGGGCGGCGCCGCGCATCCCACGCGCGGCCACGCCGTGCCGGCCGGCGACCTCCCGCTCGGGCGGCGCCCGGAGCCACGAGGCCGGTGATGGCTGGCCGCTCGGGTGGGGCGGGATCACTGGCCGGCGGCGGAGTCGGCGCAGGTGGTGAGCTGGTGGACGCGCTCCAGCCGAGCCTCGAGCGCGTCGAGCCGCCGTTGCTGACTGACCAGGAGCCCGATGTAGAAGGCGATGGTCTCGAGGATCGCGATCTCACTCGGCAGGAAGGGACGATCCCGGCCGCGGGCGATGGCGAGCGCGCCGAGCGTGCCCTCGTCGGTCCGGAGCGGGACCGCGATCCCGCAGCCCCGCGCCGCCCGGTGTGGGAATGCCTCGCGGTCCGACTCGAAGAGCTCGCTGTGCCCCTGCATCACGCCGCGGATGACGGCCGCCGGCGGCGCGCTCTCGGCGAGCTGCGCCGCCCGCCACTGCGGGATGCCGAACGAGGTGCACCAGCGCAGCTCGCGGTGTTCGTCGAGGAGGTACAGCCCCGTGGCGTCGGCGCCGAGCAGCAGCGTCAGGCGGCGGATCGCCTCGCGGAGCAGCAGCGTGGCTGGCCCACCGAGCGCCGCCCCGGCACCGGCCCGCTGCGGTGGAGCCGCCTCCAGCGGCAGCGGCTGCCCCTCGCGCCCGCGGTTCAGGAAGCGATCGAGCTCGACCGGGTCGTAGCGTCGGTGGCCGCCCGGGGTCCGGGCCGGCGCCAGGAGCCCGGCCTCCTCCGCCGCCAACAGCGTCATCCGGCTGACACCCAGGTACTGGCAGGCCTCGCTCACCGTCAGCAGTCGCCGGCTCGGTCGCGCCATCCGTCACCTCCCGGCTGCTCGCGCATCCGGAATCAATGGTGGATCCCGTCAAAATCGATTTGCACGGTCTAGTTGTCGGTGCTATTGCTACTTTAGCAGCGATTTCTGTCTAGATCCAGCAGCGCGTCGGCTCGGGCGGGACACACCTACCGCCAATCGCGGAGGTGCGTGGCCCGGCGGGACCGGGCGACGACCGGTCGCACCGCCCCCGGGGCGGCGCGGGAGGCTGCGGAGGGCACTGGTGGCCACCCCGGACCTGGAAGGCAAGGTCGTCCTGGTGACGGGAGCCGCTCGCGGCCAGGGGCGCGAGCACGCCCTGGCCCTCGCGCGCGCCGGTGCCAGCATCGCCGCGCTCGACATCTGTGCCGATCAGCCGGTGCCGAGCTACCCCCTCGCGACGCGGGCGGAGCTCGCGGCCGTCGTCGCCGAGATCGAGGACCTGGATCGCCGGGCGCTGGAGCTGGTGGCGGATGTCCGCTCGGCGTCCCAGGTGGCGGCGGCCGTCGCGCGGACCCTGCAGTCCTTCGGCCGGCTCGACATCGTGGTGAACAACGCGGCCATCGCCGGGAGCGGACCCTTCTGGGAGCTCACCGAGGAGCAGTGGGACGCGGTGGTCGATACCGACCTGAAGGGCGTCTGGCTGGTCAGCAAGTACGCCACGCCGCACCTGATCGCCCGCCCCGGCGGCCGCATCGTCAACATCTCGTCGACCGCGGGCGTGAAGGGCATGGCCAACTTCGCCCACTACACGGCCGCCAAGCACGGCGTGGTGGGGCTCACGCGGGCCATGGCAGTCGAGCTGGCGCCTTACGGGGTGACGGTCAACGCGATCCTGCCGGGCGCAGTCGCGTCGCCCATGCTCGACGGTCTGGCCGAGGAGCTGGGCGTGACCCCGGCCGATCTCCATCGCGTGTTCCTGCATCAGCAGCTCGTGGAGGAGGTGATCCAGCCGTCGGAGGTCACGGCGGCGCTGCTCTGGCTGGTGAGCGATGCCGCGCGGCATGTCACCGGACACTGCCTCGCGGTCGATGGGGGCTGGTTGGTCAAGTAGAGGAGGGCGCGCATGCAGATCGTCATCGAGAAGAACCTGAAGGTGCCCATGCGCGACGGCGTCGAGCTGGCGACCGACGTCTACCACCCCGACACCCGTGAGCCGACCCCGGTGCTGGTGCAGCGGCTCCCCTACAACAAGGAGCTCACGTCCCTCGTCAACTTCTCGCTCGACATCCAGCGCGCGGTGCGGGCCGGCTACACCGTGGTGGTGCAGGACACGCGCGGCCGGTTCGCCTCCGGTGGGCAGTTCAACCCCTTCTTCCATGAGGCCGAGGACGGCGCCGACACCATCGCCTGGGTGCGGCGCCAGCCCTGGTCGTCCGGCCGAATCGGCATGGTCGGCGGATCCTACTTCGGCGCCACCCAGTGGCTCGCCGCGACCCAGGCGCCGGAGGGCTTGCTGGCGCTGGCCCCGTACGTCACCGCGGCCGACTACCACGAGGGCTGGGCCTACCAGGGCGGCGCCTTCGAGCTGGGCTTCAACCTCCACTGGACGCTGCTCTTCCTGGCGCTCGGCGAGCTCCAGCGCCGGCTGGGCGCGGGCCAGGCGACGCTGGAGGACCTCGGAGCGCTGATCCAGGCGGTCGACCAGAACGATGCGCTGTTCTGGCGCCTGCCGCTGACCGACATGCCGCCGTTGGAGGGGCTCGCACCCTACTACTTCGACTGGCTGGCCCACCCCGACGAGGACGACTACTGGCGGCGCATCGCGCCCAAGGAGCACTACGCCAACATCACGGCGCCCGCGCTCAACATCGGCGGCTGGTACGACCTCTTCCTGGGCGGCACGCTGGCCAACTACCGCGGCATGAAGGAGCGCGGCGGCTCTCCGACCGCTCGCCAGCACCAGCGACTCATCGTCGGCCCCTGGGCCCACGGCGTGGCGGGCGGGGCCTTCAGCGACCGCCTCTTCGGAATGATGGCCGGGGCCGACGCCTTCGACCTGACCGGGGTGCAGCTCCGCTGGTTCGACTACTGGCTCAAGGGGCTGGACAACGGGGTCGACCGCGAGCGGCCGGTCCGCCTCTTCGTCATGGGCGCGAACATCTGGCGCGAGGAGGACGACTGGCCGCTGCCCGACACGCGCTTCACGCCCTACTACCTGCACAGCGGCGGGCGGGCCAACAGCGCGGCCGGCGACGGCGTCCTGTCCACCGAGCCGCCCGGCGACGAGCCGGAGGATGTCTATCTCTACGACCCGCGCAACCCGGTACCGACCGTCGGGGGGCCGACCTTCCTGCCCGGCCTCTTCGTCGGCGCCAATGCCGGGCCGCGTGACCAGCGGGCGGTCGAGGCGCGCGCCGATGTGCTCTGCTACACGACCGCCCCGCTCGAGCGCCCGGTGGAGGTCACCGGCCCCGTCGCGCTGGTCCTCTACGCCGCGTCCTCGGCGCTCGACACCGACTTCACCGGCAAGCTGGTCGACGTGGCACCCGACGGGCGCGCCACGATCCTGACCGAGGGCATCCTCCGCGCGCGCTACCGCGAGTCGCCGAGCGCGCCGACGCTCCTCGAGCCGGGGCGGATCTACGAGCTGCGGCTGGACCTGTGGGCCACGGCCAACGTGTTCGATGTCGGCCACCGCATCCGGCTGGAGGTCTCCAGCAGCAACTTCCCGCGCTTCGATCGGAACCCGAACACCGGCGGCACGATCGCGGAGGCGAGGGCGGACGACCTGGTGCAGGCGGTCAACCGGGTCTACCACGACCGCGCGCACCCCTCGCACCTGATCCTGCCGATCATCGACCGGGCGTGAGGCCAGAGGGGCAACCGGCGGTTAGGTGGAGGTGGCGACGGCGGGGCCCCGTCGCCGTCGCCGCGGCGACAGGGAGGTGTGTCATGGGCAAGCTCGATGGCAAGGTCGCGGTCATCACCGGCGGGGCCCGCGGCCAGGGACGCTCCCACGCGCTGACGCTGGCCCGCGAGGGGGCCGACATCGTCATCTGCGACATCGCCGCGCAGATCGACACGGTGCCCTACCCGATGGCGACCGAGGCGCAGCTCCAGGAGACGGTGCGCCTGGTCGAGGACCTCGACCGGCGCTGCGTGGCCGTCCGGGCCGACGTCCGCGACCTCGGGCAGATGGAGGCGGTGGCCGAGCGCGCCATGAGCGAGTTCGGCCGCATCGACATCCTGCTCGCCAACGCCGGCATCTTCTCCTTCGGCGCCGTCGTGGAGATGAGCGCCCAGACCTGGCAGGACATGATCGACACCAACCTGACGGGCGTCTTCAACGCCATGCGGGCGGTCCTGCCGCACATGATTCAGCAGCGCTCCGGGCGCATCGTGGCGACCTCGTCGATGGCCGGCCGGGCGGGGTTCCCGAATATCGGCCACTACGTCGCGGCCAAGTGGGGCGTCATCGGCCTGGTGAAGTCGGTCGCGCTCGAGGTCGCGCCGTACGGCATCACGGTCAACGCCGTCTGCCCGACCTCCGTCAACACCGACATGATCCAGAACGAGCCGGCCTACAAGCTGTTCCTGCCGGACGTGGAGCACCCCACGCGCGAGGATGCGGCGAGAGCGTTCGCCACGCTCAACGCGATCCCGGTCCCCTGGGTGGAGCCGCAGGATATCTCGAACGCGATCCTGTTCCTGGTCTCCGACGAGGCCCGCTACATCACGGGTGAGGCCATGCCGGTGGCGGCGGGGCAGAACGCGAGCAACGTCGTGTAGCGGCGGGGCGACGGCGGCGATGGGACTGCTCGACGGCAAGGTCGCACTGATCACGGGCTCTGCCCGCGGCCAGGGCCGCGCCCACGCGACCCGGCTGGCGGCGGAGGGGGCCGATATCATCGCGGTCGACCTCTGCGCTCCGCTCCCCGAGGTGCCGTGGCCCCTGGCGACGCCGGACGATCTCCAGGAGACGGCCCGGCTCGTCGAGTCGCGCGGGCGGCGCTGTCTGACCTGCCGCGCGGATGTGCGATCCGCCAGCGAGATCGAGGCCGCCGTAGCGGGCGGGCTCGCCACGTTCGGCCACATCGACGTCGTCGTCGCGAACGCGGGGGTCGGCAGCTACGGGTCGGCCTGGCAGCTCAGCGAGGCCGAGTGGGACACCGTGGTCGACACGAACCTCAAGGGCGCGTGGCTCACCTGCCGAGCAGTTATCCCGTCGATGATCGAGCGGGGCGCGGGCGGATCGCTCATCCTGATCAGCTCGACGGCTGGCCTCCGGCCGTACGCCAATATGGCCCACTACGTGGCGGCGAAGCACGGCGTCGTCGGCCTGATGCGCGCGCTGGCGCTGGAGCTCGGGCCGCACCGCATCCGGGTCAACGCGGTGCATCCGACGTCGGTCGATACCGGGATGATCCAGAACGAGGCTACCTACGAGCTCTTCGGCGGTGGGCGACGCGGCCTGACCCGCGCGGAGGTCGCGCCGATCTTCCAGAGGCTGAACCTGCTCCCGGTGCCCTGGCTGGAGCCGGGCGACATCAGCGCCGCCGTCCTGTGGTTAGCGTCCGATGCATCGCGGTTCGTCACCGGCGTCGCCCTCCCGGTCGATGCCGGTGCGAGTATCAGATAAGGATGGCAGCTATGGGCAAGCTTGACGGCAAGGTGGCGGTTATCACCGGCGGGGCGCGCGGCCAGGGGCGCTCCCATGCGCTGACGCTGGCCCGCGAGGGAGCGGACATCGTCGTCTGCGACATCGCCGCGCAGATCGACACGGTGCCCTACCCGATGGCGACCGAGGCGCAGCTCCAGGAGACGGTGCGCCTGGTCGAGGACCTCGACCGGCGCTGCGTGGCCGTCCGGGCCGACGTCCGCGACCTCGGGCAGATGGAGGCGGTGGCCGAGCGCGCCATGAGCGAGTTCGGCCGCATCGACATCCTGCTCGCCAACGCCGGCATCTTCTCCTTCGGCGCCGTCGTGGAGATGAGCGCCCAGACCTGGCAGGACATGATCGACACCAACCTGACGGGCGTCTTCAACGCCATGCGGGCGGTCCTGCCGCACATGATTCAGCAGCGCTCC
>JASBVL010000041.1 GCA_029961075.1 Sphaerobacter sp.
CTGCAGGTCGAGCTGGCACAACTGCAGTACCGGCTCCCTCGACTCACGCGCATGTGGACCCACCTGGAGCGACAGGCGGTCGGTGGCGTTGGCCTGCGCGGCCCCGGTGAGACGCAGCTCGAGGTGGACCGGCGGCAGGCGCGCCGGCGCATCGCGCAGATCAAGAATCAGTTGGCCCAGGTCCACCGCCACCGCCAGCTCTACCGCGACCGTCGGCGGCGGCAGAATGTGCCGGTCGTGGCGCTGGTTGGCTACACCAACGCCGGCAAGTCGACGCTCCTCAACCGGTTGACCGGCGCGGGCGTGCTGGCCGAGGACAAGCTCTTCGCGACGCTCGATCCGACCACGCGGCGGGTGACGCTGCCGGGCGGTCGCACGGTGTTGATCACCGACACCGTCGGCTTCATCCACAACCTGCCGACCATGCTCGTGGCCGCCTTCCGCGCCACGCTCGAGGAGATCCTGGAGGCCAGCGTCCTGATCCACGTCATGGACGTGACGCATCCGAAGGCGGCAGAGCAGGCCGAGACGGTGCGGTCCGTGCTGGAAGACCTCGGCGCCGACGCGCGGCCCATCATCACGGCCCTCAACAAGATCGACCGGCTCGGGGAGCACGTGCAACCGGCGCAGCTCCTGGCGGATCTTCAGCTTCCGTCAAGCTACGTGCCGATCTCCGCCGCTACCGGTGCGGGGGTCGATCTGCTGCTGGAGCGGGTGGAAGAGCAGCTCGCGTCGCAGCAGCAGCTCGTCAACGTCCGCGTGGTCCTGCCCTACAGTGAAGCGCGACTGGTGGAGCTGTTCCACCGCGCCGGCCAGGTGGAGACCGAGCGCTTTGAGGAGTCCGGCACCCTGCTCACCGGCCGGCTACCGGTCGAGCTGCTGCCCCGCTTCGCTCCCTACCGTGAGCCGGCCCGCACGACGCACTGACCGGCGATGTGTCATACTCCCCCACGCGCCGGTGGGCGCGTGGGGGGCGTCGCCGTGGGCGCTAGTACTTAGGTTCCATTCTGCTGTTCCGGTCAAGGCTCCGTCTAGTGGCCGTCCTTTCCCCGTCGCTATAATCGGAGCACGCTATTCGGGGTCGTCAGCGGCAAGGAGCAACGGATGACCGGGTCGCTTGGGGAAGCGCTAGCCGCCCTGCGGGACAGCAGCGGGTTGCTGATGGCATCGGTCGTCGGCGCGGACGGCCTCGTGATCGAAGCTGCCGCCGAGCCGGGGGTCGATGTCGAGTCCCTCTCGGCCACGGCCGTGAGCGGGTTGCTCATGATGGACGCCCTCGCCCAGGAGCTGGGCGAGGGCGCGGCGAAGCAGGCCATCCTGGAGTACCAGAGCAGCGTGGTCGCGCTCACGCCGCTGGGCGATGAGCTCCTGCTGGTGACCGTGGCCCGCGACGACGCCAACCTCGGCCGGCTGCGCCTCGTCATCCGGCGGTTCGTCGATCAGATCGCCAGCGCCGTCGCCGCTCTCTGAGCGGGGGCGGGCGCACCACGGGAGCCCTTGTGAACACGGAAAACAGGACCGCGCACGCGGGTCGGGCGACGTATCGGGACGCCGGCGTCGATATCAACGCCGCTGATGCCGCGAAGCAGCGCATCGCCGAGCTGGTCGCGGCCACGCACGGGCCACAGGTGCTGCGCGGCGTCGGCCATTTCGGCGGCTTCTTCCAGGCACCAGGGCCGGACAACCCGTTCGTCCTCGTCTCCAGCGCCGACAGCGTCGGGACGAAGATCCTGGTCGCCGAGATGGCCGGCCAGCACGCCTCCATCGGCGTCGACCTGGTCAACCACTGCGTGAACGACATCCTGGCGTGCGGCGCGCGCCCGCTGTTCTTCCTCGACTACATCGCCGCCGAGCGCTTCGCGCCCGGGCTGATCGAGGAGCTGATCCGCGGCATGACCGCGGCGTGCCGCGCGGCCGGCTGCGCCCTCATCGGCGGTGAGACCGCCCAGCTCCCGGGTATCTACCAGCCGGGCACCTACGATCTGGCCGGCTTCATCGTCGGCGTGGTCCACCGGGACCTGATCGTCGACGGCGCGACGATTCAGCCGGGCGACGTCCTGGTCGGCTTGCCCAGCTCGGGGCTGCACACCAATGGCTATAGCCTGGCGCGGGTCGCGTTCGGGCTGCACGCCGGTGACCCGGAGGCCCGAGCCAAGCTCGCCGCCACCCCGTCGTGGGCGGACCGCCCGCTCGGCGAGCTGCTGCTCGAGCCGCACCGCTCCTACCTGCCGCTGATCGAGCCGCTGCTGGACAGCGGCCTGCTGCGCGGGATGGCCCACATCACCGGCGGCGGCATCGCCGGCAACGTGCAGCGGGTCATCCCGGAGGGACTCGAGGCCATCATCGATGTCCGCACCTGGGAGCCACCGGCGCTCTTCCGCGGTCTGCAGCAGGCCGGCGGGATCGACACGGCCGAGATGTATCGGGTCTTCAACATGGGCGTCGGGTTCGTCATGATCGTCCGACCGGACGACGCCCAGCGGCTCACCTCCCAGGTGGACGGCGCCCGGATCATCGGGGAGGTACAGGCAGCTCGCGAGCCACACGGGGCACGGGCACGGTATGTCGGCTTGGCCGATGCGGGGGGCGTCTGACGCACCGCGGCACCCGACGCGAGCGGGAGGCCACGATGTTTCCGTTTGACCGGGGGCTCAGCAGCCTGGTCGTCACCGACGAGGACACCGCGCAGATCACGGCCTGCCTGCAGCGGCTGATCGCCGACTCCGGGGCGCGCTCCAGCATGCTCCTCGACCGCGCCGGGCAGATCCTGGCCTGGGAGAGCGACAACGCCCGCCCCGAGATGCAGCACCTCGGGGCACTGGTGGCTGCCACCTACGCCTCGATGCAGGAGATGGCCCGCCTGCTCAACGAGGATGGCTTCCGCACGCTCCTGCAGGAGGGGATGCGGGAGAAGATCTTCACCGAGACGGTCCAGGACCAGTGGCTCCTCGTCGTCATCTTCGATGGGCAGGCGAAGCTGGGGCTGATCAAGGTGCTGGCCAAGCGCACGAGCGAGGTCCTTGCCAACATTCTGGAGGTGGTGCGGCAACGGAACGCGCAGGTGCGGAAACCCCGGCGGTCACAGGTGCGCAAAGCGACGACCGATACGATCGACCTCCTGTTCAAAGACGACTCGGGCGGCACCGACGGCTCGTCGAGCGCGTAGCGAGTAGGATGCAGACAGCGAGATGGCGCTGATCAACATCGCGGCCCGCGAGATCCACGGCAAACCGAGGACATCGCCCGCTCGACCGGCTGACGGGCTGGCGCGGTCGACACCGCGATGCTCGACCCGTTGCCCCCGGGAACCGGTTCGGCCATAATCGGGGGCAGGTGGGGCCGAGCGGCGGCGGGCGGCGTGCCGCCCGTGCGCCGCAGCCGTTGGCAGGGTTCGAGGAGGATCGTGGTTGCTCAAGAAGGTATGGGTGCCGGCGATCGTCATCCCGGTGCTCGTCTGCGCCGTTCTCTTTCTGATGATCGTCGGGATCGGTGAGCTGCTCCTCTTCATGTCGACCCAGGTATCGGGGAATGCCGCCATCGCGGTCGGGGTCGGGCTGCTGGCGCTCATCACGCTGGTGTCCTGGATCCTCGCCCGGCGCTTCGCCGAGTAGAACCCTGGAGTGCGCCTGAATGGCGGACCTGAACGGCACGGTCGCCTTGATCACCGGTGCCGGGAGCGGCGTGGGCCGGGCGACGGCCTTGCGGCTGGCTCGCGAGGGCGCGGGGGTCGGGCTGCTCGGCCGGCGGCCAGGGCCGCTCGAGGCGACCGCGGCTGAGGCCCGCCAGCTCGGCGGGCGGGCGGTGGTGCTGCCCGCCGATGTGGCCGACGACGCCGCGGTCGAGGCCGCGGTCGCGCGGCTCGTGCGGGAGCTGGGCGGCCTGGACGTGCTGGTGTACAGCGCCGGCGTGGGGCTGTACGGGCCGGTCGAGCGGTATGCGCGTGCCGATTGGGACCGCACGTTCGCCACGAACGTCACGGGCCTCTTCCTGTGCGCCCGGGCGGTGCTCCCGCATCTGCGGCAGCGCGGCGGCGGCAGCATCATTGCCATCTCCTCCGGGGCGGGACGGCGCGGCTACGCGAACCTGGCCGCGTACTCCGCCTCGAAGTTCGCCGTCATCGGCTTCATGGAGTCGCTGGCCGAGGAGGTCGGGCCGGACGGGATCAAGTGCAGCACGATCCTGCCGGGCACCATCCTGACCGACTTCGGCCCCACGTCGGCCGAGCAGAAGCGCACCAGCGGGGCGAAGTACCTCCTGCCGGAGGACGTGGCCGACGCCATCCTCTTTCTGCTGACCCGGCCGGCCCAGGCCTGGGTGCAGCAGCTCAACCTCTGGCCGTTCTGAGGCGAGGCCAGCTCACACAGGTCGTGATCGGTGGACGGCCTGTGTGGGCTGCGTGTCCGCCCGCGCGGTTCCCAACGCCACCATGCGGGACACGTCCCGCGCCGAGCGCAGGGCGGATGCGGGCGGTGGTAGGTGCCCGGGGGCGCGTGGAGCGCCGGCGTCGCACGGTGCCTCGCCGGCTCCCCATGAGCGGTGCCCGGGGCTCATGGAGTGTGACGACATAGTCGGGTATCCGCGCCGGGCCGGGGCCCGGGGCTCAAGCCCCGGGCTCACAAGGCAAGCCGGCTGAAGCCGGCTGGGGACGACGCCGGGCAGCGAGCGCAGCGGTGGGCGGTTGGGGGGAGTCGGACGCCGGTCGGGGACCGGGGCTCAAGCCCCGGGCTCACACGAAAAAGCCCACTAAAGGGGCTGTTTGACGCGCGCGAGGCGTTTGCCGGAGCGCCGCACGGCCGCCGCAACGCCGTGTGTCCCAGCCCCTTCAGTGGGCTTCGCCCCCGAGCCCGGGGGTTGACCCCCGGGCCCGGACCACGACCGGGTTCCGGCAGCCGCTGGACGTCATGCCTGCCCCCAGCCGGCTTGAGCCGGCTTTCGTGGTCAGCCCGGGGGGTATGGAGTTTGACGCATTGATCGGGCAGAGCCGCAGACTCCCCCCCTCTCCCACAAGGGGAGAGGGGGAAGGGGGTGAGGGGTAGCCGCCTCCCCGCGCCCCTGCCCGTCCGCGCCGACGGGAGCCGGCCGGGCTCCGTTCGAGGCCGGCGCTCCCGGGCGGCGGGGTGTCGTGCGGCGGCGCTCGCGGGGAGGTGGCCGGAAACGAGAAACCCCCGGGGGAGTGCCCCGGGGGTCAATGGCTCGACTGGCTGGCGCTACGCCGCGTTGGCGAGCTGGATCAGGTCCGACTTCCGCAGCTTGGCGAGCGCCTCCTTCTCGATCTGGCGCACCCGCTCGCGGCTGATGCCGTAGTGCTCGGCGATCTCCGCCAGCGTCTGCGGCTGCTGGCCGCCGAGGCCGAACCGCAGGATCAGCACGCCGCGCTCGCGCTCGCTGAGGTTCTCGAGGCTGCGGCGGATCTGATCGCGGATCGCGCTGGTGACCGCCTGATCCACGACCTCGTCGCTGGCGGGGTCGGGCAGCAGGTCGCCGATGGTGCTCTCGCCGTCCTCGCCGATCGGCTTGTCCAGCGAGGACGTCCGCGGGATCGCCGAGCGCGCCTGCTCAATGCGCTCGATGTCGAGGTCGAGGGCCTCGGCCAGCTCCTGGTCGGTGGCGGGCCGACCATGGATCTGCTCGAGCTGCGCCTCGGTCCGCCGCACCTTGGAGATCAGGTCGTGCATATGCACCGGGACGCGGATCGTCCGGCTCAGGTTGGCGACGGCCCGGCCGATCGCCTGGCGGATCCAGAAGGTCGCGTAGGTGCTGAAGCGATAGCCCAGCTCGGGATCGTAGCGCTCGACCGCGGTCATCAAGCCGATGTTGCCCTCCTGGATCAGGTCGATCAGGGGCAAGCCGCTGGCCCGATACTTCTTGGCGATCGAGACGACCAGGCGCAGGTTGTGGCGGATCAGCTTCTCCCGCGCTACCTTGGCCCGCTCCATGGTGAGATGGAGCTCCGGGCTATCCTCCCCGGCCTCGAGCCGCTTGCGCGCCTCCAGCCCGGCGCGGACCAGCCGGGAGTACTCGATCTCCTCCTCGTGGGTGAGGAGGCGGTGTCCACCGACGTCGCGGAAGTAGCGATAGACGGCGTCGCTGGTGGCCTGGTCGATCAGGTCCGCCGACTCGTCGACGACATCCTGAACCTCGGCCTCCTCCGCCAGCCGCGCCAGTTCGTAGGTGTCCTGGATCGCTCGCTCCGTCATGTGACTCCTTGATTCTGCCACTTCACACATCCGCTCCGTGTTCTCGGGCCGAGTTCCGCGCCCGGTCCGAAAACCTGCATAGTCTACCACACGCCGGGTCGCTATGTCAAGAACGAGCGGCACGGTCATTGGATGTGCCTGTTGCCAGGATTCCTGGGCAGGCACGGCGTCGCTGCATGTCGCGTCAGTGGTGGCGAGCTGGCGTGGCTACTTGGAGATGATGCCCTCCAGGATGTTGGCCAGGTCCTCGCCACGGTCGATGGCCGCCTCCAGCCGGTGATAGATCTCGCTCCAGTGGATCTCCTGGATGATCGCCGGGATGGCGTGCGCGTCCTCAAAGAGCCCGGCGAGTGCCTGGCTCAGGGCGTCGTCGGCTTCGTTCTCCAGGCGATTGATCTCCACGATTTGGGCCTGGAGCTGGCGACGGTCCCGATCCTCGGGGAGGAGGGCCACCGCCGCGGCGATGGCGGCACCCTGCTCGGCGAGGATGCGCCCGAAGAGCTGCGCGTGCCGGGTGGGCTCCTCGACGTGATAGAGCACGATCCGGCCGGCGGCAGCGGTGACGTAGTCGACGAAGTCGTCCAAGGCGTTCGCGAGTTCGCGGATGTCCGTCTGATCGAACGGGGTGAGGAAGGTCGTTTCGAGGCTGTGGAGGATGCGGTGGGTGACCTCATCGCCCCGGTGCTCCAGGTCCTCGATCTGCCGGACCCGGTCGCCGACGTCGGTGAAGTCGACCAGGAGGTCGCCCAGCCCCTGCGCCGCGGCGCGCGCGTTGTCGGCGGCTTCCTCAAAGTAGCGGTAGAACGTCATGTCACGCGGCAGAAGTCGTACCATCCGGCGCTGTCCCTCACCCTCGCTCAGCCGCGCGCCAGCCTGCCGCGCGGCTTCCAAGAGTCTACCGCAAGTGCGGGGCCGCGCTGTGTCCCTCCCCCCGACGTCGCGCGGCCGCCCGGCGCACGCGGGGTGCGCAGCGGTGCCGGTGCCGCATGCGGCTCGCGCAAGACACAGCGTCGCGGCGACGCGATTGACACAGGGAGGCGTTCCCGTCTATGCTCGAGGTGCGGAGCCACAACCGAAGAGGGTGCTGGGTCGAGCCGCGCCCAGCCGAGCGGGAGGTATGGCCATGTGGAAACCGGAGCCAGCGCTCACCGATCTGCGCTACCTCCTCGATCGGGCGGGTCTGACGCGGGAGACGCTCCTGGCGCAGTACCGGCTGATGTGCCTGATCCGTGCGTTCGAGGAGTCGATTGCCGACCGCTACGCCGTGGGCAAGACGCCGGTCTTCAACATGGCGGCGGGACCGATCCGCGGGGAGATGCACCTATCCTCCGGGCAGGAGGCGGTCGCGGTGGGGGTCTGCTCGCTGCTGACGGACGCGGACGCGGTGGTCAGCACCCACCGGCCGCACCACCACGCGCTGGCCAAGGGGATCGACCCCGGCCGGCTGGCGGCGGAGATCTTCGGCAAGGCGACCGGGCTGTGCCGCGGCAAGGGCGGCCACATGCACCTGTTCGACGCGGAGAAGCGCTTCGCCTGCAGCGGGATCGTGGGGGCGTCCTACCCGCAGGCGGCCGGGGCGGCCTTCAGCTTCCGCGCGCGGGGCGAGGCGCAGGTCGCGGTGGCCTTCTCGGGCGAGGGGGCGGCCAACCACGGGACCTTCAGCGAGACGCTGACGGCCGCCGCGCTGTGGCAGTTGCCGCTGGTCATCGTGATCGAGGACAACCTGTACGCCGACTCGACACCGAAGTGGGCCGCGCTGGCCGGGCCGCACCAGTCCCCGCGGGCGCAGGCGTACAACGTGCCGGCGTACCTGGTCGATGGGATGGATGTCATCGACGTGTACGCGGCGGCCAAGCGGGCCATCGAGCGGGCGCGCGCCGGCTATGGGCCGGCGGTGATCGAGGCGGTCTGCTATCGCTATCGCGGCCACTTCGAGGGTGACGGTGAGGACTACCGGACCCGCGAGGAGGTCGAGCAGTGGCGCGCGCTGGACCCGATCACGCGGCTGGGCCGGCGCCTGGTCCGGCTGGAGTGGGCCGACGAGGCGACGCTGGCGGGGCTGCGCGACGAGGCCGAGCGGGCGGCGGCGGAGGCCATTCGCTTCGCCGAGGCGAGCCCGCTGCCGGAGCCGCACGAGGCGCTGATGGGGGTGTTCGCATGAGCACGCGGACGATGCGGGGGATCGCCTTCGCCATCGCCGAGGCGATCGACCAGGAGATGGCCGGGAATCGCGAGATCGTCGTGATGGGCGAGGACGTCACCTACTGGGGCGCCGTCTTCGGCTTCACCATGGGGCTGCACGCGAAGTACGGGCGGGAGCGGGTGATCGACACGCCGATCACGGAGCAGACCTTCATGGGGATGGCGGTCGGGGCCGCCGCGACCGGGATGCACCCAGTGGTGTCGCTGATGTTCGTCGACTTCCTCGGCGCCGGCTTCGACCAGATGTACAACCACATGGCGAAGAACCACTACATGTCGGGCGGCCAGTTCGCCATGCCGGTGACCGTGCTGACCGCCATCGGCGGCGGCTACGGCGACGCGGGGCAGCACTCGCAGGTGCTCTACGGCCTGTTCGCCCACGTCCCGGGCTTCAAGGTGGTGGTGCCGGCGACGGCCTACGACGCGAAGGGGCTGACGCTCACGGCGCTGCGGGATCGCAACCCGGTGGTGATCTTCGGGCACAAGCTGCTGACCGGCCTGCCGTTCCTCCCCTTCGAGGGCGAGGAGGAGGTGGTGCCGGAGGAGCCGTACACGATCCCCTTCGGCCAGGCCGCCGTGCGCCGCGCGGGAGACGACCTGACGATCGTGACCGCGGGGGTCATGGTGCCGCGCAGCCTGCGGGCGGCCGAGCAACTGGCGCAGGAGGGCATCGGCGCCGAGGTGATCGATGTCCGCACGCTGGTGCCGCTCGACGTCGACACGCTGGTGGCCTCGGCGCGCAAGACGGGCCGGGTGCTGGTGGTGGACGAGGACTATCAGAGCTTCGGCATGACCGGGGAGCTCGCCTTCCGCATCCAGGCGGGCGCCTTCGACGCGCTCAAGGCGCCGATCCAGCGGCTGGCGGTGCCGGACGTGCCGATCCCCTTCTCGGAGCCGCTGGAGGCGGCGGTGATCCCGAGCGTGGAGGGCATCGTCGCGGCGGCGCGGGCGCTGGTCGGCGCGCGGGCCGCTGCGGATTGAGCGCGAGGACTATCACCCACGTGCCCGCTCGGCGCGGGCGATGCGCCGCGCGACAGGGCGGGGCGGGCTGTGTACCGCACGGCGCTGCGCTGGCCCCCGTGGAGCGCCGGCGTCGCACGAAGCCTCGCCGGCTCCCGTCCCGTGGGTCGGCACGGTCCGAGCCGGGGCTGATGGCGTGTGACGAATGGGTCGGGTAGCCGCGCCCAACCAGGGCCCGGGGCTGAAAAGCCCCGGGCTGACAATGAAAGCCGGCCAATGGAGTTTGACGAAATAGTCTGGTATCCGCGCCGGGCCGGGCCCGGGGCTCAAGCCCCGGGCTCACCAGCAAAGCCGACTCAAGCCGGCTGGGGGCGATCACCGGGTATGCCGGACTAAATCGTCAAAGTCCAGAAGCCCCGGGCCAGACGGCGAAGCCCACTGAAGGGGCTGAGCACGGATCGCCGGGTACGCCAGGTCTATTCGTCAACGTCCATAAGCCGGCTGGGCGCGGGAGGATCGGGCGCCATGCTCCCAGGGTGCCGGCCGCCCGCCGGTGCCCGGGGCCGAGGTCGGCTGGGACGCGACTCGCGCGCGCCGCTGGGTCGACGGGGGCCGGCCAGGGGCCCGGCGCGTAGCCGCGGGCTCAGGCAATCGCCATGGCGCGCAGCAGATCGGCGCGGTCGACCATGCCCACGAGGCGGCCGCGCTCGTCGACCACCGGCAGGATCTTGTGGCGCTGCTCGACCATGCGCGCGATGGCCTCGGGGATGGGGGTCGACGCCTCGACGGTGGCGGCGGGCGCGTCCATCAGGTCCGCCGCGCGGCTGCCGGTCTGGGAGCGCCAGCGCGTCTCCTCCTCGGGGGCCGGATGCACGAAGGGGAGCCGGTGCATCAGGACCTGCACGACGCTGGCATGGGCCGCCGGGTCCAGCCGCCGCATGAGCTCCGCATCGCTGATGATGCCGATGGGGCGCCGGCCGTCGTCCACGACGATGGCGCGATGGAGCCGCGTGGCGATGACCGCCTCCAGCACCGCGGGGAGTGGATCGTCCGCATGGACGGTCGGGACCTGGGTGCGCATCACGTCGCCGACGCACCGCGCACCGGCGTGGGGCGGCGCCTCGGGCCCTTCGCCGCCGGGCCGGTAGGGATCGCTCGCCGTCCGGAGGATATCCACGCGCGAGATGATGCCGACGACCTGCTGGTCCTCATCGACGACCGGAAGGCGCGTGAGCTGGCGCATCGCCATGATGTGCGCCGCCTGCCCGAGCGTCGTCTCCGGCCGGACGGTCACGACCTCGCGCGTCATGATGTCCGCCACGGTCAGCGAAGGGCTCAGGTGGGCCAGCTCCCGCTCGCGGGCGGCGGCGTCGAGCGTCGGGAGCAGCTCGGCGCGCACCTGGAGCCCGCCGCGCTGGACGAGATCGGTGTCGCTGACGATGCCGGCCAGCCGGCCGGCGCGATCCACGACCGGCAGCGCGTGGAAGTGGCGGCCGAGCAGGCGCGCGGCCAGTTCACGGATCGACGCGTGCTCCTGAATGACGACCGGGTCGCGCGTCATCACCTCGGCGACCGTGCGGTGCGCCGGGATCGAGCGCGCATCCCGCCGCGCCGCCTTGGCGATGGTGACGGGCTCCACCGTGATGAGGCCCTCGGTGACCATGTCGCTGATCCCCGGCAGCAGCGCGTTGACGCGCTCGGGCGTGTCGATCCACTCGATCAGGAGCGGGAGGTCCAGGCTCAGGGCCTCGATGTTGAGGGTGTGGACGGTGCGGTGGGTACCGAACCCGGCGATACCGCGGAAGACGGTGACGCCCGCCGCGTCGCGCTGTCGCAGGTAGTCGATAATGGCGGTGGAGAGCCCTCGCCCATGCCAGCGCTCCTGCTCGGTCACATAGATATGCACCCGCATCGCTTCGCGCGGTGTCTCCATCTCAGGCTCCTTCGGCGAACGCAGCGGCCGGCGCGGCGGGAGCAGCGCGGATGCCACCGCGCCTGCCCTACCCTGCGGCGGGTGCGGCCGGCGCGGGGCGTGGCTGTGCCCCGCCTGCGCCGGCCGCCGACTCGGGATCGTCGCCGACTGCCGCGCCGGGCTGGCCGCGCTGGTGGACCGCGTGCCGCGCTACAACCGCAAGCGGGCATCGCGCCAGGAGGAGCTGACGGCGCTCCAGGAGCGGATCGACGATCGGCTCTTCGAGGTGCAGCCGATCGCGTCCTACGCGCTCGCGATCCGCGAGTCGATCCCGGACGACGCGATCGTGGTCAACGAGTTCACCCAGGTCGGCTACTGGTCCAGCGTCGGCTTCCCGGTCTACGAGCCGCGGACCTTCCTGACCTCCGGCTACCAGGGGACGCTGGGCTACGGCTTCGCCACGGCGCTGGGCGCCCAGGTCGGCAACCCGGAGAAGCGCGTCATCTCGATCAACGGCGACGGCGGCTTCATGTACAACGTCCAGGAGCTGTCCACCATGGCGCAGCACAACATCCCGGTGATCGCCATCGTCTTCAACGACAACGCCTACGGCAACGTACGGCTGTTCCAGAAGTACGCCTTCGAGGGCCGCTTTATCGCCACCGACCTGCACAACCCGGACTTCGCCAAGCTGGCCGAGCTGTTCGGTGTGGAAGGTCGGCGCGCCGAGGGGCCGGAGGGGCTGCGCACGGCCTTGCGCGAGGCGCTGCGGACCGACCGGCCCACCGTGATCGAGGTCCCGGTGGGCGAGATGGCGAGCCCCCTGCCGCTGCTGATGCAGGGGGTGACCTCCCCGCCCTGGAACTGGCCCTGCGAGTGACGCGGGCGGCTGCGCGCACGAACGCGGCGAGCCTGAGCACCCCGTCGCCGCGAATCGGCAGCACGGCGCGGGGACGGCCGACGCCGCAGTGCCGGGGGAGCCGCCGCGTCTGGGCGGCCGTTCGCCGGTGCGCCGCCGCGGCGCGTCATTGGCCGGTAAATCGAGGCGCGCGCTTCTCCTTGAACGCCTGCACGCCCTCTCGAAAATCGCGCGTGTGCCCGGCGATCTCCTGGAGGTACGCCTCGTAGTCCAGCACCTCGTCGAGCGTTGCGGTGGCCGACTTGCGCAGCGCGCGCTTGATGAGGCCGTACGCGCGGGTCGGCCCCTGGGCCAGCTCCTCCGCCAGCCGGCGCAGCTCATCGGCGAACTGCTCGGCTGGCACCACCCGCTGCACCAGCCCCAGCTCCAGCGCCTCCGCCGCGGGCAGCCGCGGCGACAGCGCCAGCAGCTCGAACGCCTTGCCCCAGCCGACCAGCCGCGGCAGGAAGTAGCTCATGCCGGAGTCGGCGGTCAGCCCGATTCGGCTGAAGGAGGTCACGAAGACCGCGGTCTCCGACGCAATTCGCAGATCACAGGCCAGCGCCAGCGCCATGCCCGCGCCCGCCGCCGCGCCGTTGACCCCGGCGATCACCGGCTTCTCCAGCTCGGCGATGCGCTGGATGACCGGGTTGTAGCCGTCCAGCACGGCGCGGAACGACGTCTCGCCCTCCTCCAGCTCGTTGAGATCCTGGCCCGGTGAGAACCCGCGCCCCGCCCCGGTGATGACCACCACCCGCACCGCCGGGTCCTTGCCCGCGTCGCGCAGCGCCGCGCCCAGCTCGCGCAGCATCGCCCGGGTGAACGCGTTCAAGGCCTCCGGCCGATTGAGGGTCAGCGTCAAGACCCCGCCGGCCTGCTCGCGCTCCAGTACGCCCATCCGACCTCCTCGTCGTTCCGTATCGATCGCCCGCTGGGAACCGGACCGACCGACTCGTCGGGCCAGGTCGTGACGCCCGGAGCACGGCCAGGTCCCGATGATCCATTGCCACAGGCGGTGCTCCGTCTGATATCGCGGCCGGGGTCGTCCGACACAAGGCCCTCCCGTCCCGAACGCGCGCAGCCGCCGGAAGGGGCGGGGCCTGTCCCGAACGGGACCGGCGGGCGGCTCCGTGCGGCACATGGCCCGCCCCCACCAAACAGGTTCGGCGTGCCGGGCCGGCGGGTGGGCGGATGGGCCCGTTCCCAGCCCCTTGAGTGGGCTTCCCCACGCGAGCCCCGGAACCTTCAGCCCCGGGCCACCGTCACCGCCCCCGCCACTCCGGCCGGCGCTTCTCCAGGAACGCCCGGATCCCCTCCTGCGTGTCCTCCGTGCCAAACAGCAGGTAGAAGTTGTGGCGCTCGTGGGCCAGACCGGCCTCCAGCGGCACATCCTGCGCCCGGAGCACCGCCTCCTTGGCGAGCCGCACGGCCAGCGGCGCCTGCGCCGCTACCGTGCGGGCCAGCTCCAGCGCTGCATCCAGGTAGGACTCGACCGGCACGACCCGATTGACCAGGCCGAAGCGCTGCGCCTCCGCGGCGGTGAGCTGCCGCCCGGCCAGCACCATCTCCATGGCCAGGTACTTCCCCACCTGCCGGGTGAGCCGCTGGGTGCCCCCCGCGCCCGGCATGAGCCCCAGGCTGATCTCGGGCTGGCCGAAGCGCGCCGTCTCCGAGGCCACGATGATGTCGCACAGCATCGCCAGCTCGCAGCCGCCGCCCAGCGCCCAGCCAGATACCGCCGCGATCAGCGGCGTGCGCACCCGGCGCAGCCGCTCCCACTCGTCGAAGCGATAGCCGCCCAGCATGCCGGCGACGCCCGCGCCGTCCATCTCGGTCACGTCCGCCCCGGCCGCGAAGGCGGCCTCATTCCCGGTCAGCACGATCGCGCCGACCTCGTCGTCCGCATCGAACGCCTCGGCCGCCTTGACGAGCTCACGCATCAGCGCCTGGTTCAGGGCGTTGAGCCGCTCCGGCCGATTGAGCCGGATCAACCCGACACCCCCCGCCAGCTTCTCGACGATCAGGGTCGCGTCGGTCATACCCCCTCCGCGTCTTCGGCGATCAACACGGTCGTCAGCCCCCGGGCGAAGTTGTCGAGGTCTTCGACTGCCGCACGGGACTCCGGTGAGCGCATGGCGGCGTCGAATGTCGCCCGGTCGGGGAACGACAGCACCGCCATCAGGAAATAGGGCGGCTCCCCGCCGGAGTCCGGCCCGGTGAACCGCATGACCTCGAACGTCGCCAGCCCCGGGATCTTCCGCGCCAGCGGGGCATGCACGTCCCGGTAGTATTGGAGGAACGCGTCCACGTCGTCCGGTCGCTTGTAGAGCACCACCACGCGCATCATCGTCGCATCTCCTCTCGCGCTGGGTCCAGGCGCGCCCGCTGGCGCGCGAAGCGCGCCGCGAGCACCGCCGTCGGGAGGACCACCTGGGTCGTCTCCCCTTCGCCGATGACCTCATCCCACCGATTGACCACGCGACAGCGGACGACGAGCCGGTTGCCCTCGGTCCGATCGTGCGTCCCCTCGACGCGCAGCCGCTCGCCCGGGAACGCGGGGGCCAGGTGGCGCACCGTGACCGCCGACCCGATGCCCTCCTCGCCCTCCTCCAGGAAGGGCACCAGGATCTTCCGGCCCACCACCTCCATGTGCTTGGCCATCCAGTAGGTCGCGTACACCGGGTGTACCCGGCCCAGCTCCTCGAAGTCGACCGTCATCGCCTCCGTGACCTCGACGGTGAAACTCGCCCCGTACCCACGGGGAATCTCCCGCATCCACACCTCCTAGAGGGCGCGCGTGTCGATCACCCGGCGCAGCTTGCCTCCCTCGCTCCGCGGCACCGAGCCCGGCGCCATCAGCGAGACCGTGACCCGCAGCCCGATCGTGTCGCGGATCTTCCGCCCGATCGACTCGCGGAGTGCGCGCAGGCGCTGATCCGCCTCCAGTACCTCGGCCGAGAGGACCTCCTGCCCCACCGCCCGGAAGAGCGCGTCGGTCACCTCGACCTTCACCTCGACCTCGTCCAGCCCGGCGTCGCGGGACACCACCAGTTGGTAGTGCGGCACCACGTCGGGAATGTCCCGCAGGATCTCCTCGATCTGCGTCGGGTAGAGATTCAGGCCGCGCACCACCAGCATGTCGTCGGTCCGACCGCGGATCGGCCCCATGCGCACGTGGGTGCGGCCGCAGCCGCACGGCTCGTGGGTGATGTAGGTCAGGTCGCCGGTGCGGTAGCGGATCAGCGGCATCGCCTCCTTGGTCAGTGTCGTGAAGACCAGCTCGCCCACCGCCCCATCCGGCAGCGGCTCGCCCGTCGCCGGGTCCACCACCTCGGCCAGGAAGTGGTCCTCCCAGATGTGGCTCCCGGCCCGCTCCTCCACGCACTCCTGGCTGACCCCGGGGCCGATCACCTCCGACAGCCCGTAGATGTTGGTCGCGGTGAGCCCCAGCCCCCGCTCGACGTGCTCCCGAATGGTCTCCGTCCACGGCTCGGCGCCGAGGATGCCGTAGCGCAGGCTGATCGCCTCCGGGTCGACGCCGCGCTTGGCGAACTCGCCGGCCAGGGTCTGCGCGTACGACGGGGTGGCGGCGATCATGTCCGGCTTGAAGTCGAGGATGAGGGTGAGCTGCCGCTCGGTGACGCCGCCGGAGACCGGCACGACCGTCATGCCGAGGCGCTCACCGCCGAAGTGCAGCCCCAGCCCGCCGGTGAAGAGGCCGTAGCCATACGCGTTGTGCAGGATCATCCCCGGCCGCGCCCCCGCGGCGGCGAGGGAGCGCGCCACCACCTCCGCGAAGAGGTCAATGTCGCGCTGGGTATAGGCGACCACAGTCGGCTTGCCGGTCGTGCCGCTCGACGCATGGATCCGCACCAACCGGTCCCGCGGCACGGCGAGCAGGCCGAAGGGGTAGTGCTCACGCAGATCGCTCTTGCGGGTGAAGGGGAGCCGCGGGAGGTCATCGACCGACCGGATGTCGGCGGGCCGGACACCCGCGGCATCGAACGCCTCGCGGTAGAACGGGACATGCTCGTAGGTGTACGCCACGATGCCGCGCAGCCGCTCCGCCTGGAGCTGACGCAGCTCCGCCCTCGGCAGGGTCTCGAGGTCGGGTTGGAACATCGGCATGACGCACCCTCCTCCACTGCGAGACGGCGAGGCACCGCCCGCCTGTCCGAGCCTCGGACAGGCGGGAAGGGTCCCGTGATGCGGCGGACGACCGGCCACCGCCCGACGCGTATGCGTGCAGACTCCTGACTCCGGATCTCACAACCATCATAATCGGTGGTAGCGGCGCGCGCTACGGGGTTGCGGCCTGCATTGCGGGAGTATCAGGGAGTGCCCCAGCCGATTGACCAGGAGTAAAGGACGGCCCCTTTCCCCCGAGCGCCGCGTCCGCCTACCGGGCCGGTCGTCGCGGAGCAAGGGAGGCACCATGTCCGCCACCCCGGCCGCGCCGCTCGCCGCCGCCGGCACGCCTCGTGCTCGACGTTCGGCACGCGAGAGGAGCGACGAACGATGAGCACGATCCACGCGCTGCGGCAGGCCTTTCACCTGGATCGCGAGGAGATGGCACGCGCGCTCGGCCTGACCGCCAAGATCATTGCGGACTGGGAGTCTGGCGTCAGCTCGCCCAACGAGCGGCAGGTAGCCGTGCTCGCCCGGCTGTTTCGCGTCCCGCCCAGTGCCATCACCGACCCCCGGACGGTGCTGCTCGACCCCACCCGGGTACCCCGCCCGAGCGGTCCCGCCTGACGGCGGACGTCCGCCCCGCCCGGGCACGTGATTCCCCCAAGGCTGGCTGCGTCGAGCGCTCCACGCCTGCGCCCACCGCCGCGAGCGGAGGCGTATGGCACCGAGCGTGACGCGGCGCAGCCGGCGGTCGGCGCGTCGACCTCAGCCACCGGCGCCGCCCGTGCGAGCGGCCCGGCTGCTACACCGCCTTGAACTGCTCAAACGGCTGCCGACAGGCGCGGCAGTAGAAGATCGAGCGGCAGGGGGTTGGGCCGAAGAGGTTTTCGATCTGCGTGTCGGTCGAGCCGCAGTAGGGGCAGGGCACCGGCTGGGACGAGACCGGCGTCAGCCGGATGTCCCCCCGCGGCGGAGGCGCCAGCCCCGCCTGCAAGAGCATGCGCCGCCCGGCGGCGGTGATGCGCTCCGTCGTCCACGGCTCGTCGTAGACCACCACGACCTCGACCGGGCCGAAGGGGCCCAGCCGCTCGCGGATGTCACGCCGCATCATGTCGATCGCCGGGCACCCGACGAAGGTCGGCATCATCTCCACCCGGATCACCGCGTCGGCCACCGCCACCTGGCGGATGATGCCGAGATCGACGACGTTGATGGTCGGGATCTCGGGGTCGGGGATCTCCCGCAGCGCCTCCCAGACCTGCTCCTCGCTCACGGTCTGCATGCCCGATCTCCCGTCACCAGGCGCCGTCCGGCTCCAGCCGGCGGACCATCGTCATCTCGTCGTACAGCTCGTCCCAGCCGGGCCCATGCTCACCGCGCCGCCCACCGACGGCCGGCGCGGCGCGCTCGTCCGGGAGCGGGATGCCGTGCCGCGCGAAGGCCGGCGCGACCCGCTCCACCCAGCGCAGCCGCAGCTCCGCCGTGGTCAAGGGGAGGATCCCCTCGGCCACCAGGCGCTCCTCCCCGGGCGCCGGCTCGAAGAGCCCCAGGGCGTCGGGCCAGAGCGCGGCAATGGCCCGCTCCAGCCGCTCGCGGCCCTCCGCCGGCCCGCCGGCCAGCGCGTGCCACCACGCCTCGTCATGCCGCAGGTGGTAGCGCTCCTCGCGGCGCACCTTCTGGATGGCCGCCGCGAGCGGCGGGTAGCTCGACTCGGCAATGATCTCGGTGCGGAGGTCGTCGAACAGGTCATACAGGTAGCGGCGGACGATCGCCTTAGCCCAGTCCCCACCCGCCTGGTGCTGGCCCGACGGGTCGTACTTCGGCGTCGCGCGAAACTCCAGGAGGCGCGCGTGGTAGTAGTCGCCCTTGGGGCGGCGGAGCGCCAGTTGGTCCGGGTCCGTGGCGGTCAGCTCGGCCGCGAGCGTGTAGAGGAGCCTGGCGTGGCCGATCTCGTCCTGCGCCAGCGAGCTGAAGGCGACGTCCTCCTCGACGATCGGCGCGACGCCGGTCCACTCCGAGTCGCGGTAGCCGAGGACCAGCTCGTCGTCGGCGATGGTGAGCAGGTAGCGGGCGAGGGGCTCGCGGGCCTCAGGCGTCACGCGACGCCTCCTTCCCGGTGATCTGCCGCCGCTTCATGACGGTGACGCGGTACGCCTCGCCCATGCGGTAGCCGTGGTCGAGCGGCGGCCGGAGGAAGTCGGGGTCGACGATCTCGACGATTGCCGCCCGCGGCACCACCCAGAGGCGCGTGGCCTCGCCGCGGCGGGAATAGACCTCGCGGGCATACTGGAGGGCCAGTTCGTCGTCGGGCGCGTCCACGTTGCCGACGTGGCGCATCGACTCGCCCTCTGCCTCCTGCCGGAAGACCTCGTAGACGTGCATCGGCGACTCCCTGGCGTCATGTCGTGTCCGTGTCGCGGGCCGCGACTCTCAGCCCTACGCGGTGAGCTGTGCGCCGCCGGTGACGACCTGGCGGACCCAGGCGGTCTCCTCGTAGGAGAGCCGCCGGAAGCCGAGCCGCGCCTGGGAGGCCGGACCGTTGCCGGTGACGATGGTGTAGAGCTTCGACCAGTCCGGCTCGGTGTACGCCCAGCGGCCCGTGCGCTCGTCGTAGCGGAGCTTCGGGTCCGGGATCGTCAGCCCGATCTCCTGGATGCGACGGACGTACTTCGTCAGGAAGTCCTGACGGAGCTGCTCGTTCGGCCGGCTCTTGATCCCCCATTCGAGGTCCTTGTCCGTCTCCGGGGGCGCCGGCGGGCCGTGGAACATCATGAGCGGCTCCCACCAGCGCTCGAGCGCCTCCTGCATCAGCCGCTTCTGCCGCGCGGTGCCCATCATGCAGGTGAGCACGATGTCCTCACCGTGCTTGAGGTGGAACGCCTCTTCCCAGCAGATGCGGCGCATCGTTCGGGCGTAGGGGGCGTAGCTCGACCGCTGGAGGGCGGACTGGCTGTGGATCGCCGCCGCGTCGACCAGCCAGGCGATGATCCCGACGTCGCCCCACGACTTCGTCGGGTAGTGGAAGACGTTGTGGAACTTCGTCTTGCCGCTGATGAGGTCCTGGAAGATCTGCTCCCGCGGCTTGCCGAGGTCCTCGACCAGGCGGTAGAGGAGTTGGGCGTGCCCCACCTCGTCCTGGATCTTCGCCGTGACGGCCAGCTTGCGCTGGAGGGTCGGCGCCCGGAGGATCCAGTCGCGCTCCGGCAGGGCGCCCATCAGCTCCGAGTTGGCGTGCATCTCGATGAACTTCGTCAGCCGCGCGCGGTACTCCTCCGGCATCCAGTCGCCCGCCTCGACCTTGTGCCCGGCCTGCACGGCCCGCTTGAACTCCTCAATGCGCTGCTCATCGGTCATGCGGTGCCTCCAGCGTCGTGCGTGACGCGTCATGCGTCAACCGTCATGCGTCATGCGTATTGCGTACTCCGTATTCCGTACTCCCTGTGCCGTCTTCCCGCCTCTCCCCACGGTGGGAGAGGGGCCGGGGGTGAGGGGGTCGTTTCCCCAGTGGGGTCGGAGCCAGGGTGCACGCTGCCGCACCTCGGACCACCGGGCACGGAATACGCACTACGCCACACCCATCGCGTCACGCCCCCGGGCCGCCGAGCGCCGCAAGCACCAGGGCGGCGTACTGCCGCGCGAACGCCTCCGGCGGCAGGGGCCCCTCCGGGTCGTACCACTGGTAGGTCCAGTTCAACGCCGACAGGCACGAACAGGGTCGCCAGGCGCGGGCTCGCCACGCGGAACAGACCGGCCGCCACGCCGTTCTCGATCGCGCGCGAAGTGCGCCTCGTAGGCGTCCCGTCGCCGCTGGATCTGCGCCCGCCGCGCCGGCGAGAGCGAGCGCCACTCGTGGAAGAAGACCGTCGCGTTGCCGATCTCGGAGACGATCACCGCCAGGTGCGACCGCACCAGCCGGGCCAGCCGCTCGTCCGGCGGCAGGTCGGCCGGGATGGCCGCGGCCCCCGCCTCGAAGCGGTCGGCCGCGCGGTTGACGATCGCCCACAGCAGGTCCTCCTTGGACGCGATGTGCGCGTAGAGGCTCCCGCCCTGCAGGTTGACCGCCTTTCCCAGGTCACGCATCGACGTGACGTGGTAGCCCAGTTGGCTGAAGAGGCGGCCGGCCGCGTCCAGGATCTCCGTCCGCCGGTCCATGCACGCTCCAAACGAACGCTTGTTAGGTCGCGGTCGCAACCTCCTTGTACCGGCGTTGACGGCTCGTGTCAAGTACCGGTCACGCTGTCGCGCGAATGCGCACACCGGGCGCGATACTGGGTGCGCACCCGGTATCGCGCCCGGTGTGCTTCCCAGGTCGCCGCTCAGGCCACCCGCTCGACCACCATGGCGATCCCCTGGCCGACGCCGATGCACATGGTCGCCAGCCCGAACTCCACCTCCGGCCGACGCTGCATCTCGTGCAGCAGCGTGGTCAGGATGCGCGCGCCGGAGCAGCCGAGCGGATGCCCCAGCGCGATCGCGCCCCCGTTGGGGTTCAGCCGTGGGTCCTCCGGGTCAAGATGCCAGTCGTGCAGCACCGCCAGCGACTGAGCGGCGAAGGCCTCGTTCAGCTCGATCAGCCCCACGTCGCCCAGCCCGATCCCGGCCCGCTCCAGGGCCTTGGCCGTCGCCGGGACCGGCCCGATGCCCATGATGCGCGGCGGCACCCCGGCCACCGCCATGCTCCGCACCTTCGCCAGCGGCCGGAGCCCGTGCGCCCGCGCGTACTCGGCCGACACCAGCAGCAGCGCGGCCGCCCCGTCGTTGATCTGGCTGGAGTTCCCCGCCGTCACGGTCCCACCTTCGCGGAAGACCGGCCGCAGCGCAGCCAGCTTCTCCAGGCTGGTGTCGGGTCGCGGCCCCTCGTCGACCTCCACCAGCCCATCCTTGACCGGGACCGGCACGATCTCGTCGCGGAAGCGCCCGGCCTCGATCGCTGCGACCGCCTTCTGATGGCTCCGCAGCGCGAAGCGGTCCTGCATCTCGCGGGGGATGCGGTACTCCTCCGCCAGGTTCTCCGCGGTCTCCCCCATCGACTCGGTGTGGCCCATGGCCTGCATCTTCGGGTTGACGAAGCGCCAGCCGAGCGTGGTGTCGTAGGCCGTGACATTGCCCGAGGGATAGGCGCGCTCCGGCTTGGGCATGGCCAGCGGCGCGCGGCTCATCGACTCCACGCCGCCCCCGATGTAGACGTGCCCCTCGCCGAGCATGATCGCCCGAGCCGCCTCGGCGACCGCCTCCAGCCCCGAGCCGCAGAGCCGGTTCACGGTGCAGCCGCCGACGTGCTCCGGGAACCCGGCCAGGACCACGCTCATCCGGGCCACGTTCCGGTTGTCCTCCCCCGCCTGATTCGCGCAAACCCAGGTAGACGTCCTCCACCTCCGCGGCCGGCACGCCCGCCCGCTCCATCAGCGCCCGCAGCGTCAGCGCCGCCAGGTCGTCCGGCCGGACGCTCGCGAGCGCCCGCCCGTGCTTGCCGATCGGCGTGCGCACCGCCGCGACGATCCACGCCTCGTTCACCGCCTGCCTCCTCTCGCAGCGGAGCGCCCGCGCCACCCCGCGCGCTGCACATCCGTGCGGTCTGCTGCCTCCTTGCGCACCGTGATTATAGCCCGCGCCTCCCGCCGGCCCCGCCCGCCGCACGCGGCCTCCCCGGGCAGACTCGGTATAATGGCCGTGTCGGCGGGCCGCACCACGGGAAACCAACCCGTACCGCCGTGCCGAACCACCACGGACATGGGGGAGCGCTGGAGTGACCGAGACGCGCGACATCTACGACCTGACCATCATCGGGGGCGGCCCGGTCGGGCTGTTCGCCGCCTTCTACGCCGGCATGCGTGGCATGCGCACCAAGATCATCGACTCGCTGGACGAGCTCGGCGGCCAGCTCATCGCCGTCTACCCGGAGAAGTACATCTATGACGTGGCCGGCTTCCCCAAAGTCCTGGCCAAAGACTACGTGAAGGCCGCGGTCGAGCAGGGGCTCTCCACCGGCGCCGTCACCGCGCTCGGTGAAGAGGTCCGTACGTTGGAGCGGTGCGAAGCCGAGGCCCTCTTCCGCCTGGGCACCAACAAGGCCGAGCACTGGACGCGCACGGTCCTGATCTGCGCCGGCGTCGGCGCGTTCGAGCCCAAGCGCCTCACCGCACCCGGCGTCGCCGAGTTCGAAGGCCGCGGCGTCCACTACTTCGTCCGCGGGCTCGACCAGTTCCGCGACAAGGACGTGGTCGTCGTCGGCGGGGGTGACACGGCCGTCGACTGGGCCCTGACCATCGAGCCCCTGGCCCGCAGCGTGACCGTCATCCACCGGAGCAAGTTCCGCGCGCACGAGAAGTCGGTGCGCGACCTCGAAGCCTCCTCGGCCAGGCTCCACTACCCCTTCTACGAGGTGGTCGAGGTGCGCGGCAATCACCGCCTGGAGGAGGTCCACTTCCACCACACGCGCACCGGCGAGCGCCACGTCATCCCGGCGCAGGAGATGATCGTGGCCATCGGGTTCTCCGGGCACCTCGGCCCGCTCGCCGAGTGGGGGCTGACGATCGAGCGGAACAGCATCGTCGTCGACCCGATCACGATGGAGACCTCGATCCCGGGCGTCTTCGGGGCGGGCGACGTCGTGACCTACCCGGCGAAGTTCAAGCTGATCGCGACCGGGGTGGCCGAGGCCGTCACCGCGGTCAACCACGCCATGGTCTACATCAACCCGTCGGCGCGCCTGGACCCCGGCCACTCGACCAACATCATGGAGAAGAAGGCCCGCGCCGGCGCGGCTGTCGCCAGCGAGGACGAGTAGCCTCACGCCTACCGGCGGCCGCCCGCACCACGTCCGCGGCCCAGCGCCGGGGCGGCTCCCCGTGCAGGCACTTGCCCCACCCCCGGCGATGTCACCGCCGCCCGCCGTGCCGGGACGTGGCCGCGAGCCGCCGGACGAAGGGAGCGGCGATGGTCGATCGGGACACGTTTCGCGATGTGCTGGCCAGGTTCCCCAGCGGGGTGGTCGTCGTGACGACGTCCAACCCCGACGGGTACCACGGCATGACCGTCTCGGCCTTCTGCTCGGTCTCGCTCGACCCGCCGCTCGTGCTGGTGTGCATCGACCGGGAGACCCAGGGGCACGACAAGCTCGTCGCCGCGCCGGCCTGGGCCGTCAATATCCTCGCCCGCGAGCAGACCTTCCTGGCCGACCAGTTCGCCGGCCGCGCGCCGCTGGCGGACCCGGCCTTCAGCCGGGTGCCGCACCGCGTCGGCGCCCTCGGCGTGCCGCTGATCAACGGCTGCGTCGCCTGGATCGAGTGCCGCCCCTGGGCACGCTACCCCGGCGGAGACCACACCATCTTCGTCGGGCAGGTCGAGCACCTGGCGCTCGGCGAGGCCGACGACCCCCTGGTCTACTTCGACCGCGAGTTCACCGAGCTGGCCTGGGGCTAGGCCCGCCGGGCCCTTTGACGCCGCTGCCCGCGGCTGCCTACAATACCCCACCGGGTATCGGGCCGGGGAGGGATGATGCGCCTCGCCATCATGACCACGGCAGAGCGAGCGGTCGGCGGGCTGGCGGAGTCGGCCGAGATCGTCCTCTGCGACAGCGAAAGCGGCGCGACCGAACGGCTGCCGAGCCCGGCGCGCCAGCTCACCGCCGGACGACGACTGGCCGTCGTCGACCTGCTGCTCGAGCGCGGGGTCGATGTCGTCTGCGCCGTGCCGGGGAGCTTCTGCCCGCTCTCCTACGCCGTCGCGCGCTCCGGCGGCCTGCGCTTCCTGCCGGTCGAGGCAGGCACCCCGCTGGCCCTCATCGCCGACCACGGCGCGGCACTCGCAACGGCCGCGCGGCCCGACCTGCCGGCCGGCTGGGTGGCCAACACGCCGGCCGAGCCAGCCCCGGAGCCCCTCGCGAGCCCGACCAGCCCGCTCAGCGACGCCACCGCGCGCGCCCTGATCAACCGGCTCAAGCGGGTCGAGGGGCAGGCCCGCGGCGTGCGTCGTCTGATCGAGGAGCGCCGCAGCCACGACGAGATCCTCGTCCAGCTCAGCGCCATGCGGTCGGCGCTCAACGCGGTCGCCGTCGCGCTGCTCACCGAGCACCTCGCCGCCTGCCTGGCCGACGCCGGGCAACCGGACCGCGTTGAGCGGCTCGACGCGGCCAGGCGCGCCTTTCGGATCCTCAACTCGTAAAGGAATGATGATGCACCCGGAGTCCGACGCCGTTCAGGAGAATCCGCGACGCAACCCCCCGGCACCGCACGGCGACCCACCCGCGCGGGAGCCATCACGCGCCTGGACCCGCGGCCGGCTGATCGCCCTGGCGGTCGTCGCGCTGCTCGTCGCCGGCGCGGCGGCCTACGGCTTCGCCTTCCGAGACGACTCGCCGGGCGTGGTGGAGCCGGGTGAGCAAGCCCCCAACTTCGCCTTGCCCGGCCTGGACGGCGGGACGGTCCGGCTCTCCGACTACCGCGGCCAGGTGGTGCTCGTTAACTTCTGGGCGACGTGGTGTCGCCCGTGCCAGATCGAGATGCCAGAGTTCCAGGCGGTCTACGACAAGCATCGCGACGCGGGCTTCACCATCCTTGGAGTCAACCAGGCCGAGAGCGAGGACCTCGTCCGGCCGTATGTGGAGGAGCATGCCTACTCGTGGGTGTTTGCCCTCGATCAGACGGGGAAGGCATCAGCGACCTACGGCGTCTACAGCATCCCCCAGAGCTATCTGATCGACCGCTCCGGCAAGGTCACCTACGTCTGGCTCGGGATCGTGACGCGGGAATCCCTCGAGCAGCAGTTGGCCAAGCTGGGAATCGGGTAGTGGCGCGCACAGTCACCGGACAGGGATGGGATCGATGGCGTTCTTACGCCGGCGGGCCAGGCGCCGGCTGGCGCGGATCATCGTGCTCTTCTTGTTCGTCTGCACCAGCACCGTGTTTGCCATGACCACCGTGATCTACGGGCGGCAACTCCCGGCCGAGCCGGGCCAGCAGGCCAGCGCTGCCACCCCGCCGCCAGCGACGCCGAGCGCGCAGCCGAGCCCGACACCGACGCCGGAGCCGACCCCCATGCCGACTCCCACCCCGACGCCGACAGCGACACCGACACCGGAGCCGTCCCCTACCCCCGAGCCGACTCCGTCCCCGGAGCCGTCGGTCCCGCTCGACGACCCACGCTGGGCCGAGGCGATCCACACACGTGATGGCGGCGTCGTCGGCGTGGTGACCGCCACCAGCCTCAACATCCGCTCCGCGCCGCACCTCGACGCCACGATCGTCGACAAGACCTACGCCCGGCACCCGGTCATCATCTACGAGGCGGTCGCGGGGGATCCGGTCGACGGCGACCCGACCTGGTACCGGGTCGGCGCGGGGCGCTACGTCGCGGCCGCGCTGGTCGCCCCGCTGGTGGTGCCGCCCCCGCCCCAGACCTTCCCCGGCCACTGGCTCGACGTCAACCTGTCGACCTTCTACGCCATCGCCTACGACGGCGCCACCCCGGTCTACGCCGCCCTCATCACCGCCGGGCGCGACGGCAAGACCCCCACCGGCGTCTTCCAGATCCTGCGCCGCGTGCGCACCGAGACGATGGACGCGGCCACGGTCGGCATCCCCAAGGGGCACCCCGACTACTACTACCTGGAGGACGTGCAGTTCACCCAGTACTTTGCCGAGGGGGGCTACGCGCTGCACCAGAACTACTGGACGCCGCCCTGGGCCTTCGGCGGCTTCGGCAGCAACGGCTGCGTCGGGCTGCTCTTGCCCGACGCCGCCTTCCTGTGGGAGTTCCTCGCCGTCGGCGCCACCGTGGCCATCCACTACTGAGGGGTCAGGCGTCAGGCGTCAGGCGTCATCCGTGGTGCGTAGTGCGTAGTGCGTAGTGCGTACTGCGTGGTGCGTGGTCCGTCCCCCCTCACCCCCGGCCCCTCTCCCAACTTTGGGAGAGGGGAGTAGGCGGAACACGCACCACCCACCACGCACCACGCCGTACGCAATACGCAACACGGAACACGCATGACGTGTGACGCCTGACGCTCTCGCTCACTGCCAGCGGAGCGCCGCGCGGGTGGCCCAGTAGCGCGCGGGTGGCTCGGCCAGGGTGGCGAGGGCGGCGCGCGCGGCCGCGTCGAGGCGGACCTGGAGCGCACCGACGTTGGATCGCAGCTGCTCGACGGTGGCGGCGCCGGAGAGGACGCAGTCGGCCCATGGTTGCTCCAGCACGGCCGCCAGTGCGAGCTGATCGATCGTGCAGCCGAGGCGCGCCGCCTCCCGCTCCAGCACGGCGCGGTTGGCGGCGAAGTCCGGGGCGGTGCTGCGCGGGGTCAGCCGGCCGTTGGCGAGCGCCTCTTTGACCAGCACCCCCATCCCCAGGGCGCGCACGTGCGCCAGCAGGGGACCGAGCGACGGCTCCAGCAGGTTCCAGGTCGCCTGGACGGTGTCGAACAGCGGCTGGCCGTCCCGCTCGATGGCGCTGGCACGCTCCAGCGTCCGGGCGGAGTCCGGCCCGCTCAGGGTGAGGCCGATCGCCCGGACGTGGCCGCCGGCTTTGAGCCGGGCCAGCTCGTCCAGCACTTCGGCGCGGTCGAGCACGCCAGAGTCCTCGGTGGCGCTGTGGATCTGGTAGAGGTCGAGGTAGCCGTCGAGCCGCTCCCAGCTCTCGGCGAACTGGCGGCGCAGGGTGAGCAGTGTGTGGTCTTTGACCTCGTGGACCTCGGCGTCGACCCGCCAGCCGCCGGTGTAGATGTACCCCCACTTGCTGCCGACCGTGCAGGCGTTCGGCGCGATGCCGCGGGCGCGCAGCCAGGAGCCGAGGAAGTCCTCGGCGCGGCCGTAGCTGCGGGCGGCGTCGAAGTACCGCACGCCCGCGCTCCAGGCGGCGTCGAGCACGGCGTGGGCGTGCCGCTCCATCGCCGCCACGTCGTAGCGACGCGCCAGGTCCTCGGCGTGGCCGAGGGTGATGTAGGCCGGGCGGCCCAGCGCCGCCAGCCCGAGGCCCAGCGGCGTGACCGTGAGCCCACTGTCGCCGAGCGGTCGCGTCTCCATGGTGCTCCCTCCCGGGCGCTCACCGCGCAAGGGGGATGCCGGGGGCGGCGGAGTCAGGCGTCAGGCGTCAGGCGTCATCCGTCGTCCGTGGTCCCTGGTGCACGATCCGTGAGGAGTAGGGCGTAGTGCGTCTTGCGTACTGCGTCTTCCGTGGTGCGTGTCCCCGGCGCTCCCCTCTCCCCTTGTGGGAGCGGACGGGTACCCGCGTGCGCGTGCGGTGAGGGGTCTCCTCGGTAGGGGAGGGCCTGGTGCCCTCCGGCGGTTCCTCGGACGGTGCGCCGTGCGCCAAGCCCCGCCCCAACCGGGTACTCGCGAGCGGTCGGCGCTCCGCGCTTGACGTGCCCCGTCGGCCAGCGCATCATCGGGGCAACTGGGGTGCCGTTGTGCGTCCGGGCCGGAGTCCGCGCCCGCATCACGAAGGAGACCAACCATGAGCCTGGCGGAACAGATCGCAGCGTGGATCCGCACGCAGGTGGAGCAGGCGGGGGCGAGCGGCGTGGTCCTTGGCCTGTCCGGTGGGGTCGACTCGTCGACGGTCGCTGGGCTCGCGGTGCGCGCGCTCGGTCGCGAACGGGTCACCACCGCCGTCCTGCCCGCGTACAGCAACCCGGAGGATGTGGCGCATGCCCACCTGTCGGCGGAGGCTTTCGGGCTGCAGCCGTTGGTGATCGACCTGAGCCGGCCCTTCGATGTCCTGCGCGAGACGCTGCCGCCGGGCAACGCACTGGCCGATGCGAACCTCAAGCCGCGGCTGCGGATGATCGCCCTCTACCACCTGGCGAACACGCGCGGGGCGCTCGTCATCGGCACCGGCAATAAGTCGGAGCTGATGGTGGGCTACTTCACCAAGTACGGCGACGGCGGCGTCGACCTGCTCCCGCTCGGCGGGTTGTACAAGCATCAGGTCGTGGCGGTCGCGCGGGAGATCGGCGTGCCCGAGCCGATCATCGCCAAGCCGCCCAGCGCGGGGCTCTGGCCCGGGCAGACCGACGAGGGGGAGCTGGGCCTGTCGTATGACCAGCTCGACGCCATCCTGGCCGCGATCGAGCGGGGCGACACGACCGGCTTCCCGCCGGAGCAGGTGGCGCGGGTCGAGCAGTTGATCGCGCGGTCGACCCACAAGCGGCGGCTGCCCCCCATCTTTCAACCAGGAGGCTGAGGTGTCCGGAAACATGGCGCGGGAGCAGGTCCCGCTCGCACGCGCCATCGCGGGGAGCGTCGCCGCCGGGGCGGCCTACCTCGCGGCGCAGGCCGCCGACATGCGGTTGCTCGGCGTGCCGACGAACGACCTGCGGCTGCTGGCGGGGATGGTCCCCGGCGGCGAAGGGCGCTGGCGCTCGCTCGGCACGCTGATCCACGTCACGAACAGCGTCGCGCTGGGGATCGCCTTCACCCGCGTGCGCAACCGCGTGCCGGGCCGCGGGTGGCGCCAGGGCCTCCTCTTCGCACTGGCGGAGAACCTCGTCCTCGGGCCGCTCTTCCTTGCGATCGATCGCTGGCATCCGGCGGTCCGCGCCGGGCGCCTGCCCCGGTATGGGTGGGGAGTGCCGATGCTGCAGCAGGTGCTGCGGCACGCCGCCTACGGGGCGGTCCTGGGGGCCGTGCTGGGCCGCCGGAGCGCGTAGCGGCGCGCCCGCGCGGGTGGGACGGCGGGGTGTCGTCGGGATCGCGGCCGATGCACCGGGTCGGGGTCGCGCGGGATGGTGTAGAATCGTCGCCGGGCGCACCGGTCCATGCGTGACCCACTTGACGACGCGACAAGGAGGGGTCGAGAGATGACCTCCCTACAGAGTCGCCGACCGCTGGCGCCGGGCGATGACGACCTGGCGCGGGAGCTCAGCCTTCACCTCCAGACCTTGCAGGAACTGGGCCCATCGTACAGTGACGAGGTGGCGGCGGCGTTCGTCCGGCACATTGATCGCCTGATCGACGAGCGGCTGGAGGCGCGCCTGGCCGCTGCCTCGCATCGGCTTCCCAGGGCGCGCGACCGCCGGGACCTGGGCGCGGTCGCGGCCATCCTGGGATTGGCCATCCCGATCACGGCCGTCGCCGGCGGGATTGCCGGGCTGGGGGGCATCCTGCTGGTGTGGGCCGCGATCCTCGTGATCGTCTGGCGGCTGACGAAGTAGGCGGTTACCGCCCGCGACGCCAGATCCCCCACCACCGGCGCAGCCGCCCCGCGGGCAGCGGGAGCGACGCCAGGAAGTCCTCGGCCTCGCGGTCGAATTCCCCGACTTCCACGGTGAGATCGGTGCCGTGGAAGGTGCTGCGCGCGGTGACGAGCACCCAGCCGCCGCCACCGCTGAAGCGGATGTGCCGCTGACTCTCGTCGCTCAACTGCAGGCCGACCCGATCCTGAAAGAAGGCACGGGCGCGGGCGAGCACCTCGCCGGGAGGCAAGCGCGTCTC
>JASBVL010000042.1 GCA_029961075.1 Sphaerobacter sp.
CCAGTCGTAGAGCCGGTAGGTGATGTCGCTGTTCTCCTGGATCTCGTAGAGCAAGATCCCGGCGTCGATGGCGTGGACCGTGCCCGCCGGGACGATCAGGGTGTCGCCGGCCCGCACCGGCTGCCGCTCGATCAGCTCCTCGAAGGTGCCCGCGGCGATGGCCTCCCGGATCGCCTGGATCGTCACGCCGGTCCGCAGCCCGGTGATGAGGCTGGCGCCCGGGTCGGCGTGGATGATATGCCAGGCTTCGGTCTTTCCCCGCTTGCCGAGGGGTGCGGCCGCGGCGTCGTCCGGGTGGACCTGGAGCGAGAGAATATCGGTCGCGTCGATGAACTTGGCCAGCAGCGGGAAGTCGTGGAACGGCTCGCTGGCCCGCGCGCCGCGCTCGCCCAGGAGCGCGGTCGGCTGCTGGCGCGCCAGGTCGCCCAGCGTGTGCCCGGCGAGCGGGCCGTTGAGCACCGTCGCGCTGTCGCCGGACTCGAGCGACTCGCCGATCGGCTCGCTGGTCGGCAGCGCTTTCCCGAGGACTGTCTCCAGCCGACGGCCGCCCCAGAGCTTCGGATCGTAGCGCGGTTGGAGCACCAGCGGGTAGCAGATGTCGTCCATGCGACTCCCCTTCCTGCGCGGACCGCGGGGCCCCGGGGGCGAACCCCGCACAGCCGGCTGGGTCCGGCGGCGCCGCGCGACTAGTCCTCGAGGGCGGCCAGGGCGGCCAGCGGGATGACGCGCGCCGGCGGCCGGGCGGTCATGGGCGCGATCTCCTCCGGCGCGATGCCGGCCTGCTCCTGCAGCATGGCGGCCACGGTGGACAGACAGTAGATCCCCTGGCAGAGGCCCATGCCGGCGCGCGTGCGGCGCTTCACGTCATCCAGCGTCGACGCCCCCTCGGCGATCGCCTGGCGGATGGCGGCGGCGGACACCTCCTCGCAGCGGCAGATGCACACGGCGTCGCGGCTCGTCTCGTTCATCGCCCTTCCCTCCCGGTCGCAGCTCATGCACCGGCCGCCGCGCGCAGCCGCGCGACCGTCGCGGCCCGCTCCGGGCTCCGCCGGTGCTCGAGCGCGTCCTGTGCCGCGGCGATCGCGGCGTCGTCGGCCCCGGCCGCAACGAGGCCAGCCAGGCGCCCCTCGGCCCAGCCCTCCGCCAGCGTGACGAGCCCGGCCGCGTCGCCGACGACCGACAGGCCCGGCTGCGAGGTCGCCAGGCGGGCGTCGCGCAGCGGGACCTGGCCACCGGCGGCCGCGTCGTAGCCGGTCGCGACGCGGGCCTGGAGCGCGAGCGCCGGGTCGGGCTGGCGGCCGAGCGCCAGCACGATCGTGTCCGCGGCGTACGCCTGCTCTCCGATCTGGACCTCCGCGACCCCGCCGTCGCCGCTGGCCTGGAGCTGATCGGTCCCGGCGGCGCGCGCGACCACCTCGGCCCCGGCCGCGGCGAGGTCGTGTGCCACCTCGTCGGCCTCGGCCCCGCTGCCCACCACCACGATCTGGCGTCCCGGGAGGACGCGATGGATATGCAGGAAGATCTGTGCCGCGCGGGCGGTCAGCACCCCGGGCAAGGTCCAGCCGTGGAAGGGCTCCACCCGGTCGGTCGAGCCGCTCGCGACGATCACATGGGCGGCGCGCAGGGTGGTGGCAGCCTCCCCGGCGACGAGGCCGAGGACGTTGTCCTCGAACAACCCCCAGGCGACGGTGCCGCTCCGCACCTCGACGCCGGCGGCCGCCAGGCGCTCCGCGAGCGCCGCGGCGGCCCGCACGCCCGGCAGGCCCTCGAGCTCCGGGGCCAGCCCGTGCACCGGCGCGACCCGCCAGCGGAGCTGCCCCCCGACGCCGGGCTGCTCATCGAGCAGCACGACCCGGGCGCCGGCCTCGGCCGCGGCCAGCGCCGCGGCGCAGCCCGCCGGCCCCGCCCCGACGATGGCGACATCGGCCTGGCTCATGCTGTGCCCTCCTCCCAGGCGCCGAGCCCGCGCTGGGTCACAATCCGCTGGCCGTCGCGCACCGGCGTGACGCAGGTGCGCACGTTCGGCTCGCCGTCGACCGTCATGGCGCAGTCGGTGCAGCGGCCGACGCCGCAGAAGACGCCGCGCGGCTGCCGCGAGCGCGGCATGGTGCGGCAGACGCGGATGCCGCTGGCCAGCAGCGCCGCCGCGATCGGCTCGCCCGCCCGCGCGGGGATCGGGCGGCCGTCCACGAAGATGGTGACCTCCGGCGCGGGGGGCAGGTCCCCGAGCACCGGGTGGGTGCGGACCCGCAGATCCTCCGGCGCCGGCCGCGCGGTCTCCTGATCGGCTGACGTCATGGCTCCTCCCTCCCTCCCCGGGCGCGCCACTCACCGGCGGGATGATCGCAGCCCGGGCCCCCGCGCGTCAACGCGGTGGGCGGGGCGACGCTATCAGGGCGGCGGAGGCCCCGGGCGAGCACGCGACGTCCCCTGACGGGGCTGAGGCAGGCCGGGACGGGGTGCCCCGCCACGCGGGAGCGCCGGCCTCGAACGGAGCCCGGCCGGCCCCCATTGGCCCGGTGCCGGGTGCCTGCCTTGGCGCCGGGCGCGACGATCCCGCACCGCAGCGGCGCGCGGGCACGCCCCGCCCCTCCCGGCCGGGCGAGCGGCGCACCGGGAACGGGGATGGCGGCGCACGTCACTCCAGCGGCCAGGTGCGGAGCTGGTGGAGGACGTAGTCGCGGATCTGCTGAGGGGTCGGGAGCGGCGCGACCAGCTTGCCCCCGCGCAGCAGCGGCTTGAGCGCGCGCTCCGGCGTGCCACCGCCAGGGCAGAGGTCGGTGGGTGCCGGCTCCTTGAGCGGCACCACCCGGCGCTCGCCGGTCTCGGGGCACAGCCAGACCTCCTTGGCGCCGCTCATCTTGCCCCGCTTGGCGATGGGCTCGCCGTCGATCTCGACGATGTCCATGGCGAAGTCGACCGTCTTGGCGGCACTGACGCTGGTGCCGACGCCGAAGCCGTCGGCCACGTCGCGCAGGCGGACGATCTCGTCCTCGTCCAGCCCGCCGCTGACGATCAGCCTGACGTGCTGGTAGCCCCGCAGGTCCAGTTCCCAGCGCACCTCTTCGAGGATGCGGCGGAAGTCGCCCCGCCGCGAGCTGGGCGTATCCAGCCGGACCCCCCAGAGCCGGTCGCCCAGTGCCTCGGCCACGCGCACGGCCTCGAATTTTTCATCGTTGAAGGTGTCGATGAGCGCGATGCGCGGGATCTCCCGCGGCAGGATGCGGTCGTAGGCGAGCATGGCCTCGACCGTGTCGCCCATGAGGAGGATGAGCGCGTGCGGGGTCGTGCCGGTCGGGTCCTCGCCCAAGAGCTCGGCGGCTTCGACCACGCTGACGCCGTCACAGCCGCCGATGTAGGCCGCGCGCTCGATGGCGAGGCTGATGGCGGGGTGGATGCGCCGCGCGCCGAAGCTGACCACCGTCTTGTCGCCGGCCAGGCGCCGGATGCGGGCAGCTTTCGTCGCGACGCCGGACGCCTGGCAGATGAGGCCCAGGATGGCGGTCTCCAGCACGGCGAAGGCGAGATACGAGCCGCTGATCTCCATCACCGGCTCGTAGGGGCGGAAGATGCTCCCCTCCGGCATGGCCCGCACGTCCACCGGGAGGCCGTGGAGCAGGCCGGCCACCTCGTCGAGCCCAGCGAACACGGCCCAGGAGCTGCCGCCAGGCAAGGACTTGGCGACGAACTCGGCGCGGACCGGCCGGTCGCGCCCGGTGGCTTTCAGGATCTCGACCGTGCGCTGGAAGTAGACGTCGGTGGTGCGGCCAGCCTTGATCTCCTCCTGCGTCGCGGCATGGAGCCAGCGTCCCTGTTCCATCGCCAGTCCCTCTCTGGTCGGGCTATCGTCGTGCGCCCCTTCGATGAGGGAGAATAGCACACGGGACCGCCGCGTCGCCCGTCGGCCCGGGCCGGGCGGGACGCGCGGCGGTGGACGTGCCGTGTGAGCCGCTGGGAGGAGCCAACCGATGCCCGACGACCGCCGCGCCGGGGTGCTGAGCCGTGAGCAGATCGTGGCGCTGCTTGCGGCCGAGCCGCCGCTCGTTGCCGGCCTGCGCGACCGCGAGGCGCAACTCCAGCCGAATGGCGTCGACCTGACGCTGGACTCGGTCGCCGCGTTCACCGGGCCGGGGACCCTCACCGTGGACAACCAGGGCCGACGGTTGGCGGACACGGAGGACCTGCCCTTCGGCGTGGACGACCAGCTCTACCTCTCGCCGGGCCCCTATCTGGTCCGCTTCGCCGAGACGGTCAACCTGCCGCCCGACCTCATGGCCTACCTGCGCCCGCGGTCGACCCTGCTCCGCTCCGGGGTGGCGCTGCACACGGCGGTCTGGGATGCGGGCTACTCGGGCCGCGGCGCATCGCTGCTCGTCGTCTACAACCCGCACGGGTTTCGCGTCCAACGGGGTGCCCGGCTCGGGCAGCTCGTCTTCCACCGGCTGGCGACGGCGACCGCCGCCGGGTACGACGGCATCTACCAGGGGGAGGCCACCGACCGGCGCTGAGCCGCCCGGCCGAGCGCCGGGGCATCGGGTTTGCGGTTGCCGGCATGCGCGCGTGGGGCAGTGCCGGCTGCTTGCCCCGCACGGCCGCGCAGCGGCAGACGACGGCTCAGCGCCGGTGAGGTGGCAGCCGTGACCCTCGCTCACCGCATGGTCGAGACACTGCGCGCTCACCGCTGGCGGGCAACCGCGATTGCGAGCGCGACTGACCGTGTCGAGCTCCACCCGCTCGAATCGAAACTGGGCGCCGGGTTCACCCTGTGGCGGCGGCAGCCGGGCGGTGCCTGGCAGGTCGTCGCGAGCGGGCATACCGAGAGTGGGGCTCTGCGGGCCCCGGAGGGGGAGCGCCTGCAGATGTCGCCGACGGCCTGGCGAGCGCTGGAGGCCTTGATGGCGCAGGCGTGAGGCGCCGGCCACCGGTCCCAGACACAGGAAAGAGCCGGCTGACCGGCTCCTCCCGTCCCTGCGATGGGGTCTCACGGGCGACAGCGGCCACAACCCCCCGAAGCGCCGTCCGTCGCCGAGGATGGCGGCCGCCTGGCGCCACGACCGCACACCTCACCATCCGAGTCTAGCAGGTTTGCGGCCAACCGCAAGTCCGTTCGCGCGGAGCCGGCGGCTGCTGTTGCGCGCCAGCTGGCGATACGTGTCGATCTCGGCCCTGCGCGCGCCGCTTTCGCGCGGGATGCGTAGGCTTCGCGGCGCGCTGGGGCCGGGACCGGCATCGGCAGCGCCGGCCTTAGTCGACGGTATCCGGCGACGGCGCTCCCTCGAGGCGCAGCCAGGCGAGGATGCGGCGCTTGATGTCGTCGACCGTCTCCTCCTCGGCGAGCTGCTTCCGCACGGTCGACCAGCCGCGCCGGTCGGTCTCGTAGATCGACTGGCCGCCGTGGACGCGGAAGAAGGCGGCGCGGTCGCCGGCCTGCACCAGCCACCAGTCGTAGACCATGCGCGGCTGGAGCGCGACGCCGTGCAGGTAGAGGGGGTGGTAGGCGCCGTCGATGGGCTGGTCGTCGACGTAGATCTCGCGCGCCGCCACCAGGCCGGGGTACTCCAGGATCAGCTCGGTCACGGCCTGGTACAGCCGCGGGTAGTGCTGCTGCTTGCGCGGCCAGGCGTAGCCGAGGTCGCCATGGAGCCCACGGGGCGGGAAGAGCGCGAGGAGGTCGGCGATCGCCAGCTCGGGATCCTGGCGCAGGGCGGTGCCCAGGCTCAGGCGCAGCTCACCGTTGCCGTGGGTAATCCGCGGGGCATCCTCGCCGCTGAGAAGGATCATCCCGAAGGAGTCGGCCGGCTCGTTGGCGTACGCCGGGGCGCTCACCCGGCGGGTGAGCAAGAAGCGGTCCCAGCCGTGCTCCGGGTGATAGATGGGCAGGGCGTCAAGGGCCGAGTCGGCGAAGCGCGCGCCGACGATGGCATTCGCCACCACCCAGCCCAGCGCGAAGCCGAGCCGATCGGGCGTCGCCAGGTACTGTTCCGTCTCCGGGAGGTCCGCGCTCAGCGGCAGCGGTGCCAGCCCCTCATAGTTGCGAAGCGCAAGCTCAACCTGCTCACGGACGTCCATGGAACACTCGCCACCCCTTCGTGACCGCGGGCCAGCCGGCTTCCCACCGGCCCGGGGACGTCTGTCGGTCGACGCATCTCACGTGCTGTGCGAGCCGGTAGGCCCGTGCGGATTGTACCCTGCGCGCGCGCCGCGGGCACGCGCGGGACATTGGTCCCCCTTTTTGCAGCGTCAACGACGCGTGCACACCGGCCATAGTAGACTTCAGGTCACGGTCGTGCGTCACGGTGGCGCCGACCGCGGCCGGAAGCCATCGCGCGGGGAGCGCCAACGGGTGCGGGAGCTGACGTTCATCGACCTGGTCCGACTGGTCCGACGCTGGTGGGGGCTGTTCGTCCTCTGTCCCCTCCTCGCCGGCGGCGTCGCCTATGGCGTGAGCCAGGCCCTGCCCCCCATCTACCGCGCGCAGGTGACGCTGGTCATCGACCAGTGGCAGACCCCCGGCAGTGTCAACGTGGGGGACATCCAGGCGGCGCAGGAGCTCGCCAACACCTATAGCCGGGTCGTGACGGCCCGGCCGATCCTGGAGAAGACCATCGCGCAGCTCGGCCTCTCGACCCGGCCGGAGGACCTGATCGAGCAGATCGAGGTCGACCGCGTCGACACGACGCAGTTGGTCCAGATTCGGGTGGAGGATAAGGTCCCCAGCCAGGCTGCGTCGATCGCCAACACGCTCGCGCAGGTGTTCATCGACGAGATGCGCGCGCAGCAGGAGGCGGCGGTCGGGAGCGGTCGGGAGGAGCTGCGACGCAACATCGAGTCGGTGCAGCGCCGGATGGCGGACACGAGCGACCGCATCGCCGCGCTCCAGGGCCAGGCCGACGCGGGCAACAGCACGGCCCAGGCAGAGCTGCGGGCGCTGCAGGCGCAGCTCGCGCAGGACCAGGCGCTCTATGCCAGCCTGCTGGAGGCGCAGCAGCGCATGGACCTCGCCGCGGCGCAGAGCACCACGCCGATCCGGGTCGTGGAGCCGGCCGTCCCGCCCACCACGTCCGTCAAGCCGCGGATCCTGCTCAACACCGCGCTGGCCGGGGTGCTCGGTGTGCTGCTGGCGGCCGGGCTGGTGCTGGTGATCGGCTACCTCGACGACACGGTCAAGACCAGCGAGGATGTGCAGCGGCTCAGCGGCCGCGGCGCGCTGGGGCTGATCCCGCCGCTCACGGCGCCGGGGAGCGTGGAGGTAATCGCGCACCCGATGTCGATCGCGAGCGAAGCCTTCCGGTCGGCGCGGACGAACCTCCAGTTCGCGACCATCGGCCAGGCGTCGGGCGCGCTCGTGGTGACCAGCCCGCGGCCCGGCGACGGCAAGACCACGGCCGCGGTCAACCTGGCGGCGGTCCTGGCACAGAGCGGGCAGCGGGTGATCCTCGTCGACGCCGATCTGCGTCGGCCGCAGGTGCACCGCCACTTTACCGGCCTCGACCGGCGCGCCGGCTTGAGCACGCTGCTGCTGGGCCAGACCACGAGTCTTCCGCCGCTGCTGCGGCACACGACCATCCCCGGGCTACGCATCCTGCCGTCCGGGCCGGTGCCGCCCAACCCCGCTGACCTGCTCGGCTCGCCGCAGATGCGCGCGGTCGTCGAGCGGCTGGTGGCCGAGGCAGACATCGTGATCTTCGATACCCCACCGCTGGCGGTCTCCGACGCGCTGGTGCTCTGCGGGCTGGGGACTGGTGTGGTGCTGGTGGCGCAGGCGGGGCGGGTGCGCACGGCTGAACTCGCGCAGGCGATCCAGCAGATCCAACAGAGCGGGACGCCGCTCCTGGGCGTGATCTTGAACCGGGTCGCCGTCGGCGCCACTGGCCGGTACTACCACTACTACCGCAGCGCCGCGAGCGAGGCGGCGTGCGGCGTGCCGGCTGTGGCCAACGGCACCGAGCAGCCGGTCGCGATCGGCACCGGCGGCGCCCGGCTGCCGGGCGGGCGCGATCCGGCGTCGCGGCCGGCCGCGGATGCCGCGCCGCGGCCGAGCATCACCGCGCGCTCAGCACCGATGCGCACGCGCCAGGGCTCCCCCTTTAGGCGCAGTGGCACGCTCGATCCCTGACCAGCTGTGGATCCACGCGCCGGCCGCCCGCTGCTGAAACCGCTCGTCCCCCCAGCCGCGCCGGGGCCTCAGGTGCGCCCACGGCGGCGGCGCTGGCGCTTGGCCGCGACGATCAGCCTGCTGGCCCTCCTGGTGCTCGGGGGCTGGGCGGGCCTGCGCGTGCGCGGCGCGCTGGCCGCCTACCGGGACGTCCGCGCCGATGTCGCGGCGCTCGAGGCGACGCGGCCGGCCGACCTCGCCCGCCTGAACGAGGGTGACCTGGCGCAGATCGCGAGCGATCTCGCCCGCCTGCAGCACGACCTGCGCCGCCTCGACGCCGCGCTCACGCCGCCCGCCGGCGCCGCGCTGGTGGAGCGGCTGCCGGGGATCGGCCCGCGCTACGCGGCCGGCCGCCGCCTGATCCGCGTGGTGGAGCTGCTGGCGCGCGCAGGCCGCGCGGCCGCCGAGGTCACCCGCGAGACGCTGATCGCCCTCCAGGCCACCGGCGTCCGGCGGGCCGCGACGGCGACCGGGCCGACCTGGCTCGAGGCCGTCCAGGCGCAGCAGCCCGAGCTGGACGCGATCGTGGCCCAGGTGGAGGAGGCACGACAGCTTCGGGCCAGCATCGATCCCCAGGCGCTGCCCGCCGCGGCCCGGGCGCGGCTGTCCCAGCTCGACCGGGCGCTGGCGCTGGTCGCCCCGCTCCGGGCCGTGACCGAGGAGCTCCCCCTCCTCGCGGCCGCGCTCGGGGGGGACGGGCCGGCGCGCTATCTCGTCCTGTTCCAGAACCCGGCCGAGCTGCGCCTGAGCGGCGGCTTCCCGGGCACGGTGGCGCTCGTCACGCTGGAGCGGGGCCAGGTGGTGGCGTACACCTTCCACGACATCTACGCGCTCCAGCAGGCGTACCTGGCCGGCCGGCAGACGCCGGTCCCGGCGCCGTGGCCGCTGGCGCACTACTTCCGCCACGCCGAGCTGCCGATCCAGGACGCGACCTGGTGGGCCGACTTCTCGCGCGGGGGCGCGCAGCTCGCCGCGATGTACGGGGCCACCGGCTGGCCGCCGATCGACGGGGTTGTCGGACTCACGCCGGCCGTGGTCCGCGACCTGCTGGCGCTGACCGGACCGGTGACCGTGGAGGTGGACGGCGCGCCGCGGGTGATCACGGCGGCCAACGTCGACGCCGAGATCGAGCGCCAGCGCTTCGTCCACGGCAGCAACCCGGCGGCCGAGACGCACAAGGCCGTCCTTGCCCTGGTCGGGCAGGCGCTGATCGAGCGGCTGACGGCGGCCGACCGCGGGCTGCTGCTCGAGGTCGCCCGGGCGCTCCGCGCGGCGGCCGACCGGCGCGACCTCCAGGTCTACGCGGTCGATCCGCAGCTGCAGGCCGCGGTGGACGCGCGCGGCTGGAGCGGTCGGCTGGAGCCGGCGCCGGGCACGCCGACCCTGGCGCTGAGCGCGGCCAGCCTGGTCACCAACAAGGCGAGTCGCGTCGTGGCGCCGCACCTGACGCTCACCGTCGCGCCGCCGCACGCGGGCCGGCGGGCGGTGACACTGGAGGTCGCGCTCGCGCACACCGGTGACCCGAGCGCCGACCCCTACCATGCCGGCTACCAGCGCTGGTGGCTCGAGGTGCGCCTGCCGGCGGGGAGCGTGCGCCAGGACGCCAGCCACGCGCCGCTGCCCGACCCCGACGCGCCCAACGGCGGCAGCTACGAACTCGAGCTCGCGCCCGGGCAGACCACCCACTTCAGCCTGCGCTTCAGCATGCCGGACGCGAGCCAGCTCCTGCTGCGCCGCCAGCCGGGGCTCACGCCGGTCACCGTGGTGGCGACGACCCCCGGGTGCCGCGCGCCCCTCACCGCGACGCTGACGCAGGACCTGACGATCGACCTCGCCACGCTCTGCCGCTGAGCGCCGGGCGATCTAGCCGGGCGACTCCGACAGCGGAGGCCGCGCGGACGGGGGTTCGAGCCGCCCGGTGGCCGCCTGCGCGAGCAGGTCGCGCACCTCCTCGTCGGTAGTCGGCGCAAAGTCCTCGTACCACAGGCCCACGGCGTGGAACGGCTCGGGGGTGGCGTAGCAGACGACCTCGTCGACCAGCGGCTGGAACTCCGCGCACGTCTCGGGCGAGGCGACCGGCACGGCCACGACGATGCCCGCAGGCCCCTGCTGGCGCACGGCGGCCACCGCGGCGCGCATGGTCGCTCCGGTCGCCATCCCGTCATCCACCAGGATCACGAGCCGGCCGCGCACGTCCGGCGGCGGCCGGTCGCCACGGTAGGCGCGCTCGCGCTGCGCCAGGACCACCTGCTCCCGCGCCGCGACCGCGTCGATCACGCCGGCCGGGATGGCGAGCTGGCGCACGACGTCGCGGTTGAGCACGCGTGCGCCGCCGCTGGCGATCGCGCCCATGGCCAGCTCCTCATGCTGCGGCACGCCCAGCTTGCGCACGACGATGACGTCGAGCGGCGCGCCGAGCGCCCGCGCCACTTCGAAGCCGACCGGGACGCCGCCGCGCGGCAGCGCCAGCACCAGGACGTCCGGGCGACCGGCATAGCGCGTCAGCAGCATGGCGAGCCGTCGCCCGGCATCGCGTCGGTCTCGAAAGCGCACGTCCATCGGATGCCCCCGGCCTACTCAATCCAACGCGCTGTGCGGCCACGCATGCGCGCCACCGCTGCCGGGATGGGTCGCAAGTGCGCGTCCACCCGTCGGGTCTAGCGCCAGCGAAGCCAGCCCAGGCGCGAGCCTCTGCGGGGTACCGCGGCCTTGGGGATCTGGATGGGCTGGCCCTGCAGCACGCCGGCAGCGGCGTGGGCCATCCACCGGGCGTAGTCCGTGCCGGCGAGGGCGGCGGCCCGCTCCAGTGCCGCGCGGATGCGCGGCGGCCGGGCGTCCGCGTCGTGCGCGTCGCTGGCGATGAGGTGCGCCGCGTGGCAGCGCAGGAGCTCCTCTGCCGCCCAGCGCGCCTCGCGGCCGTTGCGCCCGAAGAGCGAGTCGCCGTTGAGTTGCACCAGCACCCCGCGGTCGATCAGGTCCAGGATCAACCCCGGGTCGCGCTGCACCGGCCGGTAGCGTTCGGCGTGCGCCAGGATCGGCCACAGGCCGGCGACCTGGCAGTGGTAGACGGCGTCCAGCAGGAACGGCGGCCAGCCGCCCCAGAGCGGCAGCTCGAGGAGGAGGTAGCGCGTCCCGGCGAGCGTCACCAGGTGCCCGGCGCCCGCTCGCTCGGCCAGGTCGGCCGCCAGCCGGACCTCGCTGCCCGGCACGACCCGAAGTCGCAGCCCGGCGTCGGCGGCGAGGCGGTTGAGCTGCGCCACGCCGGCGTGGATCTGCTGCGGCGCGGCCTCGCTGGCGTGGGGCGTCGCGGCGATGGTCCGCACCCCGTCCGCCTCGGCCAGGCGCAGCATTCGCAGCGCCTGGTCCAGGTCACGCGCGCCGTCGTCGACCCCGGGCAGCACGTGGCTGTGGAGGTCCACCAGCTCGGGCCAGCCGCTCGCGGTGGGCGCCGTCGCGCGCATGCCTGTTCCTCCTCGTGTCCACGACCGCGGTACCAGGCGGGGTCGGGCCATCCGTACCACGGGGCGTAGCCCATATGGTGCGACGCATTGGCCCCAGCGGCCCCTGCCCAGGCCGCGCCCCGCCCACTACGCTGAGCATAGCTGAGAAGGGCAAACCCGTCGCGAGGCGGGGGCGCAAAGCCATGGACCTCCCTGCGAGGCCGCCAGGCTGCCGGCACGTCTCCTGCGCACGTCGCCATCGTTCCCCGCCCGGTTTGCCCACCCGCCAGCGCAAGTGGAGCGGAGGGAACCGATGGCGGACGCACGGCACGAGCCGCGAGGATGGTCGCGGCGGGATTTCCTGAAACTCGTGGTAGGCAGCGCCGTGAGCCTCCCGGTGGTGGCCTGGGTCGCGCTGCCGGGCGCGGCGGCCGGGGCGACCCCGGGCCGGGCCCGTAAGGCGCTGACGCGGACGCCCGCGCGCCCGACCCCGGTGCCCAGGGCGCGGGCGAAGCCCACGCCGCGGCCGAGCGCGAAGCAGCCCCCCACCCCGACCCCGTCCCGGTCGATCCCGGATGACAATTGGGTCAATGTCCGCGACTTCGGCGCGGCGGGAAACGGGCGCGCCGATGACACTTCGGCCATCAGCGCGGCCCTGGCGACGGCGAAGCGCCGCGGCGCGCGCCTCTACGTCCCGGCCGGGACGTACCGGGTCACCCGCACCGTCGTCATCGACAGCCCGCTGCGGATCACCGGCGAGGGTCGCGATGCGGTCACCATCGCCGGGGTCGGCACGATGGACATCCTCGCGATCACGCGGACCAGCGGGGTCGAGATCGCCGGCCTGACCCTGACCAACCTGAGCGACAGCGCCGAGTGGGGCGAGGCCATCCATCTCACGGACGCGAGCGACATCACCATCCAGCAGTGCCGGTTCACCCACCTCCCCGATACGGCCGTCGGTCTCATCCGCGTCGCGCGGGTCACCGTGGCTGACTGCGAGTTCAGCGACGTGCAGGGCTCGGGGGTCCGCCTCCACGACCCGGGGGCTGGCGGGGCGAACGCCTATGTCTACGTCCGGGGCAACACCTTCAAGGACGTGGCAAAGTGGGACGCCGCCGGGCACGCGGCGGTCCAGGCACACGGCGGCGCCGGGTTCACGCAGGCGCACGTCTGGGTCGAGAACAACTATGTCGAGTCCCGCTCAGTCGGCATCGGGCTCGATGCGGTCGACTACGCCACCGTCATCAACAACCGGATCGTCGGGAACGGGGTGCGCGGGGAGGGGATCGCGTTCACCGGCGCGCACAACCGGATCGAGGGCAACCAGATCAACAATGCCTACGCGGCCGGGATTCTGGTGTGGGGCGTCAACTATCGGGCCATCGCGGACAACGTGATCCAGGGGAACACGTGCTGGGACAACGCCCAGGGGATCGCCATCGTCTGCGGGCAGGACGGCACGGTGATCGACGGCTTGCAGGTCGTGGGGAACCGCTGCTACGCCTCCTCCCCGGCCAGTCGGCAACAGTTCGGCGTGCAGTCGTACATCGATGGGGCGACCGACTTCACCTGGGTCAACGTGGTGATCGCCCACAACGACCTGCGCGGCAACACGGTCGGTCCCATCAACCTGGTCCCGCCGAGCCAGGCGACCATCACCAACAATCTGGGCTAGCCACCCGGGCCGAGCTCACGGTCGGCGGCGTGCCGCCGACCTAGCCGTGTCTGGCGCGGGCGCTGGCCTGCGCCTCGCGATAGATCGCCAGCAACCGATCGTAGTTCGCGTCGGCGGTGTACGTCGCCTCGTAGACGCGGCGGGCGGCGCGACCGAGCGCCACCGCAGTCGCCGCATCGTGGGCCAGGCGCGCGACCTGCGCCACGAGGTCGGGGGCGCTCCCCGGCGTCACGTGCAGCCCGGTCACGCCGTCCTCGATGATCTCCGCCGCGGCGCCCAGCCGGCTGGCGATCACCGGCAGCCCGCAGGCAAGCGCCTCGACCAGGGTAACCGGGAAGCACTCGTACCAGACCGAGGGGAAGATGAGCGCCCGCGCCTGGCGCATCTGCTCCAGCACCTCCGGGCGCTCCAGCCGGCCCAGATAGCGAATCGCCGGCGACACCCGCGCGGCCGCTGCCACCTGGGGTGCCAGCGGTCCGTCCCCGACGATGTGCAGGGGCTCCTGCCGGCCGTGCTCGATCCAGGCGCGCAGCAACGTCTCCACGCCCTTCTCGACCGTCAGCCGCCCGACGAAGAGGAAGAACGAGCCGGGCGCGCGGCGCTCCCCGGGGTCGGGCGCGACGAAGTTCGGCTTGATCACGATGCGCTCCGGCGGGAAGCCGGCCGCGATGAAGCGGTCGCGGGCGACCTGGCTGAGCGCGATGTAGCGGTCGACCCGATAGCGCCAGGTACCGAGGAGCCGGTGCAGGCCGATCATGGCGGCCACCGCCGTGGTCTGGGCAGACGAGCCCCGGTAGCAGCGGTGGGCGACCCCTGGCCAGGGGAAGACGCGGCCGAGGCAATCCTCGCAGACCGCGCCCGCCCGGTAGAGGGTGGCAGCGGGGCAGATCGGCCGGAAGTTGTGGAGCGTCTGCACCACGGGCACCCCCTCAGCGCGCGCGGCGTAGCAGGCGGCGGGGGAGATCAGCGGGAAGGTGTTATGCAGATGCACGATGTCGGGCCGGTGCTGGCGGATGGCCTGGCGCACGGCGCGCGCCCCGTGGCGGGACCAGGTCGTGCCGACGGCGAGCTGGGCCGCGGCCACGGGCGAGGGCCGCGCCGGGATGGCGCGGTTGTCGAAGACCAGCCGGGCGACGGTGTGGCCGCGCCCTTCGAGCAAGGCGGCCTCGGCCGCTACGACGGCGTCCTCGCCGCCCGGCTGCTGGTAGCGGTTGTGGACGATCAGGATGCGCACCGGCGCGTCCTCCCGGGCGGGGCGGCCGCCGACGGGGCGGTCACGGGGGACGGGGTGTGGCCGGCGAGGCCAAGCGAGGTGCCGACCACAATCGCCAGAGGCGCCATGATGAAGGCGTAGACCAGGAGGTTGTCGGTCACCATCCCGAGCGCCACGGCGACGAGCGCGAGCACGGCGGTCTGGTGCATTCGCGCGGTGGCGTCGCCGGCACGCTCCGCCCGGCGCCAGGCCCGCCAGGCCCCGCGCAGGAGCAGCGCATACCCCAGCAACCAGAGTCCCAGCCCCACCACCCCGAAGTCGTGGAAGAGGCGCAGATAGTCGTTGTGCGGGTGGCCGAGGCCCGGGATGACCCGATCGGCCAGGGCGCTGGCGGAGCCGGCACCGTACCCGATCCAGGGGGACTGCCGCGCGGCGGCCAGGGTCGCCGCCCAGACCTTGGTGCGGCCCATCGCGTTGATCCGGAGGCCACCCACGCTGAGGGAGACGTCCCCGTCGAAGAAGCGGGCGCGGAGCGGCTCGATGTGCACAACGGCGGCGTAGAGCGCCACGGCGACGACCAGGCCCAGCGCGGCGAGCCGGATCCACCCGCGCGGCGTGCTGGGACTGAACTGCGCCAGCGCGACGAGGAACGCCGCGACGACCAGGGCGGTGCGGGACAGGCTGATCGCGATCAGCGCCAGGATCACCGCGGCGGCCAGCAGCGTCGCGCGCGAGCCGTGCCGCCAGCCGACCAGATACCAGGCGAGTGGGAGCAGGGCGAAGGCCGCGTAGCCCCGCGGCCCGATCCCGAAGTCGGCCGCCGAGCGGAGGAACACCAGCCCGAGCACGGCGCAGCCCGTGGCGAGCCAGGCCGCCCAGGCCAGGCTGCGCGCGACCGCGTCGGCGAAGGCGGGCGACCGCTGCACGGTCGCCGCGGTCAGGAGGATCAGCCCGGCGAAGGCCGCGATCACGAGGAGAAGCTGCATCCCCGGCATCGTCGGGCCGTTCCCCGCCAGCGTGCCGAGCGCGCCCCAGGCTGGCAGGAGCGCGAGCGGCACGGCGGGGCGCAGGGCCGGCCCGCCCCACTCCCCGCGGAGCACCCAGAGCGCCCACGCCAGCCCGGCGACGAGCGCCGTGATTACCCCGAGCAGCGAGACCGGGCCGAGCCGCACCGTGATGAGGAGGCTGGCGCCGCCGCTCAGGACCATGACGCTCAGCACGAAGGACCGCGCGGCACCGGAGAGCACGAGCACCGTCGGCACGACCAGTGCGCCGGCCAGCAGGATGAACGCGGGCGGCAGCACGGCGCAGGCGACGCCGGCCAGGGCGCAGGCGCCCGCGCCGCCGAGGATCAGCCCCGGCCGGCTGCGGATCGTCATCCCCCGATCGAGCACGTCGCCCGTGCCTCCCCCAGCCCGCGCGCCGCCGCGTCAGGGCCGCACCGCGAGGCGCACCGCCTGAAGGTACGCGCGGGCCGCGTTCTCCGGCGTGTAGGGCGCGACGAGGCGCACGCTCTCGCGGCCGTGCTCCTCGATGCGCCGCGGCGTCGCGACGTAGGATGCCATCAGTCTGGCCAGCTCGGCAGGATCCTCTGGATCAAAAATGTGACCATTCACCCCCTCCCGAACGAGGTCCGGGGCCGAGCCCGCATACTTGGACACAAGGACCGGCAGGCCCATCCACATCGCCTCGGGGACGACGAGCGCCCAGGTGTCCTGGAGCGTGGGCAGCACGAAGACATGCGACGCGGCGTAGTGATCCCAGACCGCGTCGGGTGGCGCGTAGCCCGCGAACCGAACCCGATGGCGGATGCCCGCCTCGGCAGCCTGACGCTCCAGCGCGGCCCGCTCGGGGCCGTCGCCCACGAGTTCCACCGTGAAGGTCGCCCCAGCTCCCAATTGCTCATCCAGCAGTGCCGCCGCTCTGAGCAGGGAGGCCACCCCCTTCCCCGCGACCAGTCGGCCAACGAACAGAAAGCGGACCGGCTCGCCCGGCTGGAGACGGCGCGGCGCGGAACCGGCGAATCGGGCGGGCGGCGGCTCCGGGACCAACCCCCCAGCGACGATGCGGTCTGGTGGAGCACCCACCGTCTCGACCAGATACTGCGTGGCCAGCGTGCCATTGACCACGAATGCGCGTGCCCGCCGCGCCATCCAGCGCCGCAGCGCCAGGCGGGACGGCCGCACCGTGCGCTCGGTGTGGGGTGTGCCCTCCCAGAAGAGCACGGTGGGATAGCCCAGCAGGAGGGACGTCAGCGTCCACACGCTGAAGTTGTTGGCGATGACCGCCTCGGGCCGCTGGCGGCGCAGCGCGGCGGCGAGGCCGGGCGCCAGGACGAGGCTCGTCTGGCTCTGCCTCCCGGCGTCGTGGTGGCGGGAGAGCCACAGGTAGCGCCCTCGGATCGTCCGCTTGGGGAACGATCCCAACTGCTGCGCGAGCCGGTCGTTCCGCGTCGGCTGCGTGCGCAGCGTCACGACCACGAAGCCGTCCCCCACCATTCGGTGCAGGGCGTCGAACACCGGCACCCGGTACGGGTGGTAGGTCGGACTGAGGTAGACCAGCCGTCGCACCGGGCTCGCGGTGGGCATGGCCCCGGCAGCGCCAAGGGCGTTCCGCTCTGAACGTGACCGCGTCGTCACGACGTTCCTCCTCGCCGCGTGCGGCGTGCATCCCGGTCGGCAGGCCATCGGGGGGTCATGCGACGGGCTCCAGTTCGGTCGCTCCGCGTCGTGGGTCGTGGCGGAGAAAGGCGTGCCAGTACGCCGTCAGGACGAGCACCGCGCTCAGCGTCATGGCGAGCACCGCGCCTTCCACGCCGAAGGCCAGCACCAGCAGCCAGCCGACGGGGATGGCAACGAGCCCGACCATCTGGCCGGCAAAGAGGGGGCGGCTGTGCCCGCGCGCCTTGAGCGCCGCGGCCACGAGGTCGCCGGCGTAGATGGCGAGCAGGTACGCGGCGTACCACGCCAGGACGGCAACCCCGTCCAGATACTCGTCGCCATAGACCAGCGCCAGCGCCGGGCGCGCCGCAAGCGCCATCAGCGCACCGTAGATCCCGACCAGCGGGATCACGAGCCGGTAGGCGCTCTTCAGTTGCCCCCGCAGGGCGGCCTCGCCACCGACCCCCCGCGCGCGTGCGAAGCGGATGGGAAGGATCGTGGTCACGAAGGCCATGAGGGCGCGGAGTGGGCCGAAGAGCACCTCGGCCGCGCGGAGCAGCCCGGCCGCGTGCGCACCGAGGAGCGCCGCCGCCAGGTAGAGGTACGCCCCGTCGGAGAGCCAACTGGCTCCGCCACCGGCGGCCAGCCACTTGCCAAAGTCCCAGTTGCGCCGGATTGCATCGGTATCGAGCGCGCGGCCCAGGCTCCCGCGGATCTGCCACCAGCCGAGGGCGGCCGCGACCGCCGCGGCGGTGGCCAGCGCGCCCAACGCCACCGGGCCGGTGAGGCGGCCCAGGCGCCAGAGCAGCGCCAGTGAGCCGACCTGGAGGCCGTACCTGACGACGTCGCTGGCGAAGGCCGCGCCCAGCCGCCCCTCCGTATAGAGGACGCGGCGGGCGAACTCCTGCAGTTGCCAGCCGAGGAGCGCCCCCGCCAGGGCTACGAGCAGCGGCGTCCACGCGGGGAAGGCCAGACGCGCGGCCAGCGCGGCCAGGAGCGCCAGTGCAGCACAGAGCCCGGCGTAGGCCGCTTGCCAGACCGCGGTGGCGGTGGTGTAGCGGACGTAGGGCTCCCCGCGGCAGGTGGCGCCGAGCACGTTGTGGGGCTGGGTCACCAGCGCGGTCTGGAACACGTACGCCTGGGTGAGGATGGTGTACACCAGCGTGAAAACACCGAAGCCAGCCCCGCCGAGCGTCCGCGCCAGCAGCACCATGGTGACGAAGTTGCCGCCGGAGATCAGCCCCTGATCGGCGATCCCCCAGAGATTGGCGCCGAGGAGCCCGAGCGCGCGCGTGCGAACCGATGGCGGGGATGCCGTCGCGGTGGTCATCGGCACCACCCTCGCAATCGGCAGCCGCCACCGGTTGGGTGGTATGGTTCCGTCCCCCGTCCTCGCCCGGCGCACCCGCGCCCCACCGCCCGCATCACCGTCCCTCCCATCGCAGCAGTTCGCCGACCGAGCGGAGCGGGAGCCCGGCCGCGGCCGCGCGCTCCGCGAGGCGCGGCAGCGCGGCCAGCGTCGTACGCCACGAGCCGGGCGTCCCGTAGCGATCCGAGTCGTGCAGCAGGAGGATGTCACCGGGCTGGAGTGTGCCGAGCGAGGCCAGGATCGTGGCGGGCGTCGCGTCGGGGGCCCAGTCGCGCCCGTCGCGATTCCAGAGGACGGGCGTCCAACCCTGGCGCCGCACCTCGAGCCAGGTGGCGAGGCTGAAGGTCCCGTACGGTGGGCGGAACAACTCCACCGGGCGGCCGGTCGCGTCCTCGACGATGGCGCGGCCACGGCGCAGGTCCGCGATGGCCGCCCAGGGCGGCAGGCGCCGGTGGCGGTCGTGGCGATAGCCGTGCAGCCCGACCTCGTGGCCGGCAGCCAGGATCGCCCGGACGCCCGCCGGCCAGGCCTCGACCTGCTCGCCGGTGACGAAGAAGGTGGCCCGCGCGCCGAGGTCCGCCAGCTGCCGGAGCAGCGGGTCGAGCGCGGCGGGGTCGGGGCCGTCGTCGAAGGTGAGGCCCACGGCGCGCACGCCGGGCACATGGCGGACCGCCGGGAACAGGTAGCGTCCCGGCCAGCGCCACGTCAGCGTGGGGGAGGCGTGGGCGGCCGCCAGCGCCAACGGGAGCGCGAGCAGCAGCCAGCGTGCCCGTGGCGCCACGTTCACCCCTGCGGCGAATCGGAGCATCGGCTACACCACCACCAGCCGGCGCTGCCCGTGGCTGGCGGGGGCGACCTGCCGCGCGATCCAGCGGTAGGTGAGGGCGAGCCCCTGCTCCAGCGGGATCTCCGGCTCCCAGCCCAGCACCTGGCGCAGGCGGGTGTTGTCGCTGTTGCGGCCGCGCACGCCCTGGGGCTTGGTGAGGTCGTGGCGCTTCCGGATGCGCTTGCCGGCGATCGCGGCGATGATGTCCACCAGCTCGTTGATCGTCACCAGGCGGTCGGTGCCCAGGTTCAACGGCTGGCGGTAGTCCGAGCGCATCAGCCGGTGGATACCCTCCACGCAGTCGTCGACGTACATGAAGGAGCGGGTCTGCTCGCCGTCGCCCCAGATCTCGATCTCGTCGCCGTCCTCGGCCAGCGCGATCTTGCGGCACAGGGCGGCCGGGGCCTTCTCCTTGCCGCCCTCGTAGGTGCCGAGCGGGCCATAGACGTTGTGGAAGCGGACGACGCGCGTCTCCAGCCCGTAGTCCTCGGCGTAGTACTGGCACAGCTTCTCGGTGAAGAGCTTCTCCCAGCCGTAGCCCTCCTCGGGCGCGGCGGGGTAGGCGTCCTCCTCGCGGAGCGGGGTGACGTCGGGCGAGTCCTGCCGGTAGTCCGGGTAGACACAGGCGGAGGAGGAGAAGAGGAAGCGGCGCACGCCGTTGACCCGGCTGGCCTCGAGCATGTGGGTGTTGATCAGGATGTCGTTGCGGGCGATGTCGGCGCGGTTGCTGGTGATGTAGCCGATGCCGCCCATGTCGGCGGCCAGGTGGTAGACCTCGTCAATGCCGCTGGTGGCGATGAGGCAGTTGTCGAAGCGGCGCAGGTCGAGGAGTTGGAAGTCGTGCGCCAGCGAGGTCTCGAAGGCCGGCTCCTTGATGTCCACCCCGCGCACCCAGTAGCCCTTGGCCACGAGGTAGCGGACGAGATGGTGGCCGATGAAGCCGCCGGCGCCGGTAACCAACACGCGCGTTGCCATCAGTGCGCCTCCCCATGAACCTGGCCCCGGAGCACCTGGGCCGCGAACAGCACGACGAACCGCGGATTGTGGTAGAGGTAGCGGCGCCAGAGCCGCCGGGGCTCGGTCGCCAGCCGGAAGAGCCACTCCAGGCCAAGGGACTGCAACAGGTCCGGCGCCTGCCGCTTGCGGCCGGCCAGGAAGTCGAAGGCGGCGCCGACGCCGAGCATCACGGCGTCGACCTGCCCCCGCCGCGCCGCCATCCAGCGCTCCTGCTTCGGGCAGCCGAGGCCGACGAAGAGGATGCGGGCGCCGGAGGCGCGGATCGCCGCCAGCTCCTGCGCCTCCTCGGCCGGGGTGAGCGGGCGGAACGGCGGGCTGTGGCGGTAGGCCACGCGCAGCCCGGGGTAGCGGGCGGTCAGGTTCGCGATCGTGCGGTCGAGCACCTCGGGCGTGGCGCCGTAGAAGCCCACCGGGATGCCCTCCTGCGCGGCGCGCGCGCAGACGAGCGGCGTCAGGTCCGGCCCGTAGACGCGGCTGGCCGAGGCGATGCCGAGCAGTTTGAGGCCCCAGACCAGCGGCATGCCGTCCGGCGTGACCAGATCGGCCGTGTTGATGATGCGCTGGAACTCGGCCCGGTCGTGCCCCTCCATGACCATGTGCACGGTCGAGACGCAGACGTAGCGCGACTCCCCGGCCCGGGCCCAGGCGATGACCTGGTCCACGGCGGCCGCGTAGGAGGTGGCATCGACGCGCGTCCCGAGGATGCGGCGGCTGGGTGGCCGCCCGCCGGGCCGGAGTGCCTGGCGCGGGCAGTGCGCGCCGAACGCGCTGGCGGCGAGGCGCTGCTGGTGCATCAGAAAGCCCCTTCCCGGCGCAGCACGGCGCCGACCGTCTTGGCCAGGATCAGGAGGTCGAAGCGGAGCGAGGCGTGCTCCAGGTAGTAGAGGTCATCCTCGATGTGCTCGCACAGGAGCTTGGTGCCGCGCCCCGTCACCTGCCACCACCCGGTCATGCCCTGGGGCACCAGGAAGCGGCGGTACTGCCAGGGCTGGTAGCGCGCCAGGACGATGGCAGGGATCTCCGGCCGGGGGCCGACCAGACTCATCTCCCCGCGCAGGACGTTGATGAGCTGCGGCAGCTCATCCAGGCTGGTGCGACGCAGCAGGCGCCCGACCCGCGTGATGCGGACGTCGTCGGGGCACTTGTGCGGCCCATCGAGCCGCAGCCCGCAGCCGTGCACCATGCTCCGGAACTTGAGCATCTGGAAGGGGCGGCCGCCCTGGCCGACGCGCGCCTGGCGGAAGAACGCCGGCCCGGGTGAGTCCAGCCGGACGAGCAGGGCGATGGCGAGCATGAGCGGGGCGAGGAGCACCAGGCCGACGCTGGCGACCGCAATGTCGAGCGCCCGCTTCATGACCCGGTACGGCCGCGGGAACGCCGCCCAGCCGGATTCAGCCGCCACGCGGGCGACCATGTCCTCGATGTGCGGGGTGCTCGCCGCCTCCGTCCCGGCGGCCGCCCCTGCCAACTGCCGCTCGAGCAGCGAGCCGGCTCGCGCGAGATAGCCAGCGCTCGGTGCGCTGCGTGCGTGGTTCATCGCTTCCCTCCCTGCCCGGCGTCCATCGCTCCGGCTGCTGCCCGCCGCTCCCTCCCCAGACGCGGCAGGCCCGCCGTCGGCTCCGCTCCTCCTGCTCCCTCAAGACGCCCTGCCCACCGCGGCCTGCGTGGCGTCCCATATCCACGCTTCTTGGTATATCCAGGAATCTGGCATCACCGGAGGCAAGCAAAATGCCGGCATAGCACTGCCGGCCGGTTGCACCTCTGGCTCGGCGCAGGCGAGGTGCCCAGATTACAGCCTGCGCGTCATTGCCTCCCAGCGTGCGCGCTCTTCCTGATGTTGCCCCGCCCCGATCGCGGGCGGCCGCGGTGTGGCACTACCCTCCCCAACACAAGAAACCGGCGCGACCCTGCACGGTGGTCGGCCGGTTGCACCTCCAGCTCGGCGCGGACGAGGTGCCCAGATTACAGTCCGCGCGTCATCGCGTCCGACAGTTCAACTGTGCTCGCCGGAGTAGGATCTATTGCCTACCGCCCTGCGTACTTAACTCCTACCACACCACGGGCCGTTTGTGCTACAGCCATTCGTCTATCGTGCAGAGTACGATCGCACTCTGGCCGCGGCCGGCGCCGACACGGGCGCCGGCGGCAAGCAGTGGGCGGCCTACCAGAGCGACCGGATCATCCCGCCATCCACCTGAAGCGTGGCCCCGGTGATGTAGCTGGCGCGGTCCGAGGCCAGGAAGACGACCGCGTCGGCGAACTCCTCCGGCGTGCCGTAGCGCCCGAGGGGGATCCGCGCCATCTCGCGCTGCTGCACCGTGGCCACATCGACCCCCTGCCGCTCGGCGTTGACCCGGTCGAGCTGCTCGATCCGTGGCGTGGCGATCCGCCCCGGCACGATCGTGTTGACCCGGATGCGGTCGGGGGCCAGCTCGTCCGCCAGCGACTTGGCCAGACCCGCCACCCCGGCGCGCATGACGTTCGACAGCAGCAGGTTGGGGATCGGCTGTTTGATCGAGGAGGAGGTCATGGCGATGATGACCCCGCCGCCGCGCGTTCGCATCGAGGGGAGCGCCAGCCGGATCAGCCGCACCGCGCTCATCAGGGTCAGCTCGAAGGCCGCCTGCCACTGGGCGTCGTCGAAGCGGTCAAAGGTGCCGGCCGGCGGCCCGCCGGCGTTGGTGATGAGCACGTCAATGCCCCCGAAGCGATCGATGGTGGCCTGGACCAGCCGCTCGAGATCGGCGGGCTGGGTCACGTCGGCCGCCACGGCCAGCGCCTCCCCGCCCGCGGCCCGAATGTCCGCCGCCACCTCGTCGACGGCCGCCTGATCGCGGCTGCTGACGACGACGCGCGCGCCCTCGCGCGCGAAGGCCAGCGCCACGGCCCGGCCGAGCCCCGAGCTCGCCGCCGGCACCAGCGCGACCTTGCCGGTCAAGCCAAGATCCATCTCGTGCCCCCTCTCCTGCCTAGACCATCGGCCCGGTGGGCGGGTGACGGGCGTCAGCCCAACCAGCCCGCTTCGCCGCGGCCATTATGACCGATCCCCGGCCGGCGTGCGGCGCGGCGCCGGGCGCCCGACGGGCCCGATGGCGCGCCAGCGGACCTGGTGCGCGGCGCTTCGGCTTGACAAGGCCCTGTCACGCAGGCAACATGTCAGCAACTCACCTCAGTAACGATAAGTAGCAGTTGCGTCCATGATTTGTGACAGGAATCAATTGCGCATGGGAACGACTGTCTTCTCTCGCACTAGCTACCGTCGTCGTGCATCGCTCTGCGAGCAACGACGCGGCACACGATCATCGCACGACGAAGGGTGGGGGCGCCCACATGCACGACTGGCAGCTGCTATGGGCCAAGCGGTCGCGGGCCTGTGACGATCCTGCGCTCCATCCGCTCCTCTGCCACCTGCTCGATGTCGCCGCAGTGGCGCGAGCGATGTGGGAGACGACGCTCTCTCCGCGCATCCGGGCGCACCTGGCCGCGGCCTTGGCGCTCAGCCAGGATGCCGCCGGGCGATGGGTTGCGCTCCTGGCCGGTCTGCACGACCTGGGGAAGGCGTCGCCCGCGTTCCAGTTCCGCGATGCGGCCGCACGCCAGCGCCTGCTCGCCGCCGGATTCCCCGCGCCGCCGCCACGCAGCCGGGCGCCGCACGGCTCGGTCACGGCCTGCACGCTCCCCGGCATCCTCGTCTCCGAGTTTGGTTTGCCCAGGGTGCTGGCGACGCGGCTCGGGACGGTGGTCGGTGGCCACCATGGCGTCTTCCCGCGCAGTGGCGACCTCGATTGCCTCAGCCCACGTGCGGTCGGCACGGGCCGCTGGGACAGGGTGCGGCAGGACCTGGTCTGCCTCCTGGCCGCGACGCTCGACGTATCGACGGCGGAGATCCCGCAGGCGATCGACACCGCTACCGCAATGGTGCTGGCCGGGCTGGTCTCCGTCGCCGACTGGATCGGCTCGGCCGACGAGTACTTCCCGTGGGCGGTCAGCGACCCCGATCGCGCCCCGGCGATCGACCCGGCGGGCTACGCGGCCGAGACGGCGGAGCGTGCGCGGAGGGCGCTCGATCGCCTCCACTGGGCCGGGTGGCTCCCCGAGCCCGGCCCGCGCCGGTTTGCTGATCTCTTTCCAGAGATAAGGCAACCCAACCGCCTCCAGCAGGCCGTGACCAAGCTGGCGGGCCGCCTCGACCCCGCTCAGCCCGGCCTGGTCATCATCGAAGCCCCGATGGGCGAGGGGAAGACGGAGGCCGCCCTGTACCTGGTCGACGCCTGGGGCGGTGACGAGCGCCGCGGCGCCTACGTCGCGCTGCCGACGCAGGCGACCAGCGACCAGATGTTCGGCCGGGTCCGCCGCTTCCTGGCCTGCCGGTATCCCGCGGGCGTCGTCAACCTCCAGCTCCTGCACGGCCACGCCGCGCTGTCGGCCGAGTTCGCGCTGCTGCGGCAGCACGCCGACGCCCTGCTCACGCCGGCTGAGGCCGATCGCGATGGGGACCAGGACGAGGACGAGCACGTCGTGGCGGCAGAGTGGTTCACCTACCGCAAGCGCGGTCTGCTGGCGCCGTTCGGGGTGGGCACCATCGACCAGGCGCTGCTCGCCGCGCTCCAGACGAAGCACGTCTTCGTCCGCCTCTTCGGGCTCGCCGGCAAGGCCGTGATCATCGACGAGGTGCACGCCTACGACACGTACATGACCGCCCTGCTGGAGCGGCTGCTGGAGTGGCTCGCGGCGCTCGGCTCGCCCGTGATCCTCCTCTCGGCCACGCTGCCAAGCACCCGGCGCGCGGCACTCCTGGCCGCGTACCGGCGCGGGTTGGCGCTCCCCGCCAGCGCCGCGCCCGCCATGGATGTCGCCTACCCCCGGATCACCTGGGTGACACCCGCTCAGGCTGGAGCGGAGCACGTGCCTGCCGGTGCCGGCGCGGGCCGGCTCATCCACCTCGACTGGCTCAGTGGCGACATCCCAGACGCCGGTGCGTGCTTCGAGCTCGGGGACCGGCTCAAGGAGGCGCTGGCGGGCGGCGGCTGCGCCGCGGTGATCTGCAACACGGTGGGCCGTGCCCAGGAGGTCTATCGCGCGCTCAGGCACTGCTTCCCCGGGACGGCCGACGACGGCGCGCCGGAGCTCGACCTGCTGCACGCCCGGTTCTTGTTCGCGGAGCGCCAGCGCCGCGAGCAGCGCGCGCTCCTGCGCTTCGGCAAGCCGGGCGGCACGGTCACGACGGAGGACGGCGAGCGCCAGGTGCGCCGGCCGCATCGGGCCGTCCTCGTGGCCACGCAGCTCATCGAGCAGAGCCTCGATCTCGACTTTGACCTGATGGTGAGCGAGCTGGCTCCGGCCGACCTGGTTCTCCAGCGCGCCGGGCGGCTCCACCGGCACGCGCGCGGCGAGCGCCCGCCCGGCCTGTCGCCCGCGCGCCTCTGGCTCCTCCGTCCGCCGGAGCCGGGCGCTCCCCTCCGCCGCGTTCAGCTCCCAGATCAGGCGGAGCCCGTCCAGCGTCAGCAGCGAATCGACCACCTCGACCGTCCGGACCTCGGACTGAATCGCCGCGACGTCGGGCCCGGTCGCGATCACCCGGCCGCCACCCAGCTCCGCCCGCATGCGGCTCACGATTCCGTCGACCAGCGCGGCGAACCCGAAGACCAGCCCGGACTGGATGGCCGCCACGGTGTTCCGGCCGATCACGCGCGCCGGCCGGGCCAGGTCCACCTCGCTGAGCTGCGCCGCCCGCTGCGCCAGCGCGCCCGCCGCCATCCCCAGGCCCGGTGCGATGGCCGAGCCGAGGTAGTCGCCCTCGGCCGACACCGCGTCGAACGTGGTCGTCGAGCTGAAGTCGACCACGATGGCGGGCCCACCGTAGCGGCGGTAGGCCGCCAGCGTGTTCGCGATGCGGTCCGGGCCGACCTCGCGCGGGTTGTCGGTGCGCACGCGCACGCCCGTGCGCACCCCCGGCCCGACGACCAGCGGCTCCAGGCCCAGGTAGCGCGCGCACGCCTGGCTGACCGTGCGCGTCAGTCCCGGCACGACCGAGCCGATCACCGCCCCGCGCAGGCGGGTGCGATCCACCCCGGTATACCGGAGGAGCGACTCGAGCTGCAGCCCGAACTCGTCGACGGTGCGGTCGGGGTCAGTCCTGAGCCACCAGGGGCGCGGTTCGGCGCCGTCGAAGAGGGCGACGGCGGTCTGGCGGTTGGAGATATCGAGGACGAGGAGCATGTGGCCTCCCGTCTGCGCCCCGCTCCACCAGCGTGCGCAGACCGGGTCCCTCCCTGATGGGAGGGCAGAGGCAGGCGCGCCGATTTTGCACCTCGTCCTCCGTCTCGGTCCCGCCGGATCCAAGCGGAGCGGATAGCGCGTGGTCATCTTCCGCGCGGCTGGCGTCCGAGCGAGCGGTACACCGCCGCAAGGGAATCGTAGACGGGGGGACATCGACCGGTCAAGCGGGCGTCCGCGACCGGTCGTTCGGCGCTGCGCGGGCCGCCTCAGGCCACCCCCAGCGCCGCGGCCAGCGCCCGCACCACCCCGTCGTCCTGCTCGGGCAGGACGGTGCGGGCGTCGATGAGCAGCCGATCGTCGGCCACATAGGGCATGAGCGGCGGCTCCCCCGCGCGCAGCCGGGCGGCCAACTCGGGCAGCGTCAGCCCATGCCGCGCCGCCAGCGCCGCGTCGACCGCCAGCGCCCGGCTCTCCAGCGTCTCCTCGGGGAGCGACCCTCCACCGATCGTGGCCCGGCTCGCCACCACCGGGAGGTCGCCGGCCGCCGCCAGCGCCGCGGCCCAGGCACGGCAGCGCGCCTCCAGCGCCGCCACCGGCGCGGCGATCATGCGCCAGATCGGCACCGTCTCGGTCACGTCGCCCCGCAGGTAGTGGCGCAGCGTGGCCGCCACCCCGGCCAGCGCCGTCTTGTCCGCCCGGACCGCCCGCGCCAGGGGGTGCGCCGCGATCCGCTGCACCAGGTCCGCCCGGCCGCTGATGATCCCGGCCTGCGGCCCCCCGAGCAGCTTGTCGCCCGAGAAGCACACCACGTCCACCCCCGCGGCCAGGCTCTCGCCGACCGTCGGCTCGTGCGCCAGCCCGAAGGGCGCGGTGTCGATCAGGCAGCCGCTCCCCAGGTCCTCGATCAGCACCAGGCCCCGCCGCCGCGCGATCTCGGCCAGCGCGGCGAGCGACGGCTGCGCGGTGAAGCCGATGATGCGGAAGTTACTCCAGTGTACCGCCAGCAGCGCCGCGGTCTGCTCAGTGATGGCGGCCTCGTAGTCGCGGGCATAGGTGCGGTTGGTCGTGCCCACCTCCACCAGCCGGGCGCCGCCCTGCACCATGACGTCCGGCACCCGGAAGCCGCCGCCGATCTCCACCGCCTGCCCGCGGGAGAGGATGACCTCGCGCCCGGCACAGAGCGCGCTGAGCGTGAGCAGGACCGCCGCGGCGTTGTTGTTCACCACCAGCGTCGCCTCGGCACCGGTAAGGGCCCGCATCAGCCGGGAGACCTCCTCCATCCGGCCCCCGCGGCGACCGGACTCGAGCTGCAACTCGAGCGGCGTGTACGTTGTGGCCGCCTCCTCCATCGCCCGGGCCGTCTCCGCGCTCACGGGCGCCCGCCCCAGGTTGGTGTGGATGATCACGCCGGTGCCGTTGATGACGGTCGCCAGCCGCGGGCGCAGCAGACGCGTCAGCTCCTCGCGCACCGCCGGGACCACCTGGTCCGGATCGACCCCGGCCTCGCCGGCCAGGATCGCGCGCCGGAACCGCTCGACCACCTGCTGCGCCACGGCCGTCACGATCTCCGGCCGCAACCCACTTGCGACCTCGGCCACCGCCGGATCGGCCGTCACCGCCGCGATCGACGGCAGCCCGCGCAGCGCCTCGGTCGCCCGGCCGGTCCGCTCACCGTCCCCTTGGCTCATCTCGCCGTCTCACCTCCAGCCTGGATCATAGCACCGCGGCCCCAACCGGCAGGCACAAAAAGGCGGGAGCCAGATGGCTCCCGCCCGTAGTCGGGGAGAGAGGATTTGAACCTCCGACCTCCGCGTCCCGAACGCGGCGCGCTAACCGGGCTGCGCCACTCCCCGAAGCAATGGGAGTATAGCAGACGCGACACCGGTGTGCAAAACCATCGGGACCTGGTCGCCTTCGCCCTCCCCATGGCGTCCCCGTGCGCCGCGCGATCCGCGATAATGGGCACCGACTGGCCGCCAACCCAACAGTGCGGGCACGCCGGGGCGCACGGCGCCCGACGGAAGGAGCGTCACACGTGGTGACCCACCGGGCAACCGTCTGCCTGACCTTCGACTTTGACGCGATCTCGCTCTGGATCGGCCCCTACCAGGCGACCTCTCCCAGCATGATCTCGCGCGGCGAGTTCGGCGTGGTCGGGGTCGAGCGCATCTTGCGCCTGCTGGCGCGCCGCAACATCCCCGCCACGTTCTTCGTCACCGGCCACACCGCCGACACCTACCCCGACAGCGTCCGCGCCATCGCCGCGGCCGGCCACGAGATCGGCCACCACGGCTACCTCCACGAGAACCCGGTCGCGCTGACGCGGGAGGAGGAGCGGGCGGTGCTCGAGCGCGGGCTGGCGGCGCTCGACCGCGCCGCCGGGGTGCTGCCCCGCGGCTATCGCTCGCCGGCCTGGGACAACAGCCCGCATACCATCGCCCTCCTCGAGGAGTTCGGCTTCCACTACGAGAGCTCGCTCATGGGCCACGACTTCCTGCCCTACTGGGCACGCGTCGGCGACGTGATCCACCGCGACCGCGCCTACGAGTTCGGTCGCCCCTCGCGTATCGTCGAGATCCCGGTGAGCTGGATCCTCGACGACTTCCCCCACTTTGAGTACGTGCGCCTCGGCAACCGGCTCAGCCCCGGCCTGTCGGCGCCCTCCAAGGTCGAGGAGATCTGGCGCGGCGAGTTCGACTTCATGTACCGCGAGGTGGAGGGCGGCGTCCTGACCCTGACGATGCACCCCCAGGTCATCGGGCGCGGCCACCGGATGTTGATGCTCGAGCGCCTGATCGACTACTTCGCGGGCCACGACGGCGTGCGCTTCGCCACCCTCGCCCAGGTCGCCGACGAGTTCCGGGCCGCGCATCCGCCGGCATAACGCCGCCGCCGCCGCAGGGAGCGCCGGTGCTCGCCGCTTCGTTGACGACCGACGCCGCCGCTCCCTGGGCCGCCGCCGCGCAATCCTTGTTGACAGGCAGCCATGCCGCCCGTAGAATGGCCCTACAGCGCGATTGGGTCACCCCAAGCTGCGGGAAGGAGCGCGGTTCGTGAACCGCCTCGGCCTCAACTCCACCCACATCCTCCGGGAGCAGGGCTACATCGGTAGCCTGGTCGCCGGTGCTGTGGGGCGGAGTGTGCCCGCCGGAGGGGTGCCTTGAGCTAGCGCTGCAATAGTCGAAGCATCCCACCGCGGGTAGACGAGCGCCGTCTCGCCCGCGGTTTTTTGTTCGCCGGATTCCGGCGAGCCAGCCAGAGAGGACACGCGATGCACGCCAGACCGGGTACCGTCACGCACGGCACGGCGGAGTCGCTCCCGGCCGTCACCGTCGAGCACCTGACGAAGACCTTCGTCCGGCGCTCGCTGGTGCGCCGCCGGCGCCTCCAGACGGTCCGCGCGCTCGACGACGTCACCTTCCACGTCCAGCAGCGGGAGATCTTCGGCATCCTCGGCGTCAACGGCTCGGGCAAGTCGACCCTCATCCGCGTCTTGTCGACGCTCATCGTCCCCGACGCCGGGACCGTGCGCATCTTCGGCTGCGACCTCGCCCGGGACGAAGCCGAGATCAAGCGGCTGATCAATCGCGTCTCCGTCGAGGCGTCGTTCTTCAAGAAGCTGTCGGCCATGGAGAACCTGCTGTACGCCCTGCGCCTCTACGGCCGCGCCGGCCGCGGCCTGCGCGTCGACATCGTCTCCATCCTGGGCCGCCTCGGGCTGGAGCCGGGCCAGATCAGCCAGCCGATGGAGCAACTGTCCCGCGGCATGCAGCAGAAGGTCGCCATCGCGCGAGCCTTTCTCACCGCGCCGGTCCTGCTGCTGCTCGACGAGCCGACGACCGGGCTGGACCCGCGCTCGAAGCAGGACGTGCAGCAGTTCATCCGCCAACTGCGCGATGAGCACGATGCGACCAGCATCCTCTGCACGCACGATATGGACGAGGCCGAGCGGCTGTGCGACCGGATCGCGGTCATCGACCGGGGGCGGCTGATCGCCGTCGACACGGCCGACGGGCTGAAGCGAACCGCAGCGAACCTGGTTGGCCGCCCGGTCGCGACGCTGGAGGATGCCTTCTTCCAGTTGACCGGGCGGGACCTGCACGCCGAGGCGCTGGAGCCGGTGGCCTAGCGCCGGGGCGGGTCCCGCCCGGCGGTCGGACAGCATCCAACACGGGCAAGGAGCACCGATGATCGAGCTCGAGCGTGCACCATCCCACCCGCCCGGCACCGCCGGCCGGCTGCGGCGCGAGGCGCTGGCCGCCTACGCCTTCATGGAGCGCAACTTCTTCCTGGCACGCCGCTACTGGGGCTGGGAGATCGCGTTCCTGGTCTACAACATCACCTCCTCCCTGTCGGTCCTCTACATCGGCAAGGCGCAGGAGGTGAACAGCCAGCACCTGATCCTCTACCTCGGGATCGGGACGTTGGTCTGGTCCTACCTGCGCTCCGTCTTCGCCAACATCAGCGAGATGATCGCCTGGGAGCGCTGGGAGGGCACGATCGAGTACACCATGATGGCGCCCGTGTCGCGCCTGACCCACATGCTGGGCGTCTCCCTCTTCAGCGTGCTCTACGGGATCGCGCGAACGGCGATCCTGTTCCTCGCCATCGCGCTCTTGTTCGACGTCAATCTCGGGAACGCCAACTTCGGCGGCGCGCTGGTCGTCATCCTGTTCGGCAGCCTGAGCTTCATCGGCGTGGGGATCATGGCGGCCGTCCTGCCGCTCCTGTTTACCGAGCGGGGCGAAGAGATGACCTTCATCATCTCCTCAGTCCTGCTGCTCGTCTCCGGCGTCTACTACCCGGTCTCGGTGCTGCCCGGCTGGATGCAGAGCCTGGCCCGCGTCTCCCCGGCGACCTACGTCCTGGAAGGCATGCGCGCCACGGTGCTCGACGGCCGGGCCACCGCCGAGCTCGGCCACTACCTGCTGCCAATGGCGGTGATCGGCCTCCTGACCATCCCCGTCGGCATGGCGGTCTTCAACGCGGTCGAGCGCTACGCCAAGCGCACTGGGCGGCTGAAGCGCAGTGGCTAAGGGGCATTAAGAAAGGAGAGGCATCCATGCGAGCGGTCTACCTGACCGGCCCGACGATCTATCTCCGGGCGCTCCAGGCCGACGACAAGGATGTCGCCATGGCCTGGCACCAGAGCCCGTTCCCGATCGACGCCACGCGGGCGGAGCAGATCCTCAACGAGGTGCACAGCGATCCCTGGGACAGCCGGGAATGGCTCCTCGCCATCGCCCGGCTGGCCGACGACGCGGTCGTGGGGTCGGTGCGCATCTACTTCTGGCGCGACGAGGCCAGCGTCCGTGTCCACACGGCCCCCTGGGTCACCGATGCCGATGCGGTGCAGGCTGAGGCGCTGCGCCTCGTCCTGCCCTGGCTCCGCGACGAGCGGGAGCGGCTCCTCATTGAGCTGAATCTCCCGGCCGACCAGCCCGCGACCCTGGCCGCGGCTGAGGAGGCGGGTTTCACCGCCCGTGCCCGGCTGCGCGAGTACTTCGCGCGCCCCGGGCATCGTGTCGACCTGGTCGTCTACCAGTGGGTCCATCCGATCGTGGAGGCAGCACATGCGTAACCCCGTCATGATCGGCGAGCGGCTCTACCTCCGCCCGCTCGAGAAGGAGGACGCCGTCGAGCTGGCGCGCTACACCGCGGAGGAGACCGAGACGTTCTTCGACATGGGCCGGACGCCGGTCAGCCCGCTCGCCTGGGAGCGGTGGATCACCAAGCTCTACACCCACGAGCCGGGCAGCGCCATCCACTTCGCGGTCTGCCGCAAGGAGGACGACCGGCTGATCGGCACGGTCGGGATCTCCAGCATCGACTGGATCAACCGCGTGGCCGAGACCGAGGCCTGGCTCGGCGGCGCCGAGAACCGAGGCAAGGGTTACGGCCCGGAGGCCAAGCACCTCCTGCTCGAGTACTGCTTCGAGCGCATCCACCTGCACATGGTCTATTCCTGGGTCTGGGAGCCGAATTTCCGCTCGGCGGCCGCGGTGCGGCGACAGGGCTACCGCGACGCCGGGCGCGTCAAGACCCTTGGGCGCAAGGAGGGCCGCTTCCGCGACGCCCTGATGTTCGATCTGTTCCGCGACGAGTGGCTGGCGGCGCGCGACGCCTGGCGCGCCCGGCAGGAGGCGAAGTCGTGAGCGGGCCGAGCAACGAACCACCGATCGTGACCGTCGTGGGAGAGCGGGTCGCGCTGGGACCCCTTCGGCGCGACCTCCTCCCCCTCTACCAGCGCTGGATCAACGACCTCTCGGCCGTCCGCAACTTCGGCGTCCCGCCGCGCCCCCAGACAGCCGAGCAGGAGGCCGCCTGGTACGACGCCGCCGCGACCGCCGCGGACACCACCAGCTTCACGGTCTACGAGCGCGCCACCTGGCGGTCCGTCGGCACCACGGCGCTGCGTGCCATCGACTTCCGCCACCGCCGCGCCGAGTTCGGCATCCTCATCGGCGCGGACGATCGCGGCAAGGGCTACGGCACCGAGGCCACGCGCCTCACCCTCGACTACGCCTTCACCGCGCTCGGCCTGCACAACGTCATGCTGCGCGTCTACGAGTACAACCTGGCCGGCCGGCGCGCCTACGCCAAGGCCGGCTTCCGCGAGTTCGGCCGCCGTCGGCAGGCGCAGTGGATGGGCGGGCGCTTCTGGGACGAGATCTATATGGAGTGTCTCGCCACCGAGCTCCGGAGCCCGGTCCTTGGCCGCGTGTTCGTGCCGGACAAGCCGACGGGGTGAGGCGGGGCGCGTCACGCGTCATCCGTCATGCGTGAGGCGAGCTGCGTGTTCCGCAACGACGTACTGCGTATTGCGTATTGCGTACTGCGAACTCCGTGACTCCCCCCTCTCCCAGAATTGGGAGAGGGGTCGGGGGTGAGGGGTGACGTAGTACGCAATACGCAATACAGAACACGCATCACCCCCTGACGCATGACGGTTGATGCATGACGTATCACGCATGCCGTCCGCGACGACCACCTGCGTTCGCTCACGGGGGTCAGCGGCGCCGGGGGTTGGCGGCAACGCGGGCGGGCTGCCGGCAGAGCCGCCGCGAGGGATCGATCGCCGCCCGCAGTCTTCCCCAGCCGTCACGCAGCAGTTCGAGGAGGGTGTCGATCATCGTGCGGTCGCCTCTCCGGTCAGTCCACGCTGCTTGCTCGCATCAGCGTCCGCCTGCTATAACGCATCCGCTGTGCCGCCCGCTGGCGGGCGGACGACGCGGTGCGAGGTCGGGCGGAGGAGCGGGGGAGTGGCAGGGCGCGGCAGCCTGCTCGTGGCGCAGTCCGGCGGTGCGACGGCGGTGATCAACGCCAGCCTCGCCGGGGTGGTCCGTGCCGCGCAGGAGAGCGGCCGCTTCGCCACGATCATCGGCGCCCGCCACGGCGTCGACGGCATCCTCAGCGAGTCCTTCGTCGACCTCGGGCGCCAGCCGGCGGCCGTCATCGACGGCCTCCTCCACACCCCGTCGGCGGCGCTCGGCACCACCCGGCGCCGACTGACCGAGGAGACCGCCGCGCAGGCCGTCGCCACGCTGGCCCGCTACGACGTCCACGCCGTGGCCTACATCGGCGGCAACGACTCGGCCGACACCGCGCTCCGGCTCGCCGCGGCCGCCCGCGACGTCGGCTACGACCTGCGCGTGGTCAGCGTGCCGAAGACGATCGACAACGACCTCCCCGGCACCGACCACTGCCCGGGCTACGGCTCCATCGCCCGCTTCATCGCCCTCGCCGCGCGCGACGCGGCGCTAGACACCGCGGCCACCGCCGCGCTCTACCCGGTCAAGCTGATCGAGGTCATGGGCCGCAACGCCGGCTGGGTCGCCGCGGCCGCGGCGCTCGGCCAGACGGACGAGGGTGACGGCCCCCACCTGATCTTCTTCCCGGAGCGTCCCCCGCGCGACCTCTATGCGCTGCTGCACGAGATTCGCGCCGCGTACGACCGCCACGGCCAGGTGGTCGCCGTGGTGCCCGAGACGCTCAAGGATGCGTCGGGGCGCCCGCTGTCGGGTGAGGACCTGAGCTGGACCGATCCCTTCGGCCACCGCTATTACCCCGGGCCCGGCCCCGCCCTGACGCGGGCGATCGAGGAGCACCTGGGACTGCGGGCCCGCTTCGACAAGCCGGGCACCATCGCGCGCATGTTCGCCGCCTGCGTCTCCACGGTCGACCGGCAGGAGGCCTACGAGGTCGGCGTCGCGGCCGTGCGTCTGCTGCTTGCCGGCGACTCCCAGGTCATGGTCACCATCGAGCGGCTGAGCGACGCCCCCTACGCCGCGACCACCGGGGCGATCCCCCTGACCAGGGTCGCCAACCAGGAGCGCCACCTCCCCGACGCCTTCATCGGCCTCGACGGCCGCTCCGTCACCGACGCCTTCCGCACCTACGCGCTGCCGCTGATCGACGGCCCGCTACCGCCATACGCGCGACTCCTCGACCTGCCGCTCTCCCGCGCCTGAGTCCCGCCGGTTGCCACGGGACTCCCCAGGCGGCATACTCCCAACCAGAACAGCCTTTCTCCCGCGTGCGATCGCCGGCCCGACGCCGTGCGCAAGGAGCGGCCATCATGAGCGACAGCCCCGCCCTGCCGCCCGACCGGATCCTGACCGGGCGCGAAGACGAGCTGCGGCAGCGTGCGGCCGGGATCGTCGAGGAACTGGCGCGCGCCATCCGCCCCATCCCGGCCGACCACGACGACCTGGAACTGCTGCGCGACGCTGCCGAGCGCCTCAACGCGCTGTTTCTGCTCGTCATCGTCGGGGAGTTCAACTCCGGGAAGTCCGCCGTGGTCAACGCGCTGCTCGGGGAGCCCGTCATGCCCGAGGGCGTCACCCCGACCACCAGCGCGATCCACATCCTCCGCTACGGCGATGCGGTGGGTGAGATAGTCGACATCGACGGCATCGTCGAGCACGTCTTCCCGGCCGACTTCCTGCGCGACGTGAACCTGGTGGACACCCCCGGCACCAATGCCATCATCCGCGAGCACGACGCCCTCTCCCAGCGCTTCGTCCCCCGCGCCGACCTCGTGCTCTTCGTCACCTCGGCCGACCGCCCCTTCACCGAGAGCGAGCGGCAGTTCATGGCCGAGATCCGCGGCTGGGGCAAGAAGATCGTCCTCGTACTCAACAAGATCGACCTGCTGCGCGGTGACGCGGAGATCGCCGAGGTCACCGACTTCATCCGCGCCAACGCCGTCCGGCTCCTCGGCCTGCAGCCCCAGATCTTCCCCGTCGCCGCGCGCCTCGCCCGCGAGGCCCAGCTCACCGAGGCACCCGAGGAGCGCGCCCGTCGCTGGGAGGCCAGCCGCTTCGGCGCGCTGGAGCAGTTCATCCTCTCCGCGCTCGACGAGGAGACCCGCATCCGCCTCAAACTGCTCAACCCGCTCGGCATCGCCGACCGCGTCGGCGCGCGCTACCGCGCCACGGCGGCCGAGCGCCTGGCCCTCCTCGACCGCGACCTGCAGACCATCGAGCGGATCGAGCAGCGCATCGCCGTCTACCAATCGGACATGCGCGCCGACTTCACCTCCTACCTCTCCCGCATCGAGGCCATCGTCTTCCGCATGAACGACCGCGCCGACCGCTTCTTCGACGAAACCATCCGCCTCGGCCGGGTGCTCGACCTGCGCGATCGCGACCGCATCCAGCGGGAGTTCCAGGCGGAGGTGGTCGCCGACACCGAGCGGGAGATCGACGCCGCCGTGGCGGAGATGATCGACTGGATGGTCGAGCGCGACCTCCGGCTGTGGCAGGAGGTCACCGAGTACATCGACCGGCGGCAGCTCGATCGGCACCAGCCGGAGGTCGTCGGGGAGACGAGCGCGCAGTTCAACTACGACCGCCAGGCGCTCCTGGGGGCGGTCGCCCGCCGCGCCGACGAGGTGGTCGAGCGGTTCGATCCCGGCCGCGAGGCCCAGGCGATCGCCCAGTCGCTGCGCGACGCGGTCGCCCAGACCGCCCTGACCGAGGTCGGCGCCGTCGGGCTCGGGGCGGCGGTGATCGCGCTGGCCACCACCGCCACCATGGACGTCACCGGCATCCTGGCCGCCGTCACCATTGGCGGCCTTGGCCTGCTCATCCTGCCGGCCCGCAAGCGCCACACGCGGGAGCTGATGCGGCAGCGCTCGGCCACCCTGCGGCAGCGGCTGAACGAGGCGCTGCTCGACCAGTTCGAGCGTGAGGTGTCGCGCTCGATCGCGCGGGTGCGCGACGCGCTCGCCCCCTACAGCACCTTCGTGCGGACCGAGCGCGACCGGCTGCAGCGCCTGGCCCAGGCACTCGACGCGGTCGACGCCGACATCGGCGAGCTACGGCGCGTGCTCGAAGGCTGAGCCGTCGTCCTCCATGACGACGTACCCCTCCGCGTCCCGCTCGACCAGCCGAGTCGCATAGCGCCCGACATCGGGCAGACTGGGCCAGAGTTTGCCGAAGAGGATCTCGTTGAATGCGTCGTGCTGCTCCCGCGTGGTCCAGCGTTCGAGCCAGATGTAGTGATGCGGCTCGTCGAGCCGCACCAACTCCGACGACAGGCACCCGGCCGTCTCGCGCGCCCGCTCCACGACGGTGCGGAAGTCGCGCTCGAAGGCCCGCTGCATGCCGTCCTCGACCTGGAAGAAGCTGATGTCGATGAACATGCGCCCACCTCCTCCGGTCCCGCCAGCGCCGGCCACCGCGGCGACGCTGTCACCCTACCCTACCACCCGCCGCCCCGCGCGGACAGGACGCCAGTGCCCGGTCTGTTATACTGCAGGGTGCGCCCGGCCCCGTGTCGGGTCTTCGGCTCGAGGCTCACCACGCACGGAGCCGATCCGGAGTAACGCGGCCATGGCGGGAGACGACCAGAACGGCACGCCCGAGGCGCTCGTGATCGACGCCCCGCTCTATCATGAGATGATCGAGCACGTGCGCTCGGTGGCGCCGATCGAGGGCGTGGGACTCATCGCCTTCGCCGGGGACCGCGCCGTCAAGATCTACCGCGGCACGAACGTCGAGCAGAGCACCACGCGGTACAGCATGGATCCGACCGAGGTGGTGGCCGCGCTCAACGAGATGGACCAACACGGGTGGCAGCTCGGCGCCATCTTCCATTCCCATCCCCGCAGCGAAGCCGCCCCCTCGCCCACCGACCTCCGGCACGCCTACTACCCGAACGCCCTCATGGTCATCATCTCCCTCCTCACCGATCCTCCGGTCGTCCGCGCCTTCCGCGTCGATGGGGAGGTCCGTGAGGTACCAGTCCGGGTGCTCCCCGAGGAAGGAACGGCAGAGACGGCATGACGGCCAGACGAACCATCGGTGTGCTGGGCGGCATGGGGCCGCTGGCCACGGCGGACCTCTACCAGAAGATCATCGCGGCGACACCGGCGCAGCGGGACCAGGATCACCTGCACGTCATCATCGACGCCGACCCGACGGTCCCCGACCGCACCGCCGCACTTCTCCACGGCGGCCCGGATCCGACGCCCTGGCTCGTCGCGGGCGCGCGGCGCCTCGCCGCCGCCGGGGCGGACTTCATCGTCATCCCCTGCAACACGGCCCACGCGTTCCTCGGCACGATCCGCGACGCCGTCCCGATCCCGATCCTGAGCATGGTCGATGAGACCGCCGCCGCGCTCGCGGCACTGCTGCCGCCGGGAGCGCCCGCGGGGATCCTGGCCACCGCCGGCACGGTGGCCGTCGGCCTGTACCAGACCGCGCTCGCCGCGGTCGGCCTGGACGCGCGCGTGCCGAGCCCCGAGGCCCAGACGCACGTCGACGCCGCCATCGCCGCCGTCAAAGCCGGGGACCTGAGCCGGGCCAGCACCGACCGGGCCCTGCGCGCGGCCCAGGAACTGGTCGACCGCGGGGCCCGCGCGCTCGTCGCCGCCTGCACCGAGCTGCCGCTGATCCTGCGGCCCGAGGATGTCCCGGTGCCCCTGGTCGACCCGACCGCCGTCCTGGCACAGGCGGCCGTCCGCGTGGCGCGCGACGCCCGCGTGCCGCTCGAGGGAGGGACGCCCCATGCCGTCCGACCGTGAGGAGCTGCTCGACCGGCTGCGCCACTTCCCTGAGCGGGTCGCCCGCATCGTCGACCCCCAACCGATCGAAGCCCTCCGCCGCGCCGGGGCCAACGGCGGGTGGGGGGCGGTCGAGATCCTCGCCCACCTGCGCGACTGGGACGAGGTCACCCTGGACCGTGTCCGCCGCATCGTGCACGAGGACACGCCGGAGCTGGAGAACTTCGATACCGGCTTCTGGGCCATCGAGCGGGACTATCATGCCCAGGACCCGCGCCAGGTGCTGGCCGCCTTCCGCGCCCGCCGTGCCCGCCTCGTCGCCCTGCTCGAGTCGCTGCCTGACTCCGCCTGGCAGCGAACCGGCCGCCACCCGCGCTGGGGCACCATCACCCTCGAGGAGTTGGTCCAGCGCGTCGACGAGCACGACCAGAAGCAACTCCGCGCCCTCCGCGACGTCCTGACGTGAGGGGGGACCGGTCCCCCACCAGCCGGCACCACGGCGACGCCGTCCGACCGACGGCCGGGCCCCAGCTGCGCCTGCCTCAGGCTGCCCGACGGCCGCCCGCCGCGTGACGGGCGCCAGCCGCGCCGCTTGCCCCATCCGCCCGCATCGCTCTTCCGTACGATTGACAGATGCGAGACGTCTCCCCACAATGGCGCCATCACCCAGTGGTATGACCATCAGGCCGCTTTCGCGGCCATGCGGGAGGCGCTGCGCCGTGGTGCAGCCGATTCGCCGCCTCAGGCTGTCGCAGCAGATCGTCGCGCAGATCTGCCAGCTCATCCGGCAGGGTTACCTGCGGCCGGGCGATCGGCTCCCGCCCGAGCGGGACCTGGCCGATCAGCTCCAGGTGAGCCGCGCCTCGCTGCGGGAGGCGCTGCGCGGCCTGGAGATCGCCGGCATCATCGAGTCACGCCACGGCGGCGGCACCTACGTCCGCGACGGGTTCAGCTCCGGGCTCATCTCGCCGCTGGCGCTCGTCCTGGAGGCCAGCGGCGACCTGCTCGGCGATCTGTGGGAAGTGCGCATCATCGTCGAGCCCGATCTGGCCGCCCTCGCCGCTCTCCGGGCCACCCCGGAGCACATCGCGGCGCTGGAGGAGGTCGTGCGCCAGCAGGCGGCGGAGCTGGCGCACCCCGAGGAGGATCGCGCCACCCACCTCGACCGCCAGTTCCACGTGGCCCTTGCCCAGGCATCCGAGAACGCGGTCGCGGTGCAGGTGATCCAGCTCATGAACCGGGTCCTCCAGGGGGGCCGGCGGCACTTCCACGCCTCCCCCGAGCGCCGTCGCCGCGCCTACCACTGGCACCAGGAGATCCTCGGCGCGATCCGCGCGCGCCAGCCCGACGCCGCGCGGGACGCCATGCTCCGCCACCTCCGCGAGGTGGAGGAGTTCATCCTCGGCAGCGTGGTGGCCACGCGCGCGCCGCGCTCCCCGGAGCCGCCGCGCGGCGCGCCGCACCCGCCGACGGGAAGGAGGGACGCCAGGGCAGACCGCGGGGACTGAGCGGCGCCCGGTGCTGCGCCCGCGCCGGGCCGCTCGCCGTCGCGGCCGGGTTCGGCCGCCCGTTCACGGGCGCGGTGAGGAGATGAGTAGCTCGCAGCCGGGGAGTCCCCCGGGCCCAAAGGGGGTGGGTCATGCGTCCGCACGACTTCGGTGACGACCCGTTCGACCGCGTCGCGCACGCCGTGTCCACGACCTCGCTGACGCGGCGCACGCTCCTCCGCGGCGGTGTCGCGCTCGGCTTCACGACCGCAGCCGGCGCGCTGCTGGCGGCCTGCGGCGGCGGTGGCAGCAGCGCCACGTCGACCCCGGCCGGGGAGTCGGGCGGCGGCGCGCCGGCCGGCGGCTCACCCACCGCCACCACGGCGGCGAGCGGCGACGGCGCGCCGCAGCGGGGCGGCTCGATCACCGTGGCCCTCAACTCCGACCTGACCACCATGGACCCGCACAAGTCCACCGCGGCCGTCGACCGTCAGGTCTACCAGTTGATCTATGACAAGCTGGTGGACATCGACGCGCAACTGAACATCGTCCCCTACCTGGCCGAGAGGTGGGAGATCGCCGACGACGGCAAGCAGTACACCTTCACCCTCGTCTCCGGCGTCACCTTTCACGACGGCGAGCCGTTGAACGCCGCCGCGGTCAAGGCCAACTTCGACCGCATGCTCGACCCCGCCACCGCCTCGCCCCGGCGCAGCGAGGTGGCCCAGGTGACCGAGGTCCAGGCCCCCGACGACACCACGGTCGTCCTCGTGCTGAGCCAGCCGTATGCGCCGCTCCTCGCCACCCTGTCCGACCGCGCCGGCATGATCATCTCGCCCAAAGCGATCCAGGAGAAGGGCGACGACCTGGCGCGCGAGCCGGTTGGCTCCGGCGCCTTCGTCTTCGTCGAGTGGGTCAAGGACGATCACCTCACCGTCAAGCGCAACGAGAACTACTGGCAGGAGGGTCTGCCCTACCTCGACCAGGTCACCTACAAGCCGGTGACCGACGCCACGGTGCGCCTCACCAGCCTGCGCACCAACGAGGTGCAGATGGTCGACGCGATCTCGGCCAAGGACGTCGAGGCCACCAAGAACGACCCCTCGCTCGTCTACTCCGAGGTCGCCGGGCTGGCGTTCCAGTACATCTCGCTCAACAGCTCCAAGCCCCCCTTCGACAAGAAGGAGCTGCGCCAGGCGGTCGCCTGGACCATCGACCGCGAGGCGATCATCAACGCGATCTTCTTCGGCATCGGCCACCCCGCCCAGACGCCGATCCCACCCAGCTCCTGGGCCTACGACGAGTCGGTGCAGGTCTACCACCAGGATTACGACAAGGCGAAGGAGCTCCTGGCGGCGGGCGGCGCGCCGGACGGCTTCGAGTTCACCATGCTCGTCACCAACACGCCGGACGCGATCCAGCTCGCCGAGGCCTACCGCGCGCAGATGGCCGCGGTCGGCATCAATGCCAAGCTCGAGCTGTTGGAGTTTGGCACCCTCCTCGACCGCAACGACGCCGGCGACTTCCAGGCGGTCAGCCTCCAGTGGAGCGGCCGGCCCGACCCGGACGGCAACATCTACAACTACTTCATCACCGACGGTGGGCTGAACCGGGGCAAGTACAGCAACCCCGAGGTGGACCGGCTGCTGGAGCAGACGCGCGCCGTCGCTGACCCCGCCGAGCGCAAGAAGCTCTACGCCGAGGTCTGCCGGCTGATCGCCGAGGACGCGCCGATGATCTTCATCCGCTTCCCGGCGGAGATCAAAGTGTGGCAGCCGGTCATTCAGGGCTTCGTCCACGTCCCCGACGGGATGATGCGGCTGAAGACGGTGTGGCTGCGGCAGTAGCGGCGACCACGCAGGGCGGCGGGCGATGCCCCGCCGCCCCGATCCGGGGGTCCGACATGGGACGCTACGTCCTGCGACGCATCCTGGCGATGCTGCCGGTGCTCTTCCTGGTCAGCCTGATCGTCTTCTCGCTCATCCACCTGACGCCGGGAGACCCGGCCCTGACCATGCTGGGTGAGGAGGCCACGCCCGAGGCGGTGGCGGCCCTGCGCGCCAAGCTGGGGCTCGACCAGCCGCTGCCCGTCCAGTACCTGCGCTGGGTCGGCTCCGTCCTGCAGGGGGATCTCGGCCGGTCGATCCGCTCGAATCAGCCCGTGAGCGAGGCGATCGCGCAGCGCCTGCCCGTGACGCTCGAGCTGGCGTTCCTGTCCGTCCTGATCTCGCTGGTGATCGCGATCCCGATCGGCATCGTGTCCGCCATGCGGCGCAACTCGCCGGTCGATGCGGCCTCCACCAGCGTGGCGCTCCTCGGGGTGTCGCTGCCGAACTTCTTCCTCGCCATCTTGCTGATCTTCCTCTTCTCGATCCGGCTCCGCTGGCTGCCGCCGATCGGCTACACCCCGCTCGCCGACGGGCTCCTCGACAACCTGCGGCGCATGCTGATGCCCTCCATCACGCTCGGCACCGCGCTCTCCGCCATCGTCATGCGCATGACCCGCTCGTCGCTGCTGGAGGTGCTGGATCAGGACTACGTGCGCACCGCCCGCGCCAAGGGCCTGACCGAGCTGCGCATGGTGCGCGTCCATGCACTGAAGAACGCCCTGATCCCGGTCGCCACGGTGGTTGGCCTCCAGATCGGCGGCCTCCTCGGCGGCGCCATCATCACCGAGACCATCTTCGCGCTCCCGGGCATCGGGCGCTTGCTGGTGGACTCGATCTTTCAGCGGGACTTCCCGCTCGTCCAGGGAGTCGTGCTCTTTACCTCCCTGGCCTTCCTCGTCGTCAATCTGCTGGTGGACCTCCTGTACGCGCTGCTGGACCCGCGCATTCGCTACAGCTAGCGCACCCGCGCGGGATTCCAGCCACCGAAGCGAGAGGGCGCACCGATGCACCGTACCGACACCGCGGTTCCCCCCATCACCGACCCGCTCGCCCGGCCGGCCCGGCGCAGGCTGACCGGGGTGCGGGGCTTCGTTGTCCGGCTTATGCGCACCCGCCTCGTCCTGCCGGCGACCCTGGTGATCCTGCTGCTCGTCCTGGCCGCCGCCCTGGCCCCGATCATCGCGCCCTACGGCATCGAGGAGGGCGACTTCGCCGCGAGCCTCAAGGGCCCAAGCCGCGACCACCTGCTGGGCACCGATACGCTCGGCCGCGACATCTTCAGCCGCGTCGTCTATGGGGCCCGGGTCTCGCTGGAGGTCGGCATCATCGCGGTCGGCATCAGCCTCGTCGTCGGCACCGTGCTCGGCCTGATCGCGGGCTACACGCGGATCGGGTTGCTCGACAGCCTGATCATGCGCTCGATGGATGCCTTGCTCGCCTTCCCGACCCTGGTCCTCGCCCTCGCCATCACGGCGGCGCTCGGCCCCAGCCTCACCAACGTCATGATCGCCGTCGGCATCGTCGGCATCCCCACCTATGCGCGCCTGGTCCGCGGCCAGGTCCTCTCCGTGCGCGAGCGCGAGTTCATCGAGGCGGCGCGGACCATCGGTGTCCCGGACGCACGCATCATGTGGCGGCACATCCTGCCCAACGTCACCGCCCCGCTGATCGTCCAGGCCTCGCTGGGCGTGGCCTTCGCCATCCTCTCCGAGGCCAGCCTCTCCTTCCTCGGGCTCGGCGTGCAGCCGCCGACCCCGAGCTGGGGCGCCATGCTCGCCTTCGGGAAGGACTACCTGAATCACGCCCCCTGGATGGCCATCGCGCCGGGCGCCGCCATCTTCATCACCGTGCTGGCCTTCAACTTCCTGGGGGACGGCATCCGCGACGCCCTCGACCCGCACCTCCACCGCTGACGTCGTCCGCGCACAGCAACGGGCGGCCGCGAGAGCCGCGGCCGCCCGCCTCCGGGTCCGGATCCCGTGCGCCGCGGGATTAGCCCCCGATCTCGCTGGCGAACTCGTGCTCGACCTGGGTCAGGGCCTCATCGAAGATCTGCACCATGCGGTCCAGCTCCTCGTAGGTGACCACCAGCGGCGGGGCGAAGTGGACGACATCCCAGACGCGGGTCACCATGCCCTTCTCGTTGAGGAGGTAGTCCAGCCGCTTGAGGAACGGCGCCCCCTTGCCCCACTTCTCCTTGGTGGCCTTGTTCTTGACCACCTCGACGCCGCACATCAGCCCCAGCCCGCGCACGTCGCCGACGGTCGGGTGCGAGCGCAGCTCGTTCAGCTTCGCCAGCAGGTATTCGCCCTTCTCGGCGCTCTGCTGCACCAGCCCCTCGCGCTGGATGATCTCCAGGTTCTTCAGCGCCGCCGCGGCCGCCACCGCCTGGCCCCCGAAAGTGAGCAGGTGCCCCAGCGCCACGTCCTTCTTCTCGGTGAAGATCTCGAACACCTTCTCGCTGACCGCCACGGCGGCGAGCGGCGCGTAGCCCGAGGTAATGCCCTTGGCCATCGTCATCAGGTCGGGCTGCATGCCGAAGTGCTCGGTTGCGAACATCTTGCCGGTCCGGCCGAACCCGTTGATGACCTCGTCCATGATCAGCAGCACGCCGTAGTGGTCGCAGATCTCGCGCAGCCGCTGCCAGTACTTCGGCGACGGGACGTGCACCCCGTTGGAGGTCGAGATCGGCTCGCCGATGACCGCCGCCACCGTCTCCGGCCCCTGATTCTCGATCTCCTGCGCGATGTACTCGGCGCACATGAGATCGCCGGCCTCCCCCTCCAGGCCGAAGTCGTTGCGGTAGCGGTTGGGCGAGGGGACGTGGATGACCCCGTACATGAACGGGCCGAAGTAGACCTCATTGCGGCTCGCCGTCAGGCTCATCGCACCGTGGGTCATCCCGTGGTAGCTGCCCCGCCGGGCGATGATCTTGTAGCGCTTGGGGAAGCCGCGCATCGCCTGCACCTGCTTGGCGATCTTCAGCGCGCTCTCGACCGCCTCCGAGCCACCCGAGCAGAAGAAGATGCGGTTCAGGTCCCCCGGCGTCAGCTCGGCCAGCACGTTGGCGAGCTGCACCGCCGGCACCGTGGTATAGCTCGCGCTGGAGACGTAGGCGACCTGCGCCGCCTGGGCGGCCATCGCCTCGCCGATCTCGGTGCGGCCGTGGCCGGCGTTGACGACCCACAGCCCCGCGATCCCGTCCAGGTACTCGCGCCCGTGGATGTCGACCAGCGTGCTGCCGTGCGCGCTCTTGAAGACCTTCAGGCCCCCCTCTTCCGCCAGCCGCACCCACTCGGTGGTGTGGATCCAGACGTGCTGGAGCGCCTCCTGCTCCAACCTCTCAGGCGACACGGGCCCGGCAACCTGCGTGACGTCCCACATACGTTTCCCACTCCTCGCTCTGGTCGCGGTCAGGCCGTGGGTTCGGCCTCCGAACCGGCTGTGACATCCCGCAATAGGTGCGGGCAGTATAGCACCGTATCCGGCGCCGTCGATAGCGGTGCCGCAGCGGATTCGGCCACCCGCTCCAGAGCGGGTGGCCGACAGAGCCGGGCGATGGGGGCTATCGGTCTGGCTGGGGACGACTGGCGAGCGACGCTGACGCCGGCCCGCAGAGCAGGTCAAGCAGGCGACGCTCGCGCTGCTCCGACAACGGCGGCTGCGCAGCGTCCCGGTAGCGCTGGATCAGCGATGTCAGAGCCGCTTCGGACGCCGCGCAGTCCGGGCAGGCGGCGAGGTGCTCGGCGATGAGCTGGGCCAGGCGCTCGTCGCGGTCGTCGGCCTCGCGCGCCTGGGCGGCCAGCTCCAGCCACGACCGGCAAGCTGCATCCAGGTGCTCCCCACGCATCACGCATCTGCTTCCCGGCGCCGGCCCTCGCCGTGGACATAGGGGGCGAGGGCCTCCCGCAGCATCAACCGCGCGCGATGCACGCGGACCTTCAGCGCGCTCTCGGAGATGCCGAGTTCCGCCGCTGCTTCCTTCGTGCTCAGCCCTTCGACCTCGCGCAGCACGAAGGCCGTCCGCAGGGTGTCGGGCAACGCGGCGATCGCACGGTCGACCATCTCGCGGAGCTCGGCCCCGATCACCGCACGGCTCGGCTCGGTTGTGCGGTCGACGAGCGCCTGCGGCAGCGGACTCCGCCGCTGCAACTGCTCCTCGAGATCGACCGTGACCGGTCGCCGACGGCGGAGGTGCATCAGCGCCGTATTCGTGACGATGCGGTGGAGCCAGGTGCCCAACTCACTGCGCCCCTGAAACGCGTCGACATGGGCGCACGCCTGGATGACGCTCTCCTGCAGCACCCCCTCGGCCTCGTCCGGGTCGCCCATCAGCCGGACCGCCAACTGGTACAACCGCGGCGCAAAGCGTTTGACCAGGCACGTACACGCCAGCCGGTCGCGACGGCGCAGACCTTCGAGCAGCGCTAGCTCATCCTCGTAGATCGCCAGATCGATATCCCAGGGTTTCACCAGTGGCTGACCTCCGGTCGCGAGGCGACCGACCATGCTCGCTACCGGAATGATAGCCGAGGGTAGCGATCACTGCCGGGCCGGCAGGTTCGCATACCCATTCCCTGCGCCTGGCACGCCGCTCGGTCGCCGCAGCGGGCCGGAGGCAGTGGCGGAGATCGCGGAGACGGACGCCCTGCTGGGCAGCCTGCGGGAGCCGGAC
>JASBVL010000043.1 GCA_029961075.1 Sphaerobacter sp.
GCTCGTTGGGCTCATAACCCAAAGGTCGCGGGTTCGAATCCCGCCCCCGCTACCACGTTCGCCGGCCGGTCTCTTGCTGAGACCGGCCGGCTCGTTATTTAAGCGGCACCGCCGGGGACCGGGTCCCCGGCGGTGCGGTGTGCTCCGCCCCGGAGCGCGCCCTGACCGCCCCCGCGCGGGGAGCGGCAGGGCATCCCCTCCCGGGGCGAGGCGCCGCCGGACGAGCGGCGCTCCTGGTAGATCGCCTTGGCCCGCTCCAGGAACTCCTGTTCCTCCGCAGTCAGCGGGATCGGGAACGGTCGCTGCTGCTCGAACGGCAGGCTGTGATAGTTGGCCCACGAGCGCTGCAGCCCCGCCGCGATCTCCGGGTCGCCCCCGGTGAACTCCTCGATCAGCGCGAGCGCCTCCGCGGCCAGGGCCTGCGCCTCGGGGCTCCCCGGGTCGTCACCCTGGGCGACCAGGCACTTGACCCCAGCATAGAGCGCGCGGTAGCGCTCGTCGATCCGCCGCTGGTCTTCCTCGGTCCCCGGCCCGCGGGCCTCTTCCGAGTACGACTTCCGGCTCAGCTCCTCCATTACCTGGAGCTACTCGTCGGTAAAATACTTCTTCCGCCAGTCTGTGTTCTGGTCCATCTGGATTACCTGAATCACCGTGACCAGCGACTCCCCGTCGCACCCATCCATCTGCAGCAGCCGCTCGATCGCCTGGATGATCGCGTCCAGGTGGGCGCGTCGCTCGCGCAGCATGGCGCCCTGCTGCGCCAGCACCTCGCGGAGATCGCCGGGTGGCGCCGCGAGGAACGCCTTGATCTCCCCGAGGGAGAAGCCCCAAGCACGTGAGCGCGAGGATCTGCTGCAGGCGCACGAGATCGGCCTCGCCGTAGAGCCGGTACCCCGCGGGCGTCCGGCACGAGGGCGAGAGCAGCCCCGCCTTGTCGTAGAACCGCAGCGTGCGGACCGACACGGCGGTGAGGCGTGCGAACTCGCCGGTGCGCAGGAGTCGGTGACCCAGGGCTGACCTCCTTTCCGACGAACAAGCTACAGGGTGACCTTACGTCAGGGTCAAGCCCCGGCGGCGCTCGAGCGGGCGCTCAAGGGGCCGACGTGGGTGCGGTGGTCTGACAGAGGCGCTCGCCGGTCCCGGCATCGAGGTAGACGAGCTGGCGTGCCTGGTGCCCGCTCGGCAGCACTCCCTCGACGGTGACGAGCCAGACGCCCTCCGGCTGCCCGGGGAACTCGCGGCAGGCGCCGGGCACGGCTAGGCGTGCCGCGCGCTCGGGCACCAGCTCGGCCCCCAGCACGCTGACGCCCTGCAGGCCACTGACGACCACGGCGCGCTGGTGCGCCATCGCCTCGGTGATGAACGGCCCGGGGCCCAACTCGGCCCGGGCGAGCAGCGTCGGGTCGAGCGGATCCGAAACCTCGACGGGCTTGGTGAAGCGCGCGCTGGCGGCCATGGCGGAGTAGACGGTGAGGAGAGCCGGGTCGAGGGCACTGCCATCCTTGAAGCGGGTGGCGAGGACCACGGTGTTGCCGTCGTAGTTCACGACCAGGCGCACCTCACGGGTGTTCCCGTCCGCCCCGGGCACGCCCGGGACATCGACGAGCCGGGCGCGCGCCGGCCCAAGCATGGCCGCGAGCCGCCGCTCGCCCTGCAGCACCGGCGGCGGGAGCCGGTCCGCGCCGGCCTCGGTCTGCCCGGCCAGCACGCTGAGGCGCACGGCCGGGGCGGCGCCCGGCGGGCCGAAGCGGGCCTCGAGGATCGCCCCCTGGTTGCGCAGCGTCTCCACCTGCCAGCTCGCCGGGTAGCGGACGCCGATCCCGAGCGCGGCGTCGAACCACTCGGGCCAGGCGGTGGTGGCGGGCGGCGCCGGCACCGGAGGCACCGGGGCGCCGGGGAGGGTGGCGACGACGGCGTCGAGGACGAACAGCCGCCCGGCGTCGGCACAGGCCGCGTAGGCCGGATCGGCCAGTCGCCCGCGCAGCCGCGCGTAGGGCGGGATGTCGATGATGCCGAGCTCGTACGGGACGACCAGCTTGAGGGACGGCATGTCCGGCGGCGCCTCATTGGGCAGCGTCACCCCGGCGACGGTGAACTCGCGGGGGAAGGGGCGGTCGGTGAGCAGCGCGAGCCCCTCGAGCGCGACGGGGCAGCCGGCCGGCGGCGCGGCGGCGCCAGCGCCGGCTCGCGCCGGGTTGACATAGGCCACCAGATCGACGGGGGTGCCGGCGAGCCGATCACCTTCGGCGGCGATCCGCGCGACCGCGGCCGCGACCGAGAGGGGCCCGTCATCGCTCGTCGCGATGGGGGTCCCGGCATCATCGGTCGAGGCCGGATCACGGCCGCCGCAGCCCGCAAGGGTGAGCACGACGACCAGCCAGGCGACCCAGAAGCGGTACATGCGCTGCGTCAGAGCGGAACCTCCCGGCATGCGCCCCGCGACCGCGCGGACGTCATCTGGTCGGGGGCGAGGCTCAGCGGATTATAGTCAATCGGCCGGGGGCGGGGCGACGGGAGTGATACGTCAACCGTCAGGCGTACTGCGTATTGCGTAGTACGTGGTCCGTGATGCGGGTTGCGTGGGGCGTATTGCGGAATATGCCACCCCTCACCCCCGGCCCCTCTCCCAACTTTGGGAGAGGGGAGAAGACAGAATACGGAACACGTACGACATAATTCGCAGTACGCAATACAGATTACGCAGTGCGGAACACGCATCACGCATGACGGATGACGCACGAGGCCTCGGCCGTTGCCGGGTGGGCGGCGATCTGCGTCAATGGGGCGATCGGTGAGCCGGGACGACGGTGGAGGAGACGATGATGCGGGACGAGAGCCGAATCGAGCGGCTGGCGCGCGTGCTGACGGAGTACTCGCTGGAGCTGCGGCCGGGGGAGACGGTGGTCATCAGCGGGGGGCGGCTGGCAGCGCCGCTGCTGCTGGCGACCTACCGGCACGCGCTCCGGCTCGGGGCGCTCCCGATCCTCGACGTCCACCTCCCGGAGGCCCAGGAGATCCTGCTGCGCCACGGGAGCGACGCGCAACTCCAGGCGATCTCCCCGCTGGAGGAATTCGCCAGCACGCAGGCGGACGCGCGGCTGTCGGTCGCCGCGGCCGAGAACACCCGTATGCTGGCCGGCATCGACCCGGCGCGCCAGCGGGTCTTCGGCCGCGCCCGCGCCGACCTGCGGCAGCGCCACCTCGAGCGGGCCGCCCGGGGCGAGCTGAAGTGGACCGCGACCCTCTTCCCGACGGCCGCCTACGCCCAGGAGGCCGACCTGTCGCTCCACGACTACGCGGAGTTCGTCTTCCGTGCCGGGTTCCTCGACGACCCCGACCCGGTCGCGCGCTGGCGGGAGCTCGCCGCCTACCAGCAGCGGCTGATCGACTGGCTGACGCCGCGCCGCGAGGTCCATGTGACCGGGCCGGACACCGATCTGCGGCTGCGCATCGCCGGCCGGACCTGGATCAACTCCGACGGCCACCGCAACTTCCCGAGCGGCGAGATCTTCACCGGGCCGATCGAGGACTCGGTGGAGGGCACCATCCGGTTCACGCACGCCACGATCGTGCAGGGGCGCGAGGTGGAGGACGTACGCCTCTGGTTCGAGCGCGGCCGGGTGGTGCGCGCGACGGCGGCGCGGAACCAGGCGTTCCTGGAGGCGATGCTGGAGACGGACGCGGGCGCGCGCTACGTGGGCGAGTTCGCCTTCGGCACCAACCGCGCGATCGACCGCTTCACCCGCAACATCCTGTTCGACGAGAAGATCGGCGGGACGATCCACCTGGCGCTGGGCGCGGGGTATCCCGACAGCGGCTCGCAGAACCAGAGCGCGATCCACTGGGACCTGATCTGCGACCTGCGGCAGGGCGGGCAGGTGACGGTGGACGGCGAGGTGTTCCTGAAGGACGGGGAGTATGTGGTGGGTGATGCGTGATGCGTGATGCGTCAACCGTCATGCGTCATGAGTGCTGCGTGTTCCGTGTTCCGTGATGCGTATTGCGTACTGCGTGTTGCGTAGCCCTCACCCCCGGCCCCTCTCCCCACACGGGGGAGAGGGAAGCAGGCACGAGCACCCGCCGTCCGTCTCCCACGAGGGGGCGGGGAGGAGGCTGAGCCGGCGTCAGTCTGGCTGCCCAGGGTTTTGCGCGCGGCAGCGGTCGGGGCGGGGGCAACGGCGCTCAGGACGAGCGTTGCGGGTGTTGCGGGTGTTCAGGGTGTTGTGGGCGGTTTTCCGCCTCGTTGCGCCCCCGCTCACGATGCATCAATGGGCGCGTAGCGGCCGGGGCCGGCGACCCGGATCTGGCCGGCACGCGCCATCTTGCGGAGGTGTCCGCGGACGGTGACGGGGTTGAGGCCCGTCGCGGCGGCGATGTCCCGCGGCCGGAGCGGCGCGGGTGCGGCGCGCAGCGCGGCGACGATGACCTGCCGGGTCACCGAGAGCGGCGCCGCGGGGGCAGGGCCGGGCACGACCCAGGTACGCGCCGCGCGATCCCAGGCGAGCGCGTGGCGGGACGCGGGCACGCCGGGGCCGCCGACATGGAGGACGGCAGGCTGGTCGCCGCGGGGCTGCTCGAGGACGAGGACGGCATCGACGGCCCGGGACAGGTGTGAGCGGCCGGAGAGCACGCGGGCAATCGCCTCGCGCCGACCGAGGCGCAGGTGATGGAGGACGAGGAGCGCCACTCGGAGCCGCCGGGCGAGGAGCGCAAAGGCGGCGAGTGTGGCGCCATCGCGGTCCTCGGGGAGGAGCCGGGCGAAGGCGGGCGGCGTGACGCCGGCAACGGTGTCGACGACGATGAGGCGAGGGTTAGGCCGCTGCGCGGCCCACGCGGCGAGGCCGCGGAGGCCACCCGCATCGAGCGTTGGGCAGTCGGTCCAGAACTCCAGCGCGGTGGGTGGGGCGCCGCCCCGCAGCATGGTCTGGAGCCGAGACTGGAGGTGGCGGGGGCTGTCCTCCAGGGCGACGTAGAGCACGGCGCCGGGAGCGGCGGACGCGGTGCCGAGGCTCGGCTCGCCGCCGGAGGCGGTCAGGGCGAAGCTGAGCGCAAGCGCGGTCTTGCCGAGGGCGGGAGCACCCAGGAGCAGCGTCAAGCCCTGAGGCAGGAGGCCGGGCACGACCCACGAGGGTTCGGGGAACGGCTCGGCCAGCAGCTCCGCGGCGGTGAAGCGGGTGCGCTGGTCACTGGACATGACCGGCGGAGCGCGCCGGTGCCGGCGGTGTGGTGGTGGCCACGGTGCGAGCTGATCGGGCATGGGTTGACGGCTCCCTCACTCGTTTGTGCGGAGACCGGCGCTCATTCGCCTCAAGGCGTTAGAGCCCCGGGTCGACGGGCCGAGGCCGGTGATCGGGCCCGGGACTACTGGAGTTTGACGAACTGGTTTGGTAGCCGCGTCCAGTCGGGCCCGGGGCTGAATGGCGTTTGACGAGATAGTCTGGTATCCGCGTCCGGCCGGGGCCCGGGGCTTGAGTCCCGGGCTGACAACGAAAGCCGGCTGAGCGCGCGGGTACGCCCGACTAATTCGTCAACGTCCATCAGGCCCCGGGCTGACGAAGCAAAGCCGGCTCAAGCCGGCTGAGCACGGAGCGTGCGGGGAGGCCCGCCTAATTCGTCAAAGTCCATACGTCCCTGGCTAGCAGGTAAAGCCCACTGAAGGGGCTGAGGCAGGACGCCGCCACGGGCGCGGCTCGGTGTCGTGAGGGGCGCCCGGCAGCGGCACGAGGCCCGGGCGATTCGTCCTCGGTCGTGCGTGGGACGGGAGTCGCGGTTGGCCGCAGCCGGGGTCGGTCGGGTGGAAGCGTGCTACCCCTCGGTCGCGATGAGGGCGACCGGGGGACGGGAGCCGGCGGGAAGCCGGCGCTCCATGGGCGGACGCGGCAGGTGGGTTGACCCGCTTCCCTCTCTATTGAGACGAACACGACGGGGCGACGGAGATGCGACAGGGAGTGTGGCGTGTTCCGGGGTGCGTCGGCCAGGCCGCACCCCCGACCGTCCGCCTCCACCGCCGTCACCGCGCCCGTCGGCGGCGCCACCCAGGTGGCGCCGCCGGACTGCCCCTCGGGTGGCTCTGGGGCAGCCCGGCGCGCACACACCCGGGCATGGCTCGGGGGCGCGGGCCCGCTACGGACCCGACACGCGGTACCAGGCGTTCGCCGGGACGAGCGGGAAGGCCGCCGAGCCGTCGCCGCCCACCGCGTAGTTGACGTTGTTCGAGACGCCGACGAGCGTGCCCGGGCCCACCACCCCGACGACCGCCGCACCGATGAAGCCGTCGGTCAACTCGCGGTGCGCCAGCGTGTAGACCGTCGCTCCCTGGTGCGGGCCGAGCGCCAGCACCAGCGGCGCCTCGGCGTCGTTGGCCCCGACCGTCGGCGCCACCGGCACGCCGCTGGAGTCGACGAGTTGCACGTAGGCCGTCACCGCGGCGTCGCCCGGGTTGAACAGGTTGATGCCGGAGGTGTCGCCGACCCCGGTCTCCGGGTCGCCCTTCTGGGCCAGCGGCAGCGCCAGGGCGCACGCGTACGACCAGCGACCGCGCGCCGCGATCGGGTCGCCCGGGGTGAACGGCTCGGCCGCGTGACCCCCGTCGGTCTTGGCCGCCGCCAGGTAGGACAGGGCGTGGCCCTGGCCCTGGCCGCCGAGGTACTTCACCGCGTCGATGGCTGCCGCCAGCGGCGCGCTGCCCGCGATCCGGACGGCCGTCACCTGGTGCTCACCCAGGCCGACGCTGCCGCTGGCCGGGGTGTAGACGTACTCCATCGCCCGCGGCGGGATGGTGACCGCCTCGGTCGCTACCGCGTTGCCCGCGTAGGTGTAGTAGGTCACGGTGACCTGGTTGTCCCGGTCCGCCAGGTTGGCGATGTTGATGCCGGTGTTCCAGCCGTTGTAGTCGCGGAAGACCAGCGGGCCGAACTTCTCCGTCGGGCTGAGTTCATCGTTGTCGGTGCGCGGCTGGGCCAGGGTGGTCAGCATCATGGCGGTCGCCGGCTTCATCCGGAAGGCCGCGACCACCACATCCGTGCTCGCATCGACCCAAACCGAGCCGACGCGCTCCGCGGGCAGCCCGGCGTGGGCCCGCAGATCGAGCGTGACGCTCTGGCCCGGCGCCAGCCAGTGGTTCCCGAGCAGCAGCTTGCTCCGCCCGGCGACGCCCTGCTCCCCGGCCGGGTAGAAGGTGGCGTTCACTGTGGCGTCGGTCGAGGCGACGTTGGTGACCACCAACTCGGTGTTCCAGCCGCTGTTGGTCTGCACCACCGGCACGATCCAGCGCGACTGGTCCTCCAGCGTCGCACCCCCCGTCCGGGCCAGCGCGAGGTCGCCCGCCGGCACGGCGCTGTACCCGTCGACCATGCGCGTCTCACTCGTCGTCCGGGGCCCGAGTGCGCCACCCACTGTGTGCTTCTCCACCCCCGCGATGCGCGGTGCCGGGCAGCCGTAGACGTACGTGATCGTATACTTCTCGCCGGCCGGGGGCTCCGGCCCGCGCGGGCTCCAGTCGATCACGAGCGTGCCGGTGGCGTAGTGCCAGGTGTAGCTCGTCGCCGGGAAGACGAACCCCTTCCAGTCCACCCGCGTCACCTGGGCCACCGTCAGCGTTCCGATATCCACGGAGTCGAAGCTGCCCGTTGTGCCCCGGGTGGGGCTCTTCGTGCCCAGCGTGCACGGGTTGTCGATGCTGTCGGCCACGGCCGCGAGGTCGTGCCAGGTCGCCTCGACCACCACGCCGGCCCCGCCGGGGCGGCCGCTCGCGGGGTCGGGCAGCGGCAGCTGCAACTGCGCCGCGGTCCAGACCTGCGCAGCGCGCGGCTGGAGCGTCATCGCGGCCAGCTTCGTCCCCGCGGCGTCTCGGACCACCACGTCGACCGCGAAGACCTCCAGGTTCTGCACCGTGATCGCGCCGGACACCCCCGCGACCCCGGCGATGCCGTCGTTGTTGGGTACCCAGGGGAAGTAGATGCGGCCCGTCACGGCAGTCGCTGGCTCGGCCCCGACGGGCGCGATGACCGCCGCGAGGAGCGCGGTGGCGAGTCCCAGTGCCACCGCCAGATGGAGGATTCTTGTACGCACGGCAGTAGTCCCCTCTCCCCGGTCTGGCGACCGGTCCCGCTCCCTGTACCCTCGCCGCGTTCCCCGGCGCGCTCCCGCGGCGGCCGGCGCGCGCGGCCCCGTTGCTCCTCCCCTCCCCTCACGGCGCTGCCGCCGCCGCGGGCGCGGCCCTGAGGCCAACGGTGGCCCCGGCCCCCGGCGGTGCAACGCGCACAGTAGATTCCGGATCACGATATTTGCTTAACGTGGGCGCCAAAACAATGGTTGCGTTGACAACACGTCACCACTGCCGGGCTGCACGGCAATGGTCGTGTGAGCCGGCGAGCGGCAGGGTCACCGGCCGATGTGGGGCGGGGAGGGGATGGCGTCGTCCGTGGTGCCGGGGCGTGGCGGGGACCGCTGGTGTCACTCGTGCGGGGGAGGGGCGCACGGCGATTGCGTGCGTTCGAGCGGTCCGGAGCGCCGACGTGTTGTACGCTTGGGTGCCATGAGCGACGTGGATGACAAGCTGGTAGGGCGGAGGCTCGGCTGGCGGCGGGTGGCGACGCGCTGGCCCTTCACAACCCCGTGGATCCGCCTGCGGCAGGATGACGTGGAGCTCCCCGACGGACGCCAGATCACCTACACGTATCTGGACCAGCCGCCGGCGGTGTTCGTCGTGCCGGTGACGTCAGAGGGGCAGGTGGTGCTGATCCGGCAGTACCGCTACCCGGTCGACGCGTGGTGTCTGGAGGTCCCGGCCGGCGGCAGTCACGACCAGCCAGGGGTGGATCTCACCGAACTGGCGCGGCAGGAGCTGCGGGAGGAGATCGGGGCGACCTGCGTGGAGTTGGAGCAGGTGGCCTCGTTCTACACGAGCAACGCGCACAGCAATCAGGAGAGCTACGTCTTCCTGGCGCTCGACGTGGAGCTGGGCCAGGAGCCGGTGCGCGAGGTGACGGAGCAGATCGAGATCGTGCCGTTGCCGGCGGCGGAGGCGCTGGAGATGGCGCGTAGGGGCTGGGTGTCGGACGGGCCAAGCGCGCTGGCGCTGCTGCTGTGCGAGGAGTACCTGCGGCGGCGGGGGTACCTGGGGCCGGACGAGGGCTGACGGGGCAGCCGGGAGCCAGCGCGCCGGGCCGCGTCGCCGCCGTGTGCCAGGCCAGCGGGTGGGCGGTCCATCCGACATAACATCCGCTGCGAGGGCCGGGGACCGGCTAGGTGTGGGACCGGACCCGGCGTGGGTGCGCGGCGCGGCCAGCGGCCACTGGGCGCGTGGCTGGCGGCGATCCGCCACGCGCGCGAGCGCGGGACCGGCGGCCGGTGCCGGCGTTGTGCGTCGCGACGGATTCTGGGCGGGCTCGACGGCCGGCGCCCTGGCATCGGGCCGCGCGTCGCACGGCGGAGCCAGCCGTCACCGTCGGCAGCATCGCCGCCACGCCGCGTACTGATCGCGCGCGGGCGATGCCTGGTGCGGCGGCCGGATTCGACCGTTGCGCGATGCGGGTCGCGCCGGCACGACGCGGCCGCCGCGGCATGGCGTGACGACCATGGCGACGGGCGCCAATGACCTGGCGATCGCAGGCCGGGGCCGCACGGCGCGGCGCACCGGTCGGGACTGCTCGGGCGGCTGGGGGACCGGCATTCAGGCGGCAGCTCTGTATGCGGATAAGGACAGTTATCCGCAAGGAAGTTGTTTTCCCTATCCTGACGCGGAAACCGGAGCACCAGTGCGGGCCTTGGTCACAATTTGGTCACACTTCGTCGCACGGAGTGCCTGGGCGAAGGACTCGGCGACACCGTGCTCGCTGCCAGGGAGCACGTGGGCGTAGACATCCAAGGTCGTGCGGCTGCTCGCGTGGCCGAGGCGTCGCTGGACCACATGCGCCGGCACGCCGGATGACAGCAGCACGGTGGCGTGAAAGTGCCGAAGGGAGTGCGGCGTCGCCTTCGGAAGCCCCAGCCGCGCGACGTAGCGCGCCATGACCGCTTCGGCGGTTCGCGGCGACACCGGCCGCCCGTCGCCCCGGTCGAACACGAGCCCGTTGTCGTGCCACTCGGGACCGAGCGCGGCCTGCCGACGCGCTTGCTCCCGCCGGTGCTCCGTCAGCACGGCTACCGTGTCGGCGTCCAGAGCGATCCGGCGGCGGCCGGATCGGGTCTTGCTCTGCCCTACGAACAGGTACCCCAGATCCAACGTTACGTCATCCCAATGCAGCGCGATCAGTTCGGACAGCCGCAGGCCGGTGTACGCCGCCGTCCAGTACAGCGGGAAGAGCCAGTGGTCCCGCACGGCGTCCAGGAAGACGTTCAACTGCTCCGGCGTCCAGACAGCCGGCGGCTCTGGTTCCTCGCGATCCACCCGTCCCACGGTCAGCCCTTCGGCCACGTTGCGGGCGATCAGCCCCTCACGGACGGCCAGCCTGAGTGCGCCGTTCGTAACGGCCTGGACTTGCACCGCGTAGGACGTGCCCCGCGCCGCGTTGTAGACCTCCTGGACGTGACGGCCGGTGAGCTTCCCCAACGGCACGGCGCCAATCATCGGGATGATCCGCCGCCGGGCCACACCCTCGTAGCTCTTGCGCGTGTTGGGCGCCAGATCCGCCGTCTCGAGCCAGTGTTCCAGGTATCGGCCGAACGGCTCCTTCGAGGGCTCCAGATACGTGCCAGTCGCCCATGCGGCCTTCACCTTCGCAACCTCAGCGTCGAGCTCGCGCTTCGTCCGCGCCGTGACGCGCTTCT
>JASBVL010000044.1 GCA_029961075.1 Sphaerobacter sp.
GGCGGCGCCGGAGTACCTGCACACGGTGCGCGGCATCGGCTACGTCTTCCGGCCAGCTGCCCGCGTGACGAACTTCGACCCGGTGCTGGTGCAGCGCAGCGGGCACTGGGAGGCAGTCTCGGCCGGTTGACGCCGGAGCGGCCGCGCCGTCAGCGCCAGGCGACCGGCGGCCGCTGCCTCCGGGCCACGCGCGACCGCGGTCGCGGTGGACCCATCGACGCCCCAGTCGGCGACCGCCTGGGGCGCTGCGTGCGTCGGATCTGTCACGTCTGAGATCCCTTGTGTTCAGCTAATCGTGAGTGGCGCGCGTTACGCTCGGGAACGTGCGAGCCGCGCTGCGCCAGCGGCGGCTCGCGGGTGCCCGGCACCGCGAACGCTGGTCATCGCGCTCAGCCAGGTGGCACGAAGGGCTGAGTCGCCGGCCAGCGCGGTTCGCGGCCCCGGTCATGAGTCGATACGTGCCGCGGCGAGCGTGGAGAATCGCCGGGGCGGTTGTCGCGTTCGCGTCGCTAACCTGCCTGCGAGTGGGGATCCTACGACCGCCAGCCATCCCCCACGCCCGCACCGTGGGTCGGCCTGCGTCGCAGGCGTGGCCGCCATCCGCGCCCTCCGTGCTTCCCGGCCCACCTGGTGGGCTGCGGCAAACGGGCGCGCGGACGGGCTGCTGGCTCGGGAGACGTTGGGATGACCGCCGAGTCCGATCGATCCTAGACGAATGGTGCGCTTCCAGGCGACCTCGATCAGGTGATCGCGCAGATGGATGCCCAGTACGTCGCCAACCTGCGGTCCTTGAGCGCCGAGCTGGGGCGGTTGACCACCGACGAGCTGGCTGAGAAGGACGAGCAAGTGGCCGAACTGGTGCAGCGGCTGGAGGCAGTGGAGCGGGAGCGCGACGAGCTGCGGTGCCGCCTCGACCGGCTGCATCTGTCTGCCACACGCTGGGCAGCCGACCTGCGTGCCCTGGGAGAAGAGCTCGCGCGAGGCGCCGACAAGCTGGAGCAGGGCATGACTGAGGTGGAGCAGGACTGGACCTCATGAATGACGGCCGCGGCCCGCCGCCCAATCGCGCCGAGCGGCCCGAGTCCGCCGGTGACGAGATCGGTGGTCAGGCGTTCTTGCGGCGGCTCATCCAACACGGGTTGGCTCGCATCGGCGCCCAGCAACGTGAGGATTGGCATCGTGTCCATCAGCAGGTGCGCGGGGAATCCTCGCCACCACTCGCGCCCGGTCCCGCGCCGCCCCCGCAAGACGACGGCGTCGCGCGCGGCGACCGGTATCTGGTGGTCGGCGCTGCGCTGGCGCTCACCGTCGCCGCGCTCGTGGTCGGCCTCTTCGTCATGGGATTCCTCCCCGATGTAACCCGCAGTGGCGTGCCGGGTGCACCGAGTGTCGCGCCCGTCGCGAGCCCGGCTGGCGGCGCGCCTACCCCGGCTGCAACGCCACCGGTTGAGCCGCGCCCAACGCCCGCCGCACCCATGAGCACCCCCGCGGAGGTGTGGCTCCGCCGCCTCGCGGAAGCCGAGGTCGGCCTGCGGCGCGGCCAGATGCTGGTGCAGATCGACTACAACAACGGCAGCCGCGCTGAGGAGGCGGTGACCTTCGACCTGCTGCAGGATCGACTCCACAGCACGGCCACCTACACCGGGCCCGACGGGAGCGAGTCCCGGGAACGGATCACGGACGGTGGCGAGTCGTGGGAGCGGACCACGGGTGACTGGGTTGCGGCCAGGGGCAGGAAGGCGTCTGGGGCAGGGTTCAGACCTTTCTCCCGGCCGCGGCCCTCGCGCAGGATCCGACGCTCGTCACGGCCGAGCCGGCGGTGACGCTGCACTGGGAGCAACCCCCAAGCGTCGGTGCGGTCACCGTGCGCCTGGAACCGGCGACCGGGACGCCGCAGGAGCTCCGCCGCGTCATGCCCAACAGAACCTCCTGGACCATCATCTATCAGGGCTGGAACGGGCCAGTGGAGATCCCGGCTCCGCCGGCCGCCGTGCCTGCACCGGGTGCCGGCTAGCCGGGCGTCCCCTACCGATCGGTGAAGACATACGCGAGGTAGGCCCCCAACTCGCGGGCCATGTAGCGGTATTCCAGCTCGGTGTCCGGGCGGATCGGGCTGGTCCGCGTCGGGGAGGCCAGCGGCGCGAAGCCGAGGTCGGCGGCGATGCGCTTGACCCGGAACATGTGGAACGGGTCGCTCACCAGCAGGATGCGCGAGACGCCGTGCTGGCGGAGCACAGGCGCGGCGTGGCGTAGGCTCTCGCTCGAGCTCCGGCCTGCGGGTACGGCCAAGAGCGCGCCGCTCGGCACCCCTTGCTCGATCAGGAAGTTGCGGCCGGCTTCGGCCTCCGAGATCCAATCCCCATCGGCCGCCCCGCCGGTGAGCACGATCAGGGGCGCGTAGCCTGCCTCGTAGAGCGAGCGGGCGTGCTCGAGGCGCGCGCGGAAGGTCGCCGATGGCTGGCCATCAAACTGAGCCGTCCCCAGGACGACGATGGCGTCGGCCTCGGCGGTCTCATCCTGGCGCGACTGGTGGTAGATCGCCAGCGCCAGCAACCCGAGCGCGAGGATGGCCAGGCCCAGGGCGACCAGGGTGCCCAGCGCGATGGCCCGCACCAGGGCGCGCCGCCGGGAGCGCCGGCCTGCCTGCTGCGGTGTGCTGATCGGGGAAACGATCACGTCGCTGACCTGCCCACGGGTCTCCCTCGCCATCGACCGGTCGGTATCCTACCACCTGCCGAGGGGTGTCCGTCCACCGCGAGATCTGGCATACTGGGCCCGTGGCTGAGGAGAACATGCGTTCCGGCACGATCACCCAGATCGCGGATCAGGTGCGGGATCCCAACCGCGTCAACGTCTTCCTGGATGGCGAGTTCGCCTTCGGGCTGGCGCGGGAGCTGGTCGACCGACACGGCCTGATGGTCGGTCAGGAGCTGACCGCGGCGGAGGTGGCGGCGCTGCTGCGCGCCGACGAGGCGGAGCGCGCCACGCAGGCCGCGCTCCACTTCCTGTCGTACCGGCCGCGCTCCGAGCGTGAGGTGCGCGACCGGCTGCACCGCCGCGGCTTCAGCGACGAGGCGATCGCGGCGGCGATCGAGCGGCTGGAGCGCTGGCGCTACTTGGACGACGCGGCGTTCGCGCGCTTCTGGGTCGAGAACCGCGCGGAGCACCAGCCCCGCGGGCGCCGCGCGCTCCGGGCCGAACTGCGCGCCAAGGGGGTCGAGCCTGAGCTGGTCGAGGTGGCCATCGACGAGGTGGGCGGCGATGAGCAGGCGGCGGCGCTGGCGCTGGCGCGCAAACGGGTCACCGCCCTCCGCGGGCTGGACCCGTCGGTGCAGCGGCGGCGGTTGGCCGGCTACCTGCAGCGGCGGGGATACGACTGGGACACGGTGCGGCGCGTGCTGGACGCGGTGCTGGGCGACGACGAGGCCGCGGCGGAGGGCGATGCGCCGCCGGAGTGACGCGGCCGCTGGCCGGGGCCGCGCACGGCCCCAGCGGCATTGTGGCGCGCGGGAGCCGCTGCTAGAGTGCCCGTGGCTTCGCTGCGGGCGCCGACACGAGGAGGACGGTGGTGGAGGGCGTCGAGCCGATCCGGTTCTGGCATCCGATGCGGGTGCGCTATCGGGACGTCGATCGGCAGGACATCGTCTACTTCGGCGCCTACCTCGACTTCTTCAGCCAGGGCATCTACGAGTACTTTGGGGCGTTGGGGGTGCCGCTCTCCGAGACGGAGCCGAGCGGCGAGTTCGACTGCGTGTTCCGTCGGGTCGAAGTGGACTATCTCGGCTCGGCGCAGCTCGACGACACGGTGCGCGTCGGCGTGCGCTGCGTGCGCATGGGACGGTCCAGCATGGAGTTCCTCACCGTGGCGGTGCGGGCGGGCGACGACGGGCACCTGGCGCGTGGACGGCTGGTGATGGTGAACCACGAGCGGCACGCGGGCCGGTCGAAGCCGATTCCGGAGTGGATCCGGGCGAGGGTGATGGCCTTCGAGGGGGACCTCGAGTAGGGCGGGCGATTGGCTCGTCCCGGGGGACGTTGGTATACTCTCCTAGGCCGCGGGATTCACCTCCCAGAACAGCCCAAGCGACAGACGAATAGGGTGCGAACGGGTTGCCGACGAATGCCTGAGATCAAGTGGTTGGGCCATGCATGTTTTCGGATCCGGGGCCGCGAGGCCGTGGTGCTCATGGACCCGGTCGGCCCGGCGACAGGCTACACGCTCCCGTTGCAGCAGGCTGACATCGTGACCGTCAGCCATGACCATCCCGGTCACACCGCACTGGAGCGGGTCAGACCGGGCTGCCGCGTCATAGCCGGCCCGGGCGAGTATGAGATTCGCGAGGTCTTCATTCAGGGGATCCGGACCTACCATGACGCGGAGGGGGGCAAGCGCCACGGGAAGAACACGGTCTATACCGTGGAGATCGACGACCTCGTGATCTGTCACCTGGGCGATCTCGGCCACACGCTGGATGAGGCCCAGGCTGCGGCACTCAACGGGGTCGATGTCCTGCTGGTGCCGGTTGGCGGCGGGCCCACGCTCGACGCCGCGACCGCGGCCGAGGTCATTGGGCAGATCGAGCCGGCGGTAGTGATCCCGATGCAGTTCCGCACGGCCCAGGGGGATGCCGAGCGCGACCCGGTCGATCGGTTCCTGAATGCCATGGGGGCCACCTCGGTCACCCCACGCGATCGGATCACGCTGCGCAAGGCGGACCTGGGGGAGGCGCTCGAGGTGGTGGTGCTGCAGCCGTGACGGTGCGGCGCGGACAGGCGGGGTGACCGAGCCGGGGGCGGGGACGCTGGCGACCGGCCGGTGATTGAAGCCGTTGTGGCGGAAGGGCAGCGGAGATGCCGAAGTACATCTTTGTGACCGGTGGAGTCGTGTCGTCGGTCGGCAAGGGTATCACCACCGCCTCGATCGGGCGTCTCCTCAAGAGCCGCGGGCTGAGCGTCAGCATCATGAAGCTGGACCCGTACCTCAACGTCGACCCCGGCACGATGTCGCCCTACCAGCACGGCGAGGTCTTCGTGACCGATGATGGGGCCGAGACCGACCTCGACCTGGGCCACTACGAGCGCTTCACCGATGAGAACCTCACGCGGGCCTCGAACGTGACCACCGGCCAGGTGTACTCGGCCGTCATCGCCAAGGAGCGCCGCGGCGACTTCCTGGGTGGGACGGTCCAGGTCATCCCCCACATCACCAACGAGATCAAGGATCGTATTCGGCTGGTGGCCCAGGAGCGCAACCCGGACGTCGTGGTGGTCGAGGTCGGCGGCACGGTCGGGGATATCGAGAGCCAGCCCTTCCTGGAGGCGATCCGCCAGATGCGCAAGGAGGAGGGGCGGCGCAATGTGCTCTACATCCACGTGACGCTGCTCCCGCGCATCGGCAGCACCGGCGAGTTGAAGACCAAGCCGACGCAGCACAGCGTCAAGGAACTGCGCTCGATCGGGATCCAGCCGGATGTCATCGTGTGCCGCGCCGATCACCCGGTGCCGGAAGACGTGCAGGCCAAGATCGCCCTCTTCGGCGACGTCGATGAGGACGCGGTCATTCCGCTCCCGACGGCGGACACGATCTACGAGGTGCCGCTCGTGCTCGAGGCGGCCGGGCTTGGTCGCTACATCTGCGAGCACTTCGGCTTCGACGATGCCACGCCGGATCTCACGGCGTGGGAGGACATGGTGTACCGGCTCAAGCACCCGCGCCGGCGGGTCGAGATCGCGCTGGTCGGGAAGTACGTCGAACTGCACGACGCCTACATGAGCGTGGTCGAGGCGCTGACGCACGCCGGCCTGGCCCACGACGCGGCCGTCGACATCATCTGGGTCAACTCCGAGCGCGAGAGTGCCGAGACGATCACCCGGCGGCTCCGCCACGCTGCGGGGATCGTCGTGCCAGGTGGCTTCGGCGCGCGGGGCGTGGAGGGTAAGCTGGCCGCAGTGCGCTACGCGCGGGAGCACCGCGTCCCGTACCTGGGGCTGTGCTACGGGCTCCACATGGCGGTCATCGAGGTGGCGCGCGACGTGCTCGGGCTCCCGTGGGCCAACACGACCGAGATCGACCCGGGGACGCCCGACCCGGTGGTGGGCCTGATGCCGGATCAGGAGGGGGTCGAGCTGGGCGGGACGATGCGCCTCGGCCTCTACCCCTGCCGCCTGGTGCCCAACACGCGCGCTGCTGCGGCCTACGGGCAGACCGTCGTCGAGGAGCGGCATCGCCACCGCTGGGAGATCAACAACGCCTATCTGCCGCGGCTGGAGGCGGCCGGGCTCATCGTAGGCGGGACGTCACCGGACGGTCGGCTGGTCGAGATCATGGAGCTGCGCGATCACCCGTGGTTCGTTGGGGTACAGTTCCATCCCGAGTTCAAGTCGCGGCCGACCCGACCGCATCCGCTCTTCCAGGGCTTCGTCGGGGCGGCGTTGGAGACGCTGCGCGAGGGGGACCAGCGGCCGCTGCCGCTGCGCGAGATGACCGGGGCGTCAACGGTGGCCGACGACTAGGCGTGTTTGCGCGGCGCCGGGACATTGTGATAGCATTCTCAAAGTATGCGGGGGTCTCATGGCAGGCCCACCCGGCGAACGACGGAGCAGCCAGCGCGATTGGCGTGCCATTGGCACTGCCAGCGGTTTGGGGTGCTCGACGGTCGTCAGTCTGCTGCTCTGTATCCTGGGCGGGCTTGTCCTCGACCGCTGGTTGGGCACGTTGCCCTTGTTCACCTTGGTGGGGGTGGGGCTCGGCATCGCGACGGCGGGGTACCTCTTGTACGAGCTGGCGGTGGTCAGTCGGCCGGACAAGGGCTTGAAACGCACCCGCGGGCGTGATGCAATCGAGCGGCCGGCGAAGCCGAACGAAGAGGAGCCTTGATGGAGATCCACGTTGAGGTCGCTGCCGACACTCTCTGGAGCATTCCCATACCCGGGACGGGGCTGGAGTTCCACTTCACCAACTCCTTCCTCACGATGCTCATCGTCATGGCCGTCCTCCTCATCGTGGGAACGCTGATTGCCCGCCGTGCCACGCTCGTCCCCACCGCCGGGCAGTCCATCTTCGAGATGGCGGCCGAGTTCATGCTCGGCATGATCGAGGGCGCGGCCGGCAAGCGCGCCGCGCGGACCATCTTCCCGTTGGTCGGGGGGCTCTTCCTCTTCATCATCGTGGCCAACTACTCCGGCCTCCTTCCTGGGATCGGGACCATCGGCCTCGAGCGGGTGGATGAGACCGGGCACCACGTGCTCGTCCCCCTGTTCCGGCCGCCGAGCGCGGACCTCAACATGACGCTGGCGATGGCGGTCGTGACCTTCGTGGTGGTGCAGGTCCTCGGCATCCGCGCCCACGGCGTGAAGGGCCGCATCAAGCACATGGCCAACCCGCCCTTCCTCTTCCCGATCGAGGTCATCGGGGAGTTCTCGCGCATCATCTCCCTCTCCTTCCGACTTTTCGGCAACATCTTTGCCGGCGAGGTGCTGCTCACGGTGATGTATACCTTGGCCAACGCCATCAAGATCACCGTGGTCGGGCTGCTCGTGCCGGTGGTCTTCCTCTACCTCGAGGTGCTGTTCGGCTTCATTCAGGCGCTGGTCTTTGCCCTGCTGACGCTCATCTACATCGTCCTTGCGACGGCGGACGGACATGACGACCATGCCGAGGAGCGGGGCGGGGCAGAGGCCGCGCACCACGCGCCCGCGCCGGCGAGCGGCGGCGGGGACTAGCGTGGTTCGGACTGTGTGGACGGTCGCCCGACGGGGCGAGGGTCTGGGTGTTGACATGTCGTCGGTGCGCGCGTGCGGGCCGATGGGAGGAGGATGTCTAGCGTGTTCGCGAACGTGACCGAACCAGCCGTTGTCGTGCCGATGGCCGCCGCACTTGCCATCGGCCTGGGCTCGCTGGGTCCGGGGCTCGGTATTGGTCTGGCGGTGCGGGCAGCGATGGAGGCGCTCGGGCGCAATCCGGAGGCCGAGGGCGCCATCCGGATCACCATGATCATCGGTGCGGCACTCGCTGAGGCAATCGCGATCTACGCGTTCGTGATCGCCATCGTGATCGCCTTCGTGCTCTAGTCGTGCTGGCGGTGGCGCCCCTCCTGTGGGGCGCCACCGACACATTCTGCACCGGATACGGAGACCCCGCTCCGGACCAGGTATCGGCGACCGTCGGACCGGCTGATCGCGCATTCGGGGGGCGATCAGGACCACGAGGAAGCGCTGATGGAACAGCTTGGCATCAATGCCGCCAATCTCATAGTCCAGTTGATCGCGTTCGTCGCGTTCGTGGTGATCTTCTGGAAGTTTGCGCTCGGCCCGATCACCAACATGCTCGATGAGCGGCGGCGCCGCATCCAGGAGGGCCTGGAGGCGGCCGAGCGCATGCAGCAGGAGCTGGCGGCGACGCGCGCTCGCAACGAAGAGGTCCTGACCGAGGCGCGTCGCGAAGCGCAGCAGATCCTGGCGCAGGCGCGGCAGAGCAGCGAGCAGATGCTCGCCCGTGCGCAGGAGCAAGCGCGAGCCGAGGCGGAGCAGATGATCGAGAAGGCCCGCGCCACCATCCAGGCGGAGCGGGAGCAGGCCTGGCAGCAGCTCCGCCAGGATGTCGCTGATCTGGCCATCGCTGCGGCGACCAAGATCGTCCGGCGGGAGCTGGATCGGGCCGAGCAGGCGCGCCTGATCCAGGAGACCCTCGCCGAGGCCGGCAACGGTCGCGCTCGCGCATGAGGCGGACGCAAGGGGGAGAAGGCGATGGCAGCGGCCGGCGCGGCCAGACGATATGCACAAGCGGCGTTTGAGATCGCCCGGGAGCAGGGTGCCCTCGACCAGTGGGAGCGCGACCTCCAGCGGCTGAGCGAGGTCCTCGCCGATCCGACCGTCGAGGCGTTCTTCGCGAGCCCAGCCGTGCCCGAGGAGGCCAAGCGCGAGGCGATCGCGACGCTCCTACCGGAGGAGCCCCAGCGATTGGTGCGCAACCTGGTGCTGCTCCTGTTGGAGCGTGGGCGGTTGCCGCAGCTCCCCCAGGTCGCGGAGGAGTTCTCGCACCTGGTGTTGCAGGAGCGCGGCATAGCGATTGCCGAGGTGACGACGGCCGTCCCCCTCAGCGAAGACGAGCAGCGGCTAGTGGGGGAGCGCGTGGCGGCACTGATCGGCAAGCAGGTCGAGCTGCGGCCGCGGGTGGATCCCGACATCATCGGCGGACTCGTCGTGCGGGTGGAGGACAATCTCATCGACGGCAGCGTGCGGGCGCAACTCCACCAACTTCGCCAGCGCATGGTGAGCTAGCCCGGGCCGGCCCGAGTCGGGGGCGCGCGACCGGCGCACGAGACGACACGGACCCGAGGCGGCCCTAGCGGAATCCGGGAGGAACCATGGTCGTACGACCGACAGAGATCAGTGACATTCTTCGCCAGCAAATCGAGACCTACGGCAGCCGCTTGGTCGTCACCAACGTCGGCTACGTGGTCGAGGTCGGGGACGGCATCGCCACCGTCCACGGTCTGCGCGATGTCATGGCCAGCGAGCTGGTCGAGTTCTCCAACGGCGTCCTGGGCATGGCCTTCAACCTCCAGGAGGACTCGGTCGGCGTCATCATCCTCGGTGACTACACCGGCATCGAGGAGGGGGACGAGGTCAAGTCGACCGGGCGCATCGCGCAGGTGCCGGTCGGCCCGGCCTTGGTTGGTCGCGTGGTCAACGCCCTCGGCGAGCCGATCGACGGCAAGGGCCCGATCCAGACCGAGAAGTACCGCCCGCTGGAGCGGATCGCGCCCGGCGTGACCGCCCGCCAGAACGTGGACACCGCGCTCCAGACCGGGATCAAGGCCATCGACAGCATGATCCCGATCGGCCGCGGCCAGCGTGAGCTGATCATCGGCGACCGCCAGACCGGCAAGACGGCCGTGGCGATTGACACGATCATCAACCAGCGCGGCACGGGCGTCATCTGCATCTACGTCGCCATCGGGCAGAAGCAGTCGCAGGTGGCGCAGATCGTGGCGACCCTCGAGCGCCACGGTGCCATGGAGCACACCATCGTCGTGGTGGCCTCGGCGGCCGACCCGGCGCCGCTCCAGTACCTCGCACCCTACGCCGGCTGCGCCATGGGCGAGGAGGTCATGGAGTCCGGCGGGCACGCGCTGGTCGTCTACGATGACCTCTCCAAGCACGCCTGGGCCTATCGCCAGGTGGCGCTGCTCCAGCGCCGGCCGCCGGGCCGCGAGGCCTACCCGGGCGACGTCTTCTACCTGCACTCCCGCCTGCTGGAGCGGGCGGCTCGCCTGCGGGACGATCTGGGCGGCGGGACGCTGACCGCGCTGCCGATCATCGAGACCCAGGGGAACGACGTGTCGGCCTACATCCCGACCAACGTCATCTCCATCACCGACGGGCAGATCTACTTGGAGAGCGATCTATTCTACGCTGGCGTCCGCCCGGCCATCAACGCGGGTCTGTCGGTCTCCCGCGTCGGTGGCGACGCCCAGATCAAGGCTATGCGGCAGGTCGCCGGCCGCCTGCGCCTCGACCTGGCGCAGTTCCGGTCGCTGGCCGCCTTTGCGCAGTTCGGCTCGGATCTGGACCCGGCGACGAAGCGGCAGATCGACCGCGGCCAGCGCCTGACCGAGGTACTCAAGCAGCCGCAGTACCAGCCGATGCCCGTCGAGGAGCAGATTGCGATCATCTGGGTGGCGACCAACGGGTACCTCGACGATGTGGCCGTCGAGTCGGTGCGGCGCTTCGAGGCGCAGTTCCTCGACTACATGCGTAACAGCAAGCGCGACCTGCTGGACCGCATCGTGACCGAGAAGCAGCTGACGGACGACACCGTCGCGGCGCTGCGCCAGGCGGTCGAGGAGTTCAAGGGGTCGCTGTGGTCGGAGGCGCGGTAGCGGCAAGGATCTGAGGGAGGAGACGGATCGTGGCCACACCGCGAGAGATCCGGCGCCGCATCCGCAGCGTGCGCAACATGGCGCAGGTCACCCGTGCCATGGAGATGGTCGCCGCGTCGAAGATGCGGCGCGCGCAGCAGCACGTGCTCGCCACGCGCCCCTATGCCGAGCGCATCCGGGCGCTGATCGGCGACCTCGCCGCGCTGACCGACTTGGAGGAGCGCGGGCGCTTTCCCCTGCTCCAGGCCCGGCCGATCCAACGGTCGGAGGTCATCCTGATCACCTCGGATCGCGGGCTGGCCGGCGCGTTCAACACGAATGTGATGCGGCGCGCGGTGCAGTTCATGACCCACGAGCGGCCCGAGCCGATCGCCGACATCGAGACCATCGCCGTGGGGCGCAAGGGGCGCGACTTCCTGCAGCGCTACGGGAAGCCGCTGGCGGCGTCCTTCACGGCCATCGGCGACCACCCCACGCTGGAGTCGGTCCGCCCGATCGTGCGGGTGGCCACCGACGACTTCGTGTCGGGCAAGGTCGACGCCGTCTATGTGATCTACACGCGCTTCATCAACACCCTGCGTCAGCAGCCCGAGGTGCTGCAGGTGCTCCCGATTCAGCCGCCGGAGGGTGCGGCCGAGGTGACCGATTACATCTTTGAGCCGAGCCCGGAGGCGGTGCTCGAGGCGCTGCTGCCCCGGTTCGTCGAGGTACAGATCTATCAGGCGATCCTCGAGTCGATCGCGAGCGAGCACAGCGCGCGCATGGTCGCCATGCGCAACGCGACCGACAACGCGCGTGAGCTGGTCTCGGAGTTGACGCTGACGTACAACAAGGCACGCCAGGCGCAGATCACGCGCGAAGTGACAGAGATCGCGGCCGGCGCGGCGGCGCTCGGCTAGCCGGAGGTGCCCCGGCGGGCGCTGGCGCCGTCGCGGGCGAGGGAGGATGCACGCGACATGGCAACGACGGTAGCGACAGGGAGGATCGTCCAGATCCAGGGCGCAGTAGTGGACGTCGAGTTCCCGGGAGGGCAGCTCCCGGACATCTACTACGCCCTCGAGGTCCCGCGGGAGGGCGAGGAGCCGCTGGTGCTCGAGGTGCAGCAGCACCTGGGCAACGACTGGGTGCGGACCGTGGCGATGAGCAGCACCGACGGTCTGCGCCGCGGCATGCCTGTCATCAACACCGGGGCCCCGATCCAGGTACCGGTGGGGGCGGCCACGCTCGGCCGCATCTTCAACGTGGTCGGACGCCCGGTCGATGGTGGCCCGGCACCGGAGACGGACACCTACTACCCAATCCACCGGCCCGCGCCGAGCTTCGCGGAGCAGTCGACCGCCGTCGAGCCGTTCGAGACCGGCCTCAAGGTGATCGACCTGATCGCCCCCTTCACCAAGGGTGGGAAGACGGGCGTCTTCGGTGGGGCCGGCGTCGGCAAGACGGTCATCATCATGGAGCTGATCCGCAACATCGCCGCCGAGCACGGTGGCTACTCCGTGTTCACCGGCGTGGGTGAGCGGACCCGCGAGGGGACCCAGCTCTGGGGCGAGATGCAGGCGTCGGGCGTGGCCGACAAGACGGTGCTCGTCTTCGGGCAGATGAACGAGCCGCCGGGCGCGCGCCTGCGCGTGGGCCTGACCGGCCTGACGATGGCGGAGTACTTCCGCGATGAGGGCCGGGACGTCCTGCTCTTCATCGACAACATCTTCCGCTTCGTGCAGGCCGGGTCTGAGGTGTCGGCGCTCCTCGGCCGGATGCCGAGCGCAGTGGGCTACCAGCCGACGCTGGGTACCGAGATGGGCCAGCTCCAGGAGCGGATCACCTCGACCCGCCGCGGCTCGATCACCTCGGTGCAGGCGGTCTACGTCCCCGCGGACGACTACACCGACCCGGCCCCGGCGACGACCTTCGCCCACCTGGACGCGACCATCTCGCTGGAGCGCTCGATCGCCGAGCAGGGGCTCTTCCCGGCAGTGGACCCGCTGGCGTCGACCTCGCGCATCCTCGACCCGAACATCGTGGGGCAGGAGCACTACGAGGTCGCGCGCGAGGTGCAGCGCGTGCTGCAGCGGTACCGCGACCTGCAGGACATCATCGCGATCCTGGGTATCGAGGAGCTCAGCGAAGAGGACCGGCTGATCGTCGCTCGCGCGCGCCGCATCCAGCGGTTCCTCTCGCAGCCGATGTTCGTCGCGGAGGCCTTCACCGGCCGGCCGGGGCGCTACGTCGAGCGCTCGGAGACGGTGCGCGGCTTCAAGGAGATCCTGGAGGGCAAGCACGACTCGCTGCCCGAGCAGGCCTTCTACATGGTCGGCACCATCGACGAGGCGGTCGAGCGGGCCGAGCAGATGGCTGCCGAGCAGTAGCGGCCCGGCGCGTGAGGAGACAGGCATGGCGAAGCTGAGTGTGGAGGTCGTCACCGGGGAGCGCGTCGTCTACCAGGAGGACGACGTGGACATGGTCGTCGCCCCCGGCGCCGACGGGGCGCTCGGCATTCTCCCGCGCCACGCGCCGCTGATCTCCCTGCTCTCGCTCGGTGAGATGCGGGTCATCAAGGGCGGCCAGGAGCAGTCCTTGGCGGTCTTCGGCGGGTTCATCGAGGTGGCGCAGAACCGGGTGCGCGTGCTGGCCGACACGGCCGAGCGCGCGGAGGAGATCGATCTGGCGCGGGCCGAGGAGGCGCGCCGGCGAGCGGAGGCGCGACTCTCCCGCCAGCGGGCTGACATCGACCTGGTGCGCGCGGAGCTGGCGCTGCGGCGATCGCTGATCCGGCTGCGCGTCGGGCAGCGACGCCGCGGGCGGGCGCCGACCCCGCCGCCCCAGGACCTCGGCGGCTAGGATGGAGCGGTGGAGACGATCCCGGGGGCTTCCTCGGGATCGTCCCGTCTGCGGCGGCTGGTGCGGGCATCTCCGATCGCGGTCGTGCCCGGCCCGTCGGCTGGGCGCCCGGTAGGTCGGTGTGCGATAGTGTAGTCAGGTCGCGTGAGCGTGTCGTGTCGCGACACAGCCCTCGGGAGATGACGGAGCGGCGAGATGCAGGTGGCCACGGAGGCGAAGACGATCGTGGTGCGCGGCGGGAGGGCGCTGCATGGGCGCATCGCCATCGGCGGGGCCAAGAATGCCGCGCTCCCGGCCATGGCCGCGGCCCTGCTGACCGATGAGGAGTGTCTCCTCGACAACGTGCCCGTGCTGGAAGACACGCTGGTCATGGTCGAGCTGCTGCGCCGGCTCGGCGCGGAGGTCGAGTTCGACCAGGAGAACCACCGCGTCCGCATCTGCGCCGCGAACATCCACGAGTTCAACGCGCCGCCGGAGCTGGTCCAGCGCATGCGCGCGTCCTTCCTCGTCTCCGGCCCGCTGCTTGCGCGCTTCGGTCGCGCGTCGTCCACGCCCCCCGGCGGCTGCCGCCTCGGGACGCGGCCGGTCGACGTCGACCTGCGGGGCTTCCGGCGCATGGGCGCGGAGGTCGAACAGACCGACGACGGCTACGTCATGCGCGCCCGGCGGCTCTACGGCGCCGACCTCTACATGGACTACCCGAGCCACACCGGCACCGAGAACCTGCTGATGGCGGCGACGCTGGCGCGCGGCACGACCACCATCGTCAACGCCGCGAGCGAGCCGGAGATCCGGTTCCTCGGCTCGATCCTCGAGGAGATGGGCGCGCGGATCACCGGCGCGGGCACCCCCCATATCCGCGTGCACGGCGTCGACCGGCTGCGCGGCTATCGGGCGGCGATCCTGCCCGACCGCATCGAGGCCGGCACCTTCGCCATCGCCGCCGCGATCACCGACGGCGAGGTGATCCTGGACCACGTCTCCGAGCCCGACATGCTCCCCCTGACCTACAAGCTCCGGGAGGCGGGCGCGGAGGTGTGGTGGAGCGAGACGTCGATGCTGGTGCGGGGCCGCGGGCGCCTGCAGAGCACCGAGATCCAGGCGCTGCCCTTCCCCGGCTTCCCAACCGATCTCCAGGCCGCCTTCGCCGTGCTCCTGACCCAGGCGCACGGCCAGAGCCGGGTGTTTGAGCGCGTCTTCAACGATCGGCTCCGCTACGTCGCCGAGCTGATCAAGATGGGCGCCGACATCCGGGTGATCGACAAGCAGCAGGCGATCATCACCGGGCCGTGCCGGCTGCGGGGGGCTGAGGTCGAGGCGCTCGACATCCGCAGCGGTGCCTGCCTGGTGCTGGCCGGGCTGGTTGCCGAGGGCGAGACGCGCATCGGGCAGATCCAGCACCTGCGCCGCGGCTACGAGGACATCGTCGAGCGCTTTGCCTCCCTCGGCGCCGACATCGCGTACCTCTAACGCGCGGCGGGCCACCCTCCGACGCCGACGTCCGCCTGTCGTGGCGATGGCGCGCCGCTGGCCCCGCCGTGCCGTCCGCGGTCCCTTTGAATTCCGAGGGGGCTAGGGAATAATTGTGCAGGCGCCAGCCGGCGGATGGGCGCGTTGCGACCTGGCACACGGGGGGATGGCGCGTGGAGCAGCCACCAGACTCGTCACTGCGGAACCGGATCATCCCGGCCCTGGTCGTCGTCGTCATCGTGGCGCTGCTGAGCCTGTTCGGGCTCTCCCTGTGGTCGCCCGGCAGCACGAGCAGCCTCGGTGCCGGCGGCCGCATCAATGAGGTCGGACAACTGGTCCGCTTCGACGATGGCCGCACCGCCCCCACCTTCTCGCTCCGCACGTTCGACGGACAGCAGATCTCGCTCGATCAGTTCCAGGGGAAGACCGTCGTCATCAACTTCTGGGGGTCGTGGTGCCCGCCGTGCCAGGAGGAGGCACCGATCCTCGAGGAGTTCTCCCGCAACCTGGACCCGGACGTGGTCATCATCGGGATCGATGTCTGGGATCGGCAGGAGGACGCGGCGGCATTCATCAAGCAGCACGGCCTCACCTTCCCCAACGGGATCGACGAGGACGGGGCGATCACCATCGACTACGGGGTCAGCGGCATTCCCGAGACGTTCGTCATCGCGCCGGACGGGCGGCTGCTCGGCAAGTACAGTGGGCCGGTCGAATCGGTGGAGCAGCTCCGCGGGATGATCCGGGACTTGATGGGTGCGGGGTAAGCCGGCTCACCGCCCCCGCATTGTGAAATCTGGTACAGTTCCCGCGGGACGTAGGAGCCGGTGAGGTGAAGCGGGCAGAGCGTGGACATCCCATCGATCGCGCGGCTGATGCTCCGAGTGGCGCACGCGCTCGCGGCGGCGGTCTGGCTCGGTGGTGGTGCCTACTACGTCCTGGCGCTCCGGCCGCACCTGCGGCAAGCGGACGAGCAAGCGCGCGCCCTGGCAGGCCAGGCGCAGCGCGAGTTTGGCGAATGGGCCTCGGTCGCGACGCTCACCATGATCGTGAGCGGGGTCATCATGATGTTCGACCGGGTGACCGACGGCCAGGGCACGCTCGCCTACGTGGCCCTGCTGGTCGCCAAGGTCCTGGCAGCCGCGGCGGCGTTCTGGTTAGCGGGTGCCTTCGTGCGCCGGGGGCGCACGGCGCGCCGCGCCGTCGACAGGACACCTCGACCGCCGGCCCGGCTCGACCGCGCGTGGCTGATTCTGGCGCTCGGCAGCGTGGCGTTCGTGCTCGGGGTTATCCTGGCGAGTTGGTACCCGACGGGGATCGGCGCGCGGTGAGGGGCGCCGCCAGCGCGGGCGGGTGCCGAACCCCGGCGTGGCGGGGTGGCGCGAGGGAGGAGGAGTGATGACTGGCGGAGCGGTGCCGAAGCCAGCCGCGGCGAGCCGCCGCGCCCCATGGCTCAACACCAAGATCCTCGTGGCCGGCATCGTGCTGGTCTGCGCCGTCGGCTTCCTGATCTACAACAGCCTGCAGGGCAACGCGGCGGCCTACTTCGTCACCGTCGGTGAGTTGCAGGCCCAGGCGGACAAGGTCGACGGCACGCGGGTGCGCGTCGGCGGCGACGTCGAGCCGGGCTCGATCCAGATGGGGGGCCCAGGCGAGCCGATCCGCTTCGTCATCACCGACGGGACGCACACCATGCCGGTGGTCTACCAGGGCGTGGCACCCGACATCTTCTCCGATCACGTGCAGGTGATCGTCGAAGGCACCTTCCGTGCCGGCGGTGAGTTCCACGCCGACACCCTGCTGACGAAGTGCCCATCCCGCTTCACGGCGACCCAGGAAGCCGGGGTGTAGAGGGGACGGTTTCGTGGCCCAGCTCGGTTCCGGTGCGCTCATCGTTGCCCTGGCCCTCGCGGTCTATGGCATCGTGGCCGGGGTGGTCGGTGCGCGCCGGCGTATCCCTGAACTGGTGGAGAGCAGCATCCGCGCCGTCTGGGGCGTGACGCTGCTCGTCCTCGTCGCCGTCGCTGCGCTCCTGACGGCCTTCCTGACCCACGACTACCGGCTCGAGTACGTCTTTGGCCGGTCCAGCCGCGACATGCCGGTCTACTACGTCGCGGCGGCCTTCTACGGCGGGCAAGAGGGCAGCCTGCTCTACTGGGCCATGATCGCCGGCCTGCTCTCGTCGCTCGCCCTCTACCTCCACCGAAAGCGCGATCGCGCGCTCATCCCCTACGTGGCGGCGACGGTGCTCTCGGTGGAGACGTTCCTCCTCCTGATGCTCACCATCGTGGCCAGCCCGTTCACCCTCCTGCCGATGACGCCACCGGACGGTCAGGGCCTGAACCCGCTCCTGCGGGACCCGGGCATGATCCTCCACCCGCCGTTCCTGCTGGGTGGCTTTGCGAGCTTCACCGTGCCCTTCGGCTTCGCCATGGCGGCCCTGATCACCGGCCGGCTGGGCGACGACTGGATCCGCGCCATCCGGCGCTGGGCCCTGGTCGCCTGGGGCATCCTGGGGGTGGGGCTGCTGTTCGGGGCGTGGTGGGCCTACCACGTCCTCGGCTGGGGCGGCTACTGGGGTTGGGACCCGGTCGAGAACGTCGCGCTGCTGCCCTGGCTCACCGCGACCGCGTTCATCCATTCGATCATCGTCCAGGAGCGGCGGGGGATGCTCAAGGTCTGGAACATGGCCTTGATCGTCGCATCCTTCGCGCTCTCGGTCTTCGGCACCTTCACGGTGCGCAGCGGGCTGATCGCGTCGGTGCACTCCTTCGCCGTGTCGCCGATCGGCCCGTGGTTCCTGGGGTACCTGGCGGTCGTCGTCGCCGTGTCGGTGGCGCTGCTCATCTACCGGCTGCCGGGGCTGCAGAGCGACCGCGCCATCGAGTCGGTGGTGTCGCGGGAGTCTGGCTTCCTGCTCAACAACCTGCTCTTCACCGCGATGGCCTTCGCGACCTTCTGGGGCACCGTCTTTCCCCTGATCACCGAGCTGGTGCGGGAGACCAAGCTGACGGTCGGGCCGCCGTTCTACAAGCAAGTCAACGGCCCGCTCCTGTTCGCGATGATGGTGCTGATGGGGGTCGGGCCGCTGCTGGCCTGGCGGCGCTCCACCCCGCGGCTCCTGCTGCGCAACCTGCTCTGGCCCGGGGTGGCCGGGCTGGTCGCTGGGGCGGGCTTCCTGGTGCTCGCCGGCAACCCGCTTGCGGCGGCCTCCATCGCCGTGACGGTCTTCGCCGTGGGCACGATCGTGCTGGAGTACTGGCGCGGGGCGCGGGTGCGCCGCGCCAACACGGGCGAGCCGTACCCGCTGGCGGTCGCGATGCTGGTGCGCAAGAACGGGCGGCGCTACGGCGGCTACATCGTCCACCTGGCGGTGGCGATCATGGCGATCGGCATCATCGGGTCGAGCTTCTTCCAGGTGGAGCGCCAGTTCACCCTACGCCCGGGTGAGTCGGGCACGATCGGCCCCTACACGCTCACCTACCAGCGCCTCGACAACCGCGTGACCCGCGAGGGGCAGCAAGTGGCGGCGGTGGTCGACATCGCCAAGAACGGCGAGCCACGCGGCACGGTCGAGACGCTCCGCTTCTTCTATCGCAACTACGAGAACCAGCCCACGGCCCGCATGGGCATCAAGACGATCGGGATCGACGACGTCTACCTCGTCCTGGACCAGTGGGATGAGAACGGGACGGTGGGGCTGCGCGCCTACATCAACCCGATGGTGAGCTGGATCTGGGTCGGCGGCGCGGTCTACGTGCTTGGCATGATCACCGTGCTCTGGCCGGCGCCGCAGCCGGTCCGGCGCGGCGCCACGCGTCCGGTGCGGGAGGCGGTCCTCAGTGAAGCGTAGCATCCTGGTCTCCCTGTTACTCGTGGTCGGGCTGCTGATCACCCCGCCGCTGGTGGCGGCCGAGGAGGCGCTGTCGCCGGAGGCGCTCGAGATCGCGGACGCGCTCAACTGTCCGGTGTGCGAGGGGCTGAGCGTCCGTGACTCCAACTCGCAGCTCTCACAGGACATGCGCCGGCAGATCCAGCGGATGCTCGACGAGGGCAAGACGCGCCAGGAGGTGCTCGACTACTTCGTCGATCGCTACGGCGTGGGCGTCCTGCGCGAGCCACCGAAGGAGGGCTTCGTCCTCACGCTCTGGTGGGGGCCGGTCATCGGCCTGGCCGTTGGCGTGGTGGTGCTCGCGACGTTCCTGCGCCAGCGCCGGGCGCGGGGGAAGCGCGCGGTGGCCACCGGGGATGTCGACGAGGCGGCCGGGGCGGACCTCCAGGCGTACGAGCAGCGGCTCCTGCGCGAAATTGACAGAATGGACGCTCCCACGTCATGATCGGTTACACGATCCTGTTTGCCGTGACCGTCGTCGTCTTCGCCTTCGTGCTCCAGCCACTGTTGCGTGCCCGGCGCCAGGCAGCGGCCGTTCCACCGGCTCGGCTGGCCGACCTCCAGGCGCGGCGGGCCTACCTGCTGGATGCGATCCGTGAGGTCGATTTCGACTACTCGCTGGGCAAGGTGGCCCAGGTCGAGTATGAGGAGGTGCGTGCCCGCTACCTCCGGGAGGCCGCGGGGGTCCTGCGCGAGTTGGAGCAGGAGACGAGCACGGTGGACGCTGAGATCGACCAGGAGATCAGGCGGCTGCGGGAGCTGGCGCGCGAGCCGGTGCCGGGTCGCGACGAGTCCGCGGGAGCCTCGTGAGCGGTATGCCGCAGCACGCCGCCTCGATCGTCCCGCGCGTCCGGGTGCTGGGGGTTACCAAGCGGTTTGGCCACCGCGGGGCGCTGCGCGGGATCGACCTCACCGTCGCGCCCGGCGAGCGGGTGGCGCTCCTGGGTCCGAACGGCGCCGGCAAGACGACGCTCCTGCGGATCC
>JASBVL010000045.1 GCA_029961075.1 Sphaerobacter sp.
GCTGACCGGCGGCGGACCGATGCGGGGGCTGGTGCAGTTCGTCAGCTACGCGCTGGGCATGGCCACCATCGTCGTCAGCCTCACCGTCGCCCTCAGCCTGTTCAAGGCCGGGCTGGTCGGGCTGCTCCGGCGCGCCCTGCCCTACGTCCAGTCGGCCGCGGCCGCGCTCCTCGTCCTGGCCGGCCTCTGGATCGTCCTCTACTGGTCGCCCGAGCTGCTCGGGTGAGCCCGGCCTACGCCTCGAGATAGCGCGCGAACCAGGCCAGCGTGTCCTGCCAGGCGGCCTGCGCCTGCTGCGGGTTCCACCGCGGCCCGGTGTCGTTGTGGAAGGCGTGCTGCGTATCCGGGTACACCTTGATCTCATAGGTGACGCCCGCCGCCTGCAGGGCGGCCTCCAGCTCGTCGCGGCCGTTGTTGGCGAAGTCGTTGGGGTCGGATGAGTACACCCCGAAGACCGCCGCCCGGATGTTGGGCACCAGGTCCAGCGGCGGTGGCGGGCCGTAGAACGGCACCGCCGCCGTGAGCTCGGGGAGCTGCGTCGCGGCGCGCCAGGTGATCCCCCCGCCGAAGCAGTAGCCGGTCATCCCGACGCGATCCGGCACGGCCAGGTCCGGCTGCCCGGCATAGTGGGCGATCGCCGCGCGGAAGTATCCCACGTAGCGCGCGGGATCGGCGTTGGAGAGGATGCCCGGGATCTGGGACGGGTCGGCGACGGCGTCCGTCCCACCCTCGCGGAGGAGCAGGTCGCCCGCCTTGGCGAACCGGCGGGTGACATCGCGGATGTGCTCGACGAGCCCGCGGTTCTCGTGGCACACCAGGATCGGCGGCAGCGGGCCGGCGGCGTCGCTCGGCCGCGCCTGGTAGGCCATCACGGTGACGTCGCGGCCGGGGAAGGTGATGTCCTCGGCCGTCACGGCCGGGTCGTCCGCGGGCACCGAGAGCGGGCTGCGGGCCTGGCGTCTGTCGGCCGGCGTGCCCGCCGGGCTGGCGGGCGGGCTGCCCGCTGGTGACGCCCCGGCCCCCGCGGGGGTCGTGGCGGTGGGGGCAACCCCGGTGGCGACATCCTCCGCCGCGCCACCGCCGCAGCCGAGCGCGGCCAGGATGGTGGCTGCCGAGGCCACGCCACCCGTGATGTACAGGACGCGCCGCAGCAGCTCGCGGCGGGAGAGGTAGCCGTCCTTGTAGTCCTCCACGAACTCATGGATGAGGTACCGCTGGAAGTCGTTCACGTCTCACCTCCGCCGTGAGCTGGCTCGGCGACGCGGACCGCTGCCGCCATCCCCGTGATGGGCACCGGCCTGCACGCCCCACATTGCGTGCCACCGTGCGGCGCGGCGGGGCGGCGGCGCCCGCGCGGAGCTTGCCGCGGGCGCCGCTGAGCGGCCTCGGCCCAAACCTTGCGAGGCCGCGGCCAATGTGTGTGTCGCCATGGGACGAGCGGTCCGGGTCCCGGCGCCCGGCGCCGCGTGCCGACCGCAGGGAGAGGGGGCAGCGCCATGGTCATGGACCGAGGGATCGACCGGTTGGGGCGACAGGCGTGGCTGAAGCCCATCGACGAGGTGCTCCAGCGCGCGGTCAGCGGCGTGTTCCGCTCGGCCGGGCCGGCCGGCGCGCGGGCCAAGGACGTGCTGAACGGCGTCTGGCTGGGCCATCCGCTCCACCCGGCGCTGAGCGACGTGCCGCTCGGGGCCTGGACGGCCGCCGCGGTGATGGATGTGCTGGCGGCCTCCTCCGGGCGGGAGGAGCTGGGCGCCGGGGCGGACGCCGCCATCGGCATCGGCCTGGCCGCGGCGGTCCCGACGGCCGTGACCGGCCTGGCCGACTGGCAGTACCTCGTCGGCCGGCCGCACCGGACCGGGCTGGTGCACGGGCTGCTCAACGTCGGCGCCGTGGCCCTCTATGGTGCCTCACTGGCGCTCCGCCGCGCCGGCGCCCGCGGGGCGGGCCAGCTCCTGGCCTCGCTCGGCTACGGCACGGTGCTCTTCTCCGCCTACCTCGGCGGCGACCTCGTCTACCGCGACCTGGCGAACGTCAACCACGCGAACACGGCGGCGATGCCCCGGCAGTTCACGCCGGTGCTGGCCGCGTCGGAGCTGGTCGAGGGCCGGCTGACTCGAGTCGACGCCCGCGGGACGCCGGTCGTGCTCCTGCGGCGGGGCGAGCGGGTCTACGCGCTCGCGGCGACGTGCAGCCACCTTGGGGGGCCGCTTCACGAGGGCGAGCTGCACCCCGACAACACCGTCACCTGCCCGTGGCACGGCTCGACCTTCGCCTTCGACGACGGCCACATCGTCACCGGCCCGGCGACCATCGAGCAGCCGGTGTTCGAGACGCGCATCAAGGACGGTCAGATCGAGGTGCGGCTGGCCCGTCCGCCCGCCTGAGCGCCTCACGGCGCCCGGCCGCCGGCCCGCAGGATCCAGCGGGCGATCTCGTCGCGCACGCCCGCCGTGAGATCGTAGGCGTGCGCGGCGCCGACGGCGCCCTGCTCGAGGATGCCGAGCAGCAGCAGGACGACGAGGACCACGGCCACCAGCCCCGCGCGCCCACCGACCCGGCCGGCGAAGCGCTCGAACCCGTCGCTGAGCACCGTCACGTGGCTCAGCGCGTCGGTCAGCTCGTCGTCGAGGCGAGCCAGGGGGCGCGCGGGCCCGACGCGGCGCCGGGCCGGCGCCCGGCGGTGGATGGTCGGGTAGCGGTCGGTGTCCCCGCTGGCCTGGGGCAGGGCCAGCGCCTGCGCGAGGGCGCGCGCCATCGCCCCCGCCGTGCGGAAGCGGGCGGCCGGGTCCTCGGCCAGGGCGCGGCGCACCACCGCGGCCAGCCCCGCGGGCACGCCCGGACCGGGGTCGTCCGCCGACCCCCGCGGCAGCCGGCCGGCGAGCATCTCGAAGAGGACCACGCCGACGGCGTAGAGATCGGTCTCCGGCCCGACCGCCTGGCCGGCCCGCTGCTCGGGGGCCATGTAGGCGGGCGTCCCCAGCGCGCGCTCCCCCGGCAGCAGGTAGGACTCCCCGAGGCGGCAGGCGGCGCCGAAGTCGACGATCTTGGCGACCTGGCTCGCGCTGTCGAGCAGGATGTTCGCCGGCTTGATGTCGAGTAGCAGCACGCCGTGGCGGTGGATCTCGGCCAGCCCGTCCAGCACCTGCACGGCCACGGCCGCGGCCTCCGCCGGTGGCAGCGGGCCGCGCCGGTCGAGCACCCGGCGCAGGCTCGGCCCCTCGATCCACTCCATCGCCATGAACGGGCGCCCGTTGTGCCGGCCGTGCCCCAGGAGGCGTACCACGTTGGGGTGGTCGATGGCGCCGCCAAGCTGCGCCTCGCGCTCGAAGCGTGCCACCAGCTCCGGGTCGGCGGCGTGCTCCCGGTTGAGGAGCTTGAGCGCGACCCGCCGCTGATCGCGCTCGGTCGCGAGCCAGACGGTGCCGAAGCCACCGCTGCCCAGCGGGCGGATCAGGCGGAACCGCCCTCCCACGAGCGAGGCTGGTGCCTCTGCCACGGCCCTCACGCTCCTCCCAGCCATCCCCTGGGAAGTATAGCCCCGCGGCCGCGGGTGGGGTCTGGCGGGCGCTACTCGACGAGGAAGACGGCCGGCACCTCGACGTCGACGTACTTCTTGTACTTCACGGTCACGTCGGTGTTGCCGACGTTGCTGAGGCTGTTGACGATGAGCTGACCTTCGGCCCAGACGCCGCTCGCGTTTCCGGTCATGCGCAGTTGCGCCTTCGGCAGGTAGACCACGCCGCGCAGGAAGGTATTCGCGTTGCCGGTCATCTTGAACTCCGTCGCGTTGTCGCGTGCCGAGAACATGAGCAGGCCAGGCGGCATCCCGGGGTACAGCGGCTGCTCCGCCGCGCGGAAGTCGTACCCGGTGTTCCCGGTGTTGTCCCAGCTCGCGCCGTTGTCGAAGTAGAAGAACACTTCCCAGCCCGTCACCTTCTGATTCCCGGTCAGGCGCGGGCCCTTGCCATCGAAGTAGTAGATGCCGGGCGGGATGTCCGTGGCGACGTTGCCGGTAAAGTCGACCGTGCTGTCCTTGAAGTAGAAGGTCGCCGAGGTGTTCGTCGCCTGATACCCACCGGCGTTGCCGGTGAAGACCATCGACCCGTTCTCCATGTAGAAGGTGTAGGTGCCGGGGCGCATGATGAGCGTGCCGTTGTTGCCGGTGAGCCGGAGGTCGGCGTTCGAGAAATAGTAGGTGCCCGGGTTCAGGATGATGGTCGGGTTGTTGCCGCTCGCGCTGATGTCGGCACCGATTACCTGGTGATCGCCCGCGGCGAACTCAATCACGACGTTGTTGCCGCTGGCACTGATCCCGGTCGTCATGCGGCCCGGCGGGCAGGTGTAGCGGCTTCCGCTCTGGGTGCAGCTCACCGGTGACCCCAGTGACGGCTTGGCCGGCTTGGGCGGTGGCGGGACCTGCCGCAGCGGATCCTCGACCACCGGCGCGTTCGGCGTCTCCCCCAAGGCGCCGTCGAAGCCGCAGTTGCCGGTCTTGCTGAAGCCCTTGTTGGCGTCCACGGTCGTGTCGGCGGTCAGCGCCCCGTTCCCGGTGCAGCGCATGCCGCCGTTCGACATGGCCCCGCCGCCCGCGACGTGGATGTCCACGTTCCCGGTGAGGTTGATCGGATTGCCGGTCTCCTGCAGCGCCAGCAACCCGTAATCCTTCGGGACGGGCTCGAGCGCCGCCACGGCGTGCGCGCCCACCCGCCAGTCGCCCGGGTACACCGCCGCGACGAAGAACTTGGGCACGTCGGCGCGCACGTCGACCGTCACCCGCTTGTTGGGCAGGTCGAGCGTGACGGCGGGGGCCGCGTCGTAGCCGTTCTGCCGGACGTAGTACGCGGCGATCTGGTTGAGCGTCCCGGCGTCGGTCACGCCGGTGTAGACGGCGTGGGCCACGGCTAGGGCGGCCGCGTCGGCGGCGTTCTGCACGCCCCGCCGCTGCGACAGCAGGTGCCCGACGTCGACCGCCGCCGCCAGGAAGGCGATCAGCAGCACCGTCGCCGCGGCGAAGATGACCAGGATCTGCCCCGGGTCGGCACGATGGCGCTGCGGGCCGCGCACGGGTCCCCTCCTCAGTAGTGCACGATCATGGTGGACTCGGCCCGCAGCGTGAGCGCCGGCGTTGGCAGGATCCACCCGATCAGCGGGCGGTAGGGGTACGTCACGCGCACCGTGACCCGGTGCTGCGGCTGGAGGTCGCCGTCCGGCCGCGCGATCGTCACGGTGAGCGCCGCCGGTTCCGTCAGGGTGACCTTCTCCAGCATCGCCTGCTTTACCACGGCCGGGTCGAGGGTATAGGCCTGGATAGCCGCCGGATCTTTCAGTCCCTGCGACATCGTGCCGTGGACCGAGGCGTAGCGCGCCCCCTCGCGCGCGGCGGCCGTCACCTGGTGGTGGGTGTAGAGCAGCCAGCCCATCTCGATGATGCCGAAGATGAAGGTGAAGAACAGCAGTGCCGAGATCGCGAACTCGACCAGCCCCTGCCCCGTGGCGTGACGCGGCCGCGGCTCGCCCCGATGCCGCCTCATCGTCAGTACCCCGGCAGCACGCGCATCTGCACCACGCGCCGCATGGTGAAGGGCCTCAGGGGTGGGAAGGCGAAGAGGGGCTGGAACGAGTACCGCGCCTCGACCCGCACGTACTCGTACTGGACCGGCTTGCCCGCGGCGTCGCGGTAGGTCTCGGTTCCCACATCGCGGGTGATGGCCGGCGTCACGCCGAAGATGCTCCCGCCGGCCTCCTGGAGCGCCGCGGCGCGGATGCCGGCGATGTCGGCGGCGTTGGCCGGGCTCAGCGAGGCGTAGTGGGCGCCTTCCCGCGCCACGTTGCCCAGGGTGATGTAGACCGACACGGCGCGGGCGACGTCCGCCGCGCCGAGGAGCATGACGCACAGGATCGGCAGGACGAGCGCCAATTCGACGAGCGACTGCCCGCGCGCGTGCTGACGACCGTGGCGACGAGGACGCGGACCACCCACCTGTGCCCCTCCTCTCGCGCCGGGGTCCCGGACGACGTGATTAGCCCGATCGTAGTAGGAACGTTGGGCTACCGCCTACCGCCAGGAGTCCTATTCGCGAGGGGTGGGTCGTCACCTGCGGCGCGCCGGACGTACTTCACCGGCCGCGGCGTGGACGTCAGCGGACCTTCCAGCAGCCCGGCTCGTGTGGCGGCGTGATGAACCCGATTGCCTGGAGGAAGCTGACGCAGGTGGTGCGGCCGAAGAAGGCCAGGCGTGGGCGGAGGGCGGCGTAGACCGCATCGGGGTCGCGGGGCAGCGCGGCCAGCCACGCGCCGATGGTCCCCACCTCTGTCTGGAGCGCCAGCAGCGCCCGGGCGTTGTGCACCGTCGCCTCGATCTTGCCCCGGTGTCGCACGATGCGGGGGTCCGCCAGCAGCCGGGCGATGTCGTCGGCGGTGAACGCCGCCACCGCGGGGAGGGCGAAGCCGGCGAACGCGCGCCGGAACCCCTCGCGCTTGCGCAGCACGGTGCGCCAGGAGAGCCCCGCCTGGAAGATCTCCAGCGTCAGGGCCTCGAAGAGGCCGTCGTCGTCCGCGGGGGGAACGCCCCACTCCTCATCGTGGTACCGCGCCAAAAGCAGATCCCCGTTCGCCCAGCCGCAGCGCGACCGCCCGTCCGCCAGCATCGCGCACCCCTTCCCCGTGCCTCCCCATCCGAACGCGACATCGGTTAGTATGGTAGGCAGATCCTCCAGGATCACGCCAGCGTGCATCCACGCGCGGGAGGCAGCCGCCGATGGTCCACGGCCCGATCGCGCTCTTCGGCTCCGGCGAAACATCGAAGCATGGCCGGCAGGTCCATGCGCACCTCTTCGAGCGCCTCCCGCGCCCGGTGCGCGTCGCCATCGTCGAGACCCCGGCGGGGTTCCAGCCGAACGTCGGCGTCGTCTCGGGCAGGCTCCGTCGCTTCTTCGAGCAACACCTGAGCCCGTTCGCGCCCGAGATCCGCATCGTCGCCGCGCGGCGGCGCGGCGGCGTCTACGACCCGGACGCCCCCGCCATCGTGGCCCCGCTGGAGTGGGCCGACTACATCTTCGCCGGGCCGGGCAGTCCGACCTACGCCGTTCGCCATCTCGCCGGCACGCGCACGCTGGCGCTCATGCAGCACCGCGCGCGCGAGGGAGCGATCCTCTCGCTGGCGAGCGCCGCCGCCATCGCGGCCGGCCGCTACGCGCTCCCGGTCTACGAGATCTACAAGGCCGGTGCGGACCTGCACTGGGCGCCAGGGTTGGATCTCTTCGGCCCGCTGGGGCTCGACCTGACCGTGGTCCCGCACTGGAACAACGCGGAGGGTGGCCGCGATCTCGACACGACGCACTGCTTCATGGGGGCCGAGCGCTTCCGCTACCTGCGCCGCCTGCTCCCCGCCGAGGCGACCATCCTGGCGATCGACGAGCAGACCGCCTGCGTCCTCGAACCCGCCGCCGACCGCGGCGCGGTGCTCGGCGCGGGCCAGGTGCGCGTGCTCCGCGGCGACCGCGAGCACCGCTTCGCCCGCGGCGAGACGTTTCCGCTCGCCCTGCTGCGCGTCCCGTAGCGCGCCGCGCCCCTACCGGCACCGGGCCCGGTGCACCACATCGGCGCCCCCGGACCCCGCCGCCGTAGCCCGGGCGGCGTAGGTCTCGGGCGCGAAGCGGGCGAAGCTGAGGCCGCAGGCGGCCAGCAGCAGGGCGGTCCCGTAGAGCGAGGCGTTGGTGCCCACGAGGTCGGCGGTCCAGCCGAGCAGCGCCGGCCCCACCACATAGCCGGCGTCGGCCAGCATGCGGAAGGCACCCATCGCCGCGGCGTTCATCCCGGGCGGCGCGACATCGGCCGCGTAGGCGGCGGGCGCGGCGCCGCTCACCCCGCTGGCCGCCGCCCAGACGCTGCAGCTCACCAGATACCACGCGAAGTTCGGCGCCACCGAGAAGAGCGCCAGCGCCGTGGCGCTCAGCAGCGTGGCGGGGACGATGACCGCCTTGCGGCCGAAGCGGTCGACCAGCAGCCCCGAGGGGTAGGCCACGGCCAGCCCGCCGATGCTGACCAGCGCCAGGCCGAGGCCGATCTGGGACTCGCTGAGCCCGATGCGGGACTGCGCCAGCGTCGGCACGAGATTGAAGAGCGCGCCGGTGCGCGCGAAGGCGTTGCCGAAGGCCACCAGGCTGACCAGCAGGAAGGCGGGCGTCGCCGTGAGCAGTCGGACCTGCTGCGCGAAGGGCGGCCGGGCGGTCGCGCCGACGCCCGCGCGCAGCCCCTTGGTCTCCGGCAGCCGGGCCAGGGTGAGCAGCGCCACCACGCTGCCGACCGCGGCGTAGGCGTAGAACGGGAAGGCCAGCCCGCCGTACTCGGCCATTACCCCGCCCGGCAGCGGCCCGACGCCCACAGCGAACAGGAACACCGACTGGTAGATCGCCATGGTGCGGCCGCGCGTCGCCTGGGTGGTGATGTCGGCCAGGATGATCTGCCCGCCGGTGAGCACCATCGCGGCGCCCGCTCCGGCGACGAAGCGCGCGGCGAGGAACAGGGGGTAGGTCGGCGCCACTGCGCAGAGGAGGTTGCCGAGGACGGTCACGCCGCCGCCCAGCGCCAGGGTCCAGCGCCGCCCCGGCCCGTCGGCGATCCGCCCCGCCGGCACCGCTGCCAGGAAGCGCGCCAGCCCGTAGACCGCGATGGTCAGCCCGATGAGCGCCTGCGACACGCCGAACGTCTCGGCGTAGAGGGGCACGACCGGGACGATGCTGCCGAAGCCGAGCTGATTCACCGCGATCACCGCGCAGACCCAGGCCAGGATCCGGTTCCGCCGGTACCAGGCCCCCAGATCCGAGACGCGGTGCATCCAACCCCTCCCCGCCCGTGTGCGGCGAGCGCGGCTCTCACGATTCCTGCGACCACCGTGTGCGCGCGGGCGCCCCAGCCCGCCCCGGTACAATACCACGCCCCACCGGCGGGCGGGGAGCTGGCGGGTCGTGCCCCGACACCCCCGGCGCCCGCGGATTGGTACCCGCGGCCCCCTGCCGCGAACCAGCGTCTTCCCGTCGGGGCCCGCTGGCCGTATCCTGGGGGGCGGTCGGCGCGGTCGACACCCTGCGCCGATTGACGTAAGCTTGGCCCCCTGATCGGGCGGCGGGTGCCGCGCGGATATCGCGGGGCGGGAGGGCAACGTCGTGCCGCTCAACTACGAGGAGCTGATGGGGGACAGCGCCCGCTCGATCGATGCCGCAGCGATGCGGGCACTGATCGCGCGGCACATCGACTCGGACACGGTGCGCGGCGGGCCCGAGTACGCCCGGCTGCGCGACTCGGGCCTGGCGGTCTGGTGCCTGGTGGCGGGCATGGACCCGTGGGAAGACAGTCTCGAGGATCTGGCCGAGGACTACGAGGTCTCCCCGGAGTCGGTGCTGGCCGCGATCTACTATTACTGGCAGCACCGCGACGCGATCGATCGGCGCATCGCGCAGCTCTACCTGCCGCCACCGATCTAGCGTCCTGCGTCATACGTCACACGTGATGCGTGATGCGTGTTCCGTGGTGCGTGTTGCGTACTGCGTACTCCGTATCCCGTCCTTCTCCCCGCTCCCCTTTGTGGGGAGTGGGGCGGGGGCGAGTCGGTCTACGCCTCTCTCCCCCGTGTGGGAGAGGGGCCGGGGGTGGGGGGGACGGAACACGCATCACGGAATACGCACTACGCACTACGCAACACGCCTGACGTATGACGCTCACCACCTCACGCCAGCAGCCGCTCGCCGTGGGCGAAATTCGCCGGGACGCCGCCCGTGTGGAGGAAGATGACCGTCTCGTCCGGCCGGATGACGCCGCGCCGCACGTGATCGATCAGCCCGGCCATCGCCTTCCCGGTGTAGGAGGGGTCCAGGAAGATCGCCTCCTCGCGGGCCAGCAGCCGAATCGCCTCCAGGCACGCCTCGGTCGGGATCCCGTAGCCCTCGCCGATGTACCCCTCGTCCGTGACCAGGTCCGCGGGGGTGACGCGCGTCTCGACCCGCAGCAAGGCGGCTGCCTCGTTGGCGATGGCGCAGGCATGGGCGTCCTTGTCCGGCCCACCGCCGCTGACGGCGATGCCGTACACCTGGTAGGGCGCGCTGTAGAGCTTGGCGCCGAGCACCAGCCCGGCCTGCGTCCCCCGCGAGCCGCTGGCGTAGTAGAGCCGCGTCGGTGCCTCCCCGGCGGCGGCGAGCTGCCCCACCAGCTCCAGGGTGCCGGCGACGTACCCGAGCGCGCCGACGGCGCTGGAGCCGCCGACCGGGATCACATACGGCCGCTCGCCCCGCGCGCGCAGCTCCGCGGCGACCCGCGCGATGGTCTCCTCGACCGCGTCGCCGACGGCCAGCGCCTTGTCGGCCGGGGCGGGGACGATGTGGACCTCAGCCCCGAGCAGGTGGTCTAGCAGGAGATTGCCCTGGGCCGGCGGGTTCGGGTCCGCGCTGGTCAGCACCAGGCTGGCGCGCAGGCCGGCCAGGCGCGCGGCCGCGGCGGTCATGCGCGCGTGGTTGGACTGCACCGCCCCGGTGGTGATCAGGGCGGTGGCGCCCTGGCGCAGCGCGTCCGCCACCAGATACTCGAGCTTGCGCGCCTTGTTGCCCCCGAGCGCGAGCCCCGTCAGGTCGTCGCGCTTGAGGAGGATCCGCGGGCAGCGCCCGGGCCCGCCCAGGGCCTGGCGCAGCCGGACGGCCTCCTGCAGCGGCGTGGGCAGCGTCGCCAGCGGAAAGCGCGGGATCGCGCCGATCGACATCGTGTCCCCTCCCGTCGCCACACCCAAACGTTGCGGTGCCCGTGCTCCCGCCGCGGCGGGAGCACGGGCCGGGGGAGCGCTACACCCCCGCTGCCGCGCTCTGCGCGCCCCGGCCGGCGACGATGGCCCGCAGCTCGTCGAGGAACACCCGGTTCCACCGGTCCATCGTCTCCCAGCGCCACCGGCGGCTGTTCTCGTACACCGCTGCGCGCGTCTCCTCCGGCATCTGCTCGTAGGTGCGGTTGATCCCCGGCAGCTCGGGGTGCGCCGCGGCGAAGCGGCGCGATTCCTGGGCCATCGCCGCGGTCATCGCCGCCGGCCGCTCGATGATGTGCCCCAGCTCGTTCCACTCGGCGTCATAGATCACGAAGACCGGGATCGAGCGGTACTTGCCCTGGTTGAGGTACTGATCCATCAGGTCCAGGTTCTGGTCGCGCAGGAAGATGCGCAGCTCGATCGACGGGACCTGCTGGGCGAGGCTGACGACCACCGGCAGGAAGTGGATGACGTCGGTGCACCAGTCCTCGGCGATCGCCACGATCGAGAGCGGCTGCGCGCCGAACAGTCGGCGATCTTCCTCGGTGATGACCGCCGCCGCGGCAGCCAGGTTGGCGTCGTAGCGCTCCTGATTCTTCGTCATCGCCGCCCGGAAGGCGTCGGCGGTCAGGCCCTGGGCGAACCGCTCTCTCGGTACTGGCATGCTGGTCCTCCCCCTTTCACGCTGCTGCTGATGCGCGCGACCGCACCGGCCGTGGATGGCGTCCGCGCGGCCGGTGGGCCGGCTCCTGTGACTGGCAACGGCCTGGCGCTCCGGGGTATTCCGCGCCGCCCCGCGCCGGCTCAGAGGACCGGGTAGTGAAGGTGGATGCTGAGCATCAGGACGCCGACGGCGAGCACCAGCGAGGCCCAGACCACGGTCGCCGCCAGCTCCACCACCGCCAGATGCACCACCGGGGGCTGGGCCTTCCGCTGGCGCAGGGCCCCCCGGAGGTCACCCAGCGCGGCATTGAGGAGGGCGGCCGCGAAGCCCGCGAGCAGCAGGGCCCACGGCGTCAGCAGCGGCCGGCCGATCGCGGCCATGCCCGCGCCTAGCGCGGCGCCGTGCAGCGCGATGATCCGCACCAGGAAGGCGGTCGCCGCGCCCGCGATGACCAGGCTCACGACCATCCGCCCGCGCTGGAGGCGCACCCAGCCGCTGTGGCCGCGCTTGATCCACCAGCCCACCGCCACGACCAGGCTGAAGGCGGGCATCACGGCGAAACCCCACGCCGAGATCCGCGCATACTCGGCCGCCAGTTGGTTCACGTTGGTGCGGAAGAGGTAGCCGAGCAGGATCGGGACGCCGCTCCAGAGCAGCGCGCCCGGGACAGCGCCGAGGAGGAAGTCGCGCGGGCGCAGGCGGAGCAGCCCGGAGCCGATGGAGACGTACATGCGCACGAGCGGGAGCGAGCGACCGACGGCGACGACCGCCACGTCGCGCCCACCCAGCCGCTGCTGCCAGCGGGCGATGATCTCCTCGCTGCGCCGGCCGAAGCGCCGCAGGACGCGGTCGAGCAGGCGTACGCCGCCCGTGCGGGACACGAGGTAGAGCGTCCCGCCCCCGGCGACGTCGGCGGCGGTGACCAGCAGGATGGCGAACGCCAACTCCGGGACGCTCTGGACCGCGAGCGCCCCCGTCAGGAGCAGCCCGACCTCGATGGGGATGCCGGTCGGCATCCCAAGCTCACCCAGGAAGACGATGATCGCGACGATGAAGACGCCATAGGCGAGGATCAACTGTTCGATGGTCGTGCTCCTGATGCTCGCTGGTCCCCACCCCGATCGGGGTTAACGTCACATGCGCATAGAATAGCGCATCCCGCGGCCGCGCGACAGGCGTGCGCGCGGTCGCGGCCCCACCGGCCGGCGCGGGCGGTGGCGCCGGAGGCGGATCGTGGGCTGCGCCCCGGCTCAGTCGGCGAGGGCGGAGCGCAGCTCGTGCGCCCAGGCGATGGCATCGAGGTAGGCGGCCGCGATGACGTACGGCTCAACGCCCGGCAGGGTGACCGCGTCCCACTCGGCCCGCTCGTAGGCCAGCACGACGCGTAGCGTGGCGCCCAGCGGCCCGGTCCCCTCCAGCAACGCCTGGCTGACTTCCTCGGCAAGCGGGAGGCGCTCCAGGATCTCCGCCATCGGCGTGTCGAGCAGGGCGTCGAGCACCGAGAACAGCCCAGCGGTGAAGTACATGTCCTTGTTCGGGACGCGCTGCGCGCGCGCCAGCATCTCGCACATGCGGCCGCGCACCATGGCGGTGGTCATCAGCTCGGCCGGCTTGTCCTCGATGCTCGCCATCGCGATCACGCTGACCCAGGTCGAGACGAGTTGCGTGCCGAGCAGGATCAGCGCCTGCCGCACCGATTCCACCCGCTTCGGTCGCCCGTAGAAGGCGGAGTTGATCAGGCTCAGCAGCTTGTAGCTGAGGGAGACGTCATGGGTGATCAGCGCCTCCAGCTCCGAGAAGTCGGTCTCGGGGCTCTGGAGCTTGGCCAGCAGGGGCAGGATCGCGAAGCGGTTCGTCGGCATGCGCCGGCCGCGCACCAGATCCGGCCGGCACAGGAAGTAGCCCTGGAAGTAGTCGAAGCCCAGGTCGCGGCAGAGCGCGAAGTCCTCCGGCGTCTCGACCTTCTCCGCCAACAGGCGCAGGTCGTGGCCGCGGAGCCGGCGCAGGTTCGCCTCGATCCCGGCGCGCCCGAGCGCGGCGATGTCGAGCTTGACGATCGTGGCGGCGTCGACCAGCGGGCGGAGGTCGTCACGGTAGTCGAAGTCGTCGAGCGCCACGGTATAGCCCGCGGCTGCCAACTCCCGGACGGCGTCCACGAGCGACCTGTCCACTGGCTCGCTCTCCAGCACCTCCAGCACGACCCGGTGGGCCGGCAGGGCGGCGTAGTAGCCGCGGAGGATGAAGTTCCGCGTCAGGTTGATGAATGCGCGGCGGTTGCCCACCAGCCGGTCCAGCCCGAGCTCGACCAGGGCGTCGAGCACGACGTCCGAGGTGGCTCGGTCCGCATCGACGATCTGTGCCCGCGAACTGTCGGCGGTGCGGAAGAGGAGCTCATACCCGAACACCTGGAGGTCGCGGTCGTAGATCGGCTGGCGGCCGATGAAGAAGTCTGCCATCCCGTCCCGTTCCTCGTCATCCGTCCGACCGGGACGCCCCGGGTGCGTGCCAGATGCGGCAGGCGCCTGCGGTCTGGAAACGATCCTATCCCGCAGCATGCCGCGCGCACCACCCGGCACCGAGGCGCCGCGCCCGCGGGCGCCCGCGCGGAGACGTCGGTGCGCGGGCGGCGCATCGTGCGACCTGCCCCGCGCACCGGGCCGCCGGCCAGATGGTGCCGCGAACCGCCTACCGCGCGACCAGTTGGTCCCAGTTCTGGTGCTCCTCCTTGGCTCGCGCCAGGAGGTCGGGCTCGAGGAAGAGGTCGAGCGCGGTCAAGGCCATCGCCTTGGAGACCTTGATCATCTGCTCCAGCCCGAACGCGGAGCCGGCGGCGTCGACGACCTGCTGGGAGTGGCCCGGGATCGGCTCGTGGCTGATGGCGAAGCTGCCGGTGACGGCCGGCATCAGGTAGCTGATGTTGCCGAAGTCGGTGGAGTACATGCCGCGGCCAGGATCGCGCGGGCTGAGCTCCAGCCCCACCGCCTGCATGTTCTCCCGGTAGCGGGCGCCGATGACGTAACTGGGGCGCATGTCGTAGCAGACCTCGTGCTCGGTGATCTTCACCTCGGTGCCGGTCATCAGCGCGGCGCCCTCGGCGACCTTCTTCACCTTGTCGAGCAGCTCCTCCAGGTAGGCGCGCGAGGCGGCGCGGACGAAGAACTTGGCCGCGGCGTACTTCGGGACGACGTTGGCCGCGTCGCCGCCGTGGGTGATGATCCCGTGGATGCGCGACTCCATGTGGATGTGCTGGCGCAGTGCATCGATGCCGGTGAAGAGCTTGATCACCCCGTTGAGCGCGTTGGCGCCGTTGTAGGGGTCGGCCGCGGCGTGGGCCGGCTTGCCGAAGTACTCGAAGTCGAGGTGGGCGACGGCCAGGCAGGTGCCCTCCGGCCACTGGACCGGCGCGTCGGTGCGGTCCCCGGCGTGGTGGACCATGAGGGAGGCGTCGACGTCGTCGAAGATGCCGGCCTCGGCTAGGCGGATCTTCCCGGCGCCGCCCTCCTCGGCCGGGGTGCCGATCACCTCGAAGATGCCTGGCAGTTCGTCCATGACGGCGCCCAGCCCGATCGCGGCCGCCAGCCCCGAGGCCGCGATGAGATTGTGGCCGCAGCCGTGACCGATGCCGGGGAGCGCGTCGTACTCCGCCAGCACGGCGATGACGGGGCCGTCCCGCCGGCCGTGCCGGGCCGCGACGAAGGCCGTCTCCAGGCCGCCGGCCGGCTTCTCGACCTCGTAGCCGAACTCCCGGATGCGCGACGCGAGCAGGCTCGAGGCCATGAACTCCTGATAGCCGATCTCCGGGTTCTGCCGGATGGTCTCGGCGACTTCGATGATCTGGTCCCGATGCTGGTCAATCGCTTCGATGACCCGCCGGCGCAGTTCCTCCCGGTCCGCCATCACGTCTCTCTCCCGTCCGCTGGCCGGTGTGGACTGGAGCCCACCCGTGCGCCCGTGCCTGCTATCCGATGGCGGCACGATAGCACTGCCCGGGATGCCTGCCAAGCGCCCGAGCGTGGCACGCATTGTGCTCAGTGATTCGGCGGTCGACGCATGGCGGGCGCCCGGCGCCCGGCACGCGGCTGGCCACTGCCGGACCGGCGGCCTCCCCCCTGCGACATGTCTCCGCCGGCCGGCCTTCGCAGGCACATCCCCTCACATTCCTCTCCTCCTCAACGAGGAAGCGGCCGTTGGCGGCGGCCGCTTCCTCGTGTTACGGGGGCGTCAAGCGTGATGCCTGATGCGTCATGCGTGTTTCGTGTTGCGGCGATCCGCGATTGCGTACTGCGTACTGCGTAGTGCGTGTTCCGTGTTCCGTCCTTCTCCCCTGTCCCCCGTGTGGGGGAGGGACTGGGGGTGATGGGCAGTGCTCCCCTCTCCCAACGTTGGGAGAGGGGCTGGGGGTGAGGGGACGGAACACGCACTACGGAATACGCAATACGCATCACGCAGTACGCATCACGTATGGCGTATGCCGTTTCACCTCACCACGCCCAACTGCTCCGCCAGCTCCGCCGCCGTGGTCGCCGGCTGGCGGCAGGCGAAGCCCTCGCAGACGTAGGCGGTCGGCCGCCCGTCGATCGCCGTCCGACCGCGGAGGAGCGGGATGATCTCCTCCTCGTCCGGCCGGTCGGGATGGCGCAGCGCCACCACCTGATGCGGCAGGTACGGCCGGCGCGCGATATCCAGCAGCGCGTCCATCCCGGGTGCCTGCGGGTCCCCCACCAGCGCGACCTCGCGCGTCGCGGCCAGCGCCAGGTCGGCGGCGCAGAGGAGCTGCCCGAAGCCGGTGGGGGCCTTCGCCGCGAGCGGCGCGAAGCGGGCCAGCACGGCCATGGCCCGCTGGCGATACGTGTCCTCCCCGAGCAGCAGCGCTAGGCGCAGCAGCGACTCGGCCAGCAGCGCGTTGCCGCTCGGTGTGGCCGAGTCGAACGCGTCCATGGGGCGGGCCACCAGCGGCGCGGCGTCCGCCGGGGTGTCGAAGAAGGCGCCACGCTCGCTGTCCCAGAAGTCGGAGAGCGCCCGGTCCGCCAGCTCGCGTGCCCAGGCGATCCACGCGGCATCGAAGGTCGCTTCGTAGAGCGCGAGCAGCCCGGCGATGAGCGCCGCGTAGTCCTCCAGATAGCCGGGGATCTTCGCCACGCCGTCCTTGTAGGTGTGGAGGAGCCGGCCGTCGCGGTAGAGGTGCGTGCGCAGGAACGTCGCGTTGCGCACCGCGGCCTCGCGGAGGTCGTCCCGGTCGAGGACGACGGCACCCTGGGCCAGCGCGCGGAGCATCAGCCCGTTCCAGGCGGTCAGGATCTTCTCGTCCCGGTGGGGCCAGACGCGCTGGGCGCGCGCCGCGTAGAGCGTCTCCCGGGCACGGCCGATGAGCGCGGCGAGTTCCTCCACGTCGAGGTCGAACACCGCCGCCACGCGGACCGGGTCCTCCAGGGCGTGGAGGATGCTCTTGCCCTCGAAGTTGCCGCCGGGCCGCACGCCGTAGTAGCGGGCCACGACCGCCGCCGTCTCGGGGCCGAGGACGGCCTCCAGCTCCTCGGGCGTCCAGACGTAGAAGCGGCCCTCTTCGCCTTCGCTGTCGGCGTCCTGCGCGGCGTAGAAGCCGCCCTCGCGCGAGGTCATCTCCCGAAGCACGTAGTTGAACGTATCCAGCGCGATCGCGGCGTAGAAGGCGTGGCCGGTGACCTGGTAGGCGAGCACGTAGAGGCGCGCCAGCAGGGCGTTGTCGTAGAGCATCTTCTCGAAGTGCGGCACCAGCCAGACCTCATCGACGGCGTAGCGGTGGAAGCCGCCGCCGATCTGGTCGTGGATCCCCCCGCGCGCCATCTTCTCCAGCGTCAGCTCGACCATGCGCCGGGCGGTGGCGGAGCCGGAGCGCAGGTGGTAGCGCAGCAGGAACTCCAGCGCCATGGCCGGCGGGAACTTCGGCGCGCTGCCGAAGCCGCCGTTGGTCTGGTCAAACTGGCGCGCCAGCCCGCTGGCCGCCTCGTCCAGCAGCGCCGGGGTGATCTCCGCCTCCGGGAGCGACCAGCGGAAGTGCTCGGCGAGCTGGGCCCGGATCTGGTCGGCGGATAGCTCGACGTCCGCCCGGCGGTTCCGGTAGGCCTCGGCCGCGGCCAGCAGCACGCGTGGGAAGCCCGGCAGCCGGTGGCGATCCTCCGGCGGGAAGTAGGTGCCGCCGTAGAACGGCCTCCCGTCGGGCGTGAGGAACACCGTCAGCGGCCACCCGCCCTGGCCGGTCATCATCTGCACCGCCGCCATGTAGATGGCGTCCAGGTCGGGGCGCTCCTCCCGGTCGACCTTGATGTTGATGAAGTGCTGGTTCATCAGGTTGGCGATGGCGGGATCCTCGAACGACTCGCGCTCCATCACGTGGCACCAGTGACAGGTGGAGTAGCCGATGCTGAGGAGGATCGGCTTATCCTGCGCGCGAGCCGCCGCCAGCGCCTCTTCCCCCCACGGGTACCAGTCGACCGGGTTATGGGCGTGCTGCAGCAGGTAAGGGCTGGTCTCGTGTTGGAGTCGGTTGGCCATGGTGTCTCCTGTCTGGACCGACGAGGGAGCGCGGCGGCGTCGGGCCGCAGCGCCCGGCTCCGTCCAGCATAGCAGATCCAGTTCCAGACCCATCGCCCGCCGGACCTCAGCCGCGGCGGCCTGGCCGCGCGGGTCCTCCGTCGCACCATCACCGCGCCCCCGCGCGCCGTAGACAGCGGGCGCGCCAGCTCGTACACTCGCGCCAACGGCGGGCGCGCGGGCTGCCCGCGAGGAGGAGTGTGCCGTGCAGGCGCTGCAGTTCAGCGACAGCATCCCCCGCTACGTGCTGACGAAGGTGGTGGGGGGCGGCTACCGCCCGGTGTTCTGGAGCGACCTGGCCTGTCTCCAGCTCCGCGACGTCCCCCCGCCGCGGCTGCCCACGCCGGAGTGGGTGCGGATCAAGACCCGCTACGGCGGCATCTGCGGCAGCGATCTCGGCCTGATCCTGCTCCATACCAGCACCGCCACGACCCCGTTCGTCTCCTTCCCCTTCACGGTCGGCCACGAGAACGTCGGCACGATCGCCGAGCTCGGGGAGGCCGTCGAGGGGTTTGCCGTCGGCCAGCGCGTGGTGGTTGACCCGGTGCTCGGCTGCACCGTGCGCGGCTTCCGCGAGCTGTGCCCCGCCTGCGCGCGCGGCGACCGCAACCTCTGCCTCCGCTTCCGGGAGGGGACCATCGCGCCGGGCATGCTCACCGGCTTCTGCCGGGACACGGGCGGGAGCTGGAGCCCGAGCTTCGTCGCCCACCAGTCGCAGCTCGTCCCCGTGCCCGATCACGTCTCCGACGAGAACGCCCTCATGGCCGAGCCCTTCGCCGGGGCGCTGCACGCCGTGCTGCGCAACCGCCCGCAGGACGACCAGACGGTGCTGATCCTCGGCGCCGGGGTGCTCGGGCTCTGCACCGTGGCCGCCATCCGCGCCATCGGCTCGCGCGCCCGGGTCATCGTCGCGGCGCGGCATCCCCTCCAGCGGGAGATGGCGGCCCGCTACGGGGCGGACCTCGTGCTGCGCGAGACGCGCGGCCCGGACCTCTTCCGCGCGGTGGCGCGGGAGACCGGCGGCGACGTGCACAAGCCCCTCATCGGCAAGCACGTCGTCCGCGGCGGTGCCGACCTCGTCTTCGACTGCGTCGGCTCGGACGAGACGCTCGACGACGGGCTGCGCCTGACCGCGCCCGGCGGCCGGTTGGTGCTGGTCGGGCTAGCGGCCATCCCGCGCGGCGTCGACTGGTCGACGATCTGGATGAAAGAGCTCACCGTCCGCGGCACCTACTGCTACGCCATCGAGGAGGTCGAAGGCGAGCGGATCTCGACCATGGCGCTGACGGTGCGGCTCATGGCGCAGGGGAAGCTTGACCTGGCCCCGCTGGTCACCCACCGCTTCCGGCTCGAGGACTACCGCACGGCCCTCGACACCGTCACCCGCAAGGGCCGCAGCGGTGTCATCAAGGCCGCGTTCGCGTTCGATTGATGCGGCAGCCCTGACCCCCAGTCCCCCTCTCTCAACCCTTCGGCTGCCCGCAGGGCGGGTACGTGGGAGAGGGGGAAACGCGGTCGGGTGAATCCTCTCCCCTCTCCCAGGATTGGGAGAGGGGCCGGGGGTGAGGGCAGCAATGCCTACGACATCGGCACCTGCGGGATGATCTTGCCCTCGATGCGCTCGAAGATCTCGTCCAGGCTGTGCCCGGTGATGGTCACCCCGTGGTTCTTCAGCCCGATGACGGCGCGGGTCGGGTCCGGTTCCTCGCGGAGCAGGTCGGCCACGGCGGTGGCAAGCTGGAGCGTGCCGCAGGGGTAGTTGATCTCCGTCGAGCGGACGCCGTCCATCCAGGCGTGGACGTGGACGATGGCGCCGATGCCGGGATGCTCCCGGTAGATGATCCAGTGCTCGATGGCGTCGACCGACACGCGCCGCGGCTGCACGTTCGGCGGCACGCTGAGGATGATCGCCGGGGCCACCGGGTCGAAGCCGGACACCATCAGGATGTCGCGCCCGATCACCTCCAGCTTGGCCTTGTTGACCCCGCTGGCGCTCATCCAGAAGCGCGACGCGTCCTTCCGCGCGCTGAGGTTGCCGTAGCTCAGCCCGCCGATGCCGTAGAGCCGCTGCACGTGGCGCAGCTCACGCGGCCCCAGGATCTCGTGGATCGGGAAGGGCGCCGGCAGGAGGTTCATCGCATCCAGCTTCTGCCCGGCGCGCTTGAGCTGTTCGGTGATCTCATCGCCCTGCCACAGCTCCTCTTCGAGATCCGGCTTGAAGACGTTGTTGATGACGAGCTGCGACGAGGCGAGCGGCTGGATGCGCGCGTAGATCCGCTCGAAGAAGTCGCGCTCCTGCTCGCCGGTGTAGGTGATGACGTAGTGGCCCTGCTCCATCGTCAGGAAGTGGGCCTCGAGGCCCTGCTCACCCTGCACGAGGAGGATGCCGAGGTTGGCCAGCGCCCGCACCAGGTACGGGTAGCCGGTGCGAATGAAGTCCTCCGGGTAGGCGTCGAGCTCGACGATCGCGGTCACGAAGGTCGCCTGCGCCTTGCGCCGGTAGGGCTGGGGAGCGGCCGGATCGACGAAGTTGAGCACGAGTTGGATGTCGGGGACGGGCTGCTCACGGAACGTGTGCCCCTGCCGGATCAGCTCCTGCTTCAGCCCCTCGGCGAACCAGCGCTGGGTGTCGGTGCGCAGGTCGCCGATCAGCGTGAAGTCCCGCGCGGTCGCATCGTTGGCGTCCAGAATCGCGCGCCCCGCTTCGACTGTCATGGTATCGTCACCAACTTCCTGCACTCGACTTCGGGACCGGGGCCGCCACCACTGGCGTCCCAGCGCCTCGGCGCCTCTTGGCATTCTTCCAAATAGTACGTCTCCGGTCAACGTGGCACCCGTCTAACGGCCGGCGCGCAGAGCGGTGCCGCGGTCCGGACCAGGAGCGCGCGGTGCAGTACGTCCGCCCGGAGGTCGGTGGTGCCGGGCTGCTCGCCGTCGGTCTCGAACGGCAAGCCGTCCTCGGCCTTGATCTCGACCTCGCGTCCGGTCCGGTGGAGCACCGCGGCGTGGCCGACGTGCCGCCCGAGATAGACCCGCGGCAGGAGCGAGCCGAGCAGCGTGCGCCGCGGCACCTCCCGCAGCACCAGGATCTCCAGCAGCCCGTCGGTCAGCGAGGCCATCGGCGCCATGTCCATCCCACCGGCGTGGTAGCGCCCGTTGGCCAACACCACCATGCCGATCGGGCCGTGGAACACCGTCTCCCCGTCGACCACGACCCGCGCCACCCGCCCGCGGAAGGTCAGGATCGTCCGCGTCGCGCCGAGCAAATAGGCCAGGAAGCCACCGAGGGCCTTGGAGGAGCGGTTGAGCAGCGCCGCCGTCTCCGCCCCCAGCCCGACGTCGGCCACGTTGACGAAGTAGCGCTCGCACGGCGCACCGTGGTCCCGGTAGGCGATCCGGCCGACGTCGACGGCGCAGACCTTGCCCGCGCTCAAGAGCGATACGGCGTGGTCGACGTTCCGGATGCCGAGCGAGCGCGAGAAGTCGCGCCCGGTGCCGCAGGGGATGATCGAGAGGATGGCGTCGGGAGCCAGCGGCCGACCGTTGGCGAAGAGGCCGTTGACGACCTCGTTGGTCGTCCCGTCGCCGCCGGCCACCAGGAACTCGCGCGCCCCCGCCTCGACCAGTTCCCGCGCCAGCCGGGTGGCGTCGCCGCGCCCGCTGGTCTGGTGCTCCCAGACGGTGATCCCCTGCGCCCGCAGCCGCGCGGCGACGGGGAGCCAGAGCCGCTTGGCCCGCCCATTGCCGGAGGCGGGGTTGACGATCGCGTGGAACTCCTGAATCATCCAGCTCCTCTCCGGCGTGTGATCCTGGCCACGCGCAGGTCAGGTCGGCGCCCGCTCCCCGTGCGGCTCGTCGCCGGGTGCCGCGGGGCGCCGATGGGGCGTGCTCTCGTGTGTTCGGCACGGGTAGACGACGCCCCCTGAGTATAGCGGGAACGCCGCCCGCGTGCGCGGGCATCCCCGCGGCGTGGAGCGCCGGCCTCCCGGCCCGTGTCCTCATCGCGCGCCGAACCTCCTCCCACCAGACGCCCCGCCCCGCCGTGCCACCGCTCGGGGCGGGCCTCGTGCCGGAGGGAGCCTCCCGAGCCGCCCTCGACGGCACCAGCAACCGGTAGGGGCGGGGCTTGTCCCCGCCCGAAGACGCTCGAATCGACCGCGGGAGGGCACAAGGCCCGCCCCTACCCCGGTGGCATGGAGCCGTCCGCGTGGGGCGCGGGAGGAGGCGCCCCGCCCCGACCGGGTGACGTGCGCCGGCGACCCGAGGGTCGCCGAAGGGCCGTCGGCGCGTATCTAGCCGCGCGTCGTCACCAGCACACCCCCCTGCAGCACGTGGGTCACGCGCCGCAGCGCCGCCAGGTCCGCCGTGGGGTCCCCATCGACCAGGATCAGGTCGGCGCGCAGCCCCGGCCGGATCCGGCCGATCTCCTCGGCCATGCCCAGCGCCTCGGCCGCGACCGCCGTCGCCGCGGCCAGTGCCTCGGTCGTGGGCAGCCCGGCCGCCGCGAGGCATGCGATCTCCTCGATCAGCGACGGGTGCGGCGTCCCCGGCGACCCGGCGTCGGAGCCGGCACCGATCCGTACCCCGGCCGCGCGGGCGATGGCGACCGCCTCGCGGTGCCGCGCGACGATGGCCTGGGCTTTGGCGCTGGCGTACGCCGGGACCCCCGGCGCGTTCGCCACCTGCTGGTAGACGAAGAGGGTCGGCACCAGGACCGTGCCCGCCTCGGCCATCCGCTTGGCGTGCGCGGCGGTCAGGAAGTGGCCGTGCTCGATCGTGTCGACCCCGGCGTCGAGGCAGTTGGTGATGCCCTCGGCGCCGATGGCGTGCGCCGCCACCTTCACCCCGCGCCGGTGGGCCTGCTCCACGATGACCGCCAGTTCCTCCGGCAGCAGCTCCACGTCGTCGACCGCCTCGCCCGCCGCCCGGCCGTAGACGCCGCCGGTGGCCGACACCTTGATGACCTGCGCGCCCGCGAAGAGCTGGGTGCGCACCCCCTTCAGCGCCGCGTCCCGGCCGTCGACCATCAGTCCCCAGAACGGGTCGTGGCCGCCGGTCATGATCAGGGTGCGGCCCGAGGCGATCACGCGCGGACCGGGCACCCAGCCGGCCGCGATCGCCTGTCCGAGGTGGATCGCCAGGTCATGGGGCGAGCCGAGGTCGCGCACCGTGGTGATCCCCGCGTCGCGCTGGGCCAGGCCGTGCCCGACGGCGCGGAGCAGGGTCTGCTCAGGCGACTCCAGCGCCAGCGTGGCCACCGGGTCAGTCCCGGCGCTCCAGGTGAGGTGGACGTGCAGGTCGATCAGCCCGGGCAGCAGCGTGCGCCCGGTGCCCTCGATCAGGCGCCCCGCGCGCCGTGCCGCCGCCAGCATCTCCGGCGGCAGCGCCGTGCTGGACACGACCGCGGCGATGCGCCCGTCCTGGATCGTCACCGTGTGGCGGCCCTCCAGCAGCCGCTCCCCATCGAAGACCGCGACATCATGGATGACTGCGTGCCCGGTCACCACCGTTTCCTTCCTCCCCAATGATCGCGGCGCGCCCGCGTGGGCGCGGCCGCGGCGCATGCGCCACGCCTGAGACTCTACCCCACGGGCGGGCCGGTTTGACGGGCTGGGGGGTGGATGCTATCCTCCGCCGGACGATATCGCGTTCGTACACTGGGGATGCGCCAGCTCGGGGGACGGAGCGGCGCGGGGCGAGCGCGATCGGCCTCGGGGGGAGGTGCCGGGAAGGGTGCGGGAACGCGGGAGCGCCCAGCCGGGCGGCCTGCCGCGCGGCGATGCGCCGCGGGTTGATGAGCCCGACGGGCCGCGCTTCGGCTGGCGGCCAGATCTGGACCCGGGTCCGACGGCGCGGGGCGCGCCGCCCACGGCGGCAGCCCCGGCCGCGCCGCCCACGCAGCCGGCGCCGCGCCCCGTCGAGCCACCGGTCGTGGCCACCCTCGTCGAGCCCCCGGCGCCGCCCGCGGCCCCGCCCGCGCCGCGCCGCACCCGGCTCGGGGCCCGGCTCGCGCACGTGGCGGTGCTGCTGACCACGGTCGCGGTGGTCGCCGGCGGCGGCTTCTGGGACCGCGCTCCGGCCGCGACCCGGTTGGGCGGCACCGACCAGATCCTGCGCGTCGCGGTTGACCCGCTCACCGGCCAGCCGCGCGTCGCCTCCGTCTCGGCCACCGGCGGGATGGGGCTGAGCGGCTACATCAGCCGCGCGGCGCTGGCGGTGACGCCGCAGCAGCTCGCCATCGCGCACCATGTGACCGCCGAGGGGGAGACGGTCGCCGACGTGGCGTGGCTGACCGGTCGCTCGGTCGAGACGCTGCTGGCCGCCAATCAGTTGATCGACCCGGCCAAGCCGCTCCCGGCCGGCACGCTGCTGCGCGTGCCGCCCGCGGACGGCATGCTGCACGTCGTCCACGACGGCGACACGCTCGAGAGCATCGCCGCGCGCTACGGCGTCGCCGTCGAGGCCATCACCTCCTACGAGCCGAATGGGGTGCGGCAGTCGACCGACCTGGTGCCCTACCACCTGATCTTCGTGCCCGGCGGGAAGCGCCCGACCCGCGACGAGGTGGTGACGTACGTCGTGCGGCCGGGCGACACCCTCTCCAGCATCGCCCAGCGCTTCGGCCTGCACCCCTCGACCATCGTCTGGGCCAACGATCTCGGTGACTCCAATCTCATCGTTTCCGGGCAGGCGCTCGCGATCCTGCCGGCCGACGGGGTGATGGTCAAGGCCCAACCGGGCGACACCGTTGAGTCGCTGGCGGCGACCTACGGCGTCGACCCCGCCGTCATCCGCGACCACCCCGGCAACGGGCTGGGTGCCGGGGGCACGCTCGTGGTCGGGCGCTACGTCATGGTCCCCGGTGGGCAGCCGCCGGCGCCACCGCCGCCGCCCGCCCCGGCGCCGGAGCCCGAGCCGGAAGCGGCGCCGCCGCAGGTCGCGGCCGCCGAGGTGCCAGCCGCGCCGCCGCCAGCGCCCGAACCACCCCCGCCGCCACCACCACCGCCACCGCGCGCCAGTGGGTCGTTCATCTGGCCGACCAGCGGCGTCATCACCCAGTACTTCCACGGCGGCCACAACGGCTGGGATATCGCCAACGGGATGTACACGCCGGTCTACGCGGCCGACGGCGGCGTGGTGACGTTCGCGGGCTGGAACAGCTACGGGCTGGGCTACGCGGTCAGCATCGACCACGGCAACGGCTTGGTGACCTGGTACGGGCACCTGGCCGAGCCGCCCGCGGTGTCGCCCGGGCAGCGCGTGGCTCAGGGTGAGTACATCGGCCCGATGGGCAGTACCGGCAACTCGACCGGACCCCACGTGCACTTTATTATTGTGCGCAATGGTGTCTATCAGGATCCCGCATGGTATCTCGACTAGCGTCGCTGCCGGCGGGAGCCGTGGGGGCGTATGGTATAATCCGACGGCCCTCGGTACTGGCACGGATCGCGGACGGTACGAGGCGCAGCGGTGCCGGGTGCGACGGGGTGCCGCCGCTCCCGCCGGGGGCGACAGGCGATGACTCGTGGTAGGAGGTCCCAGCCGGCATGATCCGACCGCTCAGCGCGCTGTTCGGCCTGTTCAGCCGTGATCTGGGGATCGACCTGGGGACGGCCAACACCCTCGTCTACGTGCGGGGGAAGGGCATCGTCATCTCCGAGCCGTCGGTCGTGGCCGTCGACACCAAGACCAAGCGTGCCCTCGCCGTTGGGGTCGAGGCGAAGGCGATGGTCGGCAAGACGCCGGAGACCATCGTCGCTGTGCGCCCCCTCAAGGACGGGGTCATCGCCGACTTCGACACGGTCGAGATGATGCTGCACTACTTCATCCGCAAGGTCCACGTGCAGCGCTTCATGGCCCCGCACCCCCGCGTCGTCATCGGCATCCCGAGCGGCGTCACCGAGGTCGAGAAGCGCGCCGCCAAGGACGCCGCGCTCAGTGCCGGGGCGCGCGAGGCGTACACCATCGAGGAGCCGATGGCGGCCGCCATCGGCGCCGGGCTGCCGATCAACGAGGCGGTCGGCAGCATGATTGTCGACATCGGTGGCGGAACCACCGAGGTCGCCATCATCTCGCTCGGCGGCATCGTGGTGAACTACTCGATCCGCGTCGCCGGGGACGAGATCGACGAGGCCATCATCCAGTTCGCCCGGCGGGACCACAACCTGGTCATCGGCGAGCGCTCGGCCGAGAACGCCAAGATTGCCGCGGGATCGGCCTACCCGCTGGAGGAGGAGCGTACCGTCACGCTGCGCGGGCGGGACCTGCTCACCGGGCTGCCGAAGTCGGTCGAGGTGAGCAGTGTCGAGATCCGCGACGCCATCTCCGGCCCCGTCAATCAGATCGTCGACCTGGTCAAGACCTGCGTCGAGGAGACGCCGCCGGAGCTGGTCGCGGACATCATGGAGCGCGGGATCGTCCTGGCGGGCGGCGGGGCACTGCTCATGGGGCTCGACAAGCGCTTGCAGGCCGAGCTGCGGATGCCCGTCTATCGGGCGGACGATCCGCTCACCTGCGTGGCACGGGGGACGGGCCGCGTGGCCGAGGCGCTCCACCTCTACCAGCGCGCCCTGGCCGGCGGGCAGGAGCTGCGGCGACCGACCCGCTAGGCCGCGCGGTCGCGGCCGCGGCGAGGCTGATGGCCAACCAACAGGGAGGGGGCGGGGACGCCGGCCGGCACCGGCGGGCGGTCCGCGAGAGACGCAGCTATGTTGTCGCTGACACTCCGCCAGACGGCCATCCTGGTCCTCATCTTCGTCGTCACCAGCACTGGTCTGATCATCCTCGACCAGCACAACCGGCTCAACCCGCTGCGCGCGGGCGGCGAGCAGCTCGTTCGGCCGCTCGGCGACAGCTTCCACCGCGTCGGCCGCCGCCTGGCCGCCCTCGGCGGCCCGGACGAGTCGGAGCTCGCCCGCCAGCTGGCGGCCGTCACCGCCGAGCGCGATCGACTGCTGGCCGAGAACGTCCGGCTGCGCCAGCTCGAGCAGGAGGTGACGCAGCTCCGCGAGCAGCTCGGCTTCCAGACGACGCATGCCGAGCTGCGGACCGTGCCGGCCAGCGTCATCGGCCGGGATCCCGAGGGCACCCACCAGTACGTCATCATCGACCGCGGGAGCAACGACGGCCTCGAGGTCGGCATGGCCGTCGTGAGCCCGAACGTCTTCGTCGGCCAGGTCACCGAGGTAGCCCCGGACCGGGCGCGGGTGACGCTGGCGATCGACGCCTCGTATCAGGTCGGCGCGCGCCTGCAGCGGAGCGGGGCCGACGGCATCGTTTACGGCCGGTGGCAGGCCGGGGGACAGTTGCTGCTCCGCTACCTCGACCCGGCCGCCGATGTGGCTGAGGGGGACGTCGTGGTCACCTCCGGGCAGACCGCGCGCGTCCCCGCCGGGCTGGTGATCGGGAAGGTGGCACGGGTCCAGCGGAACGTCCAGGCCGACACGGTGACCGCCGAGGTCGTCCCGTTGCTCGACTTCCGCCAGCTCCACTCGCTCACCGTGATCCTCGGGACGGGCGCCCCGCAGTAGGGGCGCCGGCACGCAAGGACGGACGCGCATGGACCCACGACTCGCGCTGGCGGTCATGGCCGGGAAGGCAAGCGCGACCCTCATTCGCCGGCTGGGCCGGGGCGGCGGCACGGCTGCGCCGGGGGTGGTGGCGAGCCGCGTCGATCCGGCGATCCTCGACAAGCTGGCGCGGCAGGTCGCGGCCGGCTGCGTGGTGGTGGCCGGCACCAACGGCAAGACGACCACCGCGCGCATGCTCGCCGGCATCTGCGCGTGCGCCGGCCTGCGCGTGATCCACAACCGCACCGGCTCCAACCTGGTGCGCGGCATCACCGCGGCCTTCGCCGCCCAGTCGAGCCTCACCGGCCGGCCGCGCGGCGACGTGGCCGTCATCGAGGCCGACGAGGCCGCCTTCCCCGAGGTGGTCCGGCGCACCCGGCCGCGCCTGATCCTGCTGCTCAACCTGTTCCGCGACCAGCTCGACCGCTACGGCGAGCTGGACACGGTGGCCGCGCGCTGGGGCGAGACGCTGCGCGCCCTCCCGCCGACGACCATCGTCCTGGTCAACGCCGACGACCCCGCGCTGGCGACGCTGACCGAGGGGCTGACCGCCCCCCGGCGCACCTTCGGCCTGCGCGACGGCCGCCATCAACTCGACCAGCTCCCGCACGCCGCCGACGCGGCCACCTGTCGCCGCTGCGGCGCGCCGCTCACCTACGCCCGGCTCTTCCTCTCGCACCTCGGCGACTACGTCTGCACCGGGTGTGGCTACCGCCGGCCGCCGCTCGATACGGCCGCGCGCGAGGTGGCGCTCTGCGGGCTGGAGGAGCTCACGCTGACGCTGGAGACCGCCGACGGTCCGCTCGCGCTGCGCGTGGGCGTGCCGGGGCTCTACAACGCCTACAACGCGCTCGCCGCCGCGGCGGCGGCGCTGGCGCTCGGCCTGCCCCCCGTCGCGGTTGCCGAGGGGCTGGCCGCCTTCCGCTCCGCCTTCGGCCGCATCGAGCGGGTCACCTACCGCGGCCGCCGGCTGGTGATCGTGCTGATCAAGAACCCGGTCGGCTTCAACGAGGTGCTGCGGATGCTGGAGATGGGCGGCGCGGCCCCGACCTTGATCCTGATCAACGATCTGGACGCCGACGGCCGCGACGTCTCCTGGCTGTGGGACGTCGACGCCGAGCGGCTACGGGACGCGCCGGTGCCGCTCTACACCGGCGGCATCCGCGGCGACGAGATGGCGCTGCGCCTGAAGTACGCCGGTGTGCCGCCGGAGCGGCTGGTCCCGCTGGGCGACCTGCCCGACGCGCTGGACAGCTTCGTCGACGACCTGCCGCCGGACGGCACCGGCTTCGTCCTGCCGACCTACACCGCCATGCTGCGCCTGCGGGAGGTGTTGGCCGCCCGCGGCGTGGTCCACTCCTTCTGGCAGGACTGAGGAAGGCGTCATGCGTCAGACGTCTTGCGTGTTCCGTGTTCCGTGATGCGTGGTCCGTGTTGTGTATTGCGTACTGCGTACTGCGTACTCCGTCTTCCGTGTTCCGCGAATCCCCCTCTCCCCTGGTGGGCGAGGGGCCGGGGGTGAGGGGTGCGCCCCACGCATCACCCATGACGGTTGACGCATGACGCATGACGCATTACGCACTACCGAAGGTGACGGCTCGCGCCCATGAAGCTCACCATCTGCTGGCTGTACGGCACCACGATGAACATCTACGGCGACCGCGGCAACGTGCTCGCGCTCGCCCAGCGCTGCCGCTGGCGGGGCATCGACGCCGAGGTCGTGACGCTCGGGGTCGGCGAGCCGCTGGAGCCGGGCCGCTACGACCTCTTCTTCTGGGGCGGCGGGCAGGACCGGGAGCAGATCCCGGTGGCGGAGGACATTCGCGGCCCGAAGGGGGAGGTGCTGCGCGCCGAGGTCGAGGACGGCGCCCCGCTGCTGGCGGTCTGCGGCGGCTATCAGCTCCTCGGCGCCTTCTACCGGCCGCACGACGGCCCGGAGCTGCCGGGCATCGGCCTGTTCGACGCCTGGACGATCGCCGGGGACGAGCGCTTCATCGGTAACGTCGTGGTCGACAGCGATGAGTTCGGCGAGGTGGTCGGCTTCGAGAACCACAGCGGCCGGACCCACCTCGGCCCGACCGCCCGGCCGCTCGGCCGGGTCCGCATCGGCCACGGCAACAACGGCAGCGACGGCACCGAGGGCTGCCGCTATCGGAACGCCATCGGCTGCTATCTGCACGGCGCGCTGCTGCCCAAGAACCCGGCGATCGCCGACTTCCTGATCGGCGCGGCGCTCCGGCGACGCTACGGGGAGGTGGCGCTGCCGCCGCTCGATGACGCGCTGGAGGCCGCCGCGCGGGCGGCCGCGGTCCGCCGCGCGCTCGCGACGCGCTGAGGCGGCAGACGTCATGCGTCACCCGTCATCCGTCATGCGTGTTGCATAGTGCGTAGTGCGTACTGCGTATTCCGTGCTCCGTGTTCTCCCCTCTCCCAACGTTGGGAGAGGGGCCGGGGGTGAGGGGCTCCCTGACGCACCAGGCACCACGCAACACGCATGGCGCCTGACGCATGACGACGGGGGAGGTGCATGATGCGAGTCGCGGTGATCTCGGACACCCACGGCAACCTGTTCGCCCTCGATGCCGTCCTGGCCGACATCGACGCCACCGGACCCTTCGATGAGGTCATCATGGCGGGGGACTTCGCCTTCGGTGGCCCGCGCCCGGCCGAGTGCATCGAGCGCATCCGGGAGCGAGGCTACCGCGCGGTGCGCGGCAACACCGATGAGTTCATCGTCGAGGTGGCGACCGGCGGCGCCCGACCGGCCACCGGCGCGACCGAGGCGCAGCGGCACGGCCCGCCCCAGGTCGCGATCGACCGCTGGGTTGCCGAGCGCCTCACCCCGGCGCAGATGGACTACCTGGCCAGCCTCCCGCTCGCCGTCACGGTGCCCGGCGACGGGGGCGCGGCGCTCACGGTGGTCCACGCCACGCCCTGGAGCAGCCACGACACCGTCTTGCCCGACGCGCCCGACGACCTGGCGCGCCGGGCACTCGACGCCGCCGGCACCGCCGCGCTCGCCTACGGGCACATCCACGTGCAGTACGAGCGCCGGCTCGACGGGCGCCTGATCGCCGCGGTCGGCAGCGTCGGCCTGCCCTTCGACGGCGATCCGCGCGCGGCCTACGCCGTCTTCACCAGCACGGCCGATGGCTGGTCCGTCGCCTTTCGCCGGGTAGCCTACGACGTCGAGGCGGCGATCGCCGCCACGCTCCAGAGCGGGGTGCCGAATGCCGAGGGCTTCGCGGCCACCCTGCGCGCGGCGCGCCCGGGCGGCCGCTGAGGGGGAACCTCGGGGCCGATCGCGGGCGCGGCGGTGGTGGCCGTCGTCGCGGGGGCGCGATCACCGCGCCCCCCGGCGATGGCTAGCTGAGGTGCTTCTCGATCTGCTGGAGCAGACGCTGCTTCGGCTGGGCGCCGATGATCCGCTCCACCGGCTGGCCGTTCTTGTACAGGATCAGCGTCGGGATGCTGGTGATGCCGAGCTGGGCGGCCACTTGGACGTTCTCATCGACGTTGACCTTGGCGACCTTGAGCTTGCCGGCCTTCTCGTCAGCGATCTCGTCGAGGATCGGCGCGACCATGCGGCACGGCCCGCACCAGACGGCCCAAAAATCGACCAGGACCGGCAGGTCGGACTTCAGCACCTCCTGGTCAAACGTAGCGTCGCTGACTGTTACGGGTTTGGACATTCGCTGAACTCCTCTGTGCGCTCTGCCCACACGCGCGGTGAGCCTATCGATGAGAACGACTCGTGGTCGGCCATCTATTCCCTCGGGTGCCTTACCGGCCCGGCGCTCCCGGCCCCAAGCGCGGCGGAGGCTCTGGTATAATCCGCCCCGACATGGACGCCACGCGCACCCGGGTGGCCCTCGACGGCCGATTTCTCCAACAGCCTACCACAGGGAGCGGCCAATATTCCTTGCACTTGTGGCAGGGGCTGGCCGCGAGTGAGGACGAGCCGGCCGCGGTGCTGGTCCGGCCGGACGAGCCACTGCCGGACGAATCACTGGCGCGCGCCGATGCGCCGGGGGCGCCCGGCACGATCCGCGTGCCGGTGCCGCGGTGGGCCCGACACGACAAGTGTACCAAGCTCTGGTGGGAGCAGCGGGGGCTGCTCCACGCGGCGCGCCGGGCTGGGGTGGACCTGCTGCACGTGCCCTATTTCGCCGGCCCGCGCTGCACCGCC
>JASBVL010000046.1 GCA_029961075.1 Sphaerobacter sp.
CAGGTAAAGGGAAAACGGCCGAAGGTGCCGGAGGTCGATCCGCGCACCGCCTGGGAACGGGCGCAGCGGGGCAAGGCGGTCATCGTGGACGTGCGCGAGCCGGATGAAGTCGCCGACATCGCGGTGCCGGGGGCCATCACCATCCCGCTTGGACAGCTCGAGTCGCAGGTCGAGCGCATTCCCGCCGATCGCGAAGTGCTGTTCCTCTGTCGCTCGGGGAACCGCAGCGCCTATGCGACGGACTTCTATCAGAAGCACGGGCACAACCGGACCGCCAATATCGCCGGGGGCATGCTTGCCTGGCAGGAGGCGCGGTTGCCGACCACCCGCGGCTGATAGCCCGAGCCGGCGCGGTGGGGCCTTGCCGCTGACGCGCGAGCGCGCGTGGCGCGGCCTGCCGTGATTCCCCGCCGACACGGATGACCCGGCCGCGGCAACGCTCAGCGCGGCCTCCCGCCGCGGAGCACCTGGATCGCCAGCGCCAGGCCGACGATCAGGGTCACGACGATGCCGGCACCCACGAGCGGCCCCAGCCAGGGGATGAGCCACGGTGGGTGATAGACGGTCATGACCAGGCTGAGGCTGATCAGGCTCGCGGCGGTCAGGATGGCGGCGATGAGCCGGTTGACCAAAACGGATGTCTGGCGCATCAGCTCTTCGCTCTCGACCACGCGCATCGCCACTTCCAGATCCCCGTGCTCCGCTCGCATGAGGAGCCGGTCCACCCGGCGCGGCGCGGTGGTGACCAGCCGCAGGGTGTCGTCCCCCACGGCGAGCAGCTCCGGAAGCCGGGTCCAGGGGAGGAATCGCTCCACCATGGCGCGCCGCACGTAGGGGGCAGCCACCGCGAAGGGCCGAAACCCCGGGTCGAGCTTCTTGCCCACACCCTCGTACATCGCGAGCGTCTTCACCAGCAGGCTCAACTCCACCGGGAGTTGCAGCCGGAAGCGACGGATGACGGTCATCGCGTCGTCGACGATGTCCGCGAAGCGGTACTCGCCCAGACGCAGGCCGTAGTAGTGATCGATCAAGTGCTGGATGTCGCGCCGCAGGGCGGCGCGGTGGGTGTCGCGCCCGACGACGCCCAGCCTGGTCAGGGCGTCGATGATGCGCTCCGCGTCGCGTTCGACGGCGGCCGCCACGAGGGCGAGGAGCGCGTCGCGGGTCGCGCCATCGATGCGCCCCACCATCCCGAAGTCGTAGACGCCGATGCGACCGTCCGGCAGCACGGCGAAGTTTCCCGGATGCGGGTCGGCGTGGAACATCCGGTCGAGGAAGATCTCTTTGAGCACGAGCTCGGCCGCACGCTGGGCGAGCGCCTTGCGATCGATCCCCGCACGATCCAGAGCGTCGATGTCGTCGATGCGCAGGCCAATCAGCCGCTGCAGGGTGATCACGCGGGCGGTGGTGCGGTCCCAGTAGACGATGGGGATGACGACGTGGGGCGAGTCGCCAAAGTTGCGGCGGAACTGGTCGGTGTTGCGCCCTTCGCGGAGATAGTCCAGCTCACTGCGGAGCGTCCAGCCGAACTCCTCCACCAGCCCCACCAGGTCGTACGCCTCCGCGAGGGGCGCGCGGCGCTGCGCAAAGCGTGCCAGTTGCGTCAGGATCGCCAGATCCTCTTCGACCTGCTCCGCGATGCCGGGTTTCTGGACCTTGACGACGACCTCCGTCCCGTCGCGCAGGCGCGCGGCATGGACCTGACCGATCGACGCGACGGCCATAGGGGTCGGATCGAAGTCGGCGTAGAGCTCAGCCAGCGGACGCCCGAAGGACGCCTCGATGGTCGCGACGATCGCCCCGGTGGGAACCGGAACCACGTGCTCCCGCAGCTTGCTCAACTCGGCGATGTACTCCGGCGGGAGCAGGTCGTCGCGGGTGGAGAGGATCTGGCCGAGCTTGATGAAGGTGGTGCCCAGCTCTTCCAGCGCCAGGCGGAGGTGCTCGGGTTGGGAGTGCTGCGGCGCCGGGGCTGCGCGGCGAAACCGTCCGCGCACGACAGGGATGAGTGAGTCGAGGCCCAACTGGTCGATGAGCCAGCTCAGCCCGTGGCGTGACAGGACTGCGATGATCTGGGTGTAGCGGCGCCGATGCGTCAGCGCCGGACCGCGGCGTGAGAACGCTGGCATCGATCAACTCTTCCGGCGGTCGCCGTGCCGTCGCGCAGCGGGTGGGGCGCCGGCAGTGCGCTAGCCGCGACTCAGGCGGCGTTGATGCGTCGCAGCAGGAGGCTGGCCACGGTGAGCGCGGCGACGGTCACCACCACGAGAACCGCGAGCGCGGATGGGAGCTGCAACGCCCGGTCCAGGGTAACGGTGGGGTCGTCGAGCAGGCGCACGAAGACCGACTGCGAGAAGTGCCGGATGCTCAAGAGCTTGACGCCCGGAATGAACCGGGCCAGCGCGGACTCCCAGATCAAGGCGTAGATGATGCCGACCAGGAGCGCCCGCTGGATGAGGAGGCTGATCAACATGAACAGCGCTCCGTAGGCCAGCATGCCCGCAAGCGTGCCGCCGAGGAGGGCGGCGAGCATGCGGCTCGAGCGCTCCGCGCCGCTCGACGCCACGGCCCAGGTGACCAGCAACCCGACCGCCAACGTCAGGCTCGTCACCAGCGCGGACGCGAGGAACTTCTCGACGACGATCCGGGCGCGGGCGATCGGTTTGAGGAGGAGATACGGCACGGTGCGGTCCGCCAGCTCATTCCCAAGGGCGTTGGTCGCCAGCATCAGCGTGGCGAGCGGCACGACGGTCGGGGCGAGCACCTCCAGGAACAGGTTCGCGAGGAACTCGGCGTCCGAGACCGAGCGGCTGCCCAGTCGGTGGATGACCGCCAGGAGGATCGGGGTCGCGGCAAAGAGGGCGGCCAGCCAGGTGGCCCGGCCGGCGCGGAACTGCCGCAGGGTGAGCCACAGGATCGGCGCGCGGCGGCTCAGCGACATCATGACCTCGGACCTCCTCCGGATCTACCGTGCCGTGACGTAGGCGAAGACGCTGGCGAGCGAGTCGTCGAGCGCCGTGACCTCGTACAGCCGGATGCCCTGATCCCGTGCGATCTTGGGGACGGCGCGGTAGAAGCTGCGGACATCGTTGGTCTCGACCACCAGCGCGTCGCCGTCGATGTGGACGCTCTCCAGCGTGGGGAGCTGGATCAAGGCCGCCGCGAAGCGGCGCGGGTCGGCGGCCCGCACGCGGACCCGCCGCGCGTGCTCGTCCATCTTGTCCCGGATGGCGCGATAGTCGCCGGCCGCCGCGAGCTTGCCGTTCACCAGGACGAGGATCTGGTCCGCCAGCCGCTCGACCTCATGCAAGACGTGGGAGGAGACGATCACGGTGCGCCCTTCGGCGCCCAGCTCGCGGATCAGGCGGATGAGCTGGAGTCGCTGCAGCGGATCGGTGCCGGTCAGGGGCTCGTCGAGGATCAGCAGCTCCGGCTCGTGGACCAGGGCCGCCGCGATCTTGATCCGCTGGCGCATCCCCTTGGAGTAGCCGCCGATGGCGCGATCCGCCGCGGCCAGCATGTCCACGCGCGCGATCGCGCGCGTCGTCGCGTCGTCGGGGTCGGGCAGGTGCTGGAGCACCGCGTTCAATCGGACGAACTCGCGCCCGGTCAAGAACGGATAGATCGTCTCTTGCTCCGGCACGAGGCCGATGCGCCGGTAGAGGGCCGGGTTGGCGCGCACGGGCTGATCGAGCACGCGGATGGTGCCTATCGAGGGCGCGATGAGCCCGGCGAGCATCTTCAAGATCGTCGACTTGCCCGCGCCGTTCGGCCCCAGCAGCCCGGTCACGCCCGGCCCGACCGCGAACGTCACGTCCGCGACCGCGACCACGTCGCCGTACCACTTCGAGACGTGCGTCACCTCGATCGTCCGCGGTCCCGCCGGGGGGAAGAATCCCGCGTCCGGCTCCCGTTTCCCGGTGCCCTGCTGGAGCTCTACCACCCTGCCGTGCCTTTCGGTCGGGCGCTGTGGCCGGCTACTCCTCCGCCAGGTATCGCCGATGCATGACCACCCCGCAGACGGTCACGACCGCCGCTACCGTGAAGAGATAGGTCCAGCCCTGCAGCGGCGCCCCCACCGGTGCGGATCCGGCGCCGGAGGCCGGGCCGAGCAGCCACTGGACGATCCGATCGGGGACGTTGCCGAGGCTGAAGAGATCAAGGTAGTCCTTCCAGGCACCCGACACCGCCAGGGAGAGGGCCTCGACCACCCCCGTCTCGATCGTGATGAACCCGATGTAGAGGGCGGCCGCGACGCCCTTGCGTGCCGTGAAGGCTGCGATGACGAGCCCGATGGCGGCATAGTACACCGACAGGAGCGTCCCGGTGATGAGGATCCGACCGATGTCGCCCGGGTGTTGGCGCAGGTACGTCAAGGGCGCATCCGCCAGCAGGGTATTGCCCACAAAGAGGACCAGCAGCGGCACGATCGCGATCGAGCCCATGAGGAGCCCGAGGGCGAGGACCTTGGCCAGCAAGTAGTCGACGCGGGTGATGGCCCGAGAGAAGTACAGCGGCAGGACGTTCTCCCGCCGATCATCGCAGAGCATCTCGGGCGCCGCTGCGGCGGCGTAGATGAGCAGGAGGGGGGAGATGGCCGCCGCCAGGAAGCTGTAGTTGAAGCCCTCGGCGAGTTGGGCGGAGACCTGCGTGACCAGGGCGCGCACGCCGATGATCGTGACGACCGGCACGAAGGCAGCGGCGTAGAGGAAGATAGGGATGATCTTCGCCGTCCAGCGCTTCTTGACACCGAGGGCGCGCCGCATCGAGTACAGGGTCAGCGCCCGGACGGCGTGGGCCCGGCCCTCGCGGCGCCCCTGGTAGTGCTGGTAGCCTCGGTCGAAGATCTCGCCGTACGGCCCCGCGGCTGGCGCTGACCCGGCGTCACCCGGCACGCTCGACACCGTCGTTTCCTCCACTGGCTGCGGCTACCTGCTGGACGTACACATCTTCGAGCGATTGTGAGCGCACGCGCAGCCCCCGCAGCGCGACGTCGAGGTCGGCCGCGGTGTCGCGGACCAGGTCGAAGACCTGGTCCTCGGTGTGGCGGACGGCCAGGACGCCGTCCTGGGTAGTGACGACGGCGCCGCGCGCGGCGAGCGCCTCGGCGAAGGCTGCGCGGTCGCCATCGATCTCGACGAGGATGTCCCCGCCCCCTGCGAGCAGGCTGCTCACGGTGCCGTGCTGCACCAGGCGGCCCTGGTCGAGGAGCAGGACATAGTCGCAGACGCGTTCGACGTCCTCGAGGATGTGCGAGCTCAGCAGCACGGTGATCCCAACCTCGCGGTGGATCCGATTGATCAGCTCGAGCATCTCTTCTCGGCCAGCCGGGTCCATGCCGTTGGTGGGCTCGTCGAGGAACACGAGGGCCGGGTCATGGACGATCGCCTGCGCCAGCTTCACGCGCTGCTTCATGCCGGTCGAGAACTCTTTGATCAGGCGGTAGCGCTCCTCATCCACGCCGCAGTGATAGAGCACCTCGGCGGCACGGAGGCGCGCGGCACGTGCCGGGAGGCCCGACATCTGGGCCATGTGGCCGACGAAGTCGGCGGCAGTGACGTCGCCCGGCAGACAATCGGACTCGGGCATGTACCCCGTGCGCTGGCGGATCTGCACACCCTCGGAGGCGATATCGAGGCCGAGGACGCTGGCCACCCCTTCCGTCGGCTTGATCAGCCCGAGCAGCAGCTTGATCAGGGTGGACTTGCCGGCGCCGTTGGGGCCGAGCAGGCCGATCGCTCCCGGCGGGACCTCGAGATCCAGCCGATCCAACGCGACCACCGAGCCGTACGCCTTGAGGAGACCACGACTCACGACGATCGGCGTGTCAGGCTGCGTCATGGCTCGTCCCCCGGGCACTCATCGGCTCCGACCCGCTCGCTGGAGCCGGCAGGACCGCGCAGAATCGCTGAGAGTATACCGCACCACCGCGGCGCGCGCCGTGGCTTGAGGGTATAATCAGCATACAAGTACTAGCTACCGAACGAGGTGAGGGACGACGTGGCACGCACCGCAGGTCGAATGACGCGCTGGGGCCGAGATACCGAGCTCTCGGTCCGGATGTTCATCGTCATGGCGCTGCTCGCCGTACTGTATCTGGCCTTCATCGCGGTCCTGGCGTATGCGGGCGCGAGCTTTGTGACCCTGGTCGTGGTGGCGGCCGTCTTGCTCGCGGTCCAGTACTTCGCATCCGACAGGATTGCGTTGTGGACCGTGGGCGCCCGCGAGGTCAGCCCACAGGAGGCGCCGCAGCTCCACGCCATGGTCGACCGCCTCTGCCAGATCGCGGACATCCCCAAGCCGCGGGTGGCCATCGCGCCGGCGCGCATGCCCAACGCCTTCGCGACCGGGCGGAGCCCGAAGCACGCGGTGGTGGCCGTGACCCAGGGCCTGCTGGAGCGCCTGGAGCCGCCCGAGATCGAGGCGGTGCTGGCGCACGAGCTGAGTCATATCCGCAACCGCGACGTGGCGGTCATGACGTTCGCCAGCTTCTTCGCCATGGTTGCCCAGTTGCTGATGCGCTGGCTGTTCTGGGGCGGCATGTATGGCGGCTTTGGGAACGATCGTGACCGGCGTGGTGGCGGTGGGGCGATCGCCCTGGTGTACCTGGCGTCGGTGCTTGTCTGGGTGATCAGCTTCTTCCTGATCCGGGCGCTGTCCCGCTACCGCGAGTACGCCGCGGATCGCGGCGCGGCGATCATCACCGGGGCGCCGTCGCAGTTGATGTCGGCGCTCTTGAAGATCAGCGGCGTCGTAGACCGCATCCCCGAGCGCGACCTGCGCGAGGTGCAGGGGATGAACGCCTTCTTTATCATCCCGGCCGCGAAGGGCCAGGTCATCGCCGAGCTGTTCTCCACGCACCCCTCGCTGGAGAAGCGGCTCGAGCGGCTCCAGCGGCTGTCGCGCGAGATGGAGGGCCTGTGAGGCGCTTCTTCGATGCCCTGCTCGGCCGATCGCGCCCCGTGCCATCCAAGACCGAGCGCCTCTTCGCGATCTCAACCGCGATGGTCACGCTCGAGTCGCAGCTCGGGCTGAAGGCGATCGACCGGGCAGGGATCACCTTCAAGCCGGTGGAGTCGTCGTACTTCGAGCGGATGAGCGTCGACCTGAACGAGCTGCTCAAGATCAGCACCCAGGACACCGGCTCGCAGTTTGAAACCAAGACCGATCAGTACAACTTCCGCTGGATTATCCTCGTCGATCCCCAGTTCGAGGATCTGGTCGCTACCATCCACATCGTCAGCGAGGAGCTGGTCGCGAACGGGTTCGGCGAGCAGCTCCTGGCGGCGGTGTTCGGCTTCACCACGGCCGAGGGGCGCCACGTCTACTGGATTTACAACTACAAGCGCGGCATGTTCTATCCGTTTGTCCCGCGCGGGGATCGCACGCGGGACAACGCGCTGGAGCTGCGCTTCGCCAGCGCCATGGGACGGGAGCTGCCCGTCGAGCCCGAGCTGGAGCGCTGGTACCCGATCTGGGACATTCCCTTCTGAGATCGGGTCACAGGTCATCCCGGAACCGGCACGCGGCCCTCAGGCAAGCTGTGCCGCATGCTGGCTCCACAGGCGCGGGCAGCGTCGCCTGGTCCCACGACGGCGGGTGGCCCTGCCCGGCGTGCCTGGAGCCGACTGGCGGCGTCGCCGCCGGGGCCAGGGGTGGTGGCGCGCCTGCCTGGTGAGATGGGGGCGGCGTGGGCGGGCGCGGATGCCTCGTCGAGGAACGCAACAGGGGGGCCGACACCGTCGGCTCCCCTGGACACGTCGTGCGTGCTTGCTTGGCAGCCTAGCCCGGGACCAGGCCCTCGCCGATGAACATCTCCTTGGCCTCTTCGAACGTGGTGTCGGGTGGGGGGAGGATGATCTCGGACTCGACGAGTTCGTCGTCAGGAACGGGCGTCCCGTGCTCTCGCACCAGTGAGATGAGCTCGTTCAGCCGCGCTGCGAAGCCCTGCGCATCGCCTGCGGCGATGGCCGCCACGATGGCGTTGTCGATCTCGTTGAGCTGGTCGAGATAGGCGCTGTCGATGCGGTACTGGCCGTCGGTGGCGATGCGGACGATCATGACTGGCCCCCCTCTTGCAGCGGCTTCGGCTGCTCGGCCGGCCCAAGCTGCGCCTTGAGGGCGGCGAGCTCGGACTCCACACTCTCCCGGATGGTGATCTGACCCAGTTCGCGGTCGATCGTGGTGCTGCCCGGAGCGGTGAAGTCCTCCAGCGCCCCCGTCGCAATGAGCTCGTCGATGGCACCCGCACGGGCCTGCAACTGCTCGGTCTTCTCCTGCGCGCGGTCGAGCGCGAGGCCGACGTCGGCCATCTCCTCGGAGAGGCCGGTGACGGCCTCGCCGATGCGCACCTGCGCCTCGGCAGCCGAGTACTGCGCCTTGACCACTTCCTTGCGCGTGCGGAAGGCTTCGATCTTCATGCGCAGCCGGGTCTCGGCCTGCTCCAGCTTGGCCTGCTCCTGATCAAGCTGGGCGGCCTGCTGATCCAGATCGGCGATCTGCTGCTGGATCATGGCCTTGCGCTCGAGCGCGGCACGCGCGAGGTCTTCGCGCCCGGCAGCAACCGCCTGGCGCGCCTGATCGGTGAGCCGGTTTACGCTCTCCTGGAGCTTGGCCTTCTGCAGCTCGAGCCGCCGCTTCGAGGTGGCTACCTCGACCACCCCCCGCTTGACCTGCTGGAGCATCTCCAGCTGCCGCTCGTACGAATAGTCGAGTGTCTCACGCGGGTCCTCGGCGGCTCCGAGCAGCTTGCTGACTTTGACCTTGATGAGAGTGGTGAATCGAGATAGCAAACCCATCGCCCGTCCAATCTATTCTATTCAAACCGCACGACGGAAGCCGGGAACGCTGGAGGCCATTATAGCGGGAAGCGTTCAGGTTGGGAATGATGCGCGGGCGCGCAGGGGCGGATGGAGCAGGGTTGAGGGCACCGCGGCGGGCGCAGGTGAAAACCGCGCCGCCGATCCGCAGTGCGTGCTCGCCGGTACCGCCGCTAGCGGTACCGGTAGGTGATACGACCCCGCGTCAGGTCGTAGGGCGACAACTCGACGACCACGCGGTCACCCGGCAGGACGCGAATGAAATGCTTGCGCATTTTGCCCGCAAGGTGCGCGAGCACCGTGTGACCACTCTCAAGCTCGACCCGGAACATCGCGTTGGGGAGCGCCTCGACGACGCGCCCCTCGACCGCGATCGCGTCAGGGCCGCTCGGGCGGGGTCCGCGAGGTGTGGTCGCCTGCGTGCCACTTCGTCGTGGTGGTCGTGCCATGGAACCTCCTCTCACGGCGTGCGTCGGAGCCCTTCGGTCGCGCCCCTCACGTGCGGCTCACGCCGGTGGGGCGCGCCGGCCAGCGGCACGCGCAAGCCGGTGACTGTATCGCAACACGGTGACCGGGAGTTCCGACGGGGGACTCAGCCAGCCGCGTGACGCGCTCCCTGCCATCGGCCACAATGGCCGTGCCCGGCGCCTGCACTCTGCGGGATTGCTGGAGAGGCTGACGGACGGGTAGGCGAGGCTACATGGAAAGTGTACTACAGTTGGCGCATCCTGACATGCCGCGCTACGCCTCATGCGTGGGCGCAGCAGCGCACCGTGAGCCTGCGCTCACGACGCCCGGACCCACGACTGGCTGCGGCGGTGGCGCGGTGGCGACCGCTCGGGTCACCCGCTCTGGGAGTCGTGGCGGAAGAAGACGGCGCCGAGGGGCGGGATCGTGATCGTGATCGACCGCCAGTGCCCGTGTGCCGGCACCGGGTTGGCGGTGACGCCGCCGAGGTTGCCGACGCCGCTACCGCCGTAGTCCACCGCATCGCTGTTGAGGAGCTCGCGCCAGTACCCGGGCCGCGGGACACCCAGGATGTAGTTGTGGCGCGGCACGGGCGTGAAGTTGAAGGCGGCGACGACCAGGTCGTCCTGGTCGCGGTCCTGGCGCATGAAGGCAAGGACGCTCCGCGCGGCGTCGCCCGGCTCGATCCAGACGAAGCCGGCCGGATCGAAGTCCAACTGGTGCAGGGCCGGGCGCTGCCGGTAGAGGCGGTTGAGGTCCTGGACCCAGCGCTGGATGCCCTGGTGCCATGGCTGCTCCAGAAGGTCCCACTGGAGGCTGGTATCGTGGTTCCACTCCTGCCACTGGCCGAACTCGTTGCCCATGAAGAGGAGCTTCTTCCCCGGCTGGGCATACATGTAGCCGAGAAGCAGGCGCAGGGTCGCACACTTCTGCCACTCATCGCCGGGCATCTTGGCCAGCAGCGAGCCCTTGCCGTGGGTCACCTCGTCGTGGGACAGGGGCAACACGAAGTTCTCGGTGAAGGCGTAGAGCATCCGGAACGTGAGCTCGTGGTGGTGGTAGCGGCGGTGGATGGGATCGCGCGACAGGTAGCGGAGCGTGTCGTGCATCCAGCCCATGTCCCACTTCATGCCGAAGCCGAGGCCGCCCACGTACGTCGGCCGGGACACCTGCGGCCAGGCGGTCGACTCTTCGGCGATCGTCTGGACATCGGGGTAGTGCCGGTAGACCTCCTCGTTCAACCGGCGCAGGAAGCTGATCGCCTCCAGATTCTCCCGCCCGCCGTACTCATTCGGGATCCACTCGCCTTCCCTGCGCGAGTAGTCGAGGTACAGCATGGAGGCGACGGCATCCACCCGTAGGCCGTCGGCGTGGTAGCGGTCGAGCCAAAAGAGGGCATTGCTGAGGAGGAAGCTGCGCACTTCGTTCCGGCCGTAGTTGAAGATGTAGCTGTTCCAGTCCGGGTGGAAGCCCTTGCGCGGGTCGGCGTGCTCGTAGAGGTGCGTCCCGTCGAAGAAGCCCAGGCCCGCCTCGTCGGCGGGAAAGTGGGAGGGCACCCAGTCGAGGATGACGCCGATGCCGCGCTGGTGGAGGTAGTCGATCAGGTACATGAAGTCCTGCGGTGTGCCATAGCGGCTGCTGGGGGCGAAGTAGCCCGTGATGAGGTAGCCCCACGAGCCGAAGAAGGGGTGCTCCATGACGGGCAGGAACTCCACGTGGGTGAACCCCAGGCGGGTGACGTAGTCGGCGAGGCGCGGTGCCAGCTCCCGATAGCTCAGCGAGCGGTTGCCCTCCTCCGGCACGCGCATCCAGGAGCCGAGGTGGACCTCGTAGATGGCGATCGGCGCGTCCAGGGTGTTCCGCTGAGCGCCTCGCGTCGCCATCCACTCCTGATCGCCCCAGGCGTAGTCCAGGTCCCAGACGATCGAGGCGGTCTGCGGCGGGGTCTCGGTGTAAAAGCCGAACGGGTCGGCCTTGTCCACCTGGTAGCCGTGGTACCGGGAGACGATGCGGTACTTGTACAGCGCGCCGTGCCCGACGCCCGGGATGAAGCCTTCCCAGATCCCGGAGCTGCCCCGCGGCCGGAGCGGGTGTCGCCCGGGGTCCCACCCATTGAAGTCGCCGATCACCGCGACGCGCTCGGCGTTGGGGGCCCAGACGGCGAAATACGTGCCGGGCTGCCCGTCGACGACCAGCGGATGGGCTCCCAAGTGCTGGTAGAGGCGCACGTGGGTGCCCTCGTTGAAGAGGTAGACATCGGTTTCGCTCAGCAGGGAGGGCACGGCCTGCCCGTCCCCGGACGATGCGCCGAACGAGCGCCGGGTCGAATCGTGACTCACCGATGATCACCTCCCCCAGGCCCTGGCGCGGCCCCTCGACGCAGCCCGTCCCGCGGTCGGGAGGGCACGCGCCAGCCGCCGATGCTCAGTGCTCGGCAACCGCCGGGGCGCGCAGGAGCGCGAGGACGCCGGCGATGGGGATGGTGAGCCAGTCCGGGCGGTGGTTCAGCTCATACCCCACCTCGTAGACCGCCTTCTCGAGCAACAGCGCGTCCAGCAGGATCTCCAGCCCCTGCCGGTCTGACGGGAGGAAGGGTGCCCCGGCCGCGCGATTGAGATAGCCGCGGAGGAAGGCGACCGAGACCCACAGGTGCCAGAAGTCCGCCGCCGGTGCCACCATGGGCACGTCCGACTCGCGGACGATGCCCTGCTCCCGCGCGCGCAGGAGTGCCGCGTGGGTCGCGTAGTGGAACGAGCGCAGCATCCCGGCGACATCGGTCAGCGCCGCGCGCTTCCGGCGGCGCTCGGCCATCGGTCTCGCGGGCTCGCCCTCGAAGTCGATGACGATGAAGTCGTTCCCGGTATAGAGCACCTGCCCGAGGTGGTAGTCGCCGTGGATGCGGATGCGCACGCCGCTCAGCCGCGTCTCACGCAGCGCCTGGAAGCGCTGCATGATCTCGGACTCGAGGGCGAGCACCTCGCGCGCCTGCTCCTGCAGCGGGCTGTCCAGGGTCGCGGCGCGGGCGCGGAGCGCATCGAGTACCTGCTTGGTGAGCGTGCGCATCGACTGGTAGAGCGAGCGCTGGTAGAAGACGGTGAATGGCTCGGGGGCGAAGGCCGGGTTCTCCGTGGGGGAGGCCAGGGCCGCGTGCATCTCGGCGGTGAGCTCCCCGAGGCGCTGCGCGTCCGACAGATACCCGGCGAGCAGGGCGTGCGCCTCGGGCGGTGGCTCCGTCTCTGCCAGATCGAGCAGCGTGGCGGCGGAGACGGGGACGCTGGGCAGCTCCTCGGTCTCCGTCAGCGCTTGCTCGAAGAAGCGCCCGAGCGAGTCGAGGGTATAGGTCCACGCATCGCCCTCGTGCGCCACGAAGCTTTCGAGCAGGCCCAGGGTCATGGGCTCGGACCGGGGCCGGCGGTACTCGATGGCGCCCGCGAATCGTGGGACGTTCGGGAACTGTCGCTCGCTCAGGAAGCGGGTGAGCTCGTAGTCGGGGTTGATCCCCGGATGGAGCCGCCGGAACAGTTTCAGCATCAGGCGGTCGCCGTAGGTGATCGACGTGTTGCTCTGCTCGGCGCGGCTGAGGTTTGGCGTGAGCCCGTCGGGCGACGCCAGGGTCCGGCGCAGATAGGGCGCGCGATCCCCGACGATGTCGCCCACCGTGCCGCGCAAGCGGCGGCGCCCGGCAATCACGTCGAGCAGCGCATAGGCGACCTGCGGCTCCACGAGCGCATCGTGGAGGACCCACTCGGTGCCGGTCCGGGCTCGCACCCGCGCGATGACGGCGTGCGGGGACGAGTCCAGCGTCTCGGCACCCGTGCCAGACGGTGCCGCGGTCATGAGGAGCTGGTAGTGGTCCGCGTCGCCTTCGGTGTAGTCGACCTGGATGATGACCGCGTAGGCGACGCAGCCGTTGGTTCCCAGCGGCACCGCATCGTCGACCGTCACCCCCTTGATCTTGCGCGCCTTGCCGCCGAACCAGCGTCGGGCTGGGAGGTAGGTCGGGAGCACGCTGGCCAGCCGTGCCAGGCCCTTCCCCTCGAAGAGCTCCGTCCAGTCCCGCGCCACGGTGACCGTCGGCACCTGCTCGGGGGCTGTGGTGATCTCAATGCGGCCGGCGGCGACGTGCTGCGGCACCAGGCTGAACCAGTAGAACGAGTGCGGGCCGAGTGTCAGGAAGTACGGCCGCTCACCGATCGGCGGGAATTCGATGTGGCCGAAGAGCTCCACCGGCATGAAGCCCCGGAACTCGGACAGATCCAGCTCGACCGCCTGGACGAAGCGCGACAGGTTGGCGACGACCAGGATCTGCTCGTCTTCGTAGCGGCGGATGTAGGCCAGCACCTTCCGGTTCTCAGGATAGAGGAACTCGAGGCTGCCGCGCCCAAAGGCCCGGTGGCGCTTGCGCAGGTCGATCACCCGCTTCATCCACCAGAGGAGGGAGTGCGGGTTGTTCTGCTGGGCCTCGACGTTGACCGCCTCGTAGTGGTACTCGGCGTCGACGATCACCGGCAGATAGAGCCGCTGCCGGTTCGCCTCGGAAAACCCGGCGTTGCGATCGGCGGTCCACTGCATGGGGGTGCGCACGCTGTTGCGGTCGCCGAGGTAGATGTTGTCCCCCATGCCGATCTCGTCACCGTAGTAGATCACCGGCGTGCCGGGGAGTGAGAAGAGCAGGCCATTCATGAGCTCGATCCGGCGCCGGTTGTTCCCCAGGAGCGGCGCCAGTCGGCGGCGGATGCCCAGGTTGACCCGCATCTGCGGATCGTTGGCATAGACGCGGTACATGTAGTCGCGCTCGTCGTCGGTGACCATCTCCAAGGTCAGCTCATCGTGGTTGCGGAGGAAGAGCGCCCACTGGCAGTTCTCGGGGATGGGCGGCGTCTGCGACAGGATGTCGACGATGGGGAAGCGATCCTCCATGCGCAGCGCCATGAACATGCGCGGCATCAAGGGGAAATGGAACGCCATATGGCACTCGTCGCCGTCCCCGAAATAGGCCGCCGCGTCGTCGGGCCACTGGTTGGCCTCGGCGAGCAGCATCCGGTCGTGGAAGCGCTGGTCGATGTGGCGCCGTAGCTCCTTGAGGAAGGCATGGGTCTCCGGCAGGTTCTCGCAGTTGGTGCCCTCGCGCTCGTACAGATAGGGGATCGCGTCGAGGCGAAGGCCGTCGATCCCCATCTCGAGCCAGAAATCGAGCACGCGGCGGATGGCCTGCCGCACCCGTGGGTTGTCGTAGTTGAGGTCCGGCTGGTGGCTGTAGAAGCGGTGCCAGTAGTAGGCCCCGGCGACGGGGTCCCAGGTCCAGTTCGACCGCTCGAAGTCCTTGAAGATGATGCGTGCATCCTGGTAGCGGTCGGGCGTGTCGCTCCAGACGTAGAAGTCGCGCCAAACGCTGCCCGGCCGGGCGCGCCGAGCGCGCTGGAACCAGGGATGCTCGTCGGAGGTGTGGTTGCACACCAGCTCGGTCACCACGTGCAGCCCGCGGCGGTGCGCCTCGCGGACGAACAGCCGCACGTCGCGGAGGGTGCCGTAGTTGGGATGCACGCCGGTGTAGTCGGCGATGTCGTACCCGTCGTCCCGGAGCGGGGACGGGTAGAACGGCAGGACCCAGATCGTGGTCACGCCGAGGTCCTGGATGTAGTCCAGCTTCTCGACGAGCCCACGGAAGTCGCCGATCCCGTCGCCGTTGCTGTCATAGAACGCGCGGACGTGAACCTCGTAGAAGATGGCGTCTTTGTACCAGAGTGGCTCGCGCTCGAACTCGGGCTCGTGGACTCGTCGCCCCGCCATGACCCGCGCCGACCCTCCCCTTTGATGATTACAGAAAATACTCGAAGTCCCGCTCGGTCCGTCGCCGTCGCTTCAGACTCAGGATGTGCGCTGGGACTCGGCGGGGGTCCAACTCAACGTAGTTCCAGGCCCCTCGCCATAAATAGTATGCATCAGTCAACAGGTCATGAACCTGGAACGGCTGGTCGGGCTCGAGCCCAAAGCGGTCGAGTGGCAGCTCCAGCCAGCCCGACTGGGTGTAGTGCGGATCGAGGTTGACGACCGTGACGATGGCATCGTCGTCGCCCGGCGCGACCTTGGAGTAGGCGATGATCTGGTCGTTGTCGATGCGGTGAAACGCCAGGCCGCGATCGGTCTGGAGTGCCCGGTGCGCACGGCGGATGCCGTTGACGCGGCCGATGAACTCCCGCAAGCTGTCCGGATGGTCGATATCCCAGTGCCGCACCTGATACTTCTCCGAGTCGAGATACTCCTCCGACCCCTGGGCGAAGGGGACGTGCTCCATTAGCTCGAAGGGCGGGCCGTAGATGCCGTAGCTGGCGCCCAGCGTCGCGGCCAACACCAGGCGGGCCATGAAGGTCGGGCGCCCGCCGTGCTGCAACTGCTCGGTGAGGATGTCCGGGGTGTTCGGCCAGAGATTGGGCCGGAAGTACTCCCGCACCTCGGAGCGGGTCAACTCGGTGAAGTAGTCGATCAGTTCCTGCTTGGTCGCGCGCCAGGCGAAATAGGTGTACGACTGGCTGAAGCCGAGCTTGGCCAGGTGGTACATCACCTTGGGCCGCGTGAAGGCTTCCGACAGGAAGATCACGTCCGGGTACGCGCGCTTGATCCGGTCGATCAGCCACTCCCAGAACGCGAACGGCTTGGTATGTGGGTTGTCGACCCGGAAGACGTGGACGCCCTGCTCGATCCAGAACTCGACGACGCGCGCCAGCTCCTCCCACAGCGTGGCCCACTGCTCGCTCTCGAAGTCGAACGGGTAGATGTCTTCGTACTTCTTGGGCGGATTCTCGGCGTACTGCACGGTCCCATCGGGGCGCCAGCGGAACCACTCGGGGTGCTCGCGGACGTAGGGATGGTCGGGCGACGCCTGGAACGCCAGGTCGAGCGCCACGTCGATGCCCAGCTCGCGCGCGGCGCGGACGAGGCGGCGCAGGTCGTCGAGGGTGCCCAGTTCCGGGTGGACGGCGGTGTGCCCGCCTTCCGACGAGCCGATCGCCCAGGGGCTCCCCGGATCCCCAGGGCCGGCAACGGGGGCGTTGTTGCGCCCCTTGCGCTTCGTACGGCCGATGGGGTGGATCGGTGGTAGGTAGAGGATATCGAACCCCATCTCGGCAACATAGGGCAGGCGGGCTTCCACGTCGCGCAGCGTGCCCGGCCGGGTGGGGTCGGGCGACGCCGATCGCGGGAACATCTCGTACCAGGTGCTGAACCGCGCGCGCTCGGGGTCGACGACCACGCTCAAGCCCTTGTCGTAGTCGGTGGCGAAGCGGGTGTCCGGACAGCGGTGCACGAGCGCTTCGAGCGCCGGATCCAGCGCCTCGCGGACCCGCTGCGTAGGGTCACGCTCCTCGCGCAGCCGGGCGGCGGCAGCGCGAAGCGCGGCGGCGTCGTCGCCGGTGGCCAGATCTGCTGACGCCTCCAGGAGGTCGGCCCCGATGAGAAGGTCCACGGCGACATCCTGGCCGGCCTCGGCCTTGCGCGCCAACCCCCGGCGCCACGTCGCGAAGTGATCGACCCAGGCGCGCAGCGCGTACCGGTAGCGCCCGAGCCGCGTCACGGTGAACTGCCCCCGCCAGCGGTCGTTACCCAGCGGCTCGAGCGGGACCTCGGACCAGCTCGGATCCTCCTCGTGACGGTAGCGGAGCACTGCGGACACGAGATCGTGCCCATCGACGAAGATGTCTGCTTCGACGGTGACGGGCTCGCCGACCACGCGCTTGATCGGGAACCGACCGCAGTCGATCTCGGGGCTGACGCCGGAGATCGCCACGCGCTGGCGGCCTGTCTCCCCACTGGGCCGACCAGCGGATGTCTCGGGCGGCATGCTCGCGACCATCGGGGCGGGGCTCCTCTCTCAGCGAGGCACAGGCGCGTGTCGTCGGATCGGTCAGGAGCGGGGAGCCGGAGCGGCCGGCGTACGCCTCCCGTCCGCGTGGCACCGGTGGTGTCGCGCGGCCAGGGCACGCGTCGGCCGCGCGACGCGGCATGTGGAGATGGCGGGGGCGCATGGGAGTCGAACCCACCTGCGAGGCTCGTCACCCCGCACATCGGTTTTGAAGACCGTGCGGGCCACCGGGCCCGTTCCGCCCCCGCGCACCGCGTGCGTACATCGCGTCCCGAGTATACCAGGCGGCCGATGCCGATTCGCCCCGCTCGCGCCACCCTCACCGGCGGCGCGACCCCGCGCCGCGCCGCGCGTAGGCTTGCTCGAGCAGGACATCAATATCTTCGTTGGTGAACAAATAGGTCTGGGATACGGTGTGGAACGATTCGCCGCTTGAGGCGACCGGCACGTATCCTTTGATCAGGAAGCCCTCGGGCGTCTCGATCAGCGCGATGTGCGTGAAGTGCTGCTCGTCCAGGTAGTGGCCGATGGCCCGAAAGGCGTCCTCATACCGCTCGCGGTGCCGCCCGGTATGGTCGAGCATCGTCATCCCTCCCCGCTGTCTGGTGGCGCCCGGAACCCTCCTCGACGGTCGCGTCAGCGGAGCTGGTGGAACTCATAGAAGCCGGGGTGATGCTCGCTGGGATCGACCAGGACGTCCACCACCGCGGGCTGGCCGTCCTGGTTGGCCTGCCGGGCGGCCATCAAGGCCGCGTCGAGGTCGGCCGCCTGCTCCACGCGCACCGCCCAGCACCCGGCCGCGCGCGCGACCGCGACCAGATCGACGGGGGCGGTGAATTCGGTGGCGATGACTCGGCCGCCCAGCGCGGTGCGCTGCGTCCAGCGCGGCCAGCCCAACGCGCCATCATTGAAGATCACCCAGGTCACCGGCGCTCGCTCCTGGACGGCAGTGGCGAGCTCGTGCATGGCCATCTGGAAGGCGCCGTCGCCGGTCGTGCACACGACCTGGCGGTCAGGCCGCGCCAACTTGGCGCCGATCGCGCCGGCGACGCCGAGCCCCATCGCGGTCTGCTCCGCGGGCGGCACCACGCAGCGCGGGTCCCTGACCTGATAGTACGGCCAGTAGTAGGCCCACAGGTCCTGCGCCCCGTTCTCCAGCACCAGGATGGTGTTGTCGCCGAAGACCCGGTTGATACTGTGCACGATGCGCTTGCCCTTGATCGGGCTGGCGTCGTCGCGGGCGTCGGCCTCCGCTCGGGCGATGGCCTCGGCCCGCCGTGCGCGCAGGCGCTCCACCCGGGCCGGGTCGGGACGCAGGCCGCGCCGGGTCGCGCCCGCCAGCAGGGCGGTGAGCGCCAGGGCCGCGTCCGACTGGATGGCGACATCAGGCACCCAGTTGCGCCCGAGCTCGAACGGATCGATGTCGATCTGGACGAAGCGGGCGCCCTCGGGGAAGTAGTGCCACACGCCGGACTGGAACTCCTCCATGCGCGAGCCAATGGTGATCAGGAGATCGGCCTCCTGATAGACCGCTTTGGGGAACTCGGTCCGGTAGAGCCCGACGCTGCCGCAGAAGAGGGGGTGGTCCTCGGAGATGATCCCCCGCCCGGCTGGCGTGACGAGCACCGGGATGCCGAGCGCGTCGGCGAACGCGGCCACCTCGCCGTGGGCGCCCGACAGGAGGGTGCCCCCGCCGCAGACGAGGACCGGCCGGGACGCCTGCTCGATGAGGTCCAGCGCGGCTTCGATCCGCTCGGCGTCCGGTCCCGGGCGGACGCCCCGGTCGGCCGGGTGGTAGGGGACCGGCTCGCCGGGCTCGAGGGCGATGTCCGCCGGCAGTTCGACGTAGACGGGACCGGGCTTGCCGGTGGTGGCGATGCTGACCGCGCGGCGAATCGTCCAGGCCACGCGGTCAGCCCGCTCGACGGTGACGGCCCACTTGGTGATCGGCGCCATCATGCCGAGTTGGTCGGTCTCCTGGAAGGCTCCCATGCCCTGGGTGCGCGTGCTCGCCCGGACGCCGAGCGCCAGCACCGGGATGCAGCCGGAGAAGGCTTCCAGGATGCCGGGTACCAGGTTGGCTACGCCGGGCCCTGGGCAGCCGAAGCAGCAGCCAACGTTGCCGGAGACGCGGGCATAGGCCATCGCCATGAACGCGCCGGAGGTCTCATGCCGGACGAGCACCGGCCGGACGCGCTGCGCGTCATACAGGGCGTCGTAGAGGTGCTTGGCCCCGCCGGGGAGGCCGAATACGAACGGGATCCCTTCGGCCTCCAGGGCCGCGACCACCTGCTGCCACGCATTGACCGTCACGTGAGCCCGTCTCCCTCCTGGCCAGTCGCCGGGCGAGGCACGCCGCGGGCGACTCGTCTGGAGCCGTCCGCCCAGGGCAGGCGAGGCTATTGTGGTGGGCGGGGGCGTGCGATGCAAGTACAATTGCTTGAATCTGATCGGAGCCGACGGGGAACGGTTGACAGAAGCCTGTGCTACCCGCGCGCGTTGATGAACTAGAACGAGTCCGCCTCGAAGTCGAGCTGCTACGCCAGACACGGGCCGTCGAGCAGCTTCGCCAGCTCCTGGTAGAAGAGGAGGCTGCCCAGGAGGCGCTCCGCCGCCGCATCGAAGCGCGCTTGGGCCCGCTTCGGCGGGATGTCGAGCGGCTCAAGGCCGAGGTGGAGCGGCTGGATCAGCGCCTCCAGCGGCTGCTGTATGCGCGGCAGTCGCTCAGCGACGAGGAGCTGGACGAGAAGGAAGACACGGCTCGCGCTGAGGAGGCCGCGTGGTGGGCTGAGTGGCGCCGGCGCCGGGCCGAGCGGGAGCAGTCGCGCCGCGGACACGTCCTGCACCAGAACGGGCACGACGACATCACCTTGCGGCGGATCTATCGCACTCTGGCGCGCCTCGTCCACCCGGACCTGGCACGCGACCCTGCCGATCGGTCGCGGCGGGAGGCGGTCATGCGCCTGGCCAACGCCGCGCGCGACGCGGGCGATGTCGATCAGCTCCGCCGCTTGCTGGCTATCTGGGCGCGCCCGGACGAGGGGGACCGCCCGCGAGACGTCGAGGTGCTGCGCGCCCGGATCGGGCAACGCCGGGTAGAGGCGGCCGAGCTGCGGCGACAGCTCAACCAGCTCCGTCACGATACCCTCGGCCGGTTGCTGCGCCGGGGCGAAGTGGACATTCACCGTTATCTACGCAACGAGGAGGCGCGGCTCACGCGGGAGCTGGCCATGCTCCGGCTGCGACGGCGGCGCGCGCTGCGACAGTTGGAGGAGCGGCGCCGCGACCTGGGTGTGTCCGCCGGCGAGTAAGCGCCGCGCGACCGGGCGACGCGCCCAGCGGGGTCGCTGCCCGTGTCCTCCCTCCGTGCCGATCGTGCTGCTATCCTTGGTCTGTTGGGGGCTGCCGGGCTGGCACCCTCATCCTGAGGATCGTGGAAGGAGCGATTGGCAGTTGTGAGCCGACGAGCGGGGGGAGATGGGTACAACGCATGGCGCGGCCGCGGGCCGTCGATGCGTGCCATCGAGGGCAACGTCATCTCCGATAAGGTCCCCGGCGGTTCACTGATCGCCGCCGTGCTCGATCGGCAGCTCATGGCCTGGAGCGATCGCGGCGGCGCCAGCCGCTACCTCGGCGAGCGCTGGTCGGAGCAGTGCACCATCGCGCTGGAGGAGGCCGTCGCCTCCGAGGTGCCGGTCCCGGGCGGCCAGCCGTTCACGCTGCGGGCGGTGGTCCGTCTCGACGAGAATCCCGAGATTGCCATTCAGGCAGGGCGGCACCAACTGGTCAACCCGGACTTCGTGCTCTACGGGACGCGGGGGGACGGTCAGCACATCCTCCAGGCCGCCGACGCCAAGTTTGCCGTCGACACCATCCGTTCCTCCCAGGTCAGCGCGGCCGCGCTGGAAGCGCTCCTGGCGGTAGAGGAGGGCCTGGTGGGCGCCGCCATCGCGGCGAAGCTGAATGGGGTCAGCATCGAGCCCTATCGCGTCGAGCGGGGGGTGTTCCTGAGCCCGATCAGCCCGCTGACCGACTATTTCCTGCCGCGTGTCACCTCGGGCCCGCGACCGACGGTGGATCCGAAGGAGGTCATCCTGCTGCCGGTCGACCCGGTCGCCATGTTTGCGGGCCTGCCGATGACGCGGCTGATCGGCATTCTGGCGCGGATCGACCGGCTGCCCGTCAGCCCGCGCGAGAACATCCTGTCGGCGATGTACTACTTCCGGCTGGCCTGCGCCTGCGCGTGGATGTGGGTCGAGGAGCACACCCCGCTCCTCTCCAACGAGCCGCCGCCGGCGGTGGAGCCGGTCGCACTGGCAGACGAGACGACTCGCCGGACCAAGGGCGCCCGCACCGCCTTCGCCGTCGTCGAGAGCTGGTACCAGGACGTGGAGCGGGTCACCCGTGCCCGGCAGGAGCTGGGGGCGGTGGCGGTGCTGCCGGTGCGCATGCGTGAGCTGCGCGAGCTGCTCGAGGCCGCGGGCCTCGCCGAGGCGCGCGGCGCGCTGCGCCGCGTCCGCGGCGCGCTGGATCGCCAGTATCGCCGGCGGCTGGTGGAGAGCGTGGGCGAGATCCCGGCGCGGCCCGACCGTCCCTTGCCGGCCATCTTGGAGGAGGTGGCCAGCGCGAGCCGGGCGCTCTACCCGGAACTGCGGCGCACCGCCGAGCGGCTCGTGGAACGCGAGGTGGCGGAGGCCGAGCGCGGGGTGTGAGCCCTGGCGATCCCCGCGGCTCAGTCGAGGTGCATGATCTCGGTCGCCACGTCGGCCAGGTAGCCCTCGCGCAGATTCCCCTCGATAAACCGGATCACGGTGTGCATGGTGTCGTCCACGTGCCGGGAGGAGTTCGACAGGCAGACGAAGGCGACGGTGGCGACCTGCCACATGTCCTGGTCGTCTACCTCGGCGATGGAGACGTTGAACCGGGCACGCACGCGGCTCGTGATCGAGCGCACCACCCGGCGCTTCTGCTTGAGATCGTGCACCGCTGGCAGCTCGATCGTGAGCCGGCAGATCCCGACGACCATGGCGCTCCTCGCGACTAGATCACATTGTGCTCCTGCGCCAGGCGGCCGTCGCGGAACCGGCTCGGCGTGAAGGCCGAGATGTCGACGGTAGTGGCGCGCCCCTCGGTGATGAGCTCGGCGATGCACATGCCGACCGCCGGCCCCTGCATGAATCCGTGCCCACTGAAGCCAGCGGCGACCAGCAGGCCCTCGACCCCATCGATGGGCCCGAGGAGGGGGTTGTCGTCCGGCGTGACCTCATAGAAGCCTGCCCAGCCGCGCATGATGCGGGCCTGCTCGAAGGCGGGCGCGCGCTCGCACAGCGCCTCGACGGTCCGAGCCATCCACTCGTCATCGACGGTCTTGTTGAAGCCCGGCGGCTCGTCGGGGTTCGCCATGCCGAACAGGAAGCCGTGGCTCTCGGGGTGGAAATACAGCCCGGAGTGGAACTCGATGGTCATCGGGACGGTGGGCGGGATCGCATCGAACGGCTCAGTGATGAAGCTCATCCGCCGGTAGGGCAGGACGGGCAGGTCAACCCCGGCAAGCTGGCCGACCTCGCGCGTCTGGGGGCCGGCGCAGATGACGGCGAGCGGCGTCTCGATCAGCTCATCCCCGGCCCGCACCCCGCGCATGCGCCCGGCGTCGATCACGAAGCCCGTCGCCGGGGTCTCCTCCCGGATCTCGACGCCGAGCCCCCGCGCGGCGCGGGCGAGGCCCGCCGTGGCGGCGTAGGTGTCGGCCCAGCCGTCCCGTGGGCAGAAGGTGCCCCCAAGCACGTCGTCGACCCGCACGGCCGGGTTCAGCTCCCGGATCTCGTCGCGATCGACCCAGCGGACGGGCACGCCGTGGCGGCGCTGCACCTCGGCGTTTGCGCGGAAGGTGCGGACTTCGTCCTCGGTGGTGAGGAGGAAGAGGTAGCCCTGCTGCCGGAAGCCGATGTCGACGCCGAACAGCTCGGGGAAGTGTTCCCAGACCTCGAGGCTGACCTGGCTCAGACGGATGTTCGTCTCGGTAGAGAACTGGAGCCGGATGCCGCCCGCCGCGTCGGCGGTCGCGCCCCGCGCGATGGCGTCCCGCTCGAGGACGACCACGTTCGTCATGCCGCGCGCCGCCAGGTAGTAGGCGACGCTGCAGCCCATGATGCCGGCCCCAATGATCACCGCCTCCGCTGTCCGCGCCATCTCGCTTGCCTCCGCCTCGACCCGCTCACGGACTGGTACGTCGTCAGCCGCCGCAGTATAGCAGCAGACGAGCGCTCGGTCGCGCCTGACCGCCGCCGGCCCGTGGTAGAGTGATGCCGGTGTCGAGACGGTGCGGATACGCGGGTTGACGTGGGAGGGGATGTGGCATGGCGGGGGAGCAGGAGCGCCTGACGATCTTCATCACGTCGCCGTTGGAGGTCGAGCACGTCGAACGGATCCGGGCCACCGGCGGGGAGCGCGTCGAGGTCATTTACGACCCCGAGTTGCTGCCACCGACGCGCTACGTGGCCGACCACGACGGCCGTGAGGACTTCCGCCGCTCGCCGGAGCAACAGGCGCGGTTCGATAGCTATGTGGCGCGGGCGGACATCTTGTGGGACTTCCCGAAGAACGCCCCTCCGGGTGGCGGCCTCCTCCAGCGGGCGCCGCGCCTGAAGTGGGTCCAGACGACGAGCGCGGGGGTCGGCCAACTGGTCGCCCGGCTGGGCCTGCAGGAGAGCGACCTCCTGGTCACCACGGCCAGCGGCGTCCACGCGCGGCCGCTCGCGGAGTTCGTCTTTCTCGCGCTGCTGATGCACGTGAAGGAGTTGCCCCGGCTGCAGGCGGACCAGCGCGCCCACCGCTGGCAGCGCTTCGCCTCGGATGAGCTGAGCGGGAAGACGCTCGCCATCGTTGGGCCGGGGAAGATCGGACGAGAGGTGGCACGGATCGCCCGCTGCTTCGACATGCGCGTGCTGGCCATGGGGCGCACGACCACGCCGGAGCGGGCCGCGGCGCTGGGGGTGGATCAGCTCTACCCCCGCGAGCGGCTGGGTGAGATGCTCGCCGCGGCCGACGCGGTGGTCCTCTGCTGCCCGCACACCCCCGAGACGGAGAACCTGATCGACCGCGACGCGTTCGCGGCCATGAAGGACGGCGTCGTCTTCATCAACATCGCGCGGGGCCAGGTCGTCGACGAAGACGCACTGATCGACGCGCTCCGCTCAGGCAAGATCGCCTTCGCGGCACTCGATGTCTTCCGCACCGAGCCGCTGCCGCCGGATAGCCCGCTCTGGGATCTGCCCAACGTGCTGATCAACCCGCACTCGGCCAGTACCGCCTACAGCGAGAACCGTAGGATCACCGACATCTTCTGCCACAACCTCACCTGCTTCCTAGATGGTCGCATCTCGGAGATGTGGAACGTGCTCGACAAGCGGCGCATGTACTGATGCCCGACCACGAGTCGATCCCGGGCGGCGCGGCGGAACCCGGCATGTACCGTTTGCTCGACCTGCGGTACGGCCCTGGGGCGCGGCAGCTCGCGGTGACCGAGGCGCTCATGGGCGCGGTGGCGTCGGGGGTATCGCCACCGGTGCTGCGGCTCTACTCCTGGGCGGAGCCGGTGGTGATCCTCGGCGTGAGCCAGCCCGTGGCGGACCTGGACCTGGACGCCTGTCGCGCCCGCGACTACCGGGTGCTGCGGCGGCTCTCGGGCGGGACCGCCGTGTATCATGATGCCGATGAGATCAGTGTCGATCTGATCGTGCCACCGGGCACCTGGTTCGCGCCCGGCGACGTCACCCAGGCATACGCGCGCTTCTCCGCCGTGCTCGGTGCTGCACTCGCTGGCCTGGGCGTGGCGGTCCGGCCGGTCTCGGTCGCGGAGGCGCGCGGGTCGCCGGTTCCGGCAGTGCTGCGACCCGCCTGCTTCGGCGGGCTGGCGCCGTACGAGCTGGTGCGGGACGGCCGGAAGGTCGTGGGCCTGAGCCAGATCCGCCGCCGGGGTGTCGCCGTGCTCCAGGCAGCGCTCTACCGGCGTTTCCCCGCTGCGGCGCTGGCATCCGCGCTGCGCGTCGCGCGGGACGACGCGGAGGCGTGGGCAGCCCGGCTTCGGCAGCATGCGGCCGGGTTGGACGAGTTGACGCCGTCCCCGCCGAACCTGCCCGAGGTCGCCGCCGCGATCCGCGCAGCGTTCGCCGAGGTCCTGCCGTGCGCGCTCCGCGAGAGCGACGTGACGCCGGAGGAGGACGCCGCGGTCACGCGCCTCGTGCGGGAGAAGTACGCCGCGGACGACTGGTCGCTGCGGCGGTGAAGCGAGCGCGGGCTGGCATGGAAATCGCGTGGCTGGGGCGCCCGCGTTGGCACGCGGTGGTGAAGGGTGCCCCAGCGTCCCCAGGGCGGCTGGTGGTCAGGGTGAGGGAGCGGATCCATGGCGCCGGCGACGATGGATGTTCTCACCAAAGAGATCATGACGCCGCAGGTCATCACCGTGCATCCGGACACCAGCGTCGACGAGGTGGCTCGGTTGCTGTTCACCCATCGCATCACCGGCATGCCGGTGGTCGACGAGTCCGGGGCGCTGCTCGGGATCGTCAGCGAGTTCGACGTGATCAGCAAGAAGGGGCGGACTGCGGCGGACATCATGAGCCGCGATGTCATCTCCGTCCAGGAGGACACGCCGGCCGAGCAAGTCGCGACCATCCTGACGTCGCGTCAGGTTCGCCGCGTGCCGGTCGTTGCCGAGGGACGGGTGGTCGGGATCGTCAGCCGGTCCGACCTGGTGCGGCTCTTCACCATCACCCGCTGGTCGTGCCGCGACTGCGGCTACTTCGAGCGCGGCTTCCGCGGGCCTGCGCAGTGTGAGATGTGCGGCTCGACCGCGATCGAGCTTCAGCGCGAGCCACCAGGGATGTGACGGGCCGCGCGATCAGGGCGCGGGAGCGGGCGCTGGCTCCGGCTCGGGGCTGATGCCCTCGGCGGTCGTCGCCCGGCGCCGGACCTGCCAGAAGTACCCGCTGAAGACCGCCGCGCTCGCGATCTGGGCTACCCCGAAGGCGATGAAGGTGAGCTCATACCCGGCGGCGACGATGATCTGCCCCGCAAGGAAACTGGCGCCGGCGTAACCGAGATTCCAGACGCCGCTGCGCAAGCTGAAGGCGTTGGCGCGGGTGTCCGGCGGGAGCAGCTCGGAGATGAAGGTCGAGTTGATCGGCCAGGCGACGCTGAACGACATCACCCGCAGCACGTGGGCGATGACCGCGAGCCCGAGGCTGGGGGCCAGCGCCAGGAGCGCGAAGGCAGGCACCGGGAGTAGCCGCAGGACCACGTCGGACGCGAGCGGTCCCAGCCGCCGGCCGATGGTGGGGGCCGTCAGCCCCACCGCCGCGGCGACGATCCCGGCCAACGAGTAGATCAGCCCGATCTGGCTGGCGCTGGCGCCGACCCCCGCCAGGTAGACGTTGTAGAACGGCACGACGGCGCCTGACCCGAGGCTGAGGAACAGGCCGGCGAGGATGAAGACGCCGATGCGGCGGCGGACCTGGCGGCGTGGGACCGGCTTGTCCTGGTTGCTGACGGGTCTGGCCGCGTCGCTGGCCAGCGGCGCGGGCGTACGCTGCATGACCAGGAGTGGCGCGAGCGCCACGGCGCCGAGCCCGAGGCCGGCCAGCAGGGTTAGACGGTACGCGGTCACCCCATCCGCCGGCATGCCGAGCGCGGCGGCGGCGATCCGCGGGGACCATCCACCGATCAGGCTCCCGAGCGTGCCGGACAGCGATTGGATGGAGAAGGTGACGGCCGTCGCGACGGAGCGCTCCTCTGGGAGCGTCCACTCCACGATGAACGGCACGATTGGCACCAGAATGAAGGCGGAAGCGGCGCCTGACAGCGCGCCGAAGAGCAGGATGACCCACCGATGGTCGACGACCGCGAGCACGAGCGAGCCGAGCACGAACGCGACGCTTCCGTACGTCAAGCAGGCCCAGGTTCCCCAGCGGCCGATCAGGGGGCCCATCACCAGCGCGGCGGCGGCCATCGTGATGGTGCTCACGGCGTTGTAGGTGCCGATGAAGTCCTCGCGGTGCGACAGGCTCACCAGGTAGAGGTTGTAGATGAGGGCGAAGACGCCGATCGCGATGTTGGCGAAGAGGGTGAAGAGGAGGAAGAGCTGTATCTCCCGGCGCAAACGTGTGACCTGTCGGACGTAGCCCAGCACCGATCCCCCTTGGTCCCCGACCCTTCCCGTGCCCGGCCCCCCGCCGTGCCGGCTGATTGTAGCGGCCGCGGGGCGGTGCGCGCCAGACAGCAGGTCATGTCGGGGACCCGTTCGTCTGTCCTGGGCGCTCAGTGAGGAGGGGTAAGGTGACACCACCGGCCATCCATCCGGTCGATCTGGCAGTCGCCGTGCTGGCGACGCGGCCGGCCGGGTTGATGACGGACATCGACGGCACCATCAGCCGGATCACGTCGCCGCCCGAAGCGGCGACGGTGGAGCCGGCCGCCCGCGCGGCGCTGGAGCGGCTGGCGGGCGTCCTGGACGTCGTGGCGGTCATCTCGGGACGCGCGGTCCGCGCCGCGCGCCGGATGGTCGACGTGCCGGGGCTGGCGTACGTCGGGAACCACGGGCTCGAGCGCTGGTATGAGGGCCGGGTGAGCCACTCGCTGGCGGCCGCTGCCTTCCGCCAGCAGATGGGGGCGGTGGCGCAGGCGATCGCCGCGGCCGTCGACCACCCGGGAGTCCAGGTGGAGGACAAGTGGCTGACCCTCTCGGTGCACTTCCGCGAGGCCCAGGATCCCGTGATCGCCGAGCAGCAGATCGAGGCCGCGCTGCTCCCGCTGGCCGCGGAGCACGGGCTCGTGGTCCGGCCGGGGCGGATGGTGTACGAAGTGCGGCCGCCGCTTGCCATCAACAAGGGAACCGCGCTCCGCGATCTCGTGGAGGAGCACGGCCTGCGCGCGGTCGTCTTCCTGGGTGACGATGTGACGGATCTCGACGCCATGGCTGCGCTCCGGCAGCTCGGGAGCGTGGCGGGGGTCAAGGGGCTCTCCGTGGGCGTGATCGGGCCAGAGACGCCGGCTGCCATCCCCCAGCAGGCCGACGTGACGGTCGAGGGCGTGGACGGGGTCATCGCGTTCCTGACCGCCCTCGCCGATCGGCTGAACGCCGGGTGAGCCGCGTGCGGGCAGGACCCCGGAGGCGCCTGCGCGTCCGCTGCCTCATGCCGCCGACGACGGATCGATCGGGAAGATCGGGCGACGCAGTCGCTGGTAGGGGAAGTAGGCGAAGTCGGGCACCGTCACGCCGGGCGTGGCGACGGCGATCAGCTCCGCGGCGATGGCGGCGAAGCCGGCACGGTAGCGCAGGCTGGACTTCACGGCCAGGATGCGCTTCGCCGCCGGGTCGATGTCGTGAGCGCGGAAGAAGGCGACGTCGTCCACCTCGGCGGGCTGGTCGGTGACGATGATCGCCACGTCGCCGCCGTGGCGACCCTCGGCCTGGATGACGACCGAGCGGCCGAGGTCTACCGTGGCGCCTGCCTCCAGCGGTCCCTCGCGCTGCACGCGGCCGGGACCGATGCGCACCACGCGGCCACGGATGTCGATGGGGTACCCGTGGCGGCGGTCGCGACGCGCCCCGATCGAGAGCGTGACCGCTGCCCCGACGCCCGCCTCGATGGCGCGGCTGACCGCCTCCGGATCGGCCATGACCGCGAGAGCGGCATCGCGCGCGCCGAGATCGAGCAGCCCCCAGAGGAGCCCGGTCCCGTCTCCCGGGCCGCCCGCTCCCGGGTCGTCCCCGGTGTCGGCCAGGACCACGGGATGGTGGCTCGCCGCCATGGCCGCGTGGATCGCGGTCTCGAGATTCGCCGGCTCGACCCGGAAATGCTCCCGGCGACGCCACAGCTCGGCCGCGAGCGCGGCGGCCAGGGCGTCGGCGCGCGCCGGCTCCCCGTCCGTCGTCACCACGATGGCGCTCCCGGCCTGGGGGGCATCCGCGTAGGGGAAGCCGCCGAACACGCAGGCCTGGACCACCCCCGGTTCGGCGGCGATCCGCGCGGCCGTGGCGGTGACCTCCGCCAGCGCGCCCGCCGTGGTGTCCTGCGCCGCCAGGGGCATGAGCAGGGGGACCTGGCGAAGGGCGCTGGCTGGCTGGATCTCGCCGCGTGCGATCTGGGCGAGGAGCGTCAGCGCGCGTCGCCCACGGTGGGCGGGATCGGGCTCCGGGGCCGCGCTCGGACCGACCAGCAGGGTGGGGATGGCGAGCAGGCGCGGGGAGACGTTAGCGCGGAAGCCGACGGTGGCAACGAGGGGAACACCGCTGCCGATCACGGCGCGCACCGCGTCGAGTAACGTGGCATCGGCGTCCAGATCGCTGGTCGTGAGCATCCCGCCGCTCAGGTCCAGCAAGACCCCGTCGATGGTGCCGCGGAGCCGCTCCAGCCGCGCGCAGAGGCGCGCTCGCAGGGCATCGAAGGCGGCGTCGTCGAGCGGCGCGCCGGCCGGAGCGCGCGCGTCGATGAGCGGGATGATCGTACACTCAATCTCCCGCGCGACGCCCACCACACCGGCGAGGACGGTCGACCCCGCCGGGTCGGGATTGAGCAGGGCGTCGCCCTCCCGGTAGTGGTGCTGCTCGAAGCTGGCGAGCGTCGTCGGGATGGGCGAGAAACTGTTCGACTGGTGCCAGATCGCGCACACGGCAAACCGCACCGGGATCTCCCTTCCAAGTGGGCGGCCAGGTCGTCGCGCTGCCTAATGGATGGTAGCAGACGCAACCCGCCAAGGTAGGCGTCTCTGTTATCATCGGAGTAGCGGTGACCAAGTAGCGACATGGTGGGGACGGTGACCAGCATGGGATGCAGCGACGAGATGCAATCCGGCGTGGGCAGACAACCGCGTACGGAGCCGGCACGGCCGTGCCCGACATGTGGGGCGGATGTCGCGCAGGACCCGACGTATGCCCGGTATGGGGTCTGCGGGGCGTGCGGCCACCACTTCACCATCCCGGCGATGCAGCGGATCGAGTTACTGGTCGATGCCGGCTCGTTCGAAGAGTTCAACCGGCACCTGGTCTCGGTGGACCCGCTGGTCTTCTCCGATCGCGTGCCGTACCGCCGTCGCGTGCTCGAGGCACGCGAGCAGACGGGCCTGACCGAGGCGGTCGTGACCGGCACCGCCCGCATCCTGGGGCACCCGGTCGTGGTGGCGGTGCTCGACTTCCGCTTCCTGGGCGGGAGCATGGGGTCGGTGGTGGGCGAGAAGGTCACGCTCGCCTTCGAGCGGGCCGCCGAGAAGCGCATGCCGATCATCACCGTGGCCGCGTCCGGCGGGGCACGGATGCAGGAGGGGATGCTGAGCCTGGTCCAGATGGCCAAGACGGCCGCGGCGGCGAAGCGGGCGCACGACTCGCATGTGCCGTACATCTCGATCCTGACCCACCCGACCACGGGCGGGATCTACGCCAGCTTTGCCAACCAGGGAGACATCATCCTGGCCGAGCCGCGGGCGCTGATCGGGTTCGCCGGGCCGCGCGTGATCGAGCAGACGACGGGCCGCGATGCCGGGAAGTCGCACAGCGCGGAGTTCCTGCTCGCGCACGGCTTCGTCGACCAGATCGTCCCCCGCCCGCGCCTCCGTGACACGGTGGCGACCATCCTCCGCATCGTCCACCAGCGCACCATCGCGGCGCGCGACGAGCGGCCTCCTACGCCCCAGCCGGGACCGAGCGGCGAGCGGGCGTGGGATATCGTCCAGATCGCGCGCCATCCGGATCGCCCGACGACGCTCGACTACATCCGGCGGATCAGCCCGCAGTTTATCGAGCTGCACGGCGACCGCCTCTACGGCGACGACCCGGCCATCGTCGGCGGCCTGGGCGAGATCGCCAGCCGCGGGGTGGTGTTCATCGGCCAGGAGCGCGGGCATGGCGACCCGACCCGGCGCGGCGGACAGGCGCTGCCGGAAGGCTATCGCAAGGCGATGCGGCTCATGGACCTCGCCTCGCGGCTCAACCTCCCGGTGATCACGCTGGTCGACACGCCGGGCGCCTATCTCGGTGAGGGCGCTGAGGAGCGGGGCATCGCCATGGCCTTGAGCGACTGCCTCGCGCGCATGAGCGTCCTCCCCGTGCCGACGGTCGCGGCGATCATCGGCGAGGGCGGGAGCGGCGGCGCCCTGGCGCTCGGGGTGGCCGACCGGGTGCTCATGCTGGAGCGCGCGGTCTACAGCGTGATCGCCCCGGAGGGCGCGGCGGCGATTCTGTTCCGTGACGCATCCCGCGCTCCGGAGGTCGCCGAATCCTTGAAGATCACCGCTGCCGACTGCTTGCGGCTGGGCGTGGTCGACGGCGTGGTGCCCGAGCCCGAGGGCGGCGCGCACGCGGATCCGGACTACGCCGCGGCCCTGCTGTTGAATGCGCTCACCAGCGCGCTCGCCGAGCTGGCGGACACCTCAGCGGAGAAGCTGGTGCGGGAGCGGTACCGCAAGTTCCGCCGCATGGGGCAACATAACACCTACCTGCGCGAGCTGATCGCGCAGGAGGCGACCGAGTTCGGTGACCGGGTCTCGCGCACGCTGGAGT
>JASBVL010000047.1 GCA_029961075.1 Sphaerobacter sp.
ACCGGGCGCACCAGCATGGAGGTCGAGGTGGTCGTCGAGGCCGAGCACGTGCCGAAACGCGCGAGCCGACAGCGGATCCGGATCGAACAGCACGAACCGCATTGCCCCGGCCTTCTCATGGCGGCGCGCCAGAGCCGTACGGGACGATTCCCGCCGCCCCATCATCCGGCTTCCCGGGGGGCTGTACCGTGACAACTGAGTCAGCCGCGCCGCCCGCTTCCTGGCGGTTCCGCAAGCCGGGGCGCGCGGCCACGTTCCCCGAAGGCATGGGGCGCAGCATCCCCACCGCCGGGCGATCTCGGCTAGACTCGACGGTGGTGAGACGGTCTGCATGACAGGAGGCGGTGCGAGGTATGGAGCAGGTGCGGAAGAGTGTCCTGACCGACATGGACGGCGTGCTCGTGCGCGGGCGCACGGTGATCCCCGGCGCCCGGGAGTTCATCGAGCACCTGATCGCCGAGAACCGGCCCTTCCTCGTCCTGACCAACAACTCGATGTACCCGCCGGCGATCCTGGCCCATCGCCTCAGCCGCATGGGGCTGGACATCCCGCCCGAGCGCATACACACCTCGGCGCTCGCCACGGCGCAGTTCCTCGCCAGCCAGCGGCCGCGCGGTACCGCCTATGTCGTTGGCGAGGAGGGGCTGTACGAGGCACTGGAGGACATCGGCTACACCTTCACCGACCGCTCCCCCGACTACGTCGTGCTCGGCGAAACCCAGGACTACAGCTTCGAGCGCATCACGCGGGCGATCCGGCTGATCCAGGGCGGCGCGCGCTTCATCGCCACCAACCCCGACGTCTCCGGGCCCAGCGAGGAGGGCATCGTGCCGGCCACCGGCGCGGTGGCGGCGCTGATCGAGCGGGCCATCGGCGCCACGCCCTACTTCATCGGCAAGCCGAACCCGCTGATGATCCGCACCGCGCTGCGGCGCCTCGGCGAGCACTCGCAGGACACGATCATGATCGGCGACCGGATGGACACCGACATCCTGACCGGGATCGAGAGCGGGCTGGAGACGGTGCTGGTGCTCTCCGGCGTCACCACGCGCGAGATGGTGGACCAGTTCCCCTACCAGCCGACCCGCATCGTCGACTCGGTCGCCGACCTGCTGTAGCCCGACGGCATCCCGCCCAGCCCGGGAGCGCCGGCAGAGTCGGGAGCGCCGGCCTCCGGCCGGTCCCCGTCGACCCCGCGCCGGCGTCGGGCAGCCATGTGCGCGGCGTCCGGGCACCCCCGCGCACCTGGGCGGCGCCGTGCGGCACCCGCCCCCCCTCCCCGCATCCCGTGGCGCGATCCCACCACCCTGGTCGATGCCCGGGGCGGCCACCTCAGCCGCAGCCACCCCTTCCATCTGCCCCGCGATCGGGTAGAGTGGACGCGACCGGAGACGCCCTGATGCCGGAGCATGGAAGGGAGCACAGGTGAGCGGATCAGCGACGCGCACGGAGTGGGTCATCGACAAGACCGAGGCAGTCGCGCGCGACGGGATGGTCGCGGCCATGCAGCCGCTGGCGGCCGAGGCCGGCGCGGAGATTCTGGCCCGCGGCGGCAACGCCATCGACGCCGCAGTCGCCACGGCCTTCGCCATCGGCGTGGTCGAGCCGCACATGAGCGGCCTCGGCGGCATCGCCTTCCTCGTCTACCGCGACGGTGCCACCGGCCGGATCACCTGCCTCGACGGCAGCACCGTGCTCCCGGCCGCCATCCGACCGGAGATGTTTGAGGTCCTCCCGGGCGACCAGCGGGCCGGGATGTACAACTGGCGCGCGACCAAGAACGACGCCAACAACACCGGCTGGCTGGCGCCGGGCGTGCCGGGCATGCCGGCCCTGGTGAGCGAGGCGCACCGGCGCTTCGGCCGGCTCCCCTGGCGCGAGGTCGTGCAGCCCGCCATCCGCCTGGCCGGCGACGGCTTCGAGGTCAACCACTACATCGCCATGTCGATCGCTGCGAACTACGACCTGATCCAGCGCTTCCCCGCCACGCGCCGCATCTTCCTCAAGCCGTCCGGCGCCCCGCCCGCCCCGCCGATCAATGGCCCGGGTGACCGCCTCGTGCAGGCCGACCTCGCCCGCACCCTGAGCATCATCGCCGAGAAGGGGGTGGACGAGCTCTACCGGGGCGAGATCGCCCGCATGATCGCGGCCGACATGGCGCGCAACGGCGGGCTCATCACCGAGGCCGACCTCGCCGCCCATCGTACCGTCGAGCGGCAGCCGCACCTGGCCAGCTACCGCGGCTTCCAGATCGCCGGCGCGCTGGAGTCGAGCGGCTTCCCCACCGTCGTCGAGGCGCTGCACATCGTCGAGGGGTTCGATCTGGCGCGGCTGGGCTTCCAGTCGCCGGAGGCCCTGCACCTCATCGCCGAGGCGCTGCGCCGCGCGATGGTCGACCGCCTGCGGCACCTGGGCGACCCGGCACTCATGCCGGTGCCGCTCCAGGGGATCGTCTCCCCGGCGTACGCGGCGGTGCGCCGCGGCACGATCGACCCGGCGCGCGCGACGCCGGACGAGGCCCCCGGCGACCCCTGGCCCTTCGACCCGAGCGGCGACGCCGTCCGCGTCGAGCGCAGCGGCGCCCCCGGCGAGGGCAACACCACCCACATCACCGTCATCGACCGCGACCGCAACATGGTGGCGCTGACCTCCACGCTCGGCGGCGTCTTCGGCTCCGGCGTGGTCATCGAGGGGACCGGCATTCTGCTCAACAACGCGACCACCTGGTTCGACCCCGAGCCGGGCGCGGTGACCTCGATCGGCCCCGGCAAGCGGGTCATGTCGGCCTCGACGCCGGTCGTGGTCCTGCGCGACGGGCAGCCGTTCGCCGCGCTTGGCTCGCCCGGCGGCCGGCGGGTCATGTCGGCCGTCTACCAGGTGCTCGTCAACCTGATCGACTACGGGCTTGGCATACAGGCCGCCATCTCGGCGCCGCGCCTCCACACCGAGGGCCCGGCCGTCGAGATCTCGACCCGCATCCCGGCCGACGTGCGCGACGCCCTGGCCGAGCGCGGCCACCCGCTCGTCCCGCGCGAGGATTCGCTCTCGTCCAGCTTCTTCGCCCGCCCGAACGGCATCCTGATCGACCCGGCCACGGGCGAGCTCCGCGGCGGCGTCTTCCCCTACACCCCGGCCACGGCCGTCGGGGTCTAGTGAGGAAACGGAGCGGCACGCAGCCTGCGACTGCCGAACCCGTTGCCGAGCCGGCGTGCAGCGCGGGAGGGTGGTGCAGCGATGGCGCGCGACGCGGTGAGCGGGCTCATTGCCGGGGCGGTCGGGACGGTCGCGCTCAACATCGCCACCTACGCCGACATGGCGATTCGTGGGCGGGCGCCGAGTGAGGTGCCCGCGCGCCTCGTGGGGACGCTCACCGAGAAGGTGGGCCTCGACCTCGCCTCGGCCGGCGGCGGGGCCGAGACGAGACAGCACCGGCAGAGTGGCGTCGGCGCACTGCTCGGCTACCTCGTCGGCCTGGGTATCGGCACTGCCTACGGCGCGCTGCGCCCCGCCATGGCAGCGGTACCTACCCCGGCGGCAGGGCTGGGCCTCGGCCTGGCCGCGATGGCGGCGAGCGACGTGCCGATCGTCGCCCTGCGCGTCAGCGACCCCAGGACCTGGGGCCTGGCCGGCTGGCTGTCGGATGTCATCCCGCACCTGATCTACGGCCTGGTCACGGCGTACGTCTTCGCGGCCATCTCGGGCGATCGCGCCCGGCGGCGATGGGCCTGGGCGCGGCGCTAGGCGCCCGCGCCCATCGCTTACCTGGTCAGTAACCCCTCTTGCTCGAGGAAGGCGCGCGCGACCTCCTCGACCGACTTGTGATCGACGCTGACCTGCTTGATGAGCTCGATGACGACCTCGGTCGAGAGGTGCGGCTGGAGCTCGTTGAGGATGTCGGCGATCTGCGGTGCCTCCTGGAGCAGGTGCGCGCGGACGACCGGCGCCGGGTTGTAGATCGGGAAGACGTTCTTGGTGTCCTGCAGCACCACGAAGTTGTCCACCAGGATGGCCGGATCGGTGGTGTAGCAGACGTTCAGGTCGGCGTCACCTCTGGTGACCGCGTCGAACGAGAGTTGCTCGGCGATCTGGACGACATTGCCGAAGCGCAGGTCGTAGGCGCGCTCGACCGGATCAACCGCTGCCTCGATCCCATCCTGCTGCGCCGCGATGGTCAGCTCGCCAGCGATCGGCTTCAGATCTTCGATCGTCGTCAGGTTGCGCTGCTGGGCGACCGCCGGTGAGGTGCAGATGGCGTAGCTGTCGTTCAGCTCGTAGGCTGGATCGAGCCAGGTGAGCTGGAACTGCTCGGCATACCGCGCCTTCACGTCGTTATATGCCTTCTGGGGGTCCTGCGTGGAGGGCAAGCCCAGGAGCGTCAGGGCCGTGCCGGTGAACTCGGGATAGATGTCGATCGCTCCGCTCTTGATCGCCTGGTCCAACACCGGCGTCTGCCCGAGGCCGAGCTTGGTGGTCACGTCGAAGCCCCGGGCCTGGAGCAACAGCGCATACATCTGGGCGTTCAACTGCCCATCGACGTCGAGCTTGCTGCCGATGGTCACCTTCACGCCCGCGCCGGACACCGCGGGGCTGGCGGTGTCGCCGGTCGCGGGAGCCGCCCCAGGAGGGACAGTTGCCTGGCCACGCGCGGTGCCGCAGGCGGCCAGCAGCAGCGCGGCGATCCACAGCAAGGCGATGGGGCGGGCGCGCCGCCGGTGCGTCGTGCTGGTGTGCGGGCGCGCGGGGGTGTCGACATGCATGGGGTCCTCCTTCGGGGCACTCGCCCCGCTCATGTGATCCGGGCCGGCGTCCCCGGCCCGCTCTCGACCGCCGCGCTGGCTGGGGAGCGCCCGGGACGCAGCCCGGCGGGGGTGACCGCGCGCTCGACCGCGGCGAGGCCGAACTCGACGAGCAGCGCGAGCAACGCGACGCAGCCGGCCCCGACGACGAGCGGGGCCGGCCGGAGCAGGTTGATCCCGGCCAGGATGTAGTCGCCGTAGCCGCCCGCCCCGATGAGGGCCGCCAGCGGCGCGGTCGCCACGATCTGCACCGCCGAGGTCCGGACGCCGGCCGCGACGACCGGCAGCACGAGCGGAATCTCGACGCGCGACAGGATCTGGCGCGGCGCCATCCCCATGCCGCGGGCGGCGTCGACCATTGCCGGGTCGACGCCGCGGAGGCCGGCGATCGTGTTCAGCAAGATCGGGGGAATGCCCAGCGCGGTCAGCGCCGCCACCGCCGGGGTGAACCCGATGCCCAGGTAGGGCAGCACGGCCGCCAGGAACGCCAGCGTGGGGATCGCCCGGGCCAGGCCGCTCAGGTTGCTGACGACGAACGCCAGCAGCGGGCGGCGCGCCACCAGCACCCCGAGCACCAGTCCGATCACCACCGCCAGGACGATGGGGATGGCGCAGAGGCGGAGGTAGGTGATCGTCTCCCCGGCGAAGTCGGTCCGTGGGTCGGTGAGGAACTGCCTGAACGGTGCGAGCATCCGTACTCCTTCCCCCGCCGGAGCGGGCGGCGGCCGAGTCCCGCCGCCTACGCGGTCGCCGGGGATACCCGCCGCCCGCGGCTGAGGAGGCGCTGCACCCCGAGCAGCGCGAGATCGGTCAGGATCGCCAGCGCGCTGACGAGGATCACCCCGGCCATCACCTGATCGGCGTAGCTCGTATTGAAGCCCTGGAAGATGAGGTAGCCGAGACTCGGGACGCCGAAGAGCGGGGCGATGGTGGCGATGCCGATGGTGGTCACGGTCGCGACCCGAACCCCGGCGACGATCACCGGCAGCGCGAGCGGCAGCACGACGCGCCACTGCACCTGCCGCGTGGTCATCCCCATGGCGTATCCCACCTCGACGACCCACGGGTCGATCGCCTGAATCGCCGCGACGATGTTGCGGATCAGGACTACCTGGGCGTAGAGGACCAGCGGGATCACGACGGTCGTCGCGGTCAGCCCGGTGAAGGGGATCAGCAGCGCCATGAACGCCAGGCTCGGCAGGGTGTAGAGGATGCCCGCGACCGTGATGAGCGGCAGGTAGGTCCGCGTGTGGCGCACCGCCACCAGCGCGAGCGGGAAGGCCACCGCCAGCCCGATCAGGACGCTGATCGCGGTGATCCGGAGATGCGCGACGAGGAGGCTGGTGATGCTGGTCGGCTCGCCCAGGATCCAATGGCGTGTGTCGAGGAGGTACTGCATCGTGGATCGTCCCTACGCCTGAACCCCGGAGCGATGGCGACGGACGCTCCGGGAGATACTGCCGAGCGTGACGTGGCCGATCGGACGCCCTGCCTCCTCCACCACCAGCGCGGGCTGCTCGCTCTGGATCAGACGCAGGAGCGCCTCGAGCAGCGTGGTGTCCGCCGTGATCGACTCGGCGGCGTGTGGGCGGACGCCCGCCGCGTCGAGCGCCAGCGTCACTGGCAGGTACTCGAACTGACGCACGATGCTGTCCGCTCCCATCAGGCGACGCACGAACGCATTCGCGGGCGTGGCCAGCAACTCGACCGGGGTGCCGACCTGCACCAGTCGCCCCTCGGCGAGGACCGCGATCCGGTCGCCCAGTGTGAGGGCCTCGTCGACGTCGTGGGTGACGAAGAGGATCGTCTTGTGCAGCTCCTGCTGCATGCGGAGCAGTTCCTGCTGCATGCGCCCACGGGTAATGGCGTCGAGCGAGCCGAAGGGCTCGTCCATCAGCAGGATCGCCGGATCGGCGGCCAGCGCCCGGGCCAACCCCACCCGCTGCGCCTGACCGCCGCTGAGCTGGCTCGGGTACCGCCGTCGATACTCCGCCGGGGGAAGTCCCACCAGGCGGAGCAGCGCCTCGACGCGGGGACGGCTCTTGGCGGCCGGCTCCCCCGTGATCGAAGGCACCAGGCGCACGTTGTCCTCGACGGTGAGGTGCGGAAAGAGGCCGACCTGCTGGATGACGTAGCCGATGCCGCGGCGCAGGTGGATCGGGTCCTGCTCGGTCGTCGGAACCCCATCGATCAGCACCTGACCGGAAGTCGGGTCGCCCAGCCGGTTGACCATGCGCAGGAGCGTCGTCTTGCCCGAGCCCGAGGTGCCGAGCAACATGCAGATCTCGTCCGCGGGGACCGTGAACGAGACAGTGTCCACCGCCGGGCGGTCCGCGCCCGGAAAGCGCTTCGTTACTTGGGAGAACGTGATACTTGCCATCGACTGTGCTCAGCGAACCACCCATGACGGGCGCAAGACTTAACGATGCCGATGAGGCGATGGGCACTGTGCTCCTCGTCTTCGCACAGTCGGTGCCTGCTGATCGAGGGGCGCGCAGGGTGGGGCGGACCGAGGCGCCGGGCGGCAACGGTGCCGTTCCCCCTCCGCGCCATCCGCAGCGTCGGCTCCCGATGGGCACGCTGCGGCTGCATTCCGCGCGAGCGGGGGTGATCGACTATCGATCGCTGCGCTGGGTGGGTCGCGTGGGCGCAACCCTGCCCCGATCACCCCCTTGCCACCGCCCGCGCCACGTGCTACACTCCCGCCGATATGTGTGTAGTTATTCAAATGTCCCGCGCGCCTGGGATGGCGAACTGAGGAGGAGCGATGGCGCGGCCACGACGCGATGTGCAGGTCCGCGGGGGTGATCCGGAGGGTACCGTCGCCCCGATCGTGCACGTCGACGCGGTGCGCCGGGCGCGTCAGCACCTGCCGGATCCCGCCACCCTCGAGCAGACCACGGCGCTCTTTGCCGCCCTCGGCGACCCGACCCGCTTCCGCATCATCGCCGCGCTCCAGGCGCAGGAGTTGTGCGTCGGGGATCTCGCCGCGGCGCTTGGCCTGTCCCCCTCCGCCGCGTCGCACCAGTTGCGCATGCTGCGCGCGCTCGGGCTGGTGCGGGCGCGCCGCGAGGGCCGGCTGGTCTACTACGCACTCGATGACGCGCACGTCGTGACGCTCGTGGCGCAGGCGCTGGATCACGTACGGCACCGGGAGGAGTCGGCTGGGTGATCGAAACACGGCGTCTGGATCTGAGCACGCTGCTCCCGGCGGAGCCGGCTGCCTGCGACCTGTGCCTGAACCGCCTGCACACCCTGCTCCAGTCCACCACGGGGATCGACGGCCTCCACGTCGCCGGCCAGCGCGGGCGGCTCATCCTGCACTACGACCCGGATCTGATTCCGTTCGCCACCATCCAGGAGCTGGCCCGGCGCGAGGGGGCGAAGCTGCAGTCCCGCTACGTCCATCAGGTGATCCCGATCGAGGGGATGGACTGCGCCGACTGCGCGCAGACGCTCGAGCGCGGCGTCGGCCGCCTGGCGGGCGTGGAGTGGGTGTCGATCAACTTCGCCGGCGCGCGGATGGCGATCGAGTACGACGCCGAGCGGGTCGACCTGGACGCGATCGCCAGGCGCGTGGCGGACCTCGGCTACCGCGTGGGAAGCGTCCCCGGCACCGCGGAGCCGACTCCCGCCACCTCGGCCCGGCGCCTGGTGCGGGAGCACGCGCCGCTCGCGGCTGGCCTCGGCGCCACCCTCGCCGGTGGCGCGCTGGCGCTGCTGGGCGCGCCCCCGCTGGCGGCCACCCTCTGCTTCGCCCTCGCGGTCCTGGTGGCCGGGCTGCCCATCGCGCGCAGGGCGGTCGCGACCGTCCGGGCCACGCACCGGCTCGACATCAACGCCCTGATGACCATCGCGGTCATCGGCGCCATGCTCATCGGCGAGTGGCTGGAGGCGGCCACCGTCGTCGTCCTCTTCTCCCTCGGCGAGGCGCTCGAGGGCTTCACCATGGACCGCGCGCGCCGCTCGATCCGCTCCCTGATGCGGCTCACGCCGACCGAGGCCGTCGTCCGGCGCGGCGCCGAGGAGCGGCGGGTGCCGGTCGCCGACATCGTGCCCGGCGAGGTGGTCGTCGTCCGACCCGGCGAGCGCCTGCCGGTCGACGGCACCGTCGTCCACGGCCACTCGACGGTGGACCAGGCCCCGATCACCGGTGAGAGCGTGCCGGTCGCCAAGGGCGCTGGCGACGAGGTCTTCGCCGGGACCATCAACGGCCCCGGCGTGCTCCAGGTGCGCGTCACCCGCCGCGCCGCCGACTCGACCATCGCCCGGGTCATCCGCATGGTCGAGGACGCGCAGGCCCAGCGGGCGCCCACCCAGCGCTTCATCGACGTCTTCGCCAGCTACTACACCCCGGCGGTCGTCGTGCTCGCCGCCGCGCTCGCGGTGCTCCCGCCCGCGCTCCTCGGCGCGAGCTGGGGCGACGCGCTCTATCGCGCGCTGGTGCTGCTGGTGATCGCCTGCCCCTGCGCGCTGGTCATCTCGACCCCGGTCACCATCGTGGCCGCCATCACCGCCGCCGCCCGCCGCGGTGTGCTGATCAAGGGCGGCGTTCACCTGGAGGCGGCCGGCTCGCTGAGGGCACTGGCCTTCGACAAGACTGGCACGCTCACCGTCGGGCAGCCGGAGGTGACGGCCGTGATCCCGCTCGACGGCCTACCCGAAGCGGACCTGCTGCGAGCCGCCGCGGCGGCCGAGCGCTACTCGGAGCACCCGCTCGGCGCCGCCATCCGCCGCGCGGCCGCGGCCCGCGGCCTCGACGCCGACGGGCTGCCCGTCGACCACGTCACCGTCCACACCGCCCAGGGCATCGAGGCGCGCGTCGACGGGCGCGAGGTCCGCGTCGGCACGCGCGACCTGGTGCTGCACGGCGCCGTGCCGCCGGCCATCGCGGCCGAGCTCGCCCGCCTCGAGGCCGCCGGCCAGACGCCGGTGCTGGTCGCCATCGACGGCCGCCCGGCCGGGGTGATCGCCCTGGCGGACGCGCCGCGGCCGAACGCCGCCGCGGCCCTGCGCGCCATCAAGGCGGCCGGCGTCGGCCACACGATCATGCTCACCGGCGACCGGCGGGCCGTGGCCGAGGGGATCGCGCGGAAGCTCGGCGTCGACGCCGTCGAGGCGGAGCTGCTGCCGGAGGAGAAGGTCCGCGCCGTCGAGGCGCTCCTCTCGCGCTACGGCACCGTCGGCATGGTCGGCGACGGCATCAACGACGCGCCGGCCCTGGCGCGCGCCACCGTCGGCATCGCCATGGGCGCGGCCGGCACCGACGCCGCGCTGGAGACCGCCGACATCGCGCTGATGGGCGACGACCTGGGGAAGATCGCCGACACCATGCGCCTCTCGCGCGCCGCCAGGCGGACGATCCTCCAGAACGTCGCGCTGGCCCTCGCCATCAAGGCCGTCTTCCTCGCGCTGGCCGTGGGCGGCGCGGCCACCCTGTGGCAGGCCGTCTTCGCCGACGTCGGCGCCTCGCTCCTCGTCATCGCCAACGGCATGCGCCTGCTGCGGCGGTGATCCCCCGCGCCGTGGCGCATGGGGCGCGTGCCGTGCTCCGCCGCCTCGCTCTGGGATGGGCGAGCCGTCCTTGGTAGGGGAGGGCCTTGTGCCCTCCCGGTGCCCGGCGGAGCCTCTCACGCATCACCGCGCCATCGCCATCGGCCTGAGCGAGGAGCGTTCCCGCGACTAGGCGCACGCGGGCGCCTCCGGGCGGCTCCGTTCGGGCCAAGCCCCGCCCCGAGCGGCGCACCGCCCATGACGAGGCACACCCGGGAGGGCACAAGGCCCTCCCCACCGAGCACACCCGTCGCCAGCCACCGCTCGGGGGGCGCCATTCGACAAGCCGCGCCCCCACCTGCCGACCGGCGCGGACCGCGCAGCCCCGCCCAAGACGTCACGCACCACGCCCCACGCATGACGCATGACTCCCTACTCCGGCGCCTGGATCGCGACCGGCGCGTCGAACTCGACGTAATCCGTGACCATGTAGTGGTGGTTCGCCACCATGGCCTCACGTCTGATCTGGTGCGTCGCCGCGTCCACCCACCACAGATACCAGGCGTCCCCGCGCTCCTCGTTCGCCGGCGCGAAGAAGCTCACCAGCCGGCAGCGCACGCCGTCGAGCTCCAGTTCCCGGCCCAGCGTCAGCCCGCGCGGGTCGCTGTAGTAGCCTTGCAGCGCGCCCGGGAAGTCCACCGGTCGCGGCCGCTGCCGGCGGACCCAGCGGCCAGCCGCCTCGCGGTAGTACTGCGTCTGCCCGATCGCGATCGACTCGCTGCCGGAGCTCGTGACGTAGTGCAGCCGGTCCGGCGCGGCCCAGGAGTACTGCGAGACGACGCTGTTGCCCGTGCCGTCCGTCAGATGCTCCCGCGACCGAACCGATGTGAGCTGCGTGAGCCGCTCGAGCACGGACTGGTACAGCGCCACCGCCGCCGGATCGCTCGCCGTGCGCTCTTCCGGGCCGACGAAGATCGGGTCGGGCAGGAGGAAGTAGAAGCTCGCCACCGCCGGCTCCGGCTTCACCCCGCCGAACTCCACATCCACCTGCCACCAGCCCTTGACGTTCAACGGCACCCGGGCAACGCGCCAGCGGCCGTCCTCCTGCCGCTCGGCGCGGAGTCGCGGCAGGTCGATCGGCCGCTCCAGCATCCGGGGCGTGACCTGGGCGCGCTGCACCTCCGGCAGCGGCGCGCCGTCCGGCCCGCTCAGCCAGACCGTCAGCTCGCGCGACCCGGCGTCGGGACGTGCCATGAACAGGTGCGCATAGCGGTCGCCGTCGAGCGCGACCCGCAGGTGCAGCGGCTCGATCCGGGCCGGCTCCGGCGGCGCCGACAGGGCGAGCACGGCCGCCGCCAGCAGCGCCCCCATCCCCAGCAGCGCCTCCCCCCGCAGCGCGCGCAGCAGCGCCACGGCCCGGCGCAGGCCGCGCTCGATCTGGCGGCGGTTGAACCAGGCCAGCCCCAGGATGCCGACCGCGATCCCGGTCTTGAGCAGGATCACCCGCCCATAGTCGCTCCCCCAGAGCGCCGCGACGGACGGCAGCAGCACCCCGGCGTTGGCCGCGCCCGAGGCGAGCGCGACCGGTGCCAGCACCAGCGCGAGGCGGGAGAAGCGGCGCAGTGCCTCGCCGCCCGCCGCGCTGCGCAGCCGCGGCGCCGCCGCCAGGTGCACCACCCCGCCGATCCAGAAGGCCACCGCCCCCAGGTGCGCCGCGTTGAGCGCGACCGCCAGCGACCGGTGCGCCTCCCGCGCCGCCGCGTGGCTGGTGAAGGTCAGCGTCAGCACCGCCGCTGCGGTCAGCGCCGCGCCCAGCCTCAGCGCGGCCGCGCCGCGCCGCCGCCCGGGCGGCTGCGCCAGCAGCACGACGACGGCCACCTCGATGCCGACGCGGCTCAGCCAGGCGCCCGGCATCACCGCGAGCGCGTCCCGCAGCGTCTGGCGCGGCAGATCGCCGGGTGGGAGATACGCCTGCATCGGGACGAGCGCCAGGTCGGCCAGGAGCGCCACCGCGGCGCCGCCCACGGCCAGTCGCCGGGCGCGCGCCGAGCCCGGCGCGCCCAGCAGGCCGAGCAGCCACCAGCCGGCGGTCACCGCCAGACCCAGCAGCGTCAGCCAGCGCAGGGCCACCGCCGGTGCCGCCGGCCGCTCCCCGCTCGACGTCGCCGCCCCGGCCGGCAGCCGCGCCTGCCCCACCCGGAAGTCGAAGGTCCCCTGCAGCACATGGCCGTCGACCGCCGACGCCGAGCGCCAGGCCACCGTGTAGGTCCCGTCGAGCAGGCGCGGCAGGCTGACGCGCATGTGCTGTGGGTCGGCCGGATCGACCGCGGCGTCGCCGTTGTCCACCCGCTGGCGCTCGGCGTCGTACACCTCGATCGCGGAGCGGGCCGGATCGAGCGGCTCGGTGAACCACAGCTCCACCGTCGCCGGTGACACGCCATGCACCGACCCCGGGCTCGGCTGGCTGCGCGCCGTGTCCAGCTCGCCGTGGGCGCGGGCCGCGGGCGCGCTCAGGATGGTGAGTGCGACGGCGAGAAGGGCGAGGAGCGCGAGGCGGAGGCAGCGAGCGCGGCGAAGCCGATCTGCACCAGCGATGTCGCGCACGAGCGGTATACCCTTGCTCGAACGACTCGACGCCGGGGCCGTGCGGCCCCGGCGTCTCAACTGTACCAGACCGTCCGCGACGGGCGAGGCTCGTCGGGTGCCCCGGTTCGGTCTCGCGCGCCCGGCCGCGCCCGGCACCCCATGCGGTGCGTCCGGCGTGGCCGGCGCGTGCCCTCATGGCTCGGGCTGCGGCGCTGGCTGGAAGAGGTGGATGAGGTTCCCGCAGGTGTCGTCCAGGACGGCGACGATGACTGGCCCCATCTGGGTCGGCCCCATCGTGAACCGTACGCCCCGCCCCCTCATGCGCTCGTACTCGCCGTGGATGTCATCCACGGCGAACGCGGCGGCCGGGATATTGTTGGCGAACATCGCCTGTTGGAACGCCCGCGCGGCGCCGTTGAGCGCCGGGTTGTCGTTCGGCTCGAGCAGGAGCTCGACCTCGTCCGGCGCATCGGGCGAGGCGACCGTCACCCACCGGGCCTCCCCCATGGGGACGTCCTGCTTCGTGATGAAGCCGAGCTTCTCCGTGTAGAACCGGAGGGCTTTCTCCTGGTCGTCCACCAGGACGCTGGTGAGTCGGATCCTGGGGCCATCACACGCTCCTGACGCTGTGAGCCGTCGCTCGCTCAGCCGCGGCGAACGCCGCCATCCTGTGGGTACGGCGGGGCAGGCCCGTCCCCGCCCGCCTCGCCGCCGGGTTCGACCGGATGGGCGCCAGCGCGGCCCGGTCCCGGCGCCCCTACTCTACCAGAGCGGGTGCCGCCCGCGGGTCGCCTGCGGCGTGAGCGGGTTCCGGCTCGGTCGCCGTTGCCCGGTCGGCGGAGTCGTCCCGCGCGCACCGGGGCCGGGGCGATGCCGCGGAGCGCCGGGGGAGGGCACCAGGCCCTCCCCTACCGGATCTCGTCCCCGCGGGGAGATGTGGAAGGGGACCCCGCCCCGCCCGCGCCGCGACCTACGCAGCGGATAGGAGCCGGCCGGGCTCCGTTCGAGGCCGGCGCTCCACGACGCCGCGACGGGCGTCCGCCGCGGCCTACTCGCCCGTGGCCGGCTGCCCCGCGCGCTGCCGCTCCTCCTCGACCAGCATCCGCCGCAGCACCTTGCCGACCGCGCTCTTCGGCAGCGCCTCGCGGAACTCGTACAGGCGCGGCACCTTGTAGGCGGCCAGCCGCTCGCGGCAGAAGGCGTCCAGCTCCTCCGGCGTCGCGCTCGCGCCCGGCTTCAGCACCACGTACGCCTTGACCGTCTCGCCGCGATAGGCATCCGCCACGCCGATCACCCCCGCCTCGAGCACCGACGGATGCTCGTAGAGCACCTCCTCGACCTCGCGCGGGTAGACGTTGAAGCCCGAGGCCAGGATCATGTCCTTCTTCCGGTCGACGATGGTGAAGTACCCGTCCGCATCCATCGTCGCGATGTCGCCCGTGTAGAGCCAGCCGTCGCGCAGCGCGAGCGCCGTCTCCTCCGGCATGTTCCAGTAGCCGGCCATCACCTGCGGCCCGCGGATGCGCAGCTCGCCCGGCTCCCCGGGCGGCAGCACCCGCGTGCCGGTCTCGAGATCGACGACCTCGGCGTCGGTATCCGGCAGCGGCATCCCGATCGTGCCCGGCTTGCGCACCCCGGTCGCCGGGTTGGTGTGCGTCACCGGCGAGGTCTCCGACAGGCCGTAGCCCTCGAGGATCCGGCCGCCGAAGCGCCGCTCGAAGGCATGCAGCACCTCGACCGGCATCGGCGCCCCGCCCGAGTTGCAGAAGCGGATCGTCCCCACGCCGTACGCCTCGGCGTCCGGGAAGCTGTTGACCGCCACGTACATCGTCGGGACGCCCGGGAACATCGTCGGCCGGGTCGCCTTGATCGTCGCCATCACCTCGGCCGGCTCGAAGCGCGGCAGCAGGATCAACTCCCCGCCCCGAGCCAGCCCCAGGTTCATGCACACGGTCATCCCGTAGACGTGGAACAGCGGCAGCACGGTCAGGACCCGCAGGTCCGACCCGGTGGGCAGCTCCGGGTTCATCGCCGCCGTCTGGAGCACGTTCGCCACCAGGTTCCGGTGCGTCAGCATGGCGCCCTTCGACACCCCGGTCGTGCCGCCCGTGTACTGCAAGACCGCGACATCCGACGCCGCGACCGCGACGTCGGGCGGGCCCCCCGCGGCGCTCGCCAGCGTCTCCTCGAAGGAGCGCGCCTCCGGTCCCAGCGCCACCTCGCCGCGCAGCCGGGCCACCAGCACGTGCTCGAGCTGCACCTGCGGCAGGGTCGCCTGCACCACCGGGTAGAGCGCGTCGGCGACGACGATCGTGGTCGCGCCGGAGTTGGTCAGGTAGTGCTGCAGCTCACGCGGCGTGCTCAGCGGGTTCACCTGGACGACGATCCCGCCGGCCCGCAGCGTGCCGTAGTAGGCGATCACGTACTGCGGGCAGTTCGGCAGCATCAGCGCCACCCGATCGCCCGTACCGACCCCGAGTCCCGCCAGCGCCGCCGCGCAGCGCAGCACCCGCCCCCACAGCTCCCGGTAGCTCATCGTCACCTGCGCGAAGCGCAGCGCGGTCAGATCCGGGTACGTCGCGAGCGACTGCTCCAGCAGGCCGTACAGCGGGATCTCCGGGTAGTCCAACGTCGCCGGAACCCCGGCCGGATAGTGCGCGAGCCACGGACGGTCCGCCATCGTGCCGCCTCCTCGTCTCGGGCCGACGCGCGCGCGAGCGCCCGACCTGATTCGTATGGATCCGATGTTGCTAGCCTAGTCCATGCTGAGGGATGTGGCAAGATCGTGTTCTATGTTGCGTCTTGCGCGTAGCGCGGGACGCGCGGCTCCTGACCCCCGGGCGCGCGGGCTTCCAGCCGGCCCCCGGGGGGGACAACCCGGCGGGGAGGGGCTGCCTGCGCTGCCGGTGGCGGCGTCCCGGACGCCGCGCCAATCGGGCGCGTGGTCGCCGTTGCGGCGCCACTCCACATATCCCACGAGACCTGGACCCCGCCGCCGCCACCACGGATCCGCGCATCCCCCGGCCGCCGCCTCGCCGCGCTCGGAGCGCTGCGCCCACGACAGCCGGTGCCACGCGTCGGCACCCTGTCAGTCTCGTCAGCCAGGCGTCGGCAGCCGGAGCGCTTGTCGGCACACTGGTTGCGGTGCCTGGATGCCTGCGGACGCGACGGAGCCATTACCGATTGGGCACGAGGGAGGGCAGCATGGAGAGCACGCAGCAATACTTCCGGGTGACCGACAACATCCCCGAGCAGGCGTGGTACTGGATGTCGCTCGGCTCGATCATCGGCGCTGCCATCATGCGCATGACCGGCCGGGATCACTGGGCCCTCTTCGTCGGCCAGTGGGCGCCGACCTTCCTGCTCTTCGGGCTCTATCACCGGCTGATCCGGCCAAGCCGCGGCTAGCGGCTCGGCGCGGGCCGCCAGGGTGCCCGGGGCTTTCAGCCCCGGGCTGACCAGACAAGCCGGCTCAAGCCGGCTGAGGAACGATCGCCGGGTAGGCCGGACTACATCGTCAACGTCCATAAGGCGGCCGGAGGCCGCCACCGGGCAGGGCGGGAGGGCCTCACCCGCCCGCCAGGGCCCGGGGCTAAAGCCGCCGGGCTACCATGGGAAAGCCCACTAAAGGGGCTGTTGACGCGCGCGAGCGGTCTGCCGGGACGCAGCATTGCCGCCGCACTGTCGCTTGCCCCAGCCCCTTCAGTGGGCTTTGCTCTCTGGCCCGGGGCGTTCAGCCCCGGGCCGCCCACACCGCCCGCGCGACCGACAGCCACCCTGCGGTTGCGGTCACCGATCCTCAGCCGGCTTATGGAGTTTGACGAATAGATCTGGCATCCCGGGGATCTGCCCCGAGCCCCTTCAGTGGGCTTCGCCCAGTAGCCCGGGGGTTTACCCCCGGGCCGCGGCCGGGCGCGGATACCAGACTCATCCGTCAACGTTCGTGAGCCGGCTTTGCTTGTCAACCCGGGGCTGAAAGCCCCGGGCCCGTGCCGGCTCCCGCCCCTGCCTCCCACGTCGCTGCTCCCCGCACCGTGCCGGCTCCCGCCCGCCGCTCCCTGTACCGCACCCCGGCCGTGCGGGGCACCCCGCCCCGCGAATGCTCCGCGCCGTCAGCCAGCGCCGGCGCTCACCCCTGGCCTGCCTCCCCGGCCTCGACCGCCCCGGCGTGGCCCTGCTCCGCCGTCTCCGCCGCGAGGATCACGTCGCGATACCGCTCCCGCAGCGCGGCCTTGAGGAACTTCCCGGTCGAGGTCCGCGGGATCTCGTCCACGAAGAGGAACGCATCCGGCAGCCACCACCTGGCGAACTGCGGCGCCAGGTGCGCCCGCAGTTCCTCGGCCGTCGCCTGCTGCCCCGGCTTGAGCACGACAACGGCCACCGGCCGCTCGAGCCATTTGGGGTGCGGCGCGGCGATCACCGCCGCCTCGGCCACCGCCGGGTGGGCCATGAGGGCGTTCTCCAGCGCGATCGAGCTGATCCACTCCCCGCCCGACTTGATCACGTCCTTGGTGCGGTCGGTCACCGCGATGTAGCCGAGCGGGTCGATGGTGACGATGTCGCCGGTGCGGAACCAGCCGTCCGCGGTGAACTGGGCGTCGCCCTCCGGGTCGCGGTAGTAGGCCCGCGCCACCGCCGGGCCGCGCACCTCCAGCTCCCCCATTGTGGCCCCGTCCCACGGCACCAGCCCCTCGGCGCCCCGGGCGCGGATCTCGACCAGCGGGATCGGCCGGCCCTGCTTGGCCCGGTAGCGGTACTGCTCCTCGTCCGGCGCCGCGCGGCGGCTGCTCGGCACGTAGGTGATCGTCCCCAGCGGCGTCATCTCGGTCATGCCCCAGGCGTGCACCACGTCGATGCCGTGCCGCTCCCGGAAGGCGCGGATCATCCCCTCGGGCGCCGCCTGGCCCCCGACGATCATCCGCGACAGGCTGGCCACGTCGTGCGCGCCCGGGCGCTGGTCGAGGTACTGGAGCACGCCGAGCCAGACGGTCGGCACCCCGGCGGTGACGGTCACCCGCTCCCGCTCGATCAGGTCCACCAGGCTGGCCGGGTCGAGGAAGGGGCCGGGCAGCACCTGCTTGGCGCCGACCAGCGTGCCGGTGAAGGGCAGACCCCAGGCGTTGACGTGGAACATCGGCACGACCGGCATGACCGCGTCGGCCTCCCGCAGCCCGACCACGTCGGCCGTGGCGCTGACCAGCGAGTGCAGCACGACGGCGCGGTGGGAGTAGAGCACCCCTTTCGCGCGGCCGGTCGTGCCGGAGGAGTAGCACATCGCCGCGGCCTGGTGCTCGTCGAGGTTTGGCTCGCTGAACGCTGCCGGGTCGGCCCCCGCCAGCAACGCCTCGTAGGCGATCGCCCCGTCCGGCGGCGGCCCGTCGCCGATCACGATGACGTGCTCGACGTCGATCCGCGGCCGGATCTGCTCGAAGATCGGCAGCAGCACCGCGTCGACCAGGATGGCGCGGTCCTCCGCGTGGGCGACGATGGCGGCGACCTCGTCCGGGTGCAGCCGGAGGTTGAGCGTGTGGAGCACGCCGCCGAACAGCGGGATGCCGAAGTAGGCTTCGAGGTGCTGATGGTGGTTCCAGCAGAAGGTCCCGACCCGGTCGCCGGGACGCAGGCCGAGCGCGGTCAGCGCCGCCGCCAGCCGCCGGGCACGCGCCGCCATGTCCGCGTAGGTGTAGCGGTGGAGGCTCCGGCCCGGCAGGCGGCTGACGATCTCCCGGTCCGCGAAGATCGTCGCGGCGCGGCGCAGGATGGTCGGCAGGGTGAGCGGGAAGTCCATCATCAGGCCGTCCATGCGCAGCTCCTTCCCGGCGTGCAAACGGGGGGGCGACGGTGGGTGCGGGATGGGCCGGCGCCGGCCGTCCTGCCCGCCGGCTCCCCACACCGACTGGTTGGTCCACGATAACAAGTCCATTCTGCGACGGATTCGCCACCGGCGCAATCGCCTGCGCCGTCCCTTGCGCGAGTGAGTGGGTGCTGGCCCGCGGCGTGCGGAGGGGAGGAGGGAGATACAGCGCTGATCGCGCCGCAACCGCGACCGTTGTGTACAGGCTCGCGGCGGCCTGGGCGGCCGCGACCGGGGCCGCGCCGAGTGCGGGTTCGAGCGGGTCTTGTCGTTTGCGCGACACGTGGGCGATCTGATGTCGCAAGGGTTGCCTCACGCTGGCACTAGGCGGCCGATCGCGTGACGCAGAGCGTTGACGGATGCGCGCACCTGTGCTACGATGCGGGTGCTCGGGAAGTCGTGGATATCTCCGCGTGGCTGGGGATTGTGTACAGATGCGCGGGTTGGCGCGTCTCGTGGCGTGACCTGCTGGGAGGAGGTCCCCTGTGGCAAAGGAGATCCTCTGCGCCTACGGCGTCGATGTCGATGCGGTCGCGGGCTGGCTCGGCTCCTACGGCGGCGAGGACTCGCCGTGCGACATCACGCGCGGTCTCTTTGCGGGCGAGATCGGGTCGCCACGCCTGCTCAAGCTGTTCGACAAGTACGGCATCCGGACGACCTGGTTCATCCCGGGCCACTCCATCGAGACCTTCCCCAAGCAGATGCAGATGGTGGCCGACGCCGGCCACGAGATCGGCCTCCACGGCTACTCGCATGAGAACCCGGTGGCCATGACCCCCGAGCAGGAGGAGGCCATCCTGGTCCGCTGTATCGAGCTGATCGAGCGATTCGCCGGCCGGCGCCCCGTGGGCTACGTGGCCCCCTGGTGGGAGCTGAGCGCCGCCACGGTCGGGCTCCTCCTGAAGTACGGCATCAAGTACGACCACAGCCGCATGGACAACGACTTCCACCCGTTCTACGCCCGCGTCGGCGACTCCTGGACCAAGATCGACTACTCCCAGCCGGCCGAGACCTGGATGAAGCCGCTGGTGCGCGGCGAGGAGACCGACCTCATCGAGATCGGCGCCAACTGGTACCTCGACGACCTGCCCCCGATGATGTTCATCAAGAAGTCCCCCAACAGCCACGGCTTCGTCAACCCGCGCGACATCGAGCAGATGTGGCGCGATCAGTTCGACTGGGTCTACCGCGAGTACGACTACGCGGTCTTCCCGCTGACCATCCACCCGGACGTCAGCGGCCGGCCGCAGGTGCTGCTGATGCACGAGCGCCTCATCTCCTACATCAACCAGCACCCGGGCGTCCGCTGGGTGACCTTCGAGGAGATCGCCGACGACTTCGCGAAGCGCTATCCGCGCACCGGGAGCGCCCGGCCGGAGAGCGTCATCGAGTCCTGGCCCCCGCGCTAGTGCGCTAGTGGCCCGGAGCCGGAGTCGGCGCGTGCCGGGGTGGGACACCGATCCCCGGCACGCGCCCAGCGGTCAGGGAGATCGCCGTCGCGGCCGTGACGCAGGTGCCTTGCGATGATCCCGTGAGGCACGCCCGAGACGCGTCAGCCCGCATCGAGCCATGAGGGACCCTGACGTGGTCGGAATGAGGCGACATTGCGTCCCCCACGGTCGGCTACCACGCTGCACCGAGCGAAACGGAGTACCCCTCGATGTGTGTTCTGTGTGGCGTACTCTGGACGGAAGATCATTGGGCCGAGGTCGGCGCTGAAGACACCTCGGATCGGGCCGACGGCACCGTCGTCCTGGAAGTCCACGTGACCCGGCGGGGCCAGCGGCTGCGCGATCGCGACCGGCGGGCGCGCATGGCCAACGTCGCCCTGCGCGCCTGGGGGCTCACGCTCCAGGACTGGGAGGGGAGCAGCTACATCCTCCGTGACCCGAAGGGCAAGGCGGCCGTCGTGCCGGACCTGGCGCAGGTGTGGCAGGTGGCCGAGACCATGATCGGCAGGTCGCTCGACCCGCTCGATCCCGACCTGCTCGCGCGGCTGGGGCGTGGCAAGTAAGCCTGGAGAGGGCGGTCTTCGGTGAGCGCCGAGCATCGTCTCCCCGTACTCATCGTCTCGGGCTTCCTCGGCAGTGGCAAGACGACGCTGCTCCGCACCTTCCTCCGCAGCCCCCTGGCCGGCGAGGTGGCGATCATCGTCAACGAGTTCGGCGAGGTCGGCATCGACCACCACCTGATCCGCACCACCGATGAGCAGACCGTCCTGCTCGCCCGCGGCTGCGTCTGCTGCAGCATGCGCAGCGACCTTGCCCATGCCCTGCGTGATCTGCTCAGCAAGCGCGAGCGAGGGGTCATCCCGCGTTTCGATCGGGTCGTCATTGAAACCACCGGCCTCGCCGATCCCGTGCCGATCGTGCAGACGATCGTGTCCGACCCGGTCGTGCGCCACCACTTCCGCGTCGAGTGCCTGGCCGTGACGCTCGACGCGGTCACCGGGGCGGACAACCTGGCCAGCTATGGCGAGGCGGTGCGGCAGGTCGCGGCGGCGGACGTGGTTGTAGTGACCAAGCAGGACCTGGCCGACGCGGGGGCGGTCGCCGCGTTGAAGGCGGCGCTGACCGCCATCAACCCCGCCGCGCTGGTGCTCGACGGCGCGTTCGGCCACACCGACTTTGCCAGGCTCCTATCCGCGGATCGATCCGACTTCCGGGCGGTCGGGGAGTTCGGGGCTGGCGGAGGCAACGGAGCGAATGGTTGGGCGCTGCCGGCCACCGCGCACGGTGCGGGCGCCGTCTCGTCCCGCTGTATCGAGTTCGACCGCCCGCTCGACTGGCACATGTTCGGCGTCTGGCTGACGATGCTGCTCCATCGCCACGGCAGCCGCATCCTGCGCCTGAAGGGGCTGCTCAACGTCGGCGCGGACGGTGGCCCGCTCGTGCTCGAAGGCGTCCAGCACGTGATCCACGCGCCGCGCCACCTGCGGGCGTGGCCCGACGCCGACCGGCGCAGCCGCATCATCGTCATCGCCCGCGACCTCGACATCGACCTGATCGAGGCCTCGCTCCACGCGTTTCAAGACGCGGCCAAATCTGCCTAGGCTCGGAGGGACCACCATGTAGCGACAGGAACCCGACCCGCTGCCGTGAACGCAGTCCGTGGCTGTCGGTGTTTCTCAGCTTGAGGGGAGAGGCACATGCGGCATCAGAAGTTGTCACGTCGATCTTTTCTGCGCTGGTCGGCCGGTGTCCTCGGAGCGTCGCTCCTCGCTGCCTGTGTGGGGTCGGAGGCGAGTGAGCCCACCCCGCCCAGCGGGGGCGGGACGCAGCCGACGACCGCGCCAGGCGGCACGCAGGCTCCCGCCGTGATCACGGGTGTCACCCTCCGCGTCGTGGGCACCGGCGTGACCCTGATCGAGCCGATTCGCCAGCAGGCCGAGAAGGATCTCGGGATCAAGCTCGAGTACGACGTCAAGGACGGCCCGAGTGCGCAGCAGAAGGCCGCCACCCAGCCGCAAAGCTGGGATCTCTACGATCAGTGGTTCAACTCGGTCAAGATCGTCTGGGCCTCTGGCAACGCCACCGGTATCGATATCAACCGCATCAAGGACTGGGACAAGATCTCGCCCCTCCCCAAGGAGGGCAAGCTGACGCCCAACGCCAAGGAGGGGGATGGCGACGCGCCCTACCGCATCCTCTACGTCCAGCCCGACAACACGCTCGGCTCCAACCCCACCGAGCGGATCAGCATGCTGCCGCTGACCTTCAACGTCGACTCCTTCGGCTACCACAGCGAAATGGTCGATAAGGAGGACGCGACCTCCTGGGCGATCCTGTTCAACCCCAAGTACAAGGGGAAGATCGGGCTCTACAGCGATCCCTCGACCGGCCTGATGGACCTCGCGCTCGGCGCCCAGGCGGCCGGCCTCGCTACCTTTAAGAACATCGGGAACATGACCCGCGACGAGATCGATACCATCATGCGCATCCTGATCGAGAAGAAGAAGGAGGGCCAGTTCCGTGCGTTCTGGAACTCCTTCGACGAGTCGGTCAACCTCATGGCCAGCGGCGAGGTGGTCGTCGAGAGCATGTGGTCGCCGGCGGTCACGGCGCTCCAGGTGCGCGGCGTGCCGGTGGTCTACGCCAGCCCGAAGGAGGGCTACCGCGGCTGGTACGGCGGGATGATGCTCAACAAGAACGCCTCGGGCAAGACGCTCGATGCCTGCTACGAATATCTCAACTGGTGGCTGAACGGTTGGGCCGGCGCGGTCGTCGCCCGCCAGGGCTACTACTTCTCCATCCCGGAGAACGTCAAAGCCCATCTCCCCCAGGCCGACTGGGACTACTGGTACGAGGGCAAGCCCGCTGCCGAGGACCTCAAGGATCCGTTCGGGGAGATCGTCGCCAAGAAAGGCTCGGTTCGCGACGGCGGCTCGCTCGAGACGCGCGTGTCGAACATCGCCGTCTGGAACTCGGTCATGGACGAGCACCAGTACCTCGTCACCAAGTGGAACGAGTTCCTCGCCTCGTAGTCTTGGGGCGCGACGCGTGAGGGATGGTGAGGAGCAGAGAAGCGTGACAATCCTGGCGCAAAACGAGCGCCCCGCGGACGACGGCCTGGTGGCCAGTGGGCAGCGGGGGACCGTGGTGCTCCGCGGGGTCAGCAAGCGGTTCGGCTCGACCACGGCCGTGGACGGCGTCGATCTGACCATCCCCGGCGGGAGCTACGTCGTGCTGCTCGGGCCGTCCGGCTGCGGGAAGACGACCCTCCTGCGCATGGTCGGCGGGCACGAGGTGGCCGACGCGGGGGACATCCTGCTCGACGGGGTGCGCCTCAACGACGTGCCCGCCGCGCAGCGCGACATCTCGACCGTCTTCCAGCACTACGCCCTCTTCCCGCACAAGACGGTGTATGAGAATGTCGAGTTCGGCCTCAAGATGCGTCGCCTCTCGCCGGACGAGCGGCAGCGGCGCGTCAACGAGGCGCTCGCGTTCATGGACCTGACGAATCTCCGCGACCGCCTGCCGAAGCAGCTCTCCGGTGGCCAGCAGCAGCGCGTCGCCCTGGCGCGCGCCCTGGTGACCCAGCCGACGGTGCTTTTGCTGGACGAGCCGCTGGGGGATCTGGACCGGCTCCTCCAGCTCCGCATGCGGGTCGAACTGCGCACGCTCCAGCGGCGCCTGCGGATCACCTTCATCCACGTCACGCACAACCAGGAAGAGGCGCTGGCCATCGCCGATCAGATCGTGGTCATGCAGAACGGGCAGATCCGGCAGGTCGGCTCGCCGCAGGCCGTCTATCGTCGCCCCACCAACCTCTTCACGGCGAGCTTCATGGGCGACAACAACATCCTGGCCGGGCGCGTCGCCTCGGTCGACGGCGACGGCATCCTCCTCGAGTGTGAAGGCCTGCGGCTGCGGGCGCGAAGCGCGCCCGAGCCGGTCGTTCCCGGTCAGGCCATCCACGCCGCCATCCGGGCCAGCACGGTGCGTGTGCGCCAGGAGGCGGCCGCCGGGGCGACCCTGCCGCCGAACTGCGTCGCGGCGCGCGCGACCTTCGTCGAGTACCTCGGTGACACCGTCAAGCTGCACTGCCAGACCGCGAGCGGCCTCGCGCTGGTCGCCAAGGTCCCGGAGCAGGACCCCAGTTGGCAGGGGATCCGGGAGGACGAGACCGACCTGATGCTGGAGTGGGACGAAGACGATGTCCAGCTACTCACTTCCTGAGGCGGTGCCGGCCGCCAGCAGCCGGCGGTTGTCCGGGAATGCGGTCTGGGCGCTGCTGCTCAGCCTCCCGCTGCTGTGGCTGCTAGTCTTCCTCATCGTGCCGGTGCTCGTGGTGCTGATCGTCAGCTTCTTCCAGCCGACGCTCAGCGGCTTCGAGCGAGCCTTCACGCTCGACAACTATCGTGCCCTGCTGTCGTCGGGGCCGTTCTTCAGCACCCTCCTGAACACCCTCCTCAGCGCGCTGATCACGACCGTCGTCACCTTCCTGGTCGGCTTCTGGGTGGCCTACTATCTCGCTCTTGTGGTGCCCAATCTGCGCACGCGCTTCGCGCTCTTCATCATCGCGCTCGCGCCCTTCTTCACCAGCTTCCTCATCCGCGCCGTCGCCTGGATCCCGATGATGGGACGCGAGGGCGTGCTCAACTCCGCGCTGCTCTCGCTCGGCATCACCTCGCAGCCGCTCGACTTCCTGCTCTTCTCCAACTTCGCCGTGCGCGTCGCCATGGCGCAGCTCTACCTGCTCTTCATGATCTCGCCGATCTTCTTCTCGCTCTCGACCATCGAGCCGGCCGTGCTCGAGGCGGCGCGCGACATGGGGGCCCGCTGGTGGAGCATCCTCTGGGAGATCCTGCTGCCGCTGGCGCGCCCCGGCATCGTGATCGGCGCCGTCTTCGTCTTCGTGCTCAGCATGGGCGACTTCGCCACGGTCCGGCTCATCGGCGGCGGCGCCTCCACCTCCGTCGGGCTCTCGATCCAGAACTTCGTGACCTACATGCAGTTTCCCCAGGCGGCCGCCGCGGCGAGCATCCTTGTCCTGGTGACGGTCCTGGGCGTTGTCCTGCTGCTCCGCTGGGGAGCGATCGGGGAGGAGCTGTGATGCGCACGCGCGGGCGCTGGTTCAATCGCTTCCTCGGTCTCTACTTCGCCCTCATCCTCCTCTTCCTCTACGGCCCGATCCTGGTCATGGCCGTCCTCTCCTTCCAGGGGCCGCAGGGCGGCATGACCTTCCCCATGCGCGGCGTCGGGCTCCACTGGTGGACGCGCCTGTTTGAGGTGCGCGCTTCCGAGCTCCAGGAGGCCATCATCCGCACCCTGCTGGTGGCCGTGGAGACCGGCGCCATCGCCGCGCTCTTCAGCGTCGTGATCGCCTTCGCCTATCGCCGGCGCCTGCCCGGCTCGTCGGCCCTGCTCCCCATGGTCTTGCTCGCGCTCATGACGCCGGGCATCCTGCTCGGGCTCGGCATGAGCCTCTGGTGGCGCATCCTCAACTTCCAGCCCGGGCACCTCGCCCTCCTCGGCGTCCACGTCGTCTGGGCGCTGCCCTTCGCCTTCCTGGTCATGATCGCCGTGCTGAACCGCTTCGACCCGCGCGTGGAGGAGTCGGCGCGCGACCTCGGCGCCAGCGAGGCCCGCACCTTCTTCGAGATCGTGCTCCCGATCATCTGGCCGGGCATCCTCAGCGCCGCGCTCTTCGGCTTCACCCTCTCGCTGAACGAGTTCGAGCGCAGCGTCCTGGTGACCTCGCAGAACACCCTGCCCTTGCAGCTCTGGGCGATGCTGACGGTCCAGATCATCGAGCCGGACCTCTACGCGCTCGGGACCCTGACGGTCCTCATCACCTTCGTCATCGTGGCCGCGCTCTTCATCCCGACGGTGATCGGCCAGTTCCGCCGCCTGGGCGGCGCAACGCCGCCGAGCGAGGAGTGAGCCCGGGTTGGTGACGGAGGGGAGGGGAGTATGCCGGTCGTCCACATCGTGACCACGGGGGGCACCATCGCCAGCCGCATTGATCCCGTCACCGGCGCTGCCGTCCCGGTGGTGGCCGCCGACGAGCTCGTCGCGCAGGTGCCCGCCCTGGCGACGCTCGCCGAGATCCGCGTGACCGAGTTCGGCCTGCTCGGCAGTTGGAACATGACCCCGGCGCTGATGGCCGGCCTGGCGCGCACCGTCCGCGCGCTGCTCGCCGAGCCGGAGACGGCCGGCGTGGTGGTCACGCACGGCACCGACACCATGGAGGAGTCCGCCTTCGCCCTCAGCCTCCTGCTGGGCGAGGCCGGACCGGTCGTCTTCACCGGCGCGATGCTCAACGCCAGCGAGCCGGGCTTCGACGGGCCGCGCAACCTCCTGGCCGCCGTCCGGGTGGCGGCCGACCCCGCCGCGCGGGCGCTCGGCACCGTAGTGGCGCTGAACAACGAGATCCACGCCGCCCGCGCGGTGACCAAGCGCCACACCACCGCGCTCAACACCTTCGTCTCGCCCGGCCGCGGCCCGCTCGGCCTCATCGACGACCGCGGCGTCTGGCTGCGTCAGCGGCCGGCGCCGTCCCCGCCGCTCCCCCTGGTCGAGCCCGAGCCGCGCGTCTACCTCGTCAAGATGGCCGCCGGCATGGACGACCTTCTGCTGCGCGCCGCGCTGCAAGGGGGCGCCCGCGGCGTCGTCGTCGAGGCGTCCGGCACCGGCAACGTCTATGCGCCGTGGGAGGCCGCCATCGCCGACCTGCTCGCCGCCGGCATCCCGGTGGTCGTCGTCTCCCGCTGCCTGGATGGCCGGGTGACCTTCACCTACGGCGGGCCCGGGGGCGGACGGGCGCTCCAGGATCTCGGCGTCGTGCCCGGTGGCGATCTGACCGGGCCGAAGGCGCGCCTCGCCCTGATGTTCGCCCTCGGCGCCGGTTGGGATCACGACCGCATCCGGGCCTACTTCGCAGCCCTGACCGCCACCTAGCCCCGGTCCGCTACGGCATCTTCCGTACGGCCGGCAGGGCCCAGGCGGCGGCCAGGGAGAACAGCGTCACCACCCCGGCGCCGAGCGCCACGGCGACGGGCACCGTGGTCCGGGCGCCCAGGCTGCCGACCAGCAGCTGCCCCAGCGGCATCAACCCCATGGGGACCAGGGTGTAGGCCGCCATCACCCGGCCGCGCAGCTCGCCCGGCACGGTGAGCTGCAGCAGCGTGTTCGTCAGGCCCATGTTCAGCGTCTGCGCCGCCCCGACGAGGACCAGCAGCAGCAGCGAGGGGAGGTACCAGCGCGAGCCGGCGAAGAGGAGGAGGCTGGCGCCGAACAGCGCCGTGATCAGGATCAGCAGCTCGCCCTTGCGCCGCGACGCGCCCAGCGGCGCCACGGCAATCGCCCCGGCCAGCGCCCCGATCCCGTTGGCCGCCATCAGCACACCGTAGCCCGTCGGCCCGGTGCCTAGCACGTCCTGCGCGAAGACCGGCATGAACTGCAGGTACGGCCGGCCGAAGAAGGTCGCCACGCCGATGACCAGCATCAGCCCCCAGATGCGGGGGTCGCCGCGCATGTAGCGCAGCCCGGCCGCCAGGTTCTGCGCGATCGACTCCCGCACGTTCCCCTTCGGCGGCTGCGGCGGCATGCGCCCCACCACCCACAGCACCGCGACGTAGCTCGCGCCGTTGAGCAGGAAGGCCCCGGCCGTGCCGACGGCCGCGACCAGCAGCCCGGCCAGGGCCGGGCCGACCACCGCCGCCCCGTTCCAGGCCGCCGAGTTGAGCCCCACCGCGCTGGGGATGTTCTCCTTGCCCACCAGATCCGGCACCAGCGCCTGCCGCGTCGGGTTGTCGAGCGCCATGACCGCGGCGCTGGCGAAGGCGATGACCAGGATGTGCCAGATGGCCACCACCCCGAACAGGTCGAGCAGGCCCAGCAGCAGCGCCAGCAGCCCGGCCGTCGCCTGGGTGAACAGCAGCATCCGGCGGCGATCCACCCGGTCCGCCAGCACCCCGCCGACCAGCGTGATCGACAGCGCCGGGATGGCCCGCATCAGACCGACCAGCCCCAGGTAGAAGGCCGAGTCGGTGAGCTGCAGGATGAGCCAGCCCTGGGCCACCATCTGCATCCAACTGCCGATGTTGGACACGATGCTGGCCAGCCAGAACTCCCGGTAGACCGGGACGCTCAGCGCCCCGCCGCCGCGGAGCGAGATGGCACGGCCCAGGGCCAGCCGCGTGCTGAGCTCGCTGAGCACGCCCAGCCGCCGCTGCCGCCGGATGCGATCCCGGCGGTCCTGTGGGGATTCCGGCCCCCCGCGTGTCTTGGTCTCCATCCTCTCCCCAATCCACGCGGCGCGCCGGGTCGATCACCCGACGCCAAAGCGCGCCTGGATGGCGGCGAGGAGGTCGCGGAGCCGCGGCTCGGTGACGGCCTCCTCCGTGCCGATGCGGAACGATTCGATGATGAGATCGGGCTGCGCGGCGCGGTACTCGAGGGCCTGGAGCCAGGTCTCCAGCTTGTCGGCCTGGCGCACCAGGCGGGCCGTCGCCGTCTCGCCCGCGGCGTACTCTTCCCAGGCAGCCATGAGCCGCCGGGCCAACGACGCCGGCAGCGCGGCCGTAATCTGCCGCATCGCCGCCGCCTCCGCCGCCCGCTTGGCCTGCTCGGCCGCCGCCGAGTAGGCCGGCCGCTGACGGAAGATGGCCTCCCGGTCGGCGTCGGGCGCGGCTAGCGCGTCGTCGAACGGCGTTGCGTCGCCGGCGATCGCCTCGGGCAGGTCGTGGACCAGGGCGAGGGTCAGCGCGTGGGCCAAGTCGATCGCCGGGTCCTCCGCGGCCAGCAGGAGCACCAGGAGCGCCAGGCGGTAGCTGTGGTCGGCTACCGACTCCGGGGCCGGGACGCCCCGGTCGACCCAGCCCTGGCGGGGCAGCCGCTTGAGCGCGCCGGCGTGCGCCAGCGCGTGGAGGATCCCTTCCCAGCCGCCGGTCATGCCATGCGTCCACCCTCCGGTCGTCGCCCGCGCCGCGGCGCCCTCACTCCCGGGCGCGGGTCGTGTTGCGCAGCGTGCCGATGCCCTCGATCTCCACCTCGATCGTGTCCCCCGGCTGCATCGGCCCGACGCCCTCCGGCGTCCCGGTCATGATGACGTCGCCCGGCTCCAGCGTCATCACGTGCGAGATGAAGCTGACCAGGAAGGCCGGCGGGAAGATCATGTTGCTGGTGCGGCTCTGCTGCCGGACCTCCCCGTTCAGGCGCGACTGGATGGCGAGATCCCCCGGGTCCAGCTCCGTCTCGATCACCGGGCCGAGCGGGCAGAAGGTGTCGAAGCCCTTGGCCCGCACCCACTGGCCGTCCTTGCGCTGGTAGTCCCGGTGGCTGACGTCGTTGCCGCAGGTGTAGCCCAGCACGTAGTCGAGCGCCTGCGCCTCCGGCACGCGGCTGGCCCGCCGGCCGATGACGATGCACAGCTCCGCCTCGTAGTCGATGCGATTGCCTGGCGGCAGCGCGATGACGCCGCCGTGCGGCAGGAGCGCGCTGGTCGGCTTCATGAAGAGCACCGGCTCGTCCGGCACCTGGCGCGTCGGGTCGTTCTCGGTCACATGGAGCGCGTAGTTGAGCCCCACCGCCACGATCTTGCCTGGCGCCACCGGCGGCAGCAGCGCGCCGCGCTGGGCCAGTGCCTCGAGTTCCCCGACGGCCTCCCCGCGGCGCAGCGCGCCGGGCCCCGCGAAGACATCCCCCTCGGCCCGGTACACGATCCCGTCCTCGACGATGCCGAGCTGGGCGTGACCACTGTCCAGGAAGCGTGCGATCTTCATGCGTCCCCCTCCGCCGCGTGCCTTCTACCCAGTTGCGAGCCGAACCCCACCTATCCTAACAGACCCCGCCGCCCGCCACCCGCGGGTGCCGGGTCCCCAGCGTCCCCGGGCGCCGCCACGGCCTAGAGGAACAGCCGCTCGAGCTGCTCGTCCCGCCCGGCGACGATCAGCTCGTCCTGGGCCGTCAGGCGCTCGCTGCCGTGTGGGTTCACGATCACCTTGTCGCCGCGCCGGAGGAAGAGGGGAGTGACGCCGTAGCGCCCGCGCAGCTCCAACTCGTCGAGCGTCTTGCCGGCGCAGGCCGCCACCGAGACCTTGGCCAGCCCGTAGCCCGGCCCCACATCGAAGTAGTCGCTGACCGTGAGCGGCATCGTCAGGCTGTGGGCCACGCGGGTGCCCGTCTCCGTCTCCGGAAAGATCACCCGATCGGCCCCCACCATCCGCAGGATCTCCCCGTGGAGGGGGTGCTGCGCCTTGGACACCACCAGCTTGACGCCCAGGCGCTTCAGCAGCGCCGTCGCCAGGATGCTCGAGCGCTCGTCGGTGCCGATGGCGACCACCGCGGCGTCGAAGTCGCGCGCCCCGAGCTGGGTCAGCGTCTCCTGGTCGGCCACATCGGCCACGATCGCCTCGGTGACCTCGTCCGCGATCGCCTCGATCGAGCGCGGGTCGCGGTCGACCGCCAGGACCTCGTGCCCGAGCCGCTCCAGCTCCCGCGCCACCGCGCTCCCGAAGCGCCCGACCCCCAGCACCATCACCTGCCGTCCCACCGGACCGTCCCCTCTCAGCCGATCTTGACGTGCTCTCGTGCATAGCGGATGCCGCGCGGGGTCGGGCGCGCCGCCAGCGCCAGCGCCAGCGTCAGCGGCCCGAGGCGCCCCACGAACATGATCGCGATCAGGAGGAGCCGCGAGCCGGGGCCCAGCCTGGGCGTGATGCCGGTCGAGAGCCCCACCGTGCCGAAGCCGGAGACCGTCTCGAAGGCGACGTCAATGACGTTGAAGGGCTCGAACACCGTCAGCCCGAGCGCCACGACGAAGACCGCCGCGATCGCCAGCAGCGCGATCGCCAGCGCCTGGTAGACCTGCCGATGGGGCACCTCCCGGCCGAAGGCGACCACCGCCTCCCGGCCCTGGACGGCGGCGGCGATGGCGAAGAAGAGGACGCTGAAGGTCTGGACCTTGACCCCGCCCGCGGTCGAGCCGGACGACCCGCCGATGAACATCAGCGCGATGGTGAAGACCAGGCTCTGGTCGTGCATCGCGCTGATCGGGATGGAGTTGAAGCCCGCCGTGCGCGGCGTGACGCTGTGGAAGAACCCGTTGAGCAGCCGCTCGGGCCAGGCGAGCTGGCCCAGCGTGGCCGGGTTGCCCCCCTCCAGCAGCAGCATCCCGACCGTGCCGCCGATCAGGAGCGCCGCGGTCATGCTCAGCACCAGCTTGGTGTCCAGCGTGAGCCGTCGCCAGGTGCGGCAGCGGGCCAGGTCGGCCAGCGGGGTGTACCCGATGCCGCCGAGGATGATCAGCGTGGCGATGGTCAGCAGGATCCAGGTGTCGCCCTGGTAGACGGTCAGGCTGCGGAAGCCGCCGATGATGTCGATCCCGGCATTGTTGAAGGCCGAGACCGCGTGGAACACCGCCCACCAGAAGGCCCGGCCCGGCGGCATCTCCTGGATGAAGCGCAGGAAGAGGGTCGCGATGCCGAGCGTCTCGATGATCACGGTCAGGAGCGCGATCCGCCGCAGCAGGTGCAGCACCCCGCCCGGCCCCGGCACGCCGATCGTCATGCCGAGCGCCAGCCGCTCCCGCAGCGTCGCGCGCCGGCCGATCAGCAGCAGGAGCAGGGTCGAGGTCGTCAGAAACCCGAGGCCGCCGATCTGAATCAGCGCCAGAATGAGGGCCTGCCCCAGCCCGTTCCAGTGCGTGCCGGTATCGACCACCACCAGCCCCGTCACGCAGACAGCCGAGGTCGCCGTGAAGAGCGCGTCGATGAAGGGAGTCGGCCGGCCGCTGGTGGTGACGAAGGGGAGGGTCAACAGGAGCCCCCCGACGAGGATGACCCCGCCGAAGCCGAGAACCGGCAGGAGCGCCGGGTGCCGCGGGCGCCAGCGGCGCTTCGGCGCGGACAGCGTGACGGCCTCGGGCCGGAGCACCGCGCGCCGGATGACCCGATCCCCCGGCCGGCGCACGTACGGATGGGGTGTCTCTGGTCGTGGAGTCTCGGGCTCGCGCACTCCTCGATCAGCCTCACGTCGCTCGGTCGTCCGCTGGCACCGGTCCGTGCGCTGTGTCGCTGGAGCGTAGGCCCCGCCGCGGCCGTTGTCAACCGGTCATGGCCTGTCGGCGTACCGGGAGGGGCCCGACGAGCGTGAGGATCTAGTGGGGTAGAATGGTGTGATAGGGAACGAAGGGGAGTGTGATAGGAAGATGCGCATCGGCGAGCTCGCTGCGGAGTTCGGCCTTAATCCCAAGACGCTGCGCTACTATGAAGCCATTGGGCTGCTCGCCGCGCCGCGCCGCACGCCGGCCGGCTACCGGCTCTACGGCGACGCGGATCGGGAGCGCCTGCGCTTCATGCTCAAGGCGTGGGCGATCGGCCTGACCCTGGAGGAGATTCGCGAGGTGCTCGCCGTCCGTGACGATGGGCAGCCGCCGTGCGAGCATGTGCTCACCCTGCTCGACCGGAAGCTCGCCGCCGTGGACGAGCAGCTCCGGGCGCTGGCCGAATTCCGGGCGGAGCTCTTGACACTCCGCGATACTGCGGCCGGCGCGATGTTCACCGACAGTTGCGTCTGCGGCATCATCGAGCGTCATGAGCCGGCGCAGCGCGACCAGACACCACCCCTGACCGCCGCGCCGCGGCCCGCACGTCCCCGGCGTCGGGAGCGCCCGCCCGCCCTCGACCGTCATCAACCGGCCTGACCCCCGCCGGCGCTCGCCTCCTCCTCAAGCGAGACGAGCGCCGGGCCCTTGACCTTCCAGTCGACTGGAAGGTGTACCCTCGCGCCATGGCAGTGCGAGACCGGTCGGCGACGCCGGCCCACCGTCTCCGCGGGAGGAGCATCACGCGATGACCCAGACGATCCACCTCGCCATCAGCGGTCGAACCCCGATCCACTGTGCGGGGTGCGAGCAGCGGATCGGCACCGCCCTGCAACGCCTGCCGGGCGTCGTGGCCGTGCAGGCCACCAGCCAGGAAACACAGCAGGTCCGCGTGGCCTTCGACCCGGAGCAGGTCTCGGTCGAGCAGATCCGGGCGAGGCTGGCCCGGGCGGGCTTCGAGACCGCCCCGGCGGGAGGGGGTGCATGAGCGCGCGCGCACCGGCCCGGCCGGGCGGTCGGGGGCACGTCGAGCGGGGCACGCCGGGTGCCGCGCAGCAGAAGCTGCTGCTGAGCGTCGGCGGCATGCACTGCTCCCTCTGTACGGAGTCCATCCGCCGCGCGGTCGGTCAGCTCGACGGCGTGCAGTCGGTGCAGGTCTCGATCGCCCATGAGGAGGCGCTGGTCGAATACGACCCGGCGCGCGTGACCCCGGAGATCATCACCGAGGCGCTGGAGGACATCGGCTACACCGTGCGGGAGCCGGACCAGGCCGCGAGCTTCGCCGAGGAGGAGCGGGATTTGGCCGTCGCCCGGCGCCAGGCGCGCCTCGCGCTCGGGCTGCTGGTCGCCGCCTCTGCCGTGATGCTCACCACCGTCGTGTCTGGCCCGAGCCGGGAGCGCACCGTGGCGATGGGCGCGCTCGCGCTCGCCACCGCCCTCGGGCCGGCCCGCTTCATTCTCGTCCGCAACGGCTGGCAGTCAATCCGCCGCGGCATCCTCAATCAGGACGTGCTCGTCACGGCCTCGGCGCTCGGCGGCCTGCTCGGCGGCCTCGGTGGCCTCGTCGTGCCGACCATGCCCGCCGGCGGCTTCTTCGGCGCGACGGTGTTTGTGCTGGCCTTCCACCTGATCGGTGGCTACGCCTCCGTGCTCGTCCACGTCCGCGCCTCCCAGTCGGTGCGTCGTCTCCTGGCCCTCACCCCGGAGACCGCGCACCGGCTCACCGCGGACGGCCGTGAGGAGGTCGTCCCGGTCGCCCAGCTTGCCGTCGGCGACCGCGTGCGCGTGCGCCCCGGCGAGCGCATCCCGGCGGATGGGGTCGTCCTCGACGGCGCCTCGGCGGTCGATGAGAGCCTCGTGACCGGCGAGTCCATCCCGGTGGATAAGCTGCCCGGCAGCGAGGTGATCGGCGGCTCGCTCAACCAGGCGGGGAGCCTTATCATCCGGGTCAGCCGCGTCGGTGCCGAGAGCTTCCTGCAGACCGTCGCCCGGCAGGTCGCTGAGGCGCGGGCGCTCAAGCCCGGCATCCTGCGCCTCGTCGACCGGGTGCTCGTGGTCTACGTGCCGGCCGTCTTCGCCGCCAGCGCCGCCGGCTTGCTCATCTGGACCGTCGGCGCCTGGCTGCTCGCCGGCGCGCCCGACCTGCTCCGCGGCGGCTTCGCAGCCCTGAGCGTGCTCATCATGGGCTACCCCTGCGCCTTGGGGATGTCCACGCCGCTGGCCATCATCCGGGCGAGTGGCGAAGCCGCCGAACGCGGCATCCTCATGCGCTCCGGCGAGGCCTTCCACGTCTTCCGCAGCGTGCGCACCATCGTCTTCGATAAGACCGGCACGCTCACCGAGGGCAAACCCCAGCTCGTCGCGTGCCTCAGCCCACTCGCGGCCACCGACCGGCTCCTACACCTGGCGGCGAGCGCCGAGACGCTCTCCGAGCATCCGCTTGCCCGGGCGATCGTGGCCGAGGCCCACGCCCGAGGGCTCACGCTCGAGACGCCGACCGAGTTTGCCGCTTGGCCCGGGCGCGGCGTCGCCGCCACCGTGGCGGGGCACCGGCTCCTGGTTGGAACCGAGCGCTTCCTGGCCGAGGAGAACGTGAACCTCGCCCCGCTTGAATCGCTCGTCGAGCAGGTCCACGCCCGCGGGCAGACCGCCGTCCTGGTCGCGGTCGATGGCCGCGCCGCCGGCGTGCTGGCCCTGGCCGATCGGGCGAAGCCCGACGCGCGGGCGACCGTGGAGCGGCTCCGCCGGCTGGGCATGAAACCGGTCCTGCTCACTGGGGACAACTGGCACGCCGCGCGCGCGGTCGCCGCGGCCGCGGGCATCGACGAGGTGCTGGCCGAGGTGCTCCCCGGCGACAAGGCAGCCGAGATCCGCCGGCTACAGGCGCAGGGCCAGCGGGTCGCGATGGTGGGCGACGGGATCAACGATGCGCCCGCGCTGATGCAGGCGGACGTGGGCATCGCCATCGGTGCCGGCACCGACGTCACCCTGGAGGCCGCCGACGTGGTGCTCGTAAGCGAGCGTCTGGAGACGCTCGTGGAGGCGCGCGAGCTGGCGCGCCGCAGCTACCAGTTGACCGTCACGAACGTCGGGCTGGCGCTCGCCTTCAACGGCATCGGGGTCATCGCCGCCATCACCGGCCTCGTCGCGCCGGTCTGGGCCATGGTGGCGATGGCGGCCAGCGTGAGCGTGGTGCTCGGCAACTCGTTCGCCGGCCGATTGGGGCCCGAGCGCGCGGGCGCGACGAGCCGGATGAATCCGGCGCACCCCCACCGGCGCAGCGCACCCGGCGGCCTGGCGCCTGCCCCTTCGACATCTCACGCAGTCCTCCGCGCATCCGGCGCCCGACCGCGAGACGATCGTGCAGCTCATCGCGGCCGAGGAAGACGTGTCGCCTGCCGAGGTCCACCTCCTCTCGCACGAAACCGTCGCCGGCGAGACCTATGCGCTCTCCCACATCGGTGGCCCGCCGCGGCCCGCTGATCCCGCCGCGGGCTTCCACCTGCGACTCCGGGCCGTGGTCCGCCCCGATTGGCGCCCCTGGGCGTGGCGCCTCGGCAGCGGCATCGAGGGGAAGGCCTACCCACCGCCCGCCGCCGCGGGCGTCAACATCCGCACCGCCTCGGGCGATACCGAAACCGCCAGCAACACCCAGATCTTCGCCGGCGCGGTCCCGGAGGCGGCCACCGTCGCGCTCACCGTCAAGGGGTGCGCCTACACCCGCGACGTCAGCCAGACGCACGCCTACCTGATCCTGCTCCCCGATCGGGGCGTCTCCCCCGGCGACACCACCGCCATCTGCATGCGCGACCGCAACGGCAGCCCCTCCCGCGCCCGCCCGAGTACCGCCAGGCGGCCGGCACGATCGTGTGCAACGCGACATAACAGCCCCCGCTGTGGGGCGATACCCCCGGCCTGGAGCGGCGCGCGTCGCACGACACGCCGCAGCCGGCTGAACGCCCCTTGGAGTGCGGCGGCCGCAGGCGCCGCTTTCCCCGGCGGCGGTCGCAACCGCCGCTCCTCCGCGGCGGGCGCCGCGCGTGGTGCCGTGCCTGGTCGGGCCTCGCACGGCCAACGGCGCTCATGGAGTTGGGCGACCTCGTCTGCTATCCGCGCCCGGTGAGGGAGGGCCCGGGGCGAATGCCGCCGGGCTAGCACGAACAGGCCCACGAGAGGGGCTGTTGACGCGCGCGAGCCGGTTTGCCGGGGCGCAGAACTGCCGCCGCAATGCCGTGTACCTTAGCCCCTTCACTGGGCTTCGCCCCCTAGCCCGGGGGCACCCCCCCGGACCCGGACCACGACCGGTTTCCGGCAGCCGCTGGACGTCATGCCTGCTCCCATCCGGCTTATGGACGTTGACGATGTAGTGCGGCATACCCGGCGATCGTCCCCAGCCGGCTTGAGCCGGCTTTGCTGGTGAGCCCGGGGCTTTGAGCCCCGGGCCCCGACCCGGCGCGGCTACTAGACTATTTCGTCAAACACCATTGGCCGGCTTTTCTGGTGAGCCCCGGGGCTCAAAGCCCCGGGCTCCCTCAGCCCGCGCCCGCCGTCGGCTCCGGGGGCGTGCCCCTCAATCTCCCGGGTCCGCCCGCCACAGCGACTCGGCCGCTTCCAGCCACTCCCGCGCCTCGCCCGTGGCGACGAACGGCGCGTGCCGCAGCCCGGCCGGCCGCGCGGCGCCGGTGAGGAACATCGCCGTGCGCAGCTCGGCGGCGAAGGCGTCGAGCCAGTCGTCGAGCGCGTCCTCGCCGAGGTCCGCCGGCGGCGTGAGGGTGACCAGGTCCGCGCCGAGCGCCAGCGCCTTGGCCGCGTCCAGCCCCGTGGTGATCGCCCCGTCGCTGATCACCGGCGCGCCGACCGCGCGGAGCATGCGCACGGCCGCCACGGTCGGGATCCCCCAGTCGGCGAAGGTGGCGGCCAGCGCGCGCCGCCCGTCCGGCTCGGCCGCCGCGGGCGACGTTCGCTGGGCGCTGGGGATCGGCCCCGTCCCGGCCACCAGCAGCCCGCCGACGCCGCGCTCCACCAGCACCCGGGCCGTGTGGCGCGGGATGCCCGAGGCGCAGCGCACGAGCACCGGCCGGCGTAGCCGCCGGACCACGGTCGCGATCGCGTCGATCGCCCCGGCCGCGTTCGGTGCGGGCGCGTCGGTGCGCGCCGCCTCATCGAAGTCGAGTCGGATGACCAGCCCGCCGAGGTCCGCCTGCCGCACCGCGTCCGGCAGCCGCTCCAGGTCGATGGCCGCGCGGCCTGGCTGCTCCAGCAGCGCGCTGGCGGGGATCTCACCGAAGAGCAGCGGGCCGGCCTCCTCAGCCCGGGGCACCGGTGGCACGGCCGTCGGCGCCGGCGCGGTGACGAGCGGGGTGATGTCGCCGACGTCGAGCGGCAGCCGCCGCGCCGTCGCCAGCGCCACCAGCGCCTCAGGGGATGGGCCCGTCGGCGGTGCGAGCAGCAGCACGGGCAGGCTCAGCTCCCGGCCGAGGAAGCGGACCGTCGTCTCCACGCTGGCCAGCGAGAGCTCGGGCAGCGGGTTCGGCAGCAGCGTCAGCGCGCTCCACACCGGGGACGCTGCCCGGAGCCTGGCTGCCCCCTCGGGCGGCGCTGCGTCCGCGGGGGCGATCGGGCCGCGCCGGCGGCCGGACCGGACCGTCACCCGGCATCCCTCCTATCCCTGCGTGCCGGCCTGCTCCGCCTCCTCGGCGGTCACGCGGAGTTGTACGCGATCGGTCGTCACCGACTCAACCCAGGCCGCCGGAACCTGGACGTCGTGGTGGAAGAGGAAGCCGGCTCGCACCACGAAGCCGGCCACGTTGCCGTCCTCATCATAGACGATCTCGTCCACCGTCCCGATCTCGTTCCCGTCCCGATCGACGACGTGGGTCCCCTCGTCGACGATCACCGCGTCCTCGCCCAGGTTCGACACCGTCTCGACCACCGGCGCGGGCATCGGCGTCGGCTCGATCAGCCCGCCGTACGCGCCGCCGAGCGCGTACAGGATCGACGCCTCGGTCTTCGCCCGGTCCGCCCAGTCGTCGGGCAGCGAGGCCAGGTCTTCGTCCGGCGGGACGATGAAGTTGGCCTCGATGAACTCCGGCAGCCGATCCACCGCCGCGGCCGGCACCGACAGGTGGACCGTGCCGTCCGGGTCGATCCGCTCGATCAACGGCAGTTCGACGATGCGGTCCCGGGTCAGGAACCTGCCCTGGTGGATGATGATCTGCTCGAGCTCCCTCGTGGTCGCGTCGAGCACCAGGCGGTCGACCGTGCCGACCCGCGTCCCGTCGGCGGCCACCACCGGTTTCCCCAGGTCGAGATGCAGGCGCGCCATCGGCCGTCTCCTCTCGCGCTGCGCGTCACACCGTACCGCCGGCCGCCGGGCGCAAGCGCGGTGCCAGGGCGCCGCGGGGATCTAGTCGGCCGGTGGCGCCAGCAGGTCGGCCGGCACCTGCGGCGGGGCGCTCAGCGCGCGCAGGAAGGCCTCCAACTGCGCCAGCTCCGTCTCCGACAGGTGCAGCGGCTGCAGCTCGCTGTGGCCCACCGCGGCGGCCAGGACGCGGTTGTAGTGGTCGAGCACGTCCCGCAGGGTGGCGAACTGCCCGGCGTGCATGTACGGCGCGCGCTCGGCCACGTTGCGCAGCGTCGGCGTCTTGAACGCGCCCTCCAGCTCCGGTGCGTCGTGCTTCAGGAAGCGCAGCTCGGCACAGTCCTCAGGTCGCGCGTCGCTGTACGGGCTCGTGCAGTTGAACTCGTCCGCGAGCACCTGCGCCGCGCCCAGCGCGCGGCCCCGGTCCGCCGGCAGCCCCGCGGCGGCCGGCACGCCGACGTTGTGGAACTCGTGGTTGGTGAAGAGCGGCCCGCTGTGGCACTCCGTGCAGCCCGCCTTGCCGATGAACAGCCGCAGCCCGGCGACCTCGTCGGCGCTCAGGGCCGCCGCCATCCCCGCCTCATCACCGCGCCGGAGCGCCTCCACGTAGGCGTCGAAGCGCGACGCGCCCGGCCGGATCTGCCGCAGGTAGGCGGCGATCGCCTTGCCCATGTTGACATAGATGCGGGTCACCAGGTCGCGATCCTCGGGACGCATCGCCTCCCAGGCGGCGCGCGCCGCCGGGTCGGCGACCGGGCCGGCCGCCTCCGGGAGCCGCTGCAGCTCGGCGTCGGCGGGCAGGGGTGCGAAGATGGCCTCGTACTCCGCGCGATAGTGCTCCGCGATCAGGCGCGCGTACTGCGTGCGCGTGCCGCCATGCTCGACCGGGCTCTCCAGCGGCCCGAGCGCCTGCGCCCACTGGCTGTCCTTGCGCCCGTCCCAGAACTGCCACGGGCTGTACGCCGCCCCAATGAGGGTCTGCGTCCGGCGATCGGTCGTCCCCACGCCCTGCCCCCGTGGCCGGCCGTCGCTGAATGCCCGCGCCGGTTGATGGCAGGTCGCGCAGGCCACCTGGCCGTTGCGGCTGAAGCGGGTGTCGAAGAACAGCCGATGCCCCAGCGCGACGGCGCGCGGATCGTCGGCCACCGCGTTCGACGGGTCCGGGGGCAGCTCGGGGAGACTGCCGATCCAGAGCTCCTCGAGGATCTGCCGCTCCTCGGCGGTCCACGCCGGCCGGGACCACCGGGCGTAGCTGCTCGCCGCGGCCACGATGACCAGCACCGCCGCGATGCCGAGCAGAATCGGTCGCCTAGGCATGACGCCCTCCTCGAACGCCGCTGGGCGGCGGATCGCCGATCGGATCCCGCCCCCAGCGGCACCGGTCTGCCCTACTCGAGGACGAGATTGAACCGCACCGTGTCGCGCCGGCCGTCCGCCGTGATCGTGAAGTCGACGACCCACCAGCCGCCCATCTGGAACTTCATCCCTTCGACCAGGTAGTCGCCGTTCCCCAGGTACCGCGTGACCTGCGGCCTGGTCGGCAGCCCGTGCCCATGCTGCGGCATGTCGCCGTCGACCGTGATCTGCGCCGACTCGACCGGGCGGCCATCCGGGGTCTCCACGTGCAGCGTCCAGGTATGCAGCCGGTTGATCGGGATCGGGTCGCTGCCGGGCAGGATGGTCGCCCGGTAGTGCCCGGCCGCCGTCAGCCGGGTGGTGGAGAGATCGAGGTCGTCCGGCGGCGGCTGATGCATGCGGACCCACATGAGGGCGTACCCAATGGCCACCACCGCGACCACCAGCCCCAGCCCGATCAGTGCCCGCCGCTGCCAGCTCCCCAGGCGCGTGGCGATCCCGGCCGATTCCTGGCTGCGCATGCCTGTGCTCATGGTTCGTCTCCGTGTCTCCCTCGTGCGTCTCACGCTCGGTCGTTGGTGACGGGCGGTCGCCCGTGGCGGGGCCGCCAGGCCCGGCCTGGCGGCCCCGCGGCGGCCGGCTAGGCCACCGCGGGTCGTCGCGCGGGTCGGATCCGGCCGACCCCCAGGGCCGCGAGCAGGCCGAGCAGGCTCAGCACGGCCGGGCGCGGCAGCAGGTCGTACGGGAAGGCGGCCCCGGCGAGGGTGGCCTGCTCGATCGGATACTCCAGGCCCCGCGCCGCCGCGATCGCCAGATCACGGCTGTCGCGCCGGGCCATATCCCGCAGTGCCGCGTCGTAGGCGAAGCTCCCGGCCGCATCCCGGTGCAGGTACTCCGCCCGCGGCTGCCCGTGCGCCTCCGCCCAGTGCGCCACCGCCTGGACCGTCGCCGCGGGGACCGCGTCGCCGGGGACGAGCAGCCGGTCCAGGGCGGGGGCATCGGCGAACGACCAGCGCGGCACGAGGTCCAGGCCGTGGCGCGAGCGGATCACCGTGCGCTCGGGTGCCACCACGCGGATGGTCGACGCGAACGAGCGCGGGTAGGTGTCGGTGATCGAGGTCAGCGCCAGCTCGTCGACGCCCTCGTACAGCACCACGCCGATGTCGGTGGTCTCCCAGCGGTAGCCCAGGGCTCAGCAGCGGCCCGAACCCGCCCGTCGTCGGCACGGTGAAGGCCGGGTCATCCAGGTAGCGGGTGTGGGGGTAGTTGAGCTTGCGGGCGACCTCCTCGGCGGTCGCGCGCCCGGCCAGGCGCTCCACCGCGTGCAGCGTGGCGTCGATCCCCGCCGTGATCCCGGCCGAGGAGATGAAGTTGCCGTCTTCGACCCAGCGCGTGTTGCGGACCCAGGTCGTCCGGGTGTGCTGCGGCTCCACCATGGGGAAGATGTTCTGGTGCGTGGTCGCCCTGCGGCCCTCCAGCAACCCCGCGTCGGCGACCATCTTGGCCCCGCCGCAGATGCTGAGGATGACCGTCTGCTCGCCGGCGTGCTGCCGCAGCCAGTCGAGGATCGGCGCGTCTACCGGGGTCGCCGTCGAGGGGATGAAGGGCACGACGATCAGGTCCGGGGGGGGTCCCGATCTGCCGGTCGTACTCCGCCAGCGCGTAGTGAGGGATCATGTCGACCCCGGCGCGATTGGGCGACCCCGGGAAGAGGGGGGTCAGGCGGCGCTCCGGCGCGGCGGTGTAGACATTGAACGCGCCCGAGGCCGCCAGGATCTCGTACGGCGCCAGCAGGTCGGTGGCCTCCGTGCCCTGGACGCCGGCCACGATGACCGCGGTCAGCTTGGTGGGATCATGCACCGGCGGGGCCGGCAGCGACCCGGTGAAGGCCGGGGGCGCGCTGGCCGACCGCAGCTTGATCGCGCCGTTCACCACGCCCGCCAGGAGCGGGGTCAGGATGAGCGCCGCCGTGAGGGCCAGCGGCTTCAGCAGCCGGCGCAGCCGGTGACGGGGGCCGACCGGCGGGTGCTTGGGACTCATGATGCGCAACCTCCTGTGTCGCTCATGACACGGTTCCGATCCGTCGCGGTCCATTCTGGGTGGGGTGGCTGCACGCCACATCGGCGCGGCGGGGGAACCGCGCTCCAACAAAGCGATGACCTGGGGCCGCCCGCGTCTCCGCCAAAAGCGGCACGACCGGACGACATCGGTCATCGGGGGGCGCGCTCAGGGGGCGTCGACCGTGTCGCTGAGGACGGCGTCGAGCAGCTGCGCGGGCGGATCGTCCTTCGCGAAGAAGGCGTGCGCGCCCGCGGCGAGGGCGGGGCGGCGATGGCCGGCGAACAGGCTCACCGCGACCACCCGCACCGTCGGCCAGCGCGCCCGGACGGTCTGGATCACCGCGAGGCCGCGCACGTCGGGCAGCTCCACCTCCACCACGACCACCTCCGGCCGGTGCGCCGCGATCAGGCGCAGCGCCTCGGCGCCGGACGCGGCGGTGCCGACCACCTCGATGTCGGGGGCGGTGGTCAGCAGCGCGCGGAGGGCGACGAGTGCCCGCGGGTGGTCATCCGCGATGACGACGCGGCGGCGATTCATGGCAGCCTCGAGTCCCGGTGACCCCGCCTCGCTGGTGGGTCTGGACAGCGTCGCTTCCGAGGATCAACGACCGCCGCGCGTGCGTCATCAGCCAGAAGGACCGCCTTCCGGCGGTCCTTCTCCGCTTAATGTTGTAGGCGGGTCACCCGGCCGCGGGCGGGACGAGCCGCCGGGCTACCGCTCGTCCGAGTCGTCGTCGGACAGCGAGGCGATGCCCTTGCGGAGTGCATACAGCGCCGCCTGGGTCCGGCTGTCCAGGTAGAGCTTGGAGAGGATGCTGCTCACGTGGGTGCGCACCGTCGCCTCGCTGACAAACAGGGCGTCGGCGATCGCCTGGTTGCTCATCCCCTTGGCCACCAGCTTCAGCACCTCCACCTCCCGCTCCGTCAGCGGATGGGCGGGCTGGGGCTCGGTGCTGGGGCGGCTCAACTCCTGGAGCACCTTCCGGGCGATGGCCGGGTGCAGCGCCGTCTCGCCGCGGTGGGCCTGGCGGATCGCGCGGATCAGGTCCTCGGGCTCCGAGTCCTTGAGCAGGTAGCCGAGCGCGCCGGCCTTGATGGCCGGGAAGACCTTGTCGTCGGTAGCGAAGCTGGTGACCACGACGATCCGCGCCGCCGGCTGCTGCGCCAGGATGCGCCGGATCGCCTCCACCCCGTCCAGGCCGGGCATGACCAGATCCATCAGGATGACGTCGGGGCGCAGCCGCTCCGCCGCCGCGACGGCAGCGTGCCCGTCCTCCGCCTCGCCGACCACCTCGATCCCCGGCTCGGTGCTCAGCAACGCCCGCACCCCCCGGCGCACGATCGTGTGGTCGTCGACCAGCAGCACGCGGATCGTCTCGGTCTCGCGCATCATCTCGGCACCGCTACCTCCACGCGGGTCCCGCGCCCGGGCGCGCTGTCGATGGTCACGGTGCCGCCCAGGCGGGCGGCCCGCTCGCGCATGCCGCGCAGCCCCGTCCCGCCCGTGAGGCGCACCTGGTCGGGGTCGAAGCCGGCGCCGTCGTCCACGATCTCCAGCGCGATCGCGCGCGCCGTCTGGCGCAGGCGGATGCGGATCCGCCGCGGGCGTCCGTGCTTGAGGGCGTTGTTCAGCGCCTCCTGGGCCAGCCGATACACCTCCTGCTCCAGCGCCGTGGGCATGCGCTCCAGCGCCTCGGGCTCCGTGGTGAACTCGGTCTCGATGCCGGCCCGCGCCTCGACCGCTTCCAACCGGCGGCGCAGCGCCGCCGCCAGCCCATGCTCGGCCAGGATCGGCGGGCGCAGCTCGTGGATCAGGAGGCGCATCTCGGCCAGCGCGCTCCTGGCCGCCTCCTTCACCTCGGCCAGGTACTCGCTGGCCAGCGCCAGGTCGCCGCGCGCCAGCAGGCGATGGGCGGCCTCCGCGTACATGCGGGCGCTGTACATCGACTGGGTCGCCGAGTCGTGCAGCTCGCGGGCCAACCGCTGCCGCTCCTCCAGCATGGCGGCCTGCTGCGCCTGGTCGTAGAGCCGCGCGTTGGTGATCGCCAGCTCCGCCCGCTGGGCGAGCGCCTGGAAGAGCCGCACATCATCCGGCGAGACCGTGCGTGGCACGCCATAGTTGACGCCGAACACCCTGAAGACCTCACCGCCGACCGTGAGCGGAAGCGACAGCACCGACCGGATCCCCTCCGGCTCGCTCACCTCGCGCGTGACGCGCGGGTCGCCCTGCGTGTCCTCCACCGCGATCGGCCGGCCGAGCTGGAACACGCGGCCCGTAATGCCCTCCCCCGGCGCGTAGACCATGTGCGCGATCGTCTCCGGTCGGAAGCCGCGCGCCGCGCGCACCACCAGGCGCTCGCGCTCGGGGTCCCAGACCATGAGCGCGCACTTGTCGGCCTCAAGGACGCTCGTCACCGCGTCGACCAGCGCCTGTAGCACCTCGTCCAGGCGGAGCGAGCGGTGGAGCAGCGCGTCCGCCCGGTGGAGCGCCTCCAGCTCGCGCGCCTGGCGGCTCAGGTCGGCCTGCGCCCGCTGGAGGCCCAGCACCAGGCGCTGCTGCGCGCCGAGCATGTGGGCCATGAACCAGGTCGCCACGATCCCGACCGACCAGGAGGCCCAGCCGGAGAGCTGGAACATGCCGTCCGTGGCCTCCGCCAGCGCGCCGGCGCCGACCGCGGCCAGCGACAGCCCGAGCGCCGCCCAGCGCTCGGCCCGGCTGCCCGCGTAGGCGATCCAGGCGACCAGCAGGAGCAGGAACAGGAAATTCGCACTGGCATGGCCCACCGCGCCGAGCACGATGTTCGGCCCGGCGACGGCGAGCACGAGCAGCAGCCGCGGCCAGCGCCGCCACGCCAGCGCGGCCAGCCAGGCCGGGACGATGATGGCGAGCGCGGCGGGGACGAGCGCGCGGTGCCGGCTCGGCATCGGATCGAGCGTCATGCTCGCGATCGTGAGCCCCGCCAGGGCCAGCACGATGCACAGCACGAGCGACCGCGGCCACGGGGGCGTGCGCTCCGCGCCGGGCGAGCCCGGCTGGGGGTGCGCGTCGCCCAGGCGGCGGGCGTGGTCGCGCCGGTCGGCCGCCTGGCCGGTCGAGGATGACTGCGGTGTGGTCGACGTGGTGGTCACGCGCCGCCTCCGGCGCCCTTCGCGGCCAGACGATTGGCATCCATCCCGACCGGCCCCCCACTGCCCGCGGCTCAGCCGCCGCCGTGCTCGTCCGCCAGTGCGGCGCTAGCATAGCCGAGCGCGCACCGCCGCCGCGCGGCACCCCGCGTGGGTGCAGCCCGCACCGCACTCACGCCTCACGCCCCCGCTCCACGGAACACGCAATACGCATCACTGCTGACGTATGACGGTTGACGCATGACGTATGACGCCTCCCGCCTCCCGCCCCCA
>JASBVL010000048.1 GCA_029961075.1 Sphaerobacter sp.
GACGATGTTCTCCGGCGCCAGCGGGTTCGCCAGGTGGTTCGGGAACCGCCCGTCGAGCTCGAAGTAGAGCGGCACGACCTGGAGCGGGAGGCGCCCGAACACCGCCGGGACGACCTTGCCCGCCATCCCGTTGCCGGCGTCGACGACGACCTTGAGCGGACGGACCACCGACGTGTCGATCATTGACAGAACATGGTCCGCGAAGGCGGGCAGCATGTCTTTGGTGTGGACCGTCCCCTGCGACGTTGGCTCGGGGAAGTTCCCGGCCAGCACGAGGTCCCGGATCTCCCCGATCCCCTGGTCCATGCTCAGCGGACGCGCCTCCTCGCGGCAGAGCTTGAACCCGTTGTACTCGGGTGGGTTGTGGGAGGCGGTGACCATGACGCCCGCGTCGTAGCCGCACTTCCCGACGGCGAAATACAGGCAGTCGGTGCTGACCAGGCCGATGTCGGTGACGTCGGCGCCCTGATCCCGGATGCCGTCGATGATGGCGCTGGCGAGTACCGGGGAGGAGACGCGCATGTCGCGTCCCACCACGACCTGCTTGGCCTTGAGGTACACCACCAGCGCTCGTCCGATGTTGTACGCGATCTCCGGGGTGAGCTCCTGGGGGTAGACGCCGCGCACGTCATACGCCTTGAAGATGTCGGCAATGCTGCTCATCAGTACTCCCCCATCTCTGGCTGGCGGCCGCGCGATGTGGCGTTCGGGCAGGTGGCGCGGCCAGGGCAGCACGACAGGACACGCCAACTTTGGACAGCCATCTTAGCAGAGCCGCTGGGCGGCACTGGATCAGACCGGGTTCGGGTCCGGCAGAAACCTCGTCTCCACGCCGAACTCCTGCTCGAGCACCTCCGCGAGCGCCTGCACGCCCAACCGCTCGGTCGCCTCGTGCCCACCGGCGACCACCGTCACCCCCAACTCGCGCGCCAGGGCCATGGTGGACTCGCGCACGTCGCCGGTGAGGAGCGCGTCACAGCCGGCCGCCGCCGCCTCGTCGAGCGCGGCGTAGCCCGAACCGGAGACGATCGCGACCCGCCCGACGAGCGGCGGGCCGCCTGCCAGCACCAGCGGCTCTCGCTCGGTGACGCCTGCCAGTCGCGCGACGATCTCCGTCAGCGCCGTTGGCTCCGCCGGGGTGGCAATGACGCCGATCGGCTGGCCGTGGACCTCGGCGCACCGGTCGACGACGTTGAGCCCGAGTGCCGCCGCCAGGCGCGCGTTGTTCCCAATCTCCGAGTGAGCGTCGAGCGGCAGATGGTAGGCCAGCAGGTTGAGGTCGGCCGCGAGGAGGCCCTTCAAGCGGTACCGCAGCGGCCCGACGATCGGCCCGAGGCGCTCGCCCCAGAGGAGCCCGTGGTGGACGAGGAGCGCGTCGGCGCCCCAGGCGAGCGCCGCCTCGATGGTGTGCTGGCTGGCGCTGACTGCGACGGCGATACGCTCGACGGAGCGGCGTCCCTCGACTTGCAGGCCGTTGATCGCGGCGTCGCGGAACTCGTCCACCGCCAAAAACCCGGCGCAGAACGTGACGATGTCGTCGCGGGCGGCCATCTGCTCCCTCCCTCGGTCGCCACCACCGTACGCACACATTCTGCCACGCGGGTGGGCCGACCGCCCTTGGACCGGTGGGGTGGGCGACTATAATCGGGGGGGCGGATGGTGCCGCCTGGATGTCGGCGTTCAGTCGCCGGCACGCGGTGGGGAGTTGATGATGACCCTCGGGACATTCGTGGTCAGAGCAGACGAGCCGGTGGACTTCCACCTGCACACCGATGCGAGCGACGGCCGGTGGACGCCACGCCAGCTCGTGGATCACCTCGCCGCGCGCGGCTTTCGGGCGGCTGCGATCTGCGACCACGACACCATGCGCTCGGTGGCGGAGGCGATGGAGTACGGGGCGGCCCTCGGCATCTGCATCGTCCCCGGTGTTGAAGTCACGACGTTCTGGGGCGGGCGCCAGTGGCACCTGCTCGTCTATAACGCTGACCCCGCCAGCGAGCGCGGGCACGGCTTCGGTGCCCTCCTCGCACGGCAGCAGGATGCCCTGGCCGCCGCGGCCGAGCGGGGGATCATCGCGCTGGAGTCGCACGGCTACGCCCTGCCGTCGCTGGCGGAGGTGGTCAACGGGCGCCCGCTGCTGCCGGTACACGTGCTCCAGGCGGCGATCAAGGACGGGCACGCGACCAACCTCCAGACGGCGCACCAGCTCGTCAAGCGGTTCGGTGAGACACTGCGGGTCGACGTGCCCCTGGAGGAGACGGTGCGCCTGGCCCACGCGGCGGGTGGCATCTGCATCCTGGCCCACCCGGGCCGGGACGACGGCGATGGTCGCCTCGATGCGGATCTGCTGGACCGCATGCTGCGCACCATCCCCCTCGACGGCCTCGAAGGGCACTACCGGTCGTATTCGGAGGACGACACCGCGCGCTACCGTGACATGGCCGTCGAGCGTGGCCTGCTGATCTCGGCCGGGTCGGACTCGCACGCGCCCGGCTTCCCGGTCGATCCGCGCCCCTATCCGGCGCGCTGGGTGGTGCCGTTCCTGGAGCGCCTCGGGCTGGATCCGGCCGACTTCGACGGACAGGGCTGGTATCGTGGCGCCGACGTTGTGCTCCAGACGCCGCAGGCACCCTAGCGCATCCACGCGAGCGACTCTCGTCGGCGCCCCTAGACGTCCCGGCGCCATTCGGGTATAGTTATCAGCGCTGCGCAATGCCCACGTAGCTCAGCAGGTAGAGCACATTCTTGGTAAGAATGAGGTCTCGGGTTCGAGTCCCGACGTGGGCTCCACCTTCACCGCATCTATCCGGTATGCTGGGGACTGGCGCAACCGTCCCCAGCGCTGTCTCTCCACACCTACAGCAGTGCGGCGCTGGTCCTCTTCACCAGGGCCCGCGACGACGGGACTTGTCGGCGCGTGAGGGCTGCTGAGCCGCTCACGGGCGTCCGACCCGTGCCGGGTTATGGCGCGCCCACTTCGGACCCACTATCATCGGATCATGCAGCGCATAAGCGCATGCGCCTCATATCGTCTACGTCCCTTCCGGCGCATCGTGATCCTTATGTGAGTAGTCCGTCTCGGGACGGATCGATGCCGCCGGTGAGCGCGGCGCCACCGACTGTGTCCTTCGCGCGTGCTTGCGCCAGGCAGCGCACGCGCCGCTCTCCGCCGCGGAACGTGGGAGGGGATGCAGCATGACGCACCTCCAGCTCGGGCTCATTGCCACGCCCCACAACAACCAACAGCTCTTCTCCGACCACTACCTGAACGAGACGTTGCCCGAGCATCCTGCGTGGCGCTCGCTCCGCGAGGACGCCGCACGGGTGATGGCGGAGCTCACCCGCATCTATGAGCGATTCGTCCCGAGTACGAACGAGGCCCAGACCGAGCGGGAATGGATCCAGCCGGTCCTCTCGGCGCTCGGGCACATCTTCGAGGTCCAGGCTCCGATCGAGGCGCCTGGCGGCACGAAGCGGCCCGACTACCTCCTCTACTACCGCGAGGAGGATCCGCGTGCGAACCGGGGTAGAGTCCTGACCGAGGAACTGCTGCGGGGCAAGGCCTACGCCGTGGCTGACGCGAAGCACTGGGATCGACGGCTCGATGTGGCGGTGCGAGGCGCGCGAGAGCTGTTCGACAACCGCAATCCGTCGTATCAAATAGCCTTCTACATGGCGCACACCGGTGTGCCGTGGGGCATCCTCACCAATGGGCGGCTCTGGCGCCTCTACCACCGCGACACCGCGCACAAGCTCGACCGGTTCTACGAGGTCGATCTCCCGGCACTGCTGGAGTCCCGCGATCCCGCCCGATTCATGTACTTCTTTTTCTTCTTTCGGCGGGAAGCATTCGAGCCGGGATACTTTGGGGTCGCGGACGTCCTCAGGGAGAGCACCGACTACGCCCGCGGCGTCAGCGAAAAACTCAAACTGCAGGTCTTCGAGGCGTTGCGGCACATCGCGCAGGGATTCCTCGACCATCCGGAGAACCAGCTCGAGCCGACTTCGGAGACGCTGGCAACGATCTACAACAACGCTCTGATCTTGCTCTACCGGCTGCTCTTCATCCTCTACGCTGAGGCGCGCGAGCTGCTGCCGCTCCGAAGCAACGCGTCGTACCGGCGGTCCTACAGCTTGCACGAGATCAAGCACCAGGTGGCGAACGACCTGGATTCCAGCGCCCACCTCTTGCCGCAGACGGCGACGCTCTGGTCCCGGCTGAAGGCACTGTTCCACATCATCAACGAGGGGAGTCCGCCGCTCAACGTTGCTACCTTCAACGGCGGGCTGTTCGACCCGGAGCGTCATCCCTTCCTCGAGCGCTACGCCGTGGGTGACTACCACCTGCAGCGCGCGATCGACATCTTGGCGCGGGTCGACCGGCAGTTCATCGACTACCGGGACCTGGCCGAGCAGCACCTGGGCGCCATCTACGAGGGTCTGCTGGAGTATCACCTGGTGCCCATCCCGCCGGAAGGCGGCTGGACGGTCGACCTGGTCAACGAGCGGGGCGAGCGGAAGCGGACCGGTTCGTATTACACGCCTAACTACATCGTGAAGTACATGGTCGAACTGGCGCTTGGGCCCGTCTTGCGCGAGGCCATCGCCGACAAGCCCGACGATGCGTCGAAGATCCGGGCGATTCTCGACATCAACGTGCTCGACCCCGCCATGGGCAGCGGTTACTTCCTCGTCGAGGCAACCGAGTACATCGCCCGCTTCCTCGTCGATCAGATCGTGGCACCGGCGGACGATGGGGCGGGAGAGCCCGATCTGGTCTATTGGAAGCGCCGCGTGGTGCAGTCGTGCATCTACGGCGTCGACATCAACCCGCTCGCGGTGGAGTTGGCCAAGCTCTCGCTCTGGCTGAGCACCGCCGCCAAGGACCGTCCGCTATCGTTCCTCGACCATCACCTGCGGGTCGGCAACTCGGTCGTCGGGGCACGCGTGAGCGAACTGCAGCGGGACCCTGGGGCCGAGCAAGCGCGCCGGCGAGCGGCCCGGAAGGCGGCGAAGGCCGCGGCGGCTGGCCAGATGCCGCTGCTGGACGACGAGAGCTTCCGGCGCAGCATGAGCCTGGCGGTCGACTCGATGTGGCTCATCGAGGGATCGGCCGGGAACACGGTCGCCGACGTGAAGGAGCAGGAGCGGATCTACGCCCAGCTGCGCGAGACCCTGGCGCGGCGCTACGGCCAGCTCGCCGATGTGGTTACCGCGACCCACTTTGGCGTGGAGGTCCCCGCCGACCTCTGGCAGCCGCTACGCGACCTTGCCACCGGGCGCGCGGTGGGGGTTCTGCCGCAGCTCGAACGCATACTGCGGCGGGCCGGGGAGCTGGCGGCAGGGCACCGGTTCTTTCACTGGGATTTGGAGTTCCCGGAGGTCTTCTTCGACCGGTACGGCCAGGCGCTGGGCGACCGGGCCGGCTTCGACGCGGTGATCGGGAACCCGCCCTACGTGCGCCAGGAGCGGCTGGTGCCGATCAAGCCGTACCTCGAAGGTCGCTTCCCCGATGTCGCTGCCGGGACGGCAGATATCTACGTGTATTTCTTCGAGCGGGGTCTGGAGGTCCTGCGGCAAGGAGGTCGGCTCGCATATATCAGTAGCAACAGTTGGCTCCGGGCGGCGTATGCCAGGAAGCTCCGGTCATTCCTGAAAAGTCGAGTGACGCTGGAGACGATCATCGATCTGGGCGACAACCGCGTCTTCATATCGGCCCAGGATACGTACCCGGCGATCAGCGTCATGCGCAAGGAGTTGCCCGCGGAGACGCACACCGCTCAGGCTGCGGTCTTCACGCGCGGTGAGGGGGTCCAACGCTTCGATCAGCAAGTCGCCGAGAAGTTGTTCCCGATAGCGATCCACGATCAGCCCGATGCCGGCTGGCAACTGACGGGTACGCCGGAGCGAAAGCTCCTGGCCAAGCTCCAGGCAGGACGTTCGACGCTTGGGGATGTGTTGTCCAGGCGCTTGTACCGCGGTGTGCTGACGGGCTTGAACGACGCCTTCATCGTCGATCACAAGACGCGTGACCGCCTGATCGCCGAGGATCCGCACTCAGCAGAGATCTTGAGACCCATCCTACGTGGCGAGGACTTGCGGCCCTGGTATCAGGAAGACGAAGGGCGCTGGCTAATCTTCGCGCGGCGCGGGATCAACATTGATGAATTCCCAGCCATCAAAGCGCATCTCCTCCAGTTCAGGGAACGACTTGAACCCAGGCCCCGTGATTGGGACGATCGAACGGACAAGTGGCCCGGGAGGAAAGCGGGAAACTACCAGTGGTACGAGCTCCAGGATACGATTGACTTCCATGAGGCTTTCAGCAAGCCTAAGATCCTCTGGCCGGAATTGGCCAGACGGCCCCGCTTCAGTTGGGACGCCTCGGGAGCATTCATCAACAACAAGGGCTTCATCGCGCCAACGGATGATCCTTCCCTCTTGGGATTACTGGGCTCCCGTGTTGTCTGGTTCATCATCATCAGAACGTGTCTGGGGCTCGGCGAGCGGGCGGGGATGCAGCGATACCAATTGTTTGAACAATACATTTCCCAGCTCCCGGTTCCCGAATTTGGTGCAGGCGACCGGGAGCGCCTCGGGGAGTTAGCGATGGAGATCACCCAATGCGCCCGCGCACGCTACGACCTGCATCGTAGGGCGCGACATCGCATCCTCACCGACCTGGGGACGCCGGGCGGGAAGCTGAATCAGAAGCTCTCCGCCTGGTGGGAGCTCGACTTTCCGCACTTCCGGGCTGAAGTCCGAAAGTCGTTCAAGCGGGACATTACGGTCAACGAGCGCGACGACTGGGAGGCGTGGCTGGCCGAGCATCGGGCGGAGCATCAGCGCTACACCGCGGAGATGGTGCGACTGGAGGCGGAGCTCAACGAGCGGGTGTACGCGCTCTTCGAGCTGACTCCCGACGAGATCCGCGTGATCGAGGAGACGACGAAGTACGAGTACGGCGAAGTCTAGCGGGACCCCAAGGGGCGGGGGCAGGCGCGCCGTGCATTCACCCGCGGACTAAGGGCCGTGCTTCGCTCGAGCAGGTCGGGCACAAAGGGTGCTCGGAGGGGCGTGACAGCGCGGCCGTTCTATGCTATACTCTCGGCCGTGACGCGGCCGGGAAGCCGGCGCGCGAGACAGGGTTCCGGGCCGATGTAGCTCAGCTGGCAGAGCAGGTGTTTCGTAAACACCAGGTCGTCGGTTCGAATCCGACCATCGGCTCCATCGAGGCCGCTCCCGATCGGGAGCGGCCTCGCCATTTCTCGCCGCTCAGCGGGTCCAGCGATAGGCCTCGGCCGCCAGCGGGAGCTCGGCGCTGGTGACGGCGCCGCTGGCGGCTGGCTCGGCGCCCGGGTGGAAGCGGCTGTTCCCCGGCGCGAACCCGCGGGCGAGCTGCTCCCCTTCGATCAGGTGCTGGCTGAGCTGGCGGGTGAACTCGCGCACCCGTGGGTCGTTCACGAACCGGTCGAACTGCACCTGGAAGTCCTCATCGGGGATGGCGAACTCGAGGACACAGAAGCCGCTGCCGACGTAGGTGGTGAACTCGAGGAAGCCGGCATCGACGAGGGCATCTTCGGGTACCTGCTCCAGGATGCGCCTGACGCTCCCCTCATCCCCCGTGTTCAGCCGCGCGACGTAGACGTAGCGTCTGCTCTCGGCCATCGGTCTCCCTCCTTTGCGGTCCTCTCCGCACGCTGCGCGGGCGACGGGTCCGGGACGGCACGGTGGCCCCGGACGCCGCTGGGGGTGGGGCAAGGCGCATGCCAGACGGGTCGTCGCCGCGCGGCGACGTCACGACACGTTCCGCCGCAGGCGCTTGTGCAGCTCCATGGCCACCACGATCGCCGCGGCGACCAGGCCCATCCGCAGCCAGGCGTCGAGCGAGACGGGCTCCAGACGCAGCAGGTACTGCGTCGGCGGCAGGTAGAGGGCCAGGATGTGAAGCAGGACGCCGCCGAGCGTCGCAGCCAGCAGGAAGCGGTTGGTCAGGGGGCTGACGCGGAAGGCCGAGTGCCGCAGCGACCGCACGTTGAAGACCTGGACGGCTTCGATCACGACCAGGGTGGTCAGGGCGACCGAGCGCGCGCTGGTGAGCGACCCCGATCGGTCGAGCTCCCAGTTGAACATCGCCAGCGCGCCTGCGGCGGCGATCAAGCCGGCGATCACCACCCGCTCCCAGAGGAGGCGCGACAGGATCGGCTCGTTGCGGCGGATCGGCTTGCGCGCGAGCACATCGCCCTCCGCGGGCTCGAAGGCCAGGGCGACGTCCTGGAGTCCCTCGGTAGCCAGGTTCAACCACAGGATCTGCGCCGGGAGGAGTGGCAGCGGCCACCCGATGGCGATGGCGGTCACGACCGCCGTCACCTCGGCGGCGTTGGTGGCGACGAGGAAGAGCGTCACCTTGCGCACGTTGTCGAACGCCGTGCGGCCCTCCCTGACCGCCTCGTAGATGGTGACGAAGTTGTCGTCGGCGAGCACCATGTCGGCGGCCTCACGGGCCACATCCGTGCCGCTTCGCCCCATGGCGACGCCGATGTCGGCCGCGCGCAGCGCGGGGCCGTCGTTGACGCCGTCGCCGGTGACGGCGACGACTTCGCCGAGACCCTTGAGCGCCAGGACCACGCGCAGCTTGTCCTGGGGCGTGACACGCGCGTAGACCTGGACCCTGCGCACCTGCTGGCGCAGGGCGTCATCGCTGAGCTGCTGGAGGTCCGTGCTGGTCAGGATGGGGGCTCCCGGCTCGGCGATGCCGAGATCCTGTGCGATCGCCGCGGCGGTGGCCGCGTGGTCACCGGTGATCATCAGCACGCGGATTCCGGCCCGGTGGCAGCCCGCGATCGCCTCGCGGACCCCTGGACGTGGTGGATCGATCATGCCCTGAAGACCCGCGAAGATGAGCCCACCGGCCTCCACCGCGCTCGCCGGGTCTGCCGGCGGTGCAGCAAACGTCCGATAGACCATGGCGAGCACGCGCATCCCCCGGCGCGCCATCTCGTCAAGGGCTGCCTGCACGGCGGCGATGTCGAGCGGCGCCACCGCGCCGTCGCGGAGCATCCCCTCGCAGCGCGGCAGCAACCGCTCCGGCGCGCCCTTCACCGCCAGCAGGTAGCCCTCGTCCGTGCGTCGCAGGCTGGCGGAAAACCGGCGCTCCGACTCGAATGGGACCTCGGCGACGCTCGGATACTGCTGGCGGAGCGCGTCCGGATCGAGGCCCAGACGATGGGCGGCGATGAGGAGCGCGGCCTCAGTCGGGTCGCCGGTGAAGCGATACCCGTCTGGCGTGAGGTCGATCGTGGCTTCGTTGGCGAGCACGCCGATGAGGAGGGTCTGGTAGGCGGCGGTCGCGGGCTGGACCGCCGCTCCTGACCGGGCCGGGGCATTGGCAGCGTCGGGGGTGATGTACTGGTCGACGGTCCAGATGCCGCGCACGGTCATGCGGTTCTGCGTGAGCGTGCCGGTCTTGTCGGAGCCGATCACCGTGGTGCTGCCGAGCGTCTCGGCTGCCAGAAGGTGGCGGACAATCGCGTTCCGCTGAGCCATCCGGCGGACGCCGGCCGCGAGCGTGATCGTGAGGCCCACCGGCAGGCCCTCGGGGACCGCCGCGACCGCAAGGGCCACCGCGACGAGCAGCATTTCCACGGCGCTCTCGCCCCGCACCGTGCCGATCGCGAACGTCGTCACCGCGGCCACGAGCGTGACCAGCGCCAGGCTCCGGGCCAGGTGATCGACGCGCTGCTGGAGCGGTGTCGCGGTGTCCTCTGCCTCACGCATCTGGGTCGCGATCGCCCCCAGCTCCGTGTTCAGGCCGGTGGCCACCACGTAGCCGCGCCCGCGTCCGGAGACCACCACCGTGCCGGCATAGGCAAGACTCGTCCGCTCTGCCAAGGGCGTGTTGTCCGGCGTGGGCGCCGGGTGCTTGGCGACGGCCGTGGACTCCCCGGTGAGGAGCGACTCGTCGATGAGGAGGGAGGTGGTCGCGCTGAGCCTGAGGTCGGCGGGCACCCGGGTGCCCGACTCCAGGAGGACGACATCGCCTGGAACCAGCTCTCGGCTGGGGATCAGGCGTTCCACGCCCTCGCGGAGGACGCGCGAGCGCGGCGCGCTGAGCTGCCGGAGCGCGCGCAGCGCGCTCTCCGCCTGGCGCTCCTGGAACAAGCCGATCAGCGCTTTGAGCAACACGGCAGCGCCAACGACGATGGCGTCGACGTACTCGCGGATGAGGAGGCTGATCACCACCCCGACCAACAGGATGTAGATCAGCGGGCTACGAAACTGGCGCAGGAAGAGGGTGAACAGCCCGGGCGGCGGCTTCTCCGGGATCTCGTTCGGTCCGAAGCGAGCCAGCCGTCTCGCTGCCTCCGCTTCGCTCAAGCCCGTGTCGTCGGTGGAGAGATACCTGCGCACCTCGTCGGCGGGGAGGGCGTGCCACCGGGGTGACGCCGCGTGGCTGGGTCTGATTTCCTCGTGGACCTCTGATCGCTGCTTCATACCACATCCCTGCTCGAGGCGGCTCGGCGCCGGGAGCCGACCTCGTGCTGCCGCCTCTCTCGCACAGGCTGTACCGAAACCACGTGCAGGACGATTGCAGGGGGCGCCCGGCCCAATGGCCCGCCGCCCCGGTCGGGCGAGCAATGCGGCGGAGGGCGGCCGCTCCGGGCATACGCCGTGCGACTGCCTTCTCGGCTACAATGGGCGCGAGCGCGGCGTGTGCCGGGAAAGGGCCGGGAATGGTGGAGGACACGTACCCGTATCGGGAACTGCTGGAGCGTGTAATCTCACCGGTGGCGATCTCCATCCTGGAGCGCATGACGCCGGTCATCAGCAGCATCTACGACCTGGATGAGCTGCTGGACGCGCGCCTCCCGACCACCGAGCAAGCTCTCCATGAGGCGCAATTCTCCGAGCGTCTGCAGCGGATCGTGCGCCTCCTTCCCCCGGACATCAGCCCGATGCCCAACGAGATCTTCACCGCCATCGAGTTCCTCATCTACCACGTGCGTGGTGAGCCGATTCGGCTGGGTCTCGCCATTGCGCGCCTCGAAGAGCTCAGCTACGAGATCAAGGCCGACCCGATGCTGCACCAGCTCGTGACGGGCCGCGCCAACTGAGGTGGAGTCGTGGTCGCCACGACCCGGTCCGGCCCGCGCACCCTGGTGGTCCTGGTCGCTGCGTTGATCTCGCTGGCCGCCGCTGCCCGTGAGACGTGCCATCGGTAGGGGCGGGGCTTGTCCCCGCCCGTGGTGGCCACTCGGGCCGGGGCCCAGGGGCGGTGGCGCGATCCTTCGGCGCTGCGTGCGGGACAGGTCCCGCCCCAAGGCGGAGGAATCCGCGCGGGCGGGCACAAGGCCCGCCCCTACCACACGCCCGCGCCCGACCGGCACGGCCCACCCGACCGATCACGGCAGCCAGCGCGCTCAGGTTGACGCTGACGCGCTCAGGACAGCCTTGGCGCGGGCTGGCTGACCGTGGCTGCGCCGACGATGGCGAGGTCTGCACTCAGGATGGCCGGGACAGCGCTCGGCAGGCCGGGCACTCCAGCGCCCCCGACGTGGTCCGGCTACTGCTCCCGGCCCTGACCCGCGCATCGCCCATCCGCCTCCTGGTTGCTCGGGACGCTCCCCCGTCTCACTCCTCCGGAAATGCAAGCGTCAGCGTCCGGTGGGCGCGGCCGATCTCGGCTCGGGGGAAGATCTCCTGGGCCAGCGGCAGGTACGCGCCGGGGTCCGTGAGTGCCGGGCTGAAGTGGGTCAGCCACAGCCGGCCGACGTTGGCTGCCGCGGCGATCGCGGCGGCTTCCTGGAAGATCATGTGCCCCCGCTCGATGGCGCGATCGCGCATCTCCGGGTCCCCGTACATCCCCTCGCAGACCAGGAGGTCGGCGTCGCGCACGAAGTCGGGGAGTTCCGGGGTCGGCCGGGTGTCGGTCACGAAGGCGACGGTCAGCCCGCGGCGCGGCGGGCCGAGCACCGCCTCTGGAGGGATCGCTCGCCCCTCGACCTCGACCGTCTCGCCTGATTGCAGGCGACTCCAGAGCGTGACGGGCACGCCGAGCGCTCGGGCGCGATCCGCGTCGAAGCGCGGGGCGCGCGGACGGTGGAAGGTGTAGGCGAGGCACGGGACGCGGTGCGCCACGGCGAGGGCCCGGAGCTGGAGCCCGGCGGGCAGGTCGACCGTCTCACCCCCGGCCAGCTCGCGCACAGCGACCGGGAAGGGCAGGTGGGGCACGATGACGCGCATGGCCGCGACGACGGCGGCGGTCCCGGCTGGGCCGTAGATGGTCACCGGGTCGGCCCGCTCGGCGTACGCCAGGGTGTAGAGGACGCCGGGGAGGCCCGCCACGTGGTCGGCGTGGAGGTGGCTGAGCACGATCGTCCCCGTGTCGCGGAAGCCCCAGTTGGTGAGGCGCCACGAGATCTGCGTCCCCTCGCCGCAGTCGCAGAGGATGATGTGGCCCTCGCAGCGCAGGAGCAGGGCGGACAGCCAGCGGTTGGGGAGCGGCATCATGCCGCCGGTGCCGAGGAGACAGACGTCGATCATCGAGCAATCCCCAGGATCGCAGCGCGCGGGGTCATGATCCTTCCCTCTCCGGTCCCTGCCTAGGTCCATCGGCGCGGCTCCACCGCCGCGTGGGACCCGCGCCGGGCACGTTGCACCGCATCCGATCACCACCCGGAGCCGTGTCGGGGTCCGTCACGAGCTCGGGCGGCCCGCGAGGCTATGATAGCCCCGCGCCTCGCCGCTGTAACCGCGAGGGGCATGCCCTGCCGGGGGGACGCTGTAGTACCATCGGCCGCGAGCGGGGTGAAGGATGACCGACGAGTGGAACGGGGGGCGAGGGAGCATGAACCTGGTGCCGGGGCGGCCGTCGACGCTCGCCGTCGAGGGGATGGTGGCGACGCCGCACTACCTCGCGAGCGTCGCTGGCTTGCGGACGCTGCAAGCGGGCGGTAACGCGGTCGATGCCGCCATTGCCGCCAACGCGGTGTTGACGGTGGTCTACCCGCACATGTGCGCGCTCGGCGGCGACGCCTTCTTCCTGATCTGGGACCCGAGCGAGTCGTGCCTGCACGCGCTCAATGGGAGCGGCCGCGCGCCGGCAGCGGCGAGCATCGAGGCCCTGGCGGCGGCCGGGCACACGACGATGCCGCAGCGCGGCGCCCTGGCCGTGACCGTGCCCGGCACCGTGCACGCCTGGGAGACCGTGCTGGATCGCTTCGGCACGTTCGGGCTCGGCGACCTCCTGCAACCCGCGATCGCGTACGCGGAGCGCGGGTTCCCCGTCTCACCCGGGCTGAGCCGAGCCATTGAGCAGGCGAAGCCGCTGCTCGAGCAACAGGCGGCCGCCGCGCGGCAGTTCCTTCCGGGCGGCCGGGTGCCCGCCCCGGGCGACATTCTCCGGCAGCCGGACCTCGCGTCCGCCCTACGCCTGATCGCCGGTCGCGGTGCGGACGCCTTCTACGCCGGTGCGATCGGGGAGGCCATCGTGGCTGCGCTGCGCGCGCACGGCGGGCTGATGAGCATGGACGACCTCGCCGCGCATCGCTCCGACTGGGTGGAGCCGCTGCGCACCACCTATCGCGGGGTCGAGCTGGTGGAGCTACCGCCGAATACGCAGGGCGTGACCGCGCTGCAGATGGCCAACATCATGGAGGGCTTCGACGTCCCCGCGCTCGGCTGGGGCAGCGCGGCACTGATCCACCGCTGCGTGGAGGCCAAGAAGCTCGCGTTCCCGGACCGCGACCGGTATGTGACCGACCCCGAGCGTGCGGATGTGCCGGTCAACCGGCTGATCTCGAAGGCGTACGCCGCGGAGCTGCGGCAGCGGATCGATCCGGAGCGGGCCTGGGTGGAGGGGAGCGAGGCGCCCGGCGGGGGCGATACGGTCTACCTCTGTACCGTGGACCGCTCGGGCATGGCCGTCTCGCTCATCCAGAGTATCTTCCAGGGCTTCGGCTGCGGGCTGGTGGCCGCGGGAACCGGGATCGTGCTCAACAACCGTGGCGCATCCTTCACCCTGGACCCGGCCGCGGCGAATCGCCTGGAGCCGCGGAAGCGGCCGCTGCACACGCTCATCCCGGCCATGCTGCTGCGGGACGGGCGGCCGTGGGTGGTGATGGGCACCATGGGTGGCCACGGCCAGGCGCAGACCCATCTCCAGTTGCTGCTCAACCTGGTGGACTTCGGGATGGAGCCACAGGCGGCCGTGGAGGCGCCACGCTGGGTGAGCGGTCGGGGTACCCCCGACGACCCACCGCACGTGCTCTACTTGGAGCCGGGGTTGGGCGCGGACACGGTCACGGCGCTCCGCCGACTGGGCCATGATGCGCGCACGAGTGAGCCCCAGTCGTCGCTGATGGGGCATGCCCAGATGATCGAGATCGACCGGGAGCGGGGCATCCTGCGCGGTGGGGCCGACCCGCGCGCCGACGGCTATGCGCTGGGCTGGTGAGGTGCGATCCACCCCCTAGGCGAAAGACCAGGGGAGGTGGCCATTGTTGTGTGGGCAGACGTGCCCCTCGGGGCCGATCGGCGCTCCACAGCGGGGGCAGCGGGGCCGCCCGGCGGCGATGACCGCGGCGATCTCATCCGCGAGCGCCTTCGCCGCGGGGAGGGTGGCGCGGCCGGCGAAGATCGGGGCGTCGTCGTCATCCTGCTCGATGTCGTGCGCCAGGATCGCCATCAGGTTCCGCTCATCGTCGTAGCCGATGGCCATCTTGCTCACGACGTACTCGGGCGTGGTTGGCGGCAACTCACCCACCAGCGCCGCCGGCTCGGGCTCGACATCGGCGACCGGAAAGCCGGCCGTCGCCAATTGCTCAATCAACTGCTCGACGGCGAGCCCGAGTGCGCGGAGCTGCTCTTTCTCCATCCAGAGCGCCACCACGTCGTCCGCCGTGCCGGCAATGAGCCGGAAGCGCCGCTGACCCGGCTCGCCGATGGCTTCGACTGTCAGGACGGTCAGCAGGTCATACTCGTGATACTCAAAGGCCACTGGGTGCTCGACTCCTCCCGGGACAGACGCCGCCCGTAACCACACGAGCATACTACACACCGGCTCCGGTGTGAGCGTGCGCGAAGGCGTTGGGGGAAGGGACCGCCCGATAAGTCATTCGTCATATGGACGGATGGGCGGGTCGCTGCGATACGCTTACCGAGGCGCGCCGCGCCTGGATGAGCGGGAAGCGGATTGGGAAGGATGCACACAGATCGATGAGACGGACGATAGTGTTCATGCTCCTCGTACTGCTCGGCTCGTTGGCCATCGCCTGCGGCGGCGGGTCGTCCGGCCAGCCGACGGCCGCGACCGGGTCCGGCGACGCGACGGGGACGCCCGGCGCCCAGCAACCGACCCAAATCGCCCGGGCGGAGGGTACGCCAGGTGCCGACCGGCAGCCGACGTCGCAGCCGCCCACCGGCTCGGCGCCGCCTCCTCCGGACAGCGGCTCGGTGGCGAGCGGCAACTTCGCCTACGGCTTCAACGCCTTCCTGCGCGGGGACGCCGATGGGGCGGAGTTCAACCGGCGCACGATCGACATGGTGAAGGGGGCGGGATTCAACTGGGTCCGCATTCAGATCCAGTGGAGCGAGGTGGAGCGGCAGAAGAACCAGTGGGATCCGCTCCCGATTGACCGGATCGTGGAGCAGGTCGAGGGCACCGGCGTCAACATCCTCGCCACCATCGTCAAGGCGCCGGACTGGGCGCGGGACCCGAGCGGCCAGCGCTTCCTGCGCGACTACAACGATCTCGCAGGGTTCACCCACTTCCTGGTCGAGCGGTACGGCGACAAGATCGACGCCTGGGAGATCTGGAACGAGCAGAACCTCGCGGCTGAGGTCGGCGGCACGGTGCGGGTCGAGGACTACGCCGAGATGCTGCGGGCCGCGTACGAGGGGGCCAAGCAGGCCGACCGCAGCGCCATCATCGTCTTCGGTGGGCTGACGCCGACCGGGGTGAACGATCCCAGCGTCGCGATCGACGACGTGCAGTACCTCGAAGCCTTCTACAACCTGGACAACGGGCGCTACGCCAGCTACTTCGACGTGCTAGGGATACACGTCAACGCGACGAACCACCCGCCGGACAAGATGGTGCCGGACAACCCGGGCGAGGGCCAGTGGGCAGATCACCCCAGCTTCTACTTCCGCCGCGCCGAGCAACTGCGCGAGGTGATGGCCAAGCGCGGCGATGACCGCCCCGTCTGGATCACCGAGTTCGGCTGGACGACGGCCAACCAGGCGCCGGGCTACGAGTACGGCAACGACGTGAGCGAGCAGGAGCAGGCCGACTACCTGGTCGGTGCGTTCCAGTGGGCCGCCGAGCACTGGCCGTGGGTGCGCGGCATGTTCGTCTGGAACCTCAACTACTCACTGATCGTCGATCCGTCCGACGAGAAATACCCCTGGAGCGTGCTGAACGCGGACTGGTCGCCGCGCCCGGCCTACGAGGCGCTGCGTGCCATGCCGAAGTCCTAGCCCCGGTAGGGCGAGGGAGACGTGGTGCGACCCCGCGGCCTAGCTGGCCGCGGGGTCGTTCGTGCGCGCCGCAAAGAGTCGCGCGATCTCGTCGACGGCGAACGTGGGCAGCGGCCGCTCGGCGCCGCCCGTCGTCAACGTAACATGGTCCGGATCGGCGACCATCCGGCCGATCGCCGCCGCCGGGATGCCGGATTCGCGCAGCGCTGCCAGGGCCGCTGCCTCCGCCTCCGGTGCGACGACGGCCAGGAGGGCGCCGGAGGCGATGAGCCCCAGCGGGTCGACGTCGAGCGCGTCGCAGAGGGCGCGCGTCTCGGGGTAGACCGGGATCGCGTCCCCGTTGACGGCGAGGCCGAGGCCGGTGGCGGCCCCCAGTTCCCGCAGTCCCGTCGCCAATCCACCCTCGGTTGGGTCGTGCAGGGCATGCAGGCGGGGCCCGAGGGCAGTCCGGAGGAGGCGAGCCGCGGCGGCGACGCTGATACCCGGATCGTGGATGAAGCCGGCTGCGCGCGCGAGCCTTGCGGGGTCCACCCGGCCTTCCAGCTCCGCGCGCAGCTCGCGGGCGAGCAGGGCCGTCCCCTCGATGGCGATGCCGCGGGCAAGGATGACCACATCTCCCGGCTGGGCGCGGCGCGGGTCGACCAGTTCGTCCGGTTGCGCCTCGCCGACCATCAGTCCGACCAGAATGGGCCGCTCGAGCCCGGTCGTGATCTCCGTATGTCCGCCGACGAGGGTGGCACCGACGGCGTCGCAGCCCGCCCGCACGCCCGTGAAGATCTGCTCGACCAGCCCGGGCGTCGTGCTGCCCTCCGGCAGCAGGGCGGTGACCAGCATCCAGCGCGGCGTGGCGCCCATGCAGGCGATATCGTTGGCGTTGATGTGCGCCGTGTACCAGCCGATGTCCTCCGTCGCGAACGTGATGGGATCGGTCTTGAGGACCAGCAGCCGGTCGCCGCATCGCACCACGGCCGCGTCGCGCCCGATGCCGGGACCGACCACGAGCGACGGGTCCGACGGCAGGGACCCGAGCAGGGTGGCCAGAAGTTCCGGCGGGAGCTTGCCCGCTGGCAGGATCTCGGTCATGTGTGTTCCTGTCTCACTCCGCCTTCGGCGCGCCGTCGCAGAAGGCGATCCCCATCTCGCGCGCGGCCCGCAGCACCGCGTGGTTCACCGGGACCAGCCGCGGCCCGCGACTCGGCTCCGCGAGCGGGACGGGGATCACCGCGTGCGGGCGGTGGCCGGCGAGGTCGCTGCTGACGCCGACCATGTAGCCCCAGGTCCCGGCGGCGATCAGGTCGACCGCCGCGGCGCCCATGACCGAGCCGAGCATCCGGTCCCGCGCGGTCGGGCTGCCGCCCCGCTGGAGATGGCCGAGCACCACGCAGCGGACTTCCTGGGGGATGGTCTCGGCGAGCTGGGCGCGCAGCCATTCACCGATGCCACCGTAGCGGCGCTGGTAGGGGAGGGGGCCGATCTGCTCGTAGATCGCTTCACCCCCGGCCGGCGCGGCGCCTTCCGCCACCACGATGATGGTGAAGTGCCGGCCAAGCTGCTGGCGGCGCCGGATGGTCGCGCGGATCTGATCGAGCGAGAAGGGGAGCTCGGGGATGAGGATCACGTCAGCGCCCCCGGCCAGGCCCGCGTGGAGGGCGATCCAGCCCGCCGTGCGCCCCATCACTTCGACGATCATCACCCGGTGGTGGCTCTCAGCCGTCGTGTGCAGCTTGTCAATGGCGTCGGTCACGGTATTGACCGCGGTATCGAACCCGAAGGTGACCTCCGTGCCGCGCACGTCGTTGTCGATCGTCTTTGGCACCCCGACCAGCGGCACCCCCAGGCCGTGGAGGCGATGGGCCACGGTCATCGTCCCGTCCCCGCCGATCACGACCAACCCGTCAAGGCCGTGCTGGGCGAGGCGCTCGAGGACGGTGGCGCTGTAGTCGCGCGGCTCCGGGTCGCCTGGCGCGGCGTAGGCGAACGGGTTGCAGCGGTTGGAGGCACCCAGCATCGTGCCCCCGCGCGGCAGGATCCCCCGCACGCTGTCGAGGGTCAGCTCGACCCAGCGGTCGTGAATGACCCCTTCGAAGCCGTCCTGGAATCCGAGCACGGACCAGCCATACTCGAGGACGGCGGTCTTGGTCACCGCGCGGATGACGGCGTTGAGGCCCGGGGCGTCGCCCCCACCGGTCAGGACCCCGATTCGCTTCGTGCCTCCCAGATGACCCATGCTCTCGCTTCCTCAGCGTGCCCGACTGTGCCCGTGGCCGCGACCCGGCGTCCGTGGCTCCCACGTTGCTCGCACGGTCGGGGCCAGTAGCGGCCCAGAGAGCAGGCGGGCGGCTGTATAATCCGACGATGAGGTTGGGCCGGCATCTGGCCCAGCCACGGGCATTCTACACAGCGGGCAGCGATGCGTCGGCGGAACCGAGCGCCACAGTTCGTCACCCACATCGATATTGCCGCCTGGCACCCGCCGCGGCTCCGCAGCCGCGGTGGTGGGTGGGGCGGCCTCCCCGAGCCTCCAGGCAGGGGCAGGGCCCCTGCACGCTGACGTCTGGCTGCGACGCGACCGGTGAGTGACCGGGTTCTTGGAGGTTGGGGGGAAGTCGATGAGCGATGAGCGCAAGTACGTGGAGGAACTGGGCGATGTCGAAGACGACTTCGACCGCTGGTACGTCGAAGTCGTGCGGCGCGCGGAGCTAGCCGACGAATCGCCGGTCCGGGGCACGCGGGTCATTCGCCCCTACGGCTTTGCCCTGTGGGAGAACATGCAGGGGGAGCTCGACCGCCGCATCAAGGCGACCGGGGTCCAGAACGCCTACTTCCCGCTCTTCATCCCGAAGAGCATGCTGGAGCGAGAGGCCGAGCACGTCGAGGGCTTCGCGCCGGAGGTCGCCTGGGTGACGCGCGGCGGCAACAAGGACCTCGATGAGCCGTGGGCGGTGCGGCCGACCTCGGAGGCCATCATCTGCCCGACGTATGCGCGCTGGGTGCAGTCGTACCGCGACCTGCCCATCCTCATCAACCAGTGGTGCAGCGTGGTCCGCTGGGAGGAGCGCCCGCGGGCGTTCCTGCGCTCGCTGGAGTTCCTCTGGCAGGAGGGGCACACGGCACATGCCACGCTGGAGGAGGCCGAGGAGCGCGCGCGCCTCATGCTCGAGGTCTACCGCGACTTCGTCGAGCGGGAGCTGGCGATCCCCTTGATCCCCGGGCAGAAGACCGAGTCAGAGAAGTTCGCCGGCGCGCTGCGGACCTACACCATCGAGGCCATGATGGGCGGCAAGAAGTGGGCGCTCCAGTCTGGGACGTCGCACAACCTGGGTGACCACTTCGGCCGCGTCTTCGGCATCGAGTTCCTGGATCGGGACGGCGAGCGGCGCTACGCCTTCAACACGAGCTGGGGCCTCAGCTTCCGCACCATCGGCGCGGTGATCATGGTCCACGGCGACGAGCGCGGGCTCAAGCTGCCGCCGCGGGTGGCGCCGATCCAGGTCGTGATCGTGCCCATCTGGCGGAAGGACGAGGAGCGTGAGGCCGTGGAGGCCGCGGTCCAACGCGTCCGCGACGTCCTCCAGCCGGTGGCGCGCGTCTTCGTCGATCGACGTGACGACAAGACGCCGGGCTGGAAGTTCAACGAGTGGGAGCTCAAGGGGGTGCCGGTCCGGCTCGAGATCGGGCCGCGCGACGTGGCGCAGGACCAGGTGACCCTGGTGCGCCGCGATACCCACGAGAAGCGCCCGGTGTCGGTGACGGAGCTCGCGGGGGTGGTCCCAGCGATCCTCGACGAGATCCAGGCCAACCTCTTCGCCGCGGCGAAGCAGATGCTCGACGAGAACACGGTCGAGATCGACAGCTACGCGCAGCTCAAGGAGCGGGTCGAGGCCAATGCCGGGTTCTCCCGGGCGTACTGGTGCGGCAGCGAGACCTGCGAGACGCAGGTCAAGGCCGAGACCAAGGCCACGATCCGCTGCATCCCCTTCGAGCAGCCGGGCACGCCGGGGCGCTGCATCGTCTGCGGCCGCGAGGCCGAGCAGCAGGTGATTTGGGCGCGGGCGTATTAGTTCATCGTCAGGCTGCCGTCCCCGCCCCCTCGTGGGGGCGGGGCAGTCCCCACAGCGCTGAGGCGCGAGGCGGCGCCTCCTGCCGGCTGGGGCCTGGAGGCTCCATCCCGTTCGCGCCGGGGTTGCCCCCGCATCGCCGCGGATGGGTTCGTCTGGCCCGGTTCCTCGCGGAACGTTGCACGTCGGTCCGCGGTCGGTGTGGCGCTAGCTGCGCTGGCGAAGGGCGCGGATGCCGACCACGACGCCCGCAGCGATGCAGGCGACCGTGGCGATGTCCACCAGCAGCACGATTGGGTTGAGATTGACGAGCGACATCGGCGCGCTCCTCACGTTGAGCGTTTCCTCCACAGGGCAGCACGTCCCACTCTAGCAAGGACTCCGTGCGAAGGGAAGCGTTGACGGCCGCACGAACTTCGGTCGCGGTGGCGACGCGCGGGCCCAGGCCGTGCGACGACTCACGGGTAGCCATGTTCGCCCAGGGGCGCCCCGTGGCGCGCAGCGCGGCTTCGTCCGACACCTTGACCAAATAGAATGCATGTTCTATTCTGGCTGAGTGCAGGACGCCTGTTCGATGCCATGACAGGAGGCGACGGTGGACGTGCGCTTTGTCGCGGGCTTTGGCCCGATCGCACCCGACGTCGGCGCAGCCCGCGCGTTCTATGCGGACGCGCTCCGTCTTCCCTTGACCGGTGACGACGAGTATCTCTCGACCCCCGACATCGATGGGGTGAAGCACTTCGCTGTGTGGCCGCTGCGGGGCGCAGCCCAGTCGTGCTTCGGCACTGACGAGTGGCCGGCGGAGGTGCCAGTCCCGCAGGGCTGGATCGAGTTCGATGTCGATGATGTGGCCGCGGCCACGGCGGAGCTGCGGGAGCGCGGCTACGAGGTGCTCGTCGCCGACCGGCTGGAGCCCTGGGGCCAGCGGGTGACGCGGCTGTTGGGGCCGGATGGACTGCTGGTCGGGATCACCTATACGCCGCACCTGCGCGGCGAGAGCCACTCGGCGTCGTGACGTCGAGGGCGGGGCGCGGCCCTGTGCCCCGGGCGGCGGGCACGGCTCGCTAGTCGGGCGTCGGCGTGTGGTCGCCGGCCGGCGCCGCCTGGGCGTGCGGGGCCGGCCGATTGGGCTGGGGTGCATCCCCGTCGGGATGGCGGCGCCAGTAGGCCCGCGCGATGGCGGCCGAGGAGACGGGGGCCGTCAACAGGAGGAAGGCCATGACGAGCAGCCCGCGCAGCAGGATCGTGCCGTTGTTCACACCGGCGGCCAGCACGAGCGGCGCCAGCCCGAGCACGGTCATCTTGCTCGAGGCGTGGAGCTTCGAGTAGAGGTCGGGCATCCGCAGGATGCCCCAGACCGCCAGGGACATGGTGACCAGGCCCAGCAGGACCAGCGCGTCGGCCACCCAGGGAAGCACCGCCGCCAGCATCAGAAGATCCGCCCCTCCGTCTCGTAGCGCGCGGCTGCCAGTGTGCCGACGAACGACAGCAGCGCGAGCACCAGGGCCGCGTCCAGATAGTTGGCCGAGTTTCGCCCGCCCGCGTAGAGCACCAGCAGGCCGATCAGCAAGGTGGTAATGACCTCGACCGCGAGCACGCGGGTGAGGGTGTCGTGGGCGCGCAGCGTGAGCACCACGCCGGCTGCGATCAGTAGTCCGACCCAGAGCGTCGCGACGTAGAACACGATAGCGTGCATCAGCCTCCCTCTCTCGTGCGGATCACCCGGCTAGGGGAAGACCGCACGCTGGAAGCGCTCATAGAGCCGGTCGATCTCGGCGCGGGTGGCGTCGGGATCCGACGCGTCGAGCACCCGAAAGAGCATCAGCTGGCGCTCCCAGTCGACATCGACCAGCACCGAGCCGGGCGCCAGCGTCACGAGCAGGGCCGTCATCGCCACGCCGGTGCGCGTCCGCGGCCCGATCGGGACCTCGATGGTGCCGGGAACGTGCGGGCGACGCCCGAGAACGACCAGCGCGACGCGCCAGGTGCCGAGCATGATCTCCCACAGCACGGCCATGAGGAGCGGGACAAAGCCGAGCACGCGGCGCAGGAGGGGTGGATGCTCCACCGGCGTGGCGGGAGGTGCTGGCAACAGCACCAACGCGGCCGAGACGACCACCCCGATCACCACGTCGCCAAGGCTGACCGTGCCGAGCGCCAGCAACCAGATGCCGCACAGGAGCGCGACCCGTAGGACGAAGTAGCCGATCATCCACCTCCTGACAAGACCGCCGCCGCACGCCCGCTCAAGGCGAGCAGCGGCTCGGGCCAGACCCCAATCGCCACGATGCCGATTGCCAGGGCGAAGACCAGCAGCCGCGGAGCGAGCGGGCTCGGGGGAGCCTTGGTCGGGCGCGCCCAGTATTCGCGCTGATAGACCTGGAACATGTAGAGGAGCGAGAGCGCGCCGCCCACGACGATGAGCGCCAGGAGCGCCGCGTGTCCGCTCGCCTCGCCGGCGCGGAAGACCGCGACTTTCCCGAAGAAGCCCGCTGAAGGCGGCACCCCAGCCACGCTGAAGGCGGCCAGCGCGAAGGTGGCACCAACCAGCCAGCCGCGGAGCCCGATCGCGAGGAACAGGACCAGCTTATTCAACGCGTTGACCATCGTGAAGAGGATCGCCGCGCTGAGGCCGATCGGACCGCCGATGCCGAGGGCGACCAGGATGTAGCCGACCTGGCCGATGGAAGACCAGGCGATGACCTCGCTGGCGGACCGGGCGCTCACGGCTTGCAGACCGCCGTAGAGAATGCTCAGACTCCCGAGGAGGATGACGCCGGTGGCGGTCAGCCCCAGCTCTTGGGGCATGAGCCCGGCCCCAAAGCGGAGGAGCCCGTAGCTTCCGATGTTGGCCAGCGCCGCGCTCAGCATCGCCGCGACCGCTGGCCAGGCGTCGCGGTAGACCGGGGCCACCCACGAGTGGAACGGGAAGAGCCCGAGCTTCAGGCCGAACGCCACGAAGATGAGAACCGCGATCAGTAAGACTGACCCGTCGGGCGCCTCGTCGATGCGCTGGGCCACACCGTCCATGTCGAGCGTGCCGGTCACGTGGTACAACCCGGTGACCCCCGAGAGGAAGACGACCGACCCGAGCAGGTTGACCACGGTGAACGTCAGGGCGGCGCGCAGGTGCCGCACCTCTTTGCCGTAGCTGGCCAGGATGAACGACGAGATCATGGCGACCTCGAAGAAGACATAAAAATTGAAGATGTCAGCAGTCAGGAAGAGCCCGGTCAGGCCCGTGGCCATGAACAGCACCAGCTCCGGCAGGGAGCGCTCGTGCACGCCCCCCAACACCTCGAACGCCAGCGCGGCGACGAGGACGGCGAGGGAGAGCAGGGCGAAGGTGATCCCCAGGGCGTCCGCGCGGAGCCGGATCCCAATCCCCGGTCCCCAGCCACCGGCAATCATCTCAACCGGGCCGTCAGTCAGCACCCGCACCGCCAGCCACACGAGGGCGAGGTAGGCGGCCGCCAACGCTGCGACCGCCGCCGCGCCGACCGCCCGCCGTCGCCCGTCTAGGGGCGCGAGGGCCAGCGCGGCGAACCACGTGATCGCGAGCGGCAGCAGGAGCATCACTCGACCGCCCCGTCCACCGGTGGTTCCATCAACGGCGTTGCCTCCTCGGGTGGCGAGGCGAGCGCCGCGTCGCGGGCGCGCCGGGCCGTGTAGCTGCGGTAGAGCAGCCCGAGGACGACCGCGACCGTCCCGAAGCCGATGACGATCGCGGTCAAGACCAGCGCCTGGACGACGGGGTCGCTCACCTGACGCCCCGGGGGCAGCGGATAGATCGGCTCGCGTCCGCGGCCGAGCCCGGCCGCGACGATGAAGAGGTTGACGGCATTCGACATGAGGATGACGCCGCCGACCATGCGGATCAGGTCGCGCTTGAGCAGCAGGAACGCTCCGGAGCCGAACAACACCGCGATCGCGAGGGCCAGTGCCAGGATCATGACTCGCCTCCCTGGCTGTGTCGCTCGAACGACCCGATTCCTCCGAGCACCGAAATGATGAAGCCGAAGACCAGGAGGAACACGGCGACGTCGAAGAGCAAGGCGGTGTGGAAGGCGAGCGCGCCGATGTGGACCACCGGCTCGCCGGGACGCGGGTACTGCGTCAACACCGGGTCACCCCAGAGCAGCGGGGCGAAGGCGACAGCGAGCGCTAGGAGGACGCCGCCAAAGGCGAGCAGCGGTGCGTGGCGCGGGCTCGGGAAGCGCGCGATCGGCTCTCTGGGGCCGAAAACGATGAACTGGATCGCGACCACGGTGCCCGCCACGACTCCGGCGCTGAAGCCGTCGCCCGCACTCGTGTACCCCTTGACGAGTAACGCGAGCGCGGTCACCAGGGTCGGCAACAGGATCACCCGCGCGACCATTTCGGTCATGATGGTACTGAGCCTCATGTGGACTTCTCCGATACGAAGAACGTAAGGACACCCAGGAGCGCGATCGCGATGACCGTGATCTCCCCCAGCGTGTCGAGCCCGCGAAAATCGGCCAGGATGGCCGTGACGACATCGTCGGCGTGGGCCGCCGGTGCGAGGTCGATGTGGGCGCTGGCCATCGTCGCGTCAGGCGCGGACCAGGACAAGGCGCTCCAGGAGACCACAAAGGCGAAGGCAGCCGCCACGAACCCGACGGCGCGACTGCGGTACCGGTCCCGTGGCTCCGGCTCGGACGGTGGCTCGGCCACGTCGCGCGGCACCAGGCTGAGCACGCCGAGCAACAGCACCGTCATCATCGTCTCGATGAGCACGGCAACCAGCGCGACATCCGGCGCCCCGATGAAGGTGAACACGGCGGCCAGTGAGTAGCCAACGGCGCTGAGCGCCAGCACCAGTGTCGCGCGCCCAGCGCTCCGCGTCGCCAGCAGTCCGGCGAGGGCCGCAAGCACGAGGAACAGGACGAGCGGCCAGTCGCTGGCCGGGAGGTCGCCCAGCGTGAACGTCGGCCAGGGCGGCGCCAGCACGATCGTGGCGCCGACCAGGATCGCGGCCGAAACGAGGATCGTCGCGATCCGCCGCTGGAGGGACTGCACTTCGAAGGCCCGCAGGCGGCGCGAGAAGCGCGTCAGGGTGTCGATCGCGACCAGCATGGACCGATCCGGCCCGTACCGCTCGCCGATCGCCGCGATGGCCCGCGGCACGCGCGCCCACCGCGCGGCAGTCACGATGGCGACCATGCCCAGCGCCCAGGTGGTCACGGCCATCAGATTCGGCGCGTGGCGATCCAGGTGATAGGCGAGGGCAAGCGGTGTCGCCTCGAGCGCCATCGACTCCCCGGCGGCCGCCGCCAATCGTGCTCCCACAGCGGGCACGATGCCGCCCAGCGCGACGAGCAGCCCCAGCAGGAGGACGGGTGCGGTCAGGGCAAGCGGGAGCGGCTGCACCGTGCCGCGGCGTGCCCCGAGGAAGATGCCTGCCCAGAAGCGCCACGTGTAGGCGAAGGTGAGAGCCGCGCCCGCGACGGCCAGGATCGGGATCGGCCCGCCGCGTGCCGCGGCCCCGGCGAAGAAGACCTCATCCTTGAAAAACCCTGCGGTCAACGGGAGGCCGGCCAGACCGGCTGCCGCCAACCCGCTCCCCACGGCCAGACCAGGCAGGGCACGGCCCAGGCCCCCCAGCCGATCGAGCTGCTCTTGGCCGGTCGCCTCCGTCACCGCACCGGCGGCCATGAAGAGGGCGCTCTTGACCAGGGCGTGGGCGAGGATGTAGAAGGCGGCGCCGGCCACCTCGCCGAGGCCGAGCAGGACGACGACGTACCCGTACTGGGCGACCGTCGAGTAGGCCAGCAGGCGCTTCAGTACCACCTGCGCCAGCGCCAGGCCGCCCCCGACAGCCATCGAGGCGAAGCCGACGACCACCAGGCCGTCGCGCAGCGGCGGACTGAGCGCGATGAGCGGGTGGACGCGTCCCAGCAGGAACACCCCGGCGGCGACCATCGCCGCCGAGTGCAGGTAGGCGGAGACCGGCGTCGGCGCGACCATGGCCCGCGGCAGCCAGAAGTGGAGCGGCACCTGCGCGCTCTTTGCCAGCGCCGCGACGGCGATGAGCACGCCCGACGCAGTGGCGATCGGTCCCGCTTCGCTGCGCGCGAGGATCGCCGGGATCGAGGCGGTCCCGTGATGCACGAACAGGATCACCCCCGCCAGGATCAGCAGGATGGCGCTGATGCCGGTCACGAGCAGCGCGGTCAGCGCGGCCTGCCGGGACTCTTCCTCCTCCTGCTCGTAGCCGATGAGGAAGTACGAGGTGATCGCGGTCAGGTCCCAAAAGACGATCAGGAGCACGAGATCCTGGGCCAGCACGAGGCCGAGCATCGCCGTCATGAAGAGGAGGATGAGGCTGTAGAGTCGGACGGCGCGCTCGGGCCCGTGCCCCGCGTGCGCGAGATGACGCGGCATGTAGCCCGCCGCATAGACCAGGACGGCGAGCCCGATGCCGGTCGCGAGCAGCGCGTAGAGGCGAGCCAGGCCGTCGGCCGCGAAGCTCAGCCGCAGTCCCCAGGTGGGCGCCCAGGACAGGTCGACGCTCGCCCCGGCCGGCATCGCGAGCGCCGCCACCAACGCCATCGCCGCGCTCGCCACCGCGAGCGGCGCGGCGACGCGTGGTCGCAGCGAGCCGAGGACCGCCACCAGTAAGGTCCCGAGCAACGCGACCACGAGCGGTGCCAACACCCGGAGCACCTCCGGCATCATCACCTCCGCATACGTGGGAAGCCCTCGTCGGGCCTGTCGGGCTGTACGCTGGCCGTCCTGCCGCGCCTGGATCAGGCGGCGGCCCAGGGGGAGAGCGCCTATTCGGTATTATTCTAACGTCATGTTGCTCCTCTCAGACGCCAAGCCGTGCCGTGGCTGCGCCGCATCGACCGGGTACGGCCCGCGCTCTCGGCCGAGCCGGCTGCGTGCGGTGTCCCGCGTCGCGGGCGGGGTGGCTGGACCGACACGACGGGGTAGTGGGTGCTGGTGCAGTGAGGGTGTCTCCGGAACATGAGCCGTTCGATCGCCTGATCCGCCGGCTGGATCCCGGCAGCCAGGTGCTGCGCGTGTGGGAACTGACCGGCGGCGTCTCGGCGCAGGTCACCGCACTCGAGGTGCTGCTGTCGCACGGCAGGCGCCAGCGGCTGGTGGTGCGCCGCTACGGCGCGGCTGATCTGGTGCGAGCCCCGCACGTCGCCGCCCACGAGTTCCGCCTGCTCCAGATCGTGCGGTCGGTGGGCGTGCCGGCGCCCAGGCCCTACTACGTAGACGAATCCGGTGACATCTTCCCCACGCCCGTCACCGTGATCGAGTTCGTCGAGGGGCAGGCGGGGCTCACCCCCACCGATCTGGGTAATGTCATCGACCAGACGGTCGATGCGCTCACGACGATCCACTCGGTGGACGGCAGCACGGCCGTCGATCTCTCCTTCCTGCCGCGGCAGGAGGAGGTGTGCGCCGTCGAGCTCCGCCGCCGGTTGCCGCCCACCGGCGCGTCGCCGGAGGCGACACGGATCCGGGCGGCGCTCGACGCGGTCTGGCCGCTACCCCAGCGAAACCGGGCCGTGCTCCTGCACGGGGACTTCTGGCCCGGCAACACGCTGTGGCGCGACGGCCGGCTCGTGGCGGTCATCGACTGGGAAGATGCGGCGCTCGGGGACCCGCTGGCCGACGTCGCCAACGCGCGACTCGAGCTGCTGTGGGCACTGGGCGTGGAGGCGATGGAGTCCTTCACCGAACGGTATCGCTCCCGGATGGGCGCGGTCGACTTCGTCGATCTTCCCTACTGGGACCTGGCCGCCGCGCTCCGCCCGGCGGTCGCGATGTCGGCGTGGGGATTGGACGCGCACACCGCGCGGACGATGCGCGACCGGCTCCGGTGGTTCGTCAGCGAGGCGCTGGGCCGCGTGGGGTGACGCACCAGCTCCCAGCCGGCGCTGGTTGGAGCGTCCCGCGTCGGTGGAGAGGTAACCCGGAAACAGCGGGCGCGCGGGCCCCGCAATCACAGGGTCATATGCGCCAAGAAGATGAAGCCGGCGAAGGCGGCGACGGGTGACAGCAAGATGGCGACCGTGACCAGCGCGGCTGCGACCCAGTCCCCGAACCGGCGGATGAGTCTGAGAATTGGTAGGTATCCCACGGCGCCGATGACTCCCCAGATCGCGAGGTACCGCAGCCAAATCTGTCGCATGACCCAGCGGTAGTGTTGGTAGTCATCGGGGTCGTTGTGCTTGTAGTAGGACAGGTCCTCGTCGATATTGTCGAATACGAGGCCGCCCACGGCGCGACCGTAGTAGGGGGAAGCGAGCTCGAGGGCACCGGGAACCCAGCGCGACGGGAACCAGAAGAACGCGACCAAGGCTACGGCGGTGACGAACAGCGGCCACGCCGAAAGCCGCACCACGCTCATGCTGAGCTCCCTCCTCCGTCAGATCCCGCCCAATCGTCTAAGGGAGCGGACTCCACTGACGCCAGTTCCCGCCCGTCAACCGGGCCGTCCCGAAGCCGGCCCGCCGGGACGACCCGGGAGCGATGCACCGGCTGCTACCAGCCGCGCTCTGCCAGCCGGTCCGCCCCCAGTCGTCCCAGGAGCACGCGGTACGGCTCGGGGTTGTCAGGATGGTACTCGAAGCGCGCCCGCTCGAAGTACTGCACGGTCAGCCCCGTCGCCGGGTCGGTGAACTCCTCGCTGATCGGGTAGCCGAAGAGCGCGAGGGACTCGCGGAAGGACACGCCGGGGTCGCCGAACTCCAGCCCGTGGGTCTCCCAGAACGCCCGGAACCCGGCGCACAACCGGTGGCCGGTCTCGGCAAAGAAGGCGCAGTTGGCATCGCCCTGCGTGGTCGCCGGAAGCGGCGTGAAGGCGGGGCTGTCGAGCAGGCCGCGCCGGGCCGCCTCCTCGGCCCCGAGCCGGCCCAGTTCCACCTCGTAGGGCGTCCCCGCGTCTTCCGGGTGGTACTCGAACCGCTGCCGTTCCAGATACTGCACCGTGAGCCCGAATTCGGTGAACTCCTCGGTCAGGGGGTAGCCGAACACGGGCAAGCCTCCCGACCGCTGCCAGAAGTCCCTGCCATCACCATGCTGGCAACGATCCTCCAGGTCATCGTCGAGCTCGACCCGACCAAGGTCGAGAACTGGGAGACCTGGGCAGTCGGTGTCGGGCTGGCGGTGGTGCGCGCGGGGGCACGGGCGGCATTGGCAGCCCTGCCGCTCTCTACCGCCGAGGGCACGAGCGAGCAGTAACACACAGGGCGCGGGATCTCTCCCGCGCCCCTTTTTGTTGCCACCCACGTCAGTCGGCAAGGAGCAGCCTGTCGAACGAGTCCGCCGACTCCCGGTCGGCGTTGCCCAGCACATGGGTGTAGATCCCCAGCGTCAGCATCGGGGTGGAGTGCCCGACTCGCTGCTGTGCCACCTTCACCGGCACCCCGGCGTGGGCCAGCAAGCTGACATGCTGGTGGCGCAGGCCATGAAAGCCGATGTAGGGCAGCCCCCACCGCTGGCAGCGGCGCCGCAGCGCCGTGTGGATGGCGTGTCGCCGGGGCGGTAGTCCATTCCGCTGCCGAAACAGCGGACCGTACGGGTGCATCTCCCGCCACACGCGCAATGCCTGAACCGCAGCCTGTGGGAGACTCACGCTCCGACGGCTGTGGCGAGACTTGGGCGTCTGCTCCACAAACACGCCACGATCCGTCTCCACCACGTTGCGGCTCACCCGCAGCGTACCCTTCTCCAGATCAATGTCCTCCCAGGTCAGCCCCAACAACTCTCCTAACCGCAACCCGGTGGTGAGCGCCAGCAGGAACAGCGTATCCCACTTCCCCTCGCCCCGCAGGCAGTGCTGGAGGAACGCCTGCGATTGCTCGACAGTCCAGACCATCCGGTCGGTCTGCTCCACCTGGGGGCGCGCCACCTTCGCCGCCGGGTTCTGCTCGATCAACTCCCAATCCATCGCCACCTGCAACAGGCGCCGGGTGATCGAATAGGCGTACTGGGCGGTCCGGTCGGACTTACCCTTCTTGCGGCAGACCGCCACGATCCGGGCGACATCCGCCGGGGTCACCTGGTCGAGCCGGAGCTGGCCAATCACCGGCAGCACATGCGCCTTGAGACTATTGCGGTAGCTCCATTCCGTGGTGGGTTTGAGCGTCGCTGATTCCAACCACTGCTCCACGAACTGCGCCACCGTGGGGACAGAGGGTGATGAGCGACGGCTCGATGGGGTAGGTGGTGCGGGCGCCTGCGCTTCCTGCTTTAACGCTTCCAGCTTCGCCCGCGCC
>JASBVL010000049.1 GCA_029961075.1 Sphaerobacter sp.
TCAGCACGTGCTCCGCGAGGGCGGGCACGAGGTGAGCTGGGCGCGGACCATCGACGAGGTCCGCCGCGTGGCGGCGAGCAGCGCGCCCGACGCCGTGCTCGTCCAGATCGGGGCGGGCCAGGTCGACCTGCGCGCGCTGCGGGAGACGCTCCGCCGGGCGGGCTACGCGGGGCGGGTCATCGCGGTGGGGCCGGGCGGGCGCGACCGCGGCGGCTGCTAGGCTGGCCGTGGCGACTGCCGGTCCCTACCGCTGGATGCCCTCGTAGATCCGCTCGCGCGTCCGGGCGGCGACCTCGTCGGGATCGACGGCGATCCGCGCGACGCCGGTCTCGACGGCGGCGCGGGCGACGGCCGCGGCCACGGCGGGGGGCACGTCGAGGTCGAGGGCGCCCGGGATGACGACGTCGCGGCTCAGCGCCTTCGGGTCGACCAGGTCGGCGATGGCGTGGGCGGCCGCCAGCTTCATGGCGTCGTTGATGTCGGTCGCGCGGGCGTCGAGCGCGCCGCGGAAGACGCCGGGGAAGGCAAGGGAGTTATTGACCTGGTTGGGGTAGTCCGAGCGGCCGGTGGCCACCACCAGGGCCCCGGCGGCCTTGGCCTCGTCCGGGTGGATCTCCGGCTCCGGGTTGGCCAGCGCGAAGATGATCGGATCCGGGGCCATGGTGCGGATCAGCTCCGGGGTCAGCGCGCCAGCGACCGAGACGCCGATGAAGACGTCGGCGCCCACGAGGGCGTCGCAGAGCGTGCCGGACACCTGGTCCCGGTTGGTCAGGCGCGCCAGCTCCTCCTTGACCCGGTTCAGGCCCTGCCGCTGGCGGGAGATGATGCCGTGGGTATCGCAGAGGATGATGTCGCCGACGCCCACGGTCAGGAGCAGGCGGGCCACCGCCACCCCGGCCGAGCCGGCGCCGTTGATGACGATCTTCACCCTGTCGAGGGGCGTGCCGCGCAGCTTGCAGGCGTTCAGCAGCGCGGCCAGCACGATGATGGCCGTGCCGTGCTGGTCGTCGTGGAAGACGGGCAGATCGAGCCGCTCCTTCAGGGCGGCCTCGATCTCGAAGCAGCGCGGCGCCGCGATGTCCTCCAGGTTGATGCCGCCGAACGAGGGCGCGATGGCGGTGACGATATCGACGAAGCGCTGCGGGTCGCGCTCGGCCACGCAGATGGGGAAAGCCTCGACGCCGGCCAGCGACTGGAAGAGGACGGCCTTGCCCTCCATGACCGGGAGCGCGGCCTGCGGCCCGATGTCGCCGAGGCCGAGCACGGCGCTGCCGTCGGTCACGATGGCGACCAGGTTGTCCTTGACGGTCAGCTCGTAGACGCTGGCGGGGTTCTCCTGCACCTCGGCCACCGGCGCCAGGGCGGCCGGCGGGACGTAGAGGAGGTTGAGGATGTGATGGTCCTTGATCGGCACCTTGCTGCGAATCTCGAGCACGCCGTTGTAGCGGCGGCGCAGGTCGAGCGCCCGCTCGCGGAGGGTGCGGGGACGCTGCGGCTGGGGCGGGCTCGGGCGGGTCCGCGGCGACGGCAGGCCCTCGTAGATGTAGCGGAGGGTGTTCTCGGCCACCGCCTGCGGGTCGACGTCGTGCAGGGCCTCACCGGTGGCCTTCGCAGCGCGCACGACCGCGGCGGCCAGCGTCGGGGCGACGCGGAAGTCGAAGATGCGGGGCACGACGTTGTCGGCGTGCAGCTCGTCGTCGGGCACGAGGCTGGCCAGGGCCTCGGCGGCGTAGATGAGCGTGCGCAGGCGGATGTTGCGGGCGCCCGAGTCGAGCAGCCCGCGGAAGACGCCTGGGAAGACGAGCGAGATGTCCATGTTGTTGGGGTAGTCGGACCGGCCGGTGCCGACGACGGCCGCGCCGGCGGCCTTGGCCACCTCGGGCGCGATCTCCGGCTCGGGCAGCGCCAGGGCGAAGACGATCGGGTCCCGCGCCATGGTGGCGATCATCTCCGGGGTCACCGTGTTGCCGGTCGACACCCCGATGAAGACGTCGGCGCCGCGCAGCGTCTCCGCCAGGCTGCCGCGCCGGTGCTCCGTGTTCGACTCCTTGGCGACGTAGGACTTGGCCCAGTTCATCCGCTCGGGGCGGTAGGGGTAGATGGCACCGGCGCGGTCGCACACGACCAGGTCACGCACGCCGACGCGGTGGAGCAGGCGGGCCACGCCGATGCCAGCCACGCCGGCGCCGGCGATGACGACCCGGATCTCATCGAGCTGCTTGCCCACCACCTTGAGCGCGTTCAGCAGGGCGCCGAGCACGAGGATCGCCGTGCCGTGGTGCTGGTTGCTGAAGAGCGGGATGTTGCTGCCCTTCTCAAGGTGGTCGGCGATGGTGAAGCTGTGCGGGGTGCCGATGTGGTCCAGGCAGATCGCGCCGAAGGTCGGGGTGAGCGCCAGGATGGTGTCGACCACGGCGAGCGGGTCCTGCAAGTCGAGGCAGATCGGGAAGGCGTCGATCCCGGCGAAGGTCTTGAAGAGGACGCTCTTCGCCTCGAGCAGGGGCAGCGCGGCCTCGGGCAGGTCGGCGGCCAGCCCGAAGAGGTCCGAGCCATCCGTGACGATGGCGACGGTGTTGCCGCGCGAGGTCAGCTCGAAGGAGCTGAGCGGGTCCTGGCTGATCTCGCGGCATGCCTCGGCGACCCCGGGGGTGTAGACCAGGCTGAGGATCGACCGATCGCGGATGGGGACCTTGCTGGAGACACCGATCAGGCCACGATGGCGGCGCCGATAGGCGAGCGCCTCGTCTTGCTGCTCAATGAGAAACACCTGACTGACCTGCCCAACGTCGCTACGCAGGGTTCGGCGAACCTGCCGAACGGACCGCACGGCGATTGTACACGGCTGGCGGCGCCGGGCACAATCGGATGATTACGGCCTGTCCGGCTCGGTCCAGTTCTCGCGCAGCACGCGCCGCAGCAGTTTGCCCGCCGCGTTGCGGGGCAGCGGCTCGCGGGTGACGCGGACGCGCGACGGGATCTTGTAGCCCGCCAGGCGCTCCCGGCAGAAGGCGCGCAGCTCCTCGGGCGACAGCGCGGCCCCGTCCGCCAACCGGACCACGGCGGCGACGGCCTGGCCCCACTCGGGGTCGGGCAGGCCGATGACGCCCGCCTCCTGGACCGCGGGGTGGGCCAGCAGCGCGGCCTCCACCTCGGCGGGGTAGACGTTCTCGCCACCGGTGACGATCAGGTCGTCGCGCCGGTCGAGGACGTAGAGGTAGCCGTCGGCGTCGAGGTAGCCGACGTCGCCGGTGTGAAGCCAGCCATCGGCCAGCGCTTTGGCGGTGGCCTCCGGCCGCCCGTAGTAGCCGGCGGTCACGATCGGGCCGCGCACCAGGATCTCGCCGGGCGCGCCCGGTGCGGCGGGTCGCCCGTCGCAGACGATGCGGATCTCGTTGGGGTAGAGCGGCTTGCCAGCCGAGCCGAGCCGGCGGAGCGCGTCCTCGGGCGCGAGGGTGGCCACCTGGGAGGCGGTCTCGGTCAGGCCGTAGGTCTGCATGACCGGCAGGCCGCGCGCGGGTGGTCACGATGGCGCGCAGCCCGGCGTCGAGCGCCGCCTCGATGATAGTCCGGGCGGCGCGGGGGCCACCGGCCACCATCGGCTTGACGACGATCGCGTCGACGGCCTCGGCACGGAGCAGCGCGCGGACGGCGGCCAGCGTGGTGGCGGACTCGTCGGCCGCGAGGGGGACATCGACCGCGCGGCGCACGCGCGCCAGCCCGGCGAGATCCCCGGCGGGCACCGGCTGCTCCACCAGGTCGAGGTCGTAGGCCGCCAGCCGCCGCAGCAGCGCGATGGCCTGGTTCGGCTGCCAGGCGCCGTTGGCGTCCAGCCGCAGCGCGACGCCCGGGCCGACCGCCGCGCGCACGGCTGCCACGCGCGCCAGCTCGGCCGCGGCCGACCCGGCCACGCCCACCTTGAGCTTGATCGTGGCGAAGCCCTCGGCCACGGCGCGGCGGGCGGCGGCCGCGGCCGCGTCCGCGCCGGGCGCGCCGACGGTGGCGTTGAGCGGCACAGTGTCGGCGTGGTCGGGCGCGAGCAGGGCCGCGAGCGGCACGCCCCGCGCCCGCCCCAGCGCGTCGAGCGCGGCCGTCTCCAGCCCGCAGCGGACCGCGGCCGCGCCGGGCCGGTCGAGCGGCAGGGCGGCGAGGCGGTCGAGCAGGGCCGACAGCGTCACTCCGGTCAGCGCCGGGGTGAGGTCTGCCAGCAGCGCCGCGGCGTCGGCGACCGTGCCGCCGCCGAACTCGGGCAGCGGGGCGGCCTCGCCCAGGCCCACGACCCCGGCGTCGGTCGAGAGCCGCAGGATCAGCCCCTCGCGGGCCGTCGCGCGGCCGTGCGCGGTGACGAAGGAGGCCGCGAAGGGGATGTGGTAGGGCGTCACCTGGAGGTGGGTGATCCTCACAGCAGCAGTCCCAGGGTGAGGAGGACGCCGAAGAGCAGGTGGAGCTGCCCGGTGCGCTTGAGCACCCGGTTGAGCGCCGGGCCGGTCGCGCCGCCGAGCGTGACGCGGACCAGCGCGACAGCCAGCGGCAGGGAGAGCCAGGAGAGCAGCACCCCGGCGCGGGCGGCGCCGCTCAGCCACAGGAACAGCGGCACGAGGTAGGCGACCAGGGTGAAGAGCGCGTACTGGAGCCGGCTGGCGCGGGCGCCGATGCGCACCGCCAGGGTGCGCTTGCCGGCCGCGCGGTCGGTGTCGATGTCGCGCAGGTTGTTGATGACCAGGATGTTGGTCACCAGCAGGCCGACCGGGACCGAGACGGCGAGCGACAGTGCATCGACCGTGCCGGACTGGAGGTAGGCGCTGCCGGTGACGGCGACGACGCCGAAGAAGATGAAGACGAACAGGTCGCCCAGCCCGTGGTAGCCGAGCGGCCAGGGGCCGCCGGTGTAGATCACCCCGCACAGGATCGACAGCACCCCGACGACGAGGATCGGCCAGCCGCCGACGGCGACCAGGTAGAGCCCGACGAGGGCGGCAGCGCCGAAGGTCAGGATCGTGGCCCGCTTCATCTGCGTGGGGGTGACCAGCCCGCGCTGGGTGACGCGCACCGGCCCCAGCCGCGCGGCGGTGTCGGCGCCCTTGTGGAAGTCGAACAGGTCGTTGGCGAAGTTGGTGCCGATCTGGATCAGCAGGGCGGCCACCAGCGCGGCCAGGAAGGGCAGCGGGCGGAAGTCGGCCCCGGCCACACCGGCCGCGGTGCCGACCAGGACCGGCGTGACGGCGGCCGGGAGCGTCGGCGGCCGCGCGGCCAGCAGCCACACCTTCGTCCGGCTGGGCGGTGTCAACGTCCCGCTCTGGTGCATCCGTCGTCGGTCCTCACGCGTCAGTCTTCACCCCGGTGGTGCGATCGCTGGGCGGCCGCCGGCGACCCCGTCCCTCGGGTCCGGCGGTAGGGCCGGCGGGTGGCGGCAGCCGGCGCTCCCGGCGATGCCGCCGCCCGCCCGCTCCGCGCGCCGCGCCTACGGGAAGCGCGGGAACTTGGAGAAGTCGGGCTTGCGCTTCTCGATGAAGGCGTCGCGGCCCTCCTTGGCCTCGTCGGTCAGGTAGTAGAGCAGCGTCGCGTCGCCCGCCAGTTGCTGCAGGCCGGCCAGGCCGTCGGTGTCGGCATTGAAGGCCGCCTTGAGGAAGCGGATCGCCGTCGGGCTCTTCTCCAGGATCTCCCGCGCCCACTGCACCGCCTCCTCCTCCAGCCGCTCCAGCGGGACGACGGTGTTGACCAGCCCCATCTGGAGCGCCTCCTGGGCGGTGTACTGGCGGCAGAGGTACCAGATCTCGCGGGCCTTCTTGTGCCCGACCACCCGGGCCAGGTAGGTCGCGCCGTAGCCGGCGTCGAAGCTGCCGACCTTGGGCCCGGTCTGGCCGAAGATGGCATTGTCGGCGGCGATGGTCAGGTCGCAGATCAGGTGGAGCACGTGGCCGCCGCCGATGGCGTAGCCGGCCACGACCGCGATGACCGGCTTGGGCAGGAGCCGGATCTGCCGCTGGACGTCCAGGATGTTGAGCCGCGGGACGCCCTGGTCGTCGACGTAGCCGCCGTCGCCGCGGACCTTCTGGTCGCCGCCGGAGCAGAAGGCTTTGTCGCCCTCACCGGTCAGGAGCACGACCCCGATGCTGGGGTCCTCGCGCGCGTGGGCGAAGGCGTCCGACATCTCGAACACCGTGAGCGGGCGGAAGGCGTTGCGCACTTCAGGCCGGTTGATGGTGATCTTGGCGATCCCCTCGCCCTCGGCCCGCTCGTAGCGGATGTCGGTGTACTGCTTGATCGGCACCCAGGTGACGCTGCTCATGAGACCCTCCGTTGTCAGATGTCATGCGTCATACGTGTTGCGTATTGCGTATTGCGTACTCCGTGCTGCGTGGGGCGTGGGGCGTGGGGCGTTGGGCGCGCCCCTCACCCCCTGCCCCCTCTCCCACAAAGGGGAGAACGGAATACGCACCACGGAACACGCAGCACGCCTGATGGGCGGGATCGTGAAGCATCCCCACTACCGTTTTGCCGACGCGGGCCGTTGCTCTGGTACGTGTCGCCGGCACGGCGCGGGGCTAAAGCCACCGCTCTCACCAGGCGAAGCCCGCTAAAGCGGGCTGAGACGGCAGACAGGTCGAAACCCCGGTGTGCATGCTCAGCCGACGTATGAATGTTGACAAATACATGGCCCATTCCTGCCACCCCGTCCCCAGCCCGCTTCAGCGGGCTTTTCGTTGTCAGCCCGGGGCTTGAGCCCCGGGGCCGCGCCCGAGCGACGGGAGCCAATCGCTCGCCATCGCGACGGTGTGAGTCGGTCCCCGGATTATCGTGCATCCTCATCGGTCCTGCTCCTCCCCCACCAGGAACGCCAGCACGGCTTGGGTGAAGGCCGCCGGCTGCTCGAGGTGCGCGGCGTGGCCGGCGTCGGGGATGATCGCGGCCGTCGCCCGCGGCATGGCGGCCGCCATGGTTTGGCACAGCGCGCGATACTTTCCGTCCAGCTCGCCGGCGATGAGGAGCGCGGGCACCTGGATCTCGCCCAGGCGGTCGTGCACCGGCGGCATGACCCCGGCGCCCATGCCGCGCAGGCTGTTGGCCAGGCCGCGCGGGGTGTGGGCCAGCCGCTGCGCGCGCAGCCGGGCCCGCGTCGCCGCCGGCAGCCGCTGCTGCGTGGCGAAGAGGGGCAGCCGCTCCCAGGCGTCGACGAAGGACGCCAGCCCCTCGCGCTCGATCTGCTCGGCCAGGGCGGCGTCGCTGGCCGCCCGGGCCGCCCGCTCGGCCGGGTCGGCGATCCCCGGCGAGGCGCCCTCCAGCACGAGCGCGGTCACCCGCTCGGGCGCCGCCAGCGCGAGGTGCAGCGCCACGCGGCCACCCATGGAGTAGCCGAGGACGGCGGTGCGCTCGATGGCGAGCGCGTCGAGCAGGGCGACCAGGTCGGCCACGCAGCGGTCCATGGCGTAGCGGGCCGGGTCGGCCGGCGCGTCGGAGTGCCCGTGCCCGATCAGGTCGGGCGCGACGGTGGTGACGTGCCGCTGGAGGGCGGGCAGCAGCGGCGCCCAGGTGGCGGCGCTGCCGGTAAAGCCGTGGAGCAGGAGCAGCGGCGGGCCGTCGCCGCCGCGCTCGACGTGCAGCCGGATGTCGTTGACCGCAATCAGGGCCACGTCGACACCTCGCTCGCCAGCGCCGCGGACACCGCCCGCCACATCTCCCGGTGGAGGGTGACGTTCCGCGCCCGGTCGGTCGGCACCTCGACGATGTGGAGGCCGGGCGCCGCCACACCCTGCGCCACGGCCTCGCGGAAGGCGTCCCAGGTCGCCACGCGGGTGTAGGCCGCGCCGTAGAGGTCGGCCACGGGCCTGAAGTCGAGGCCGTGCGGCGTGCCGAAGAGCGTCTCGAAGTGCTCGGGATAGGCGGCCTGGGGCAGGAAGGAGAAGATGCCGCCGCCGTCGTTGTTGAGGAGCACGATGGTCGCGCTGAGCTGGTGGAGCCTGGCGGCCAGCAGGCCGTTCATGTCGTGATAGAAGGAGATGTCGCCGATGGCGAGCACGAGCGGCCCCTCGCCCGTGGCGACCGCGCCGAGGGCGCTGGAGATGACGCCGTCGATGCCGTTGGCGCCGCGGTTGGCCAGGAAGCGGATGGCGCGCCGGCTCCGGGGGAAGAAGGTGTCGAGGTCGCGCACCGGCATGCTGTTCCCGGCGAAGAGCGTGCTGCCCTCCGGCAGCAGCGCGGCCAGCTCGGCGAAGACCTTGCCCTCGAAGAGCTCATCCAGGCGGGCCAGCCGGTCGGCGATGGCCGTGCGGGTGACCCGGTCGACCGCCTGCCAGGTGGTGAGCCAGGGGGAGCGAGGGCCCTCACCCCCCGGCCCCCTCTCCCAACTTTGGGAGAGGGGGGGAGCGACCGAATCACGCGCCAATTCCGCACAGAGCGCGGCGCAGAGGTGGGTCGGGGCGGCGTGGACCACCCGCGCGGCGAGGAGCGCCGGGTCCTCCCAGCCGTCGCCGCCGTCGACCACGATGTGCCGCGCGGCGGGGTGGCGCTGGAGGTAGAGCAGCACCGGCTTGGAGGTTGGCATGGCGCCGAAGCGCAGCACCAGATCGGGCGCCAGGCGCTCGACGAGGACCGCGTCGCGCAGGAAGGCGTCGTAGCTGTCGAGCACGACGTCGTCGACGTGCGGCCCGCAGCGCACGTGCGACAGCGGGTCGGCCAGCACCGGGAAGCCAAGGGCGCGCGCCAGCCGAACGACGGCCGGGCCGAGCGCCGGGTCGGTCTGCGGGCCGCAGACGATCAGGCCGCGGCGCGCGGCGACCAGCTCCGCCGCCAGCGCGCGGACCGCCGCCGGGTCCGGCACCCGGGGCGCGCGCGACACCGCGATCGGCCCCGGCGCGGCCTCGGCGAGCCCGTCGTCGGGGGTGTACCCCTCCGGCGGCAGGGGCATGAGCGGCTCGCGGAAGGGGAAGTTGAGATGCACCGGCCCGGCCGGGTCGGCCAGCGCGGTGGCGGCGGCGCGGGCGGCCAGCATGCGGGCGTAGCGCAGGAGACCGGGCGTGGCCTCCGGCAGGGCCGCGTCGACGAACCACTTGACCGCACGGCCGAAGAGGTGGATCTGGTCGATCGCCTGCGGGGCGCCGACGTCGCGCAGCTCGTGCGGGCGGTCGGCGGTGAGCAGGAGCAGCGGCACGCGGGCGTAGCGCGCCTCGATCGCGGCCGGGAGGAAGTTGGCGGCCGCGGTGCCGGACGAGCAGACGACGGCGACCGGCTCCTGCCGGGCCTTGGCCATGCCGAGGGCGAAGAAGGCGGCCGAGCGCTCGTCCAGGTGCGCCCAGAGGCGGATGTCGGGGTGGCGCGCCAGCATCACCGCCAGCGGCGTGGAGCGGGAGCCGGGCGCGAAGACGACGTGGCGTACCCCGGCCCGGGCCAGCTCGTCCACGAAGGCGCCGACGTAGGCGAAGGTCACTTGCTCGTGCGTCACGCGGTCCCTGCCTCTTCGATTCCCAACGCCGCCAGCATCGGCCGCAACTTCACCGCCGACTCGGCGTACTCCCGCTCCGGGTCGGAGTCGCCCATGATGCCGCAGCCGGCGAAGAGGGTGGCTTCGGCGCCCGCGACCAGCGCCGAGCGCAGCGCCACGGCGAACTCGCCGTGGCCGGCGGCGTCGACCCAGCCCACCGGCGCGGCGTACCAGCCCCGATCCAGCCCCTCGTGCTCCCGGATGTAGCGCAGCGCCGCCGCGCGGGGCATGCCGCCGACGGCCGGCGTCGGGTGCAGCCGCCCGACGAGATCGAACAGCGTGGCGCCGTCGCGCAGCCGAGCGGTCACCGGCGTGTAGAGGTGGTGCACGTTGCGCACGGTCAGCAGCGTCGGCTCCGCCGGCGCCTGGATGTCGACGCAGTGCTCGGCGAGCGCGGCGAGGATCGCCCGCACCACCACGGCGTGCTCGGCGCGGTCCTTGGCGCTGGCGAGCAGCGCGGCGCCGAGGGCGCGGTCCTCCGCCGGCGTGGCCCCGCGCCGGATCGAGCCCGCCAGGCTGGCCACGCGCACGCCCTGCTCGTCCAGCCGCACCAGCCGCTCGGGCGTGGCGCCCAGGAAGACGCGCTCGCCGCGGGCGATGGCGAAGACGTAGCAGGTGGGGTAGGCATCGCGCAGCCGCCGGAGCGCGGCGTCGAGGTCGAAGGGTGCCGGCTCCTCGACGTGCAGCGCGCGGGCGAGCACGACCTTCTCCAGCTCGCCCCGCCGCACGGCCGCGGCGGCCGCGGCGACGGCGGCGTGCCAGTCGGGAGCAGCCCGCACCCCCGGCCCCGCTCCCAACTCTGGGAGCGGGGAGCGGTTCGTCGTCGTTCCGTTCCCCCGCTCCCAAGGTTGGGAGCGGGGGGCGGGGGGCGCGGGGCAGCCGGCCATGAATGCACGCCAGGTCTCCACCATCTGGCGCGCGGCCGCTGCGGGATCGTCGTCCTGCCCCACCACCGCATTGACGGTCAGCCAGGCGTCGCGGCCATGCAGGGAGAGCATCAGCCGCGGCAGGACCAGCCGGGCGGCGGGGAAGCCGCGCCAGCGCGGGGTGGCGGGGCGCGCAGGGTCGAAGGCGAAGCCGCCGAGGAGGGCCGGGCCGGGGCCGTCGCCGGAGAGCAGCGCGCCCGCCAGCAGGTCGCGCCAGGCGGCGGCGGCCGCGGCGAAGCGGTCCGGGGCGTCCGGCTCGATGGCGTGGGCGACGTCGACGCTCACCAGGGCCATGCCCTCGTCGGGCCGGAGCCAGAGGCCGCGGTCGTCCGCCAGCTCCGCCGCCCAGGAGAAGGCATCGATCGGGTCGACCCAGGGCACGCGCTCGCGGTGGCTTACCAGCACGGGCGCGCCGCGCGCCGCGGCCAGCCGGCTGGCCTGCGCCGTGAGCGCCCCCAGCACCTGGGCGAGGCCGGTCCGATCCGTCACCGACAGCGCCATCCCGTGACCCCCCGCCTCATTCGGCCGGCATGCCGACGCTGCGGCGCAGCAGGGCGCGCAGGGCGGGATAGGCGCGCTCCAGCGGCGGCGGGTCGGGGTCGAGCAGCCAGTCGGTCACGACCTCGTTGATGGCCCCGAACAGGGCGAGCCCCGCGACCCGGGAGTCGATTGGCGGGAAGTCGCCGCGGCGGATGCCCTCGTCCAGGTGGCGGGCGATCAGGCCGGCGAAGGCGCGGTGGATCTCCATCATCTTGGCGTTGAACTCGCGGCCGGCGCCGAGCGCATCGACGAGGAAGAGGCGGGCGAGCGAGCGGTGGTCGGCGAAGGTGTCGAGGACGACGCGCAGGGCGGCGTCGATCTTGGCGAGCGGGTCGGTCTCGGCCGCGATGGCGGCCTCGGCGCGGGCCATGAGAAGCGCCGCCATGCGGTCGAGCAGGGCGAGGAAGATGGCCTGCTTATTCGGGAAATGGAAGTAGACGCCGCCCTTGGACGTGTCGGATTCGACGGCGATCTCGTCCATGGCGGCCTCGCGGTAGCCGCGGCGTGCGAAGACGGCGAGCGCGGCCTCCAGGATGCGCTCGCGTCGCACCTCGGCCCGAGTCTGCTCGCGCGCCACGCTTCGCTCCCCTCGTCCCTGTCCGCGGCCAACCGACCGACGCGTCGGTCGGTTTCTGATGATAGCAGGAGGCCGGGGTGGAGGGAAGGGGGATGCGCGATGCGTACTGCGTACTGCGTACTGCGTATTCCGTACTGCGTGGTGCGTGGTGCGTGTTCCGTGCTCCCCCTCTGCCTGGGTGAGAGGGCGTCATGCGTTATGCGTCACGCGTCATACGTCGGGCGCGGCCTCGGTGTGGTAGGGGAGGGCCTGGTGCCCTCCCGCGGAGCGCCGGCGTCGCGCGGCGCCCCGGGCACCGGCCCGGCGCGGATACCCGACTCTGTCGGCAAACTCCATTCAGCCGGCCATGCATGGTCTCCCTCGCCGCACCCGCACGCGGGTACCCGCCCAATCCTGGGAGAGGGGAGAAGGACGGAATACACAACACGCATGACGGCTGACGCATGACGTGTGACGTATGACGTTCCCCCTCTCCCAACGTTGGGAGAGGGGGGCAGGGGGTGAGGGCCGCCCTGCTCACGCCCAGACGATGCGCTCGAGCGTGCCGTCGGGGTGGTAGGCGGCGGCGCCGAGGCGCACCGGCTCGCGCCCCGCCGGGTCGCGCGCCAGGTCGGCGATGAGCAGGGGCAGCACCTGGGCCGTGTTGTCGATGACGTCCAGCCCGGCGAACTCCGCGGGCGTCACCCAGGCCAGCGTGCCCTCGTCGCTGGTGGGGAGGAGGGGCGCGGTGAGCGTGCCGGTGAAGTACAGGAGCACGGTCAGCGGCGCGCCGGGACGCGCCTGGAGCAGGGCGCGGCGGAGGGTCAGGTTGCCGATCCGGGCCGGGGCGATGCCGGTTTCCTCCGCCACCTCGCGCAGCGCGGCGGCGCGCAGGTCGTCGAGCTCGTCCGGCTCGACGCGGCCGCCGAGGCCGGTCCAGCGACCCGGCGCGAAGCGCTTGGTGGCGGCCCGCCGCAGCAGCAGGTAGCGCCCGCCATGGGCGAGCAGGACCATCGAGTACACTTCCAGGGAGGCTGGCGGTTGCATCGATCGTCGCTCCGTCCACACCCCGGCGTCACCGGGGCGCGTTGACAAGTGTACAGCATGTACGTACACTGTCGGCAGGTCGTGACACTGGCGCCGGCCCGGTCGGGCGAGTCCCCAAGGTGGTGAGCACATGGCAGCACCGGCAAGTCCGCAGCAGGCACTCGCGGCCCCGTACCCGTTCCGCTCGGCGCCGCCGACGGTGCGGCTCATCGGCCAGGAGTCGGCGCACGACCCGTTCGCCCTCACCGTGGCCGCGGCCTGGACCTGCTACGGTGCGCGCCCGGCGCGGGTCGAGAGCGTGCGGAAGCTGCTGGATCCGTCGCTGGATGAGCCGGGCGACGAGGTGCGCCCCGCGCGACGGGAGCGCGCCCAGCGGCTCTACCCGGACCTGTTCGCCGCCGGCCACCACACGACGTTCCAGCACGCCAACTTCGTCTTCGTCCTCGACGGCGTGTCGCGCCTGGCGATCTGGTCCTTCTTCCACAGCCACCCGCACTACAACTCCGAGCAGGTCTCGCAGCGCTACCGCGAGGTCACCGGCACGACGATGGTGACGCCGGACCTGCCCGAGCCGCTGCTGGCGATCTACACCGCGGCGATCGAGCGCGCGCTGGCAGGCTATCGCCGGCTGGTCGAGCTGCTGACGCCGGACCTCACCGCCCGCTATGCCCGGGTTTTCCCCTCGCGGGCCAAGGCGCGCGGGCCGGAGGCCGAGGAGCGGGTGCGGCGCGACGTGCAGCGCAAGGCGCAGGAGGTAGCGCGCTACGTGCTGCCGCTGGCGACCCCGGCCCACCTCTACCACACGGTCAACGGGCTGACGCTGCTGCGCTACTACGTGCTGGCCAACCAGCTCGACGTGCCCGGCGAGGTGCGCTACGTCGTCAACCGCATGGTCGAGGAGGTGCTGAAGGTCGACCCGAACTTCCTGGGCGCGCCCGGCCACCCGCTCGACCTGCGCCTGCTGGCGACCGAGGAGACCCTTGAGTACCAGGAGCTGGTCCACCTGCGGGAGAACCTGGACCAGACCGGCAACGAGGCCTTCTTCCGCGAGTTCGACGCCGCGCTGGGTGACTACCACTCGAAGCTGGTGGCCTACAACCCCGAGGCGGAGCGCCTGCTGGCGAGCGCCGTGCGCACCGTCCTGGGCCGATCCCGCGACGAGCTGGGCGACGCGGAGGCCATCGCTGCGGTGCTGGACCCGGCACGGAACCACTACCTGGGTCACCCGCTCTTCCTCGCGATGCACGCCAAGCTGATGCAGACGCTCAACCACGTCTCCTTCACCTTCCAGAAGCGCATCAGCGGCGCGGAGGCGGCGCAGAATCAGCGGCACCGGAGCACGCTGGCCTCCAGCCCGGTGCTGTCGGCCCACCTGCGCCCGGAGCCGGACGTGATGGTGCCCGCGGACATCGCGCGGGTGCCCGCGGCGCTGGAGGAGTACCACGCCACCGTGCGCGCCCTGTGGGAGGCCAAGAACCGGCTGCTCGACGCGGGCGTGCCGGTCGAGCAGGTGCTCTACCTGCTGCCGAACAGCCACCACGTCCGCTTCTACGAGACGGGCACGCTGCTGACCTACTTCTGGAAGTGGGTCAAGCGTCTCTGCTTCGACGCGCAGCGCGAGATCTTCGAGACGGCCCGGCAGGAGACGGCGCAGGTGGCCGCGGTGCTGCCCGAGATCGGGCGCTACATCACCCGCCCGCCCTGCGTGCTGCGCCACGAGGCCGGCACGCGGCCCTTCTGTCCGGAGGGGGGCCGCTACTGCGGCATCCCGGTCTGGCGCGACTACGACTTCGGCACGCTGGCGGACCGCCGGATCCTCTGATCCCCGGCGGAGCGGGGCAGGCAGGGCGATGGCCAGGCAGACGCGCGGCACCCCGGCGCTCACGGCGGCCGAGCGCGCCGGCATCGCCTTCACCGTCCACGAGTTCGCGCACGACCCCGACGCCGGGTCGTACGGGCTGGCGGCCGCGCAGGCGCTGGGGGTCGACCCGGCGCGGGTGTTCAAGACGCTGGTGGTGGCCGTCGACGGCGCGCGTCTGGTCGTGGCCGTCATCCCGGTGGCGGCGCGCCTCAACCTGAAGGCGCTGGCGGCCGCCGCCGGGGGCAAACGCGCGGATCTGGCCGAGCCCCAGGTTGCCGAGCGCGCCACCGGCTACGTGGTCGGCGGCATCAGCCCGCTTGGCCAGCGCCGGCGACTCCCCACGATCGTCGACGACAGCGCCCTGCGGCACGAACGCATCTTCGTCAGCGCCGGCCGCCGCGGCCTCGATATCGAGCTGGCCCCCGCCGACCTGATCCACCTCACCGGCGCCACGACCGCGTCGATCGCCACCTGACGCGATCGCCACCGCCGCGGCGGGCGCGCCGGGCAGGCAGGGATACGGCTGCCGGTCGTTTCTCCGCGAGTTCAGGACCGACGCTCGGCGATGTCTCGGCGTGCCGGCGGCGCCCGGTGATGTGGTGGTGCGCGTCGTCACCAGGCCGGCGCTCCCGGATCGCCCCCATCGCCGCCCGCGGGTGGCTCCGGGCGGGCACAAGGCCCGCCCCTACCGGTGCTGTTGGCCGCGCCGGCCCCGGCCAGCCCCATCGGGCCGGCCGGGGCAACGACGGCTGTGGGTGCGGCTACTCCTGGCCCACCGTGCCGGCGAAGACCCCGACGAGCTGGGAGAGGATCGCCGACTGCCAGTAGTAGTTCAGTGCCACGAGCTGGTCCGCCGGGTCGCCCTGGCGGAGGATGCGCCCGGCCTCGTAGTAGTAGAGGGACGGGACCGGCTCCTCCTCCGCGACAACCCGCAGCAGATCGCTGGCGCGGCGATCGGCCAGGTCGAGCATGTCGGCCAGGGCCGAGGAGCGCTCGTAGCCGACGACGCTGGCGTACTCGTCGAGCTGCGCCCCGAGCGAGTAGTACTTGGCCACCAGCGCGGCGGAGGCGCTGTAGGCGGCGAGCGCGCTGCCGAGGGTGAGCTGTGCCACCTGGGCCGGCTCGGACATGGCACCGGCGAGGTTGGTCACGCCGGCGCTCGAGGCCACGGCGTTCAGGTAGTCGCTGTCGTAGTTCATGAAGTAGTACTTCGCCACCTCGGGGTGGATGCCGTGCTCCTCGGCCCAGGGGTTGATGACGAGCGTCTCGAAGTAGCGGAGGTTGGCCTCGCCGCCGCGGCGCAGGGTCTCGGCCATGGCCGTGAGCAGGGCGCTGTCGGGCGCCGGGCTCGTGCCGAAGCCGGTCCCGGTGCTGAGGGAGTCGAGCGCCAGGTCGAGGTAGATGTCGGCGTTGGCGTAGTTGTAGGACGCCAGGTAGATCGCGTTGAGCAGGTCGTCTTCGGTGGCCTCGGGGTTGTCGAGGAGGTCCTGGATGACGACCTGGGCCTCGACGATCATCCCCTGGGCCACGGCGAGGTTGGAGTAGGCGTCCATCAGCGCCACGGCGTCGGTCGCGGTGCGCGGGCTCTCGGCCTTGAGCCGCTCGAGCGTGGCGGCCATGCGCAGCTCGGCCGCCGAGGCGGCGTTGAGCCGCTCGATCAGCGGGTCGATGCCCTGAGTGAGGTAGATCGTGTCGAACTCGGCGGCCTGGGCGCCGACCTTGGCGAGGGTCGCGGCGTAGAGCGCGTACTGGTAGGCGACGGCGGCCTGTCCCTGGGTGAGGGCGCTGTCGGCCTCACCGGCGTAGCGATCCGCCTCGAGGATCGTGTCGGCGTGGTACTCCTGGACCTCGGCCGGCTGGGCGGTGAAGCGGCTGCGATCCTGCTGGTAGCGGGAGATCCAGGTGATGGCGCTGGCGCGCAGCTTGTCGAAGGCGCGCGGCGGGAAGGCCGGCCGCTGCCCGCCGTCGGGGAGCTGGGGCAACTCGCTCCCGGTCAGGAGGCGATACGCCGCGTAGATGTCCGACACCAGTTGGACCTCGACGTCGAGCCGCTTGCCTACCTCGACCACATCGACGGCCTGCCCGGCGCGGGCGTCCGTGTCGTAGCGCTGGCCGCCGGGGACGAGCACGAGCGTCTTGCCCGCCTGGGCGGCGCCCTCGAGCTTGTGCGGGATCCCGCCGACCGGGCCGATGGTGCCGTCCGGGTTGATCGTGCCGGTCATGGTGACGTCCGGCCGGATCGTGTCGCCCAGGTAGCCCGCCAGGACGGCGACGGTCATCAAGCCGCCGGCACTAGGGCCGTCGATCCGCCCGGCGACGTCGAAGCTGAACTCGTAGTGCGATGGGTCTTTGCCGAGCAGCAGCGAGGCGGTGATGACCGCCATCCAGCCGGCGGCCCGCCACTGGTCACCCGAGCCACCGACCTCCGACTCGAAGAAGCCCACCCGCAGCCCCTGGCCGGGATTCTCCTGCACGCGCACCCGGACGCTGCTGGTGCCGCCGATCGGGCCGCTGGCGTCCACGCCGTACCACAGCGCCTCCACCTCGATCGGCTCCCCGCTGGCGGCTGGGCTGGGCGCGCTCGCCGGGGTCGGGCTGGCCGCGGCGGCCGTCGCCGTGGTCGGCGAGGGCGCGGGCGTGGCGCCGGGGGTCGGCGTGTCACGGCTCCCCCCACATCCCGCGAGCAGCAGCGCGAGCACCGCGAGCAGCGAGGTCACGCGGCGCACGCGACGTCCCCCGCTCCGTCCGTGACTCATCCCCCAGATTCCCTTCCACTCCGCGACCAGCCGCAGCCCCACAGGCACCTCGTCGGCACCGCGATGGCAGGCAGGCCGCACCGTTGCCGGCAGCCGACGGCGGCCCCGGCTTCCCCCGATACCGAGCGGATCGGCTCGCACACCCACCCCCCCGGCGTGGGGCACACGCCGCCTTACGCTGCTCAGCTCCTCGGCCGCCCGCGTTCCCGCGTCTCAGCGGCCGTGACATCCGCGAGGCGAAGGTCAGCGAATTATCACATCGTCGCGTCGGCAGGGCAATATCGTTGCGGAATGTTCGGGCGGTCAGGCTTTGTCACTACATCTGCTGGCAGCGGCCGATGGGGGAATCCCGATCGTGGGGGCCAGGGCGGGGCGTGCAGGTCACCGCCGCGGGATCGGGCCCCGCGATCCGGCGCCCCTGTCGCGCCGCCCCTCCCGGCGCCGGATCGCCGGTCAGCCGCGGGTCGATCCGGCGGTGCGATCCAGGTACTCGATCACCCGGCGATGCTGGGCGTCGTCGATCATCCCGCTCTCGTGGTAGAAGGTGATCATGGTGCGCAGGCCGAGGATCGGCATGACCCGGTAGCCATGCTGGTGGACCCGCGCGACGCCGCCCTGCTCGCGGTCGATCAAGACGATGGCGTCGCGGACGATCAGGCCGGCCTGCTCCAGCGTCCGGGCGGTGGTGAGGATACTCGTGCCGCCGGTCATCAGGTCGTCGATGACCAGCACCGTCTGCCCCGGGATGACGCGCCCCTCGATGGTCGGCTCGCCGTTGTTGGGGCGGATGTAGATCAAGGGGGTATCGCTGACGAGGGCGTAGGCGGTGGCGAGGTGGAGGCCGCCCATGGGCACGCCGGCCACGGCGGCGAAGGCGGCCAGGCGGGGTTTCCGGCGGACCTGATCGGCCAGGATCTCCTGGTGGATCAAGCGGGCGATCTGCCGGAGGACCGCGGGGTCGCTGATGAGCACGCGCGGGTTGATGTAGATCGGTGAGCGACCGGCCGTGGGCCCGAGATCGAAGTCGCCGAACTGCACGCCGCCGAGCGTGAAGAGGGCCCGGGCCAGGTCAAGCTTGGATGCAGACCCGAAGAACACGCTGTCGCTGCCCTCCCCATCTGCAGCACGGCTCTCCCGCACAATAATGGGAAGACGATACCATATCTCCGGCGGGCCGCGCACCGGCGCGCGGCGCCCGCGGCCGCGACCGCCCGGCACGGAGGGGAGATGGACTACCGAGAGGCGATCGCCTACATCATCGCGCGCGCGGGCTACGATCGGGGCTTCGTGGCCAACCCGTTCGACGCCGAGACGGTCGGGCTGCAGCGCACCGCCTGGCTGCTCGAGGCGCTGGGGCGGCCCGAGGCGCGCGTGCCGGCACTGCACATCGCGGGCACCAAGGGGAAGGGCTCGACCGCGGCCTGCGCCGCGGCGATGCTGCGCGCAGCGGGCTACCGCGTCGGCCTGTACACCTCGCCGCACCTGCATACCTTCCGCGAGCGCATCCAGATCGACGGCGCGCCGATCGCGCCGGAGACCTTCGCCGCGCTGACCGACGAGGTCGCGGCGGCGAACCGCCGGCTGGCGGCCGCCAAGCCGGACTGGGGCGAGGCGACCGCCTTCGAGGTCGCCACCGCGCTCGCGTTCCTGGCCTTCGCCCGGGCGGCGGTCGACGTCGCCGTGGTCGAGGTCGGGCTGGGCGGCCGGCTGGATGCCACCAACGTCATCACCCCGGCGGTGGCCGTCATCACCCCGATCAGCTACGACCACACCGCTATCCTGGGGAACACGCTGGCGGCGATCGCGACCGAGAAGGGCGGCATCATCAAGCCGGGGCGGCCGGTCGTGCTCGGGCCGCAGCCGGCCGAGGCGCGCGCGACGCTGGAGCGGCTCGCGGCCGAGCGCGGCAGCCCGGTGTACATTGCCGGGCGCGACTGGCACGCGCGCCCGGGCGACGCCGGCTTCGACCTGACCGGCCCCTGGGGCAGCTACCGCGACCTGCGCCTCGCCCTGCGCGGCCGGCACCAGGTGGAGAACGCCGCGACGGCCGTCGCCGCCTGCTGGCTGCTGCGGGAGGCGGGCCTCACGGTGTCGGAGGCCGCCGTGCGCGCCGGGCTGGCGGCGGTGCACTGGCCGGGGCGGCTGGAGGTGGTGCGCGAGCAGCCGCTGGTGGTCGTCGACGGCGCGCACAACGTCGACGCCGTCACGCGCCTGGCCGAGGCGCTGGTCGAGGTGTTCGGCCCGCGTCGGCGCACGCTCATCCTCGGCATCGCCGGGGACAAGGACGTCGAGGCGATGCTGGCGACGCTGGCGCCCCTGGCCAGCCGCGTCATCGCCACCGCCTCGCACCACCCGCGCGCCGCCGCGGCGGCGCGGGTGGCCGCCGCGGCGCGGGCGGCCGGGGGGCCGGCGCTGGCGGTCGAGGAGGCGCCCGACGTGGCGACGGCGCTGCGGCGGGCGATCGAGGCCGCCGCGCCGGAGGACCTGATCTGCGTCACCGGCTCGCTCTACGCCGTCGCCGAGGCGCGCGAGGCGCTCGGCCTGGCTCAGGCCGAGGACTTCGAGCGCACGCTCCTGTTCCGGTAGGGTTTGCGCGCAAGAACGATTGACAGCGCGCACCCCACGCCTTACACTAGGTCCACCTTTCCTAAACTCCATCATGCCGCGTAGGCCTCAGCAAGCATGATGTTGCCAATCCGATCGCGTGCGTTTGGATGCAGTGCTGCACTGTGCGGAATCGGAGAGAGGAGCCGCATGGTGGACACCGACCCGTCCTTCGACATCGAACTCGAGCGGCGGCGCGGCGCCGCGATGCGGACCTACACGACCCCCGCTGTCATCACGCTCCGGCTCTATTGGGTCTTCTGGCTGCCCGGTTTCATCGCCAACCTCGTCTACTGGCAACAGGCCGCGCGCGACGAGCAACTCATCGGCCGCGCCCCGGACGGCAAGGGCTGTCTGCTCTGGCGCTTCATCGTCTTCACCATGTTCGTCGCCGCCGGCAGCTAGCCGCGAGGTCGCCGGGAGCGGCCCGCTGCCGGCGGCTCGTCCAGCCGGTCCCTGGTGAGGCGTGGCATGGGCGGGAGTGCCGTGCTGCGCTGTGAGTCGCAACGACGAGATCGGACGGGAGACGGGTGCCGTCCGTATCCCGTCCCTTGACCCGAGATGATGGCCGCCACGAGGACCCCAGGATGGGCGACGAGCAGACAGGCTGGCGGAATCGGCTCTACTTTGGAGACAACCTCGACATCCTGCGGGTCCACGTGCCGAAGGAGAGTGTGGATCTGATCTATCTGGACCCGCCGTTCAACTCCAAGGCCAGCTACAACGTGCTCTTCAAGGAGCAGAGCGGCACCCACTCCACCGCCCAGATCCACGCCTTCGAGGACACCTGGCACTGGGGACTGGAAGCGGAGCGCGCCTTCCACGAGGTGGTGACCGAGGGGCCGAAGAAGCTGGCCGACCTGCTCCAGGCGATGCGCACCTTCCTCGGCCAGAACGACATGATGGCCTACCTCGTGATGATGGCCCCGCGCCTGGTGGAGCTGCACCGCGTCTTGAAACCCACCGGCAGCATCTACCTGCACTGTGATCCGACTGCAAGCCACTACATCAAGCTGCTGCTGGATGCGGTGTTTGGGCCGAAGCAGTATCGCAATGAGGTGATTTGGCAGCGGACTAATGCCCGAAGCACCACGGGCCGCTGGCCGCGCATCCACGATACGATCTTTTTCTACTCCAAGACGGACAAGTTCACCTTCAAGTCGACAAAGGTCCCCGCTGATAAGCGGAAGCTTCCACACACCCTGATCACCGGCCCCGACGGGTTGAAGTACCAGACCTACGAGTTGACCGCACCTGGGGTAACGGAGGACGGTGAGAGTGGCCGTCCCTGGCGCGGCTACGACCCCACACCGCTGGGCCGCCATTGGGCGAACAGCCACGCTGTCATGGACGGGTGGGATGCGTGTGGCCTGATCCATTGGCCCAAGGGGGGTGGTTTCCCGCGACGGCGTGATGAATACCCATTCGATCCAGATTCCCGCATGACCACCGTAGGAGACATCTGGACCGACATTGATCGGATCAACCAAGCAGCCAAGGAGCGGCTCGGCTATCCCACCCAGAAGCCCGAGGCCCTGCTGGAGCGCATCATCCGGGCGAGCAGCAACGAGGGCGACGTGGTGCTGGACCCCTTCTGCGGCTGCGGCACCACCGTGGCCGTGGCGGAGCGCCTGAAACGCCGCTGGATCGGCATCGACATCACCTACCTGGCCATCACCCTCATGGAGCGCCGGCTCCGGGACGCCTTCGGCGAGGACCTCGCCCCCTGCGTCGTCGAGGGCGACCCCCGCGACGTGGCCAGTGCCCGCGACCTCGCCCTGCGAGACCGCTTCCAGTTCGAGTGGTGGGCGCTCAGCCTGGTCGATGCGCGCCCCGCGCAGGACAAGCGCAAGGGGGCCGACGGCGGCGTCGACGGTTACATCCACTTCTTCGACGACACCAGCGGGACGGCCAAGACCATCATCGTCCAGGTCAAGAGCGGTAACGTCAGCGCCGCCCACGTCAGGGACCTCAAGGGGGTGGTGGAGCGCGAGCGGGCCGCCATCGGGGTGCTGATCACGCTCAACGAGCCGACCAGGCCGATGCTCGATGAGGCGGTGGCGGCGGGGTTCTACCAGCCGGAGCACTTCTCCGGGCAGTACCCGCGCATCCAGCTCCTGACCATCGGCGAGCTGCTGGAGGGCAAGCGCGTCCTCTACCCGGCGCTGGCCCCGGTAGCGACGTTCCAGCGGGCAGAGCGCAAGCGCAGGACCGCCGGGAGGCAAGAGCGGCTAGCCCTGTAGCGCCGCCCATGCAGAAACCCGCGGGAGGAGGTCGTGAGCGGATCTCGGCCGACCGGCCTCACCAGGCAATCCCGCTGATACTCACGGCTTGACTCGCTGGGGATCGAGTGACGAGGTGGACGAAACGCCACCTCTGGGGGGCATGCGGAGGCTCGCCGGGACGCGGGATGCGCTCCCCGTGTGGCTCGGGAACCTCCAGCCCGGCAGCGCGCTGACCGTTCGGGTCACGGTCACCGCGATGCAGTTCCCCGAGCCGGAGTTGCACATTGACGAAGCGGCCGATGCAAGCCCTGAGAACGACGGAACCGCCCTGCCGCCAGACGAAGCGGCCGAGGCGGGGGCGTTTGGCACGCGCCCCGTCCCGTTGACGGGCGGGCGCGGGCTGGCCTATGCTCAGGGGCAGTGTGCGGTCGTGGGCGGTCGATCGAGGAGGAACTGACCGGTGGAGAGCCTTGAGCGCCTGTATGGCCGGGCCGTGGTGGCCTTCGTGCTCCTGATGATGCTGAACTTCGTCGCCCTCTTCGGCCTCATGGCGATCGGCATCTGGCAGGGATTCCGCATCACCTGGTTCTAGCGCGCTCCCCGACGCGATCTCTGGTGAGCACGGGACAGCCTACCCGGCAGGGCCGGGCAGGCGTATTGTGCTGCATGCCGGGACGGGACGCCGCGCCGGGCGTCGGGCCCGGGGTCCGGCGCCGGGGCCAGCCGCCGGAGGCGCTGCCAGGTCGCATACGTTCGCGCGTTGTCGGCCGCGCGCCCTCTTGCGCATCCGGCTCACTCCCGGTGTAGAATTACCCGGTCGGGGTGGATTGCTTGCGGGAGGTTGTGCGGACGGTGAGCCAGGAGACAGTCGCGACCCGACAGTCGGCAGGCGTGGCAGGCGCTCTCGACCGACTGTTTCGCCTCAGGGAGCTTGGGACCGACGTCCCGACGGAGGTGATGGCGGGCCTGACCACCTTCATGGTCATGGCCTACATCCTGTTCGTGAACCCGATCATTCTGGGCAACCCGGACCTGCCCGATCAGTTCCCGGTCCGGGCCACGGCGACGGCCACGGCGCTGGTCGCCGGCGTCATGACGATCATCATGGGCCTGGCGACGAACCGGGCCTTCGCCATCGCGCCGGGCATGGGCCTCAACGCCATCGTCGCCTTCCAGCTCGTGGGGGCGATGGGGCTGACGATGCCCCAGGCGATGGGCGTGATCGTCGCCGAGGGGCTCGTCATCACCGCGCTGGTGCTGCTGGGCATCCGGCAGGCGGTGTTCAACGCCATCCCGGTCGAGTTGAAGAAGGCCATCTCGGTCGGGATCGGCCTCTTTATCCTCTTCATCGGGCTGGTCAACGGGGGGATCGTCGTTGCCAACCCGTCGACGCTGGTGGCGCTGGGGAACCTGCGCGGCGCGCCGGTCTTCGTCACCGCCTTCGGCCTGGTGCTCACCATCGCGCTGCTGGCGCGCAACGTCAAGGGCGCGATCCTGTGGGGCATCCTCGGGAGCACGGTGGCCGCGATCGTGGTCAAGGCGATCACGGGGACCGACCAGTTCGCCCCCGGCGTGGCCGAGGTGCCCAGCCAGTGGATCGCCACGCCCGACTTCAGCACGGTGGGGCAGTTCTCCTTCGGCTTCATCGCCGAGTTGGGGGTGCTGACCGCCATCCTGGTGGTCTTCGCGCTGATGCTCTCCGACTTCTTCGACACGATGGGGACGCTCATCGGCGTCGGCAGCCAGGCCGGCTACCTGAACGAGAAGGGGGAGCTGCCGCAGGCGCAGCGGGCGCTGACCGTCGACTCGCTGGCGGCGGTGGCCGGGGGCGTGGCCGGCACGTCGTCGGCGACGACCTACATTGAGTCGGCGGCCGGGGTCGGCGTTGGCGGGCGCAGCGGCCTGGTGTCGGTGGTCACCGGCATCCTCTTCCTGCTGGCGATGCCCCTGGCGCCGCTGGTCGAGGTCGTCCCGAGCCAGGCGACGGCGCCGGCGCTGATCATCGTCGGCTGGATGATGATGTCGGTGCTGTCCGAGCGCGAGACGCACACGCAGAGCGGCCGGTCGATCACCGCGCGCGCCATCGACTTCGCGAACATCGAGGAGGGCCTGCCGGTCGTCGTCACGATGGTGATGATGCCGCTGACCTACAACATCACCAACGGCATCGGGGCCGGGTTCATCACCTGGACGCTGATCAAGATCGTCAAGGGGAAGTTCCGGGAGGTGCACCCGGCGATGTACGTCGCCAGCGTCGCCTTCCTCGTCTACTTCCTTCGCAGCTACCTCGGCGTGGACGTGTAGCCGGGCACGCCGGGCAAACAACGCGAGCCAGAGCCGGACGGTGGGGCGCGTCCCCACCGTCCGTCGTTTCGCACCCCGGCAGCGGTGCCTGGCCGCGGCACGCGCGATGCTGCGCTCGGGCCGGGGATGGTGGCGGCGTACCGGCGGTGGTTGGCGTGAGGAGGCCGGCCGCATGGACCACACGGACCACGTCGCCCTGCTGCGCGGTGGGGTACCGACCGAGCCCGGCACCTGGGCCGACCTCGGCGCCGGCACCGGCGCCTTCACCCTGGCACTGGCGGACCTGCTCGGCCCCGGCGCCGTGATCTACGCCGTCGATTGGGACCGCGTCGCGCTGCGGCGCCTGGAGCGCGAGCGGCACGCGCGCTTCCCGGCCACGACGCTGCACGTCATCGAGGCCGACTTCAGCCAGCCGCTCCCGCTGCCGCCGCTGGACGGGATCGTGCTGGCCAATTCACTCCACTTCGTGCGGGACAAAGAGCCGGTGCTGGGGCTGGTGCGAGGCTACCTGCGCCCGGGCGGGCGGCTGCTGCTGGTGGAGTACGACACCGACCGGGGCAACCCCTGGGTGCCCTACCCGCTCGCCTACCCCACCTGGGCGGCGCTGGCGGCGCGCTGCGGCTTCAGCGGCACCCGCCTGCTGGCGACGCGCCCCAGCCGCTTCCTCGGGCGCATCTACGCGGCGGCCAGCGAGCGGGCGGCCGGGGTGGCTTCGGGACGCATTGGATGAGTGGTGTGAGGACGAGATCCTCTGCGGATGCTCGTCATCCAGGCTCCGGCGCCAGGAACATTACGTCCAGTTATCGGCGGATGCGATCCAGCGCGCGCCCGTTCGGTATGCCCGTGAACGGGCCGATGTCGACGCCCGGATAGACGCCGGCAGTTCATTCCCGACCGTCTCCACCATCCACCCAACGGCGTTCGGACGCATCTCGCCATCCACCATCTCCCCGAACCGGCATGGACGATCCCGGGCAGCGATGGTGACGAACGATGTCGCCGCCTCGGCGTCGTCGCCCCCCTTCACGCGACTCGACCGGGGCGGTGGTGTCGCTCTGGCTCATGGAGCACCTGCCCACCCCGGCGATGAGCGGCTCCGCGTCGTCCACCCGGCGCTCGCCAGGGATCGAGAGCGGCGCGGGCGTGGATCGGTCGGCTGGGAACACGGGCAGGTGGCGTGGCAGCGCGGCCGCGGACTGCAATCATGCTTGCATGTGGGGGCAAATGCCGCTATGATCGTTGCAGCGACGATCGTGGCAGCAGTGGACCGGGCACGGGCTGGGGTGGCCAGGGGCCCGATCCGACGCGGTGACGCCTGGCGCCGCGTGCACGCGGAAGGAAGAGGGGGCTACGGGACGGATGGGTACCCAACGGCAGATGCGCTTGATGTCGCCCACCGGGCACCTCGGCTTTACACCGATCGAGCGCGGCAGCTTCGAGATCGGGCTCCGGCAGCGACCGGACGCGATCGTGGCCGACTCCGGGAGTTGCGACATTGGCCCCTACCCGCTCGGCTCGGACCAGGCCCACAGCCCCCGCGAGTGGCAGATGCACGACATCGACCTGATCGTCCGCGGCGCCCGCGAGCTGGGGGTCCCGGCGATCATCGGCTCGGCCTCCGACACCGGCACCGACCGGGGCGTGGATGACTACGTGGCGATGGTGCAGGAGGTGGTCGAGCGGGAGCGGCTCGGGCCGGTGCGGGTCGCCGCGATCTACTCGGAGATCGATCCGGAGCTGCTCCGGGGGCTGCTCCGCGACGGGGTGGAGATCCCGGGGCTGAACGGGCGGCCGCCGCTCAGCGAGGAGATCCTGGACCGGACGGATCACATCGTGGCGGTGATGGGCACGGAGCCGATCATCGACGCGCTCAACGCGGGTGCGGAGATCGTCATCACCGGGCGCGCGTCGGACAGCGCCATCTTCGCGGCCCTGCCGCTGCGCGCCGGCTACCCGAAGGCGCTGGCCTACTGTCTGGGGAAGCTGCTGGAGTGCGCCTCGTTCTGCGCCGAGCCCTACATGGGCAAGGAGACCGTCATCGGCACGATCACCGACGAGGACCTGGTGCTGGAGCCGATGCACCCGGGGCAGCGCTGCACGCCGGCGTCGGTTGCGGGGCATGCGATGTACGAGCGGATCGACCCGTTCAGCGAGACGGTGCCGGGCGGGGTGCTGGACCTGCGGGCGATCCGCTACGAGGCGATCGACGAGCGTCGCACGCGGGTGACCGGCGCGCGGTTCATCGACGCGCCGCGCTACACGATCAAGCTGGAGGGCGCGGGCAAGGTCGGCGAGCGGGCGCTGGCGATCATGGGCATCCGCGACCCGATCACGCTCTCCTATCTGGACGAGGTGATCGCCTTCGCGCGGCAGAAGGTGGAGGCACGCTTCGGCCCGCCGGGCCAGCCGGGCGGCTATGAGCTCTTCTACCACGTGTTCGGGCGCAACGGGGTGATGGGGTACCTGGAGCCGACGCCGGCGGTGGCGGCCCACGAGGTGGGCGTCGTGGTCGAGGCGGTGGCGCCGACGCGGGCGATGGCCGACGAGATCGCGGCGATGGGCTCGCGGAACATGTTCTACGCGCGCCTGCCAGTGGTGAAGGGCACCGCGGGCGGGGCGTCCTTCTTCTCCGACGAGGTGCTGGCGGCCCGGCCGGGCTATGAGTGGACGGTAGCCCACGTGCTGCCGGTGGAGGATCCACGGGCGCTCTTCCGCACGCGGCTGCTGACCGTGGGAGGGTAGGGGATCGGATGACAGAGACGAGCGGCACCACGATGAAGCTGCGCGATCTGGCGACCACGATCCGGAGCAAGAACGCCGGGGTCGATCACATCACGTTCGACATCATCTTTCGGGAGCCGCGCTACTACGAGGCGGCGAAGCGCAGCGAGGCGCTGACGCCGCAGCGGATCGCCGACCTCTACCGCATCCCCGTGACGGATATCGTCAGCTTCGTGGCTTTCGACCCGGCCCAGGCGATCAAGTTCACCATCCGGCGGCGGCGGCCGAGCGGCAGCCCCGGCGAGCCGGACGTGTTCGGCTCGCAGATGTACCCGCCGCTGTTCGACATCGAGATCCCGGTGGAGGATGCCGGGTGAGCCGCCGCCGCGGCTGCGTTGCGTCCCCACAACCCGCAAGCGGGCGGGACCGCTGGTCCCGCCCGCTTGTCGTGCGCCGGGCGTCCGGCGCGGCGGCCGCCCGAGGAGCGGCCATGCCCTTGACGCCGGTGTCGGCCCGGCGCCGCGCGGGGGCCGACGCCGGCGCTCCCGGTGCCGCTACGGGGCGACGACGGGGATGGTTTGATAGGTGCTGGCGCAGGGCAGCCCGTGGCAGATCTCCAGCAGCCGCTCGGCCGGGCGGAAGATGGTGCAGGAGATGGTCTCCGACGCGCGCTCGCCGGTGCGGTGCTGGCAGATCGAGCCGGTCGGCCCGTCGTGGCGCGCCATGAGCGCGCGGGCGAAGGCAGCGTCGATGCGCCCCGCGGCCTCGGCGAGCGCCGCCTGCACCGCCGCGTAGCGACCGCGGGAGTTGGCCGCCGCGCCGGGTCCAGCCTCGACATAGGCGTCGGCGAGCGCGGGCGAGACGAAGTGGTTGGTCGCCACCACGGCGTCGCCCTCCCGACGCACGAGCGCGCGGGTGCGATAGCCGCACTCGACGACGGCGACGGTGCCGGTGGCGTCGGCCAGGACGAGGTTGCCGGTGCCCATCATCGGGATCGCGGCGAGGTAGGCGAGCGCGGCGTCGACCGTGGCGTGCTCCTCCAGGACGTGGAGCATGAGACTGTAGCGCGGCAGGCCCGGCCCCGCGTCCCGCGAGGGGACGTGGGTGTCGGCGATGGCCAGCCCGGCGGCGTTCATGCCGGAGCTGTAGACCCCCGGCGCGCCCGCGCTCGTGACGGCGCACCAGGGGATCCCTCGCTCGGGCCGGACCCGCAACACGATCTGGAGCGGCAGGTGGTCCAGGCGGTAGTCGCGGTTCTTCACCAGGAGCGGCGCGCCGTCGCCCGTGAGGGCGCCGCCGGCCGCCCAGGTGGTGCAGCCCTCGTGGGCGCCGCGCGGGGGCGCGCCGCGGGCCAGGTCGTGCAGGTAGGAGGCGGTTGCCGCGCCGAAGAGCACGTCCGGGTCAAGATCCAGCCCCTCGGCCAGCCCCGCGATCTGCTCCAGCGTGGCCGGGGAGTGGCGCTCCAGCGCGGCACGCAGGTCGGCCAGGTGCGCCGCCCGGGTGGCGGGGTCGAGCGGGACCTCGGCCTGGTGCCGCTCGGCCGCGGCGCGGATGAGCGGTGCGAGCGACTGGACGGCGCGCCCATGCTGCCGGCCAATCTCGCGATGGCTCCCCGTGACGTCAACGACCCGGATCGCGGCGCTCGCCGCGGTCGGCTGGCTCATCGGTTCCCTCCCGTGGACGTCTCTGCGGCGTAGAGGTGGCAGGCGACGCCGTGGCCGCCGCGCTCCACCCAGCGCGGCTCGTCGGTCTCGCAGATGCGGCCGATCTTGTAGGGGCAGCGGGTATGGAAGCGGCACCCGGCGGGCGGGTTGGTGGGGTCGGGCAGGTCGCCCTGCAGGACGATCCGCTCCCGTGGCTGCCGCTCGAGGCGGGGCACCGCCGAGAGGAGCGCGCGGGTATAGGGGTGCTGCGGATTCTGGAAGAGCTCGTCGGTCGGCGCCTGCTCGACGATCTTCCCCAGGTACATCACGGCGACGCGGTCGCTGACATGGCGGACCACGGCGAGGTTGTGGGCCACGAACAGGTAGGAGAGCCCGTAGTCCTGCTGGAGCTCCTGGAGCAGGTTGAGGATCTGGGCCTGGATAGAGACATCGAGCGATGAGACCGGCTCGTCGGCGACGACGAAGCGCGGCTGCATGGCCAGGCAGCGCGCGATGCCGATGCGCTGGCGCTGGCCGCCGCTGAACTGGTGGGGATAGGCATCGAGATAGCGCTCGGTCAGGCCCACTCGCCGCAGCAGCGCGACGCTCTCCGCCTCCTGGGCGTGGTAGTCGCGGATGCCGCGCTGCGCCAGCGGCACCGCCAGGATCTGCCGCACGGTCTTGCGGGGGTTCAGCGACGCGTAGGGGTTCTGGAAGACGATCTGCGCCTCCCGGCGGAAGCGCGCCAGGCGCTCGCCGCGCGCGGTGTCGATGCGCTCGCCGTCGAAGTAGATTTCGCCGCGGGTCGGCTCGTGGAGGCGCAGGAGCAGGCGGCCGAGCGTCGTCTTGCCGCAGCCGCTCTCGCCGACGAGGCCGAGCGTCTCACCCCGCTGCACGGTGAGATCGACCCCGTCGACCGCGCGCAGGACGGCGTCGTGCGCGCGGGCGAGCAGCCGCGCGGCGATGCCCGGGCGCGACACGAAGTACTTGGTCAGGCCGCGCGCCTCCACGAGCGGGCGGTCGTGCGCCATGGTCACGCTCCCCTCTCCGGCCGCGCCGTGCCGTGCAGCAGGCAGCGGGCGTAGTGCTGGGGTCCGACCGCGACCCAGGGCGGGTCCTGCTCGACGCAGTCCGGGACCGCGCGGTGGCACCGGGGAGCGAACGGGCAGCCGCGACTCGGCAGCGCCGCGAGGTCGGGCACCTCGCCCGGGATCGGTTCCAGCGGGGCACGGTCCCCGTCGAGCCGCGGGATCGACCGGAGCAGCCCCTCGGTGTACGGGTGCTGCGGTCGGAAGAGCACATCCGCGGTGGCGCCGCTCTCGACGATGCGGCCCGCGTACATGACCGCGATACGGTCGCAGAACTCCGCCGCGACGGCCAGGTCGTGGGTCACCAGGATGATGCTGGTGCCGTGGTCGCGGTTGATCTGGCGCATGAGGTCGAGGATCTGGGCCTGGATGGTGACGTCGAGCGCGGTGGTCGGCTCGTCGGCGAGCAGGATGCGCGGGCGGCAGGCGAGCGCGATGGCGATCAGGGCGCGCTGCTGCATGCCGCCGCTGAACTGGTGCGGGTAGTCGCGGTAGCGCAGCGCCGGCGCCGGGATGCCCACCTCCTGCATGACCCGCACGACCGCGTCGCGCTCCGCCGCGAGGAGTCGCCGGTCGAAGAGGTCCTGCGGCCAGCGCCGCTTGCGATCCTGGTTGAGCAGGCCGTGGATGCGCAGCGCCTCGCGGATCTGCTCGCCGACCGGGAAGACCGGGTTCAGGGTGGTCATCGGGTCCTGGAAGACCATGGCGATGTCGCGGCCGCGCAGAGCCCGCATGGCACGCATCGGCAGATCGAGCAGGTTCTGGCCGCGGTAGCGGATCGCGCCGCGGGCGATGCGCCCCTGGCGCGGGATGAGGCGGAGGATCGACAGCAGCGTCATGCTCTTGCCGCTGCCCGACTCCCCCACGATGCCGAGGATCTCCCCCTCGTGGAGGCGCAGGCTCACCCCATCGACCGCCCGCACCTCGCCGCGGCGCGTGGCGAAGCGGACGGCGAGATCGTCGATCTCGAGGAGCGGGGTGCCGCCGGATGGCGCCGGTCGCGTGTGGTGCATCAGGTGCTCCCTACCTCCCCGTGGCCCTAGTGGGCCTTCAGCCGTGGGTCGAGAATATCCCGCAGCCCCTCACCGAGGAGGTTGATACTGAGGACCAGGATCAGGATCGCCAGGCCCGGGAACGTCGCCACCCACCAGGCGTCGAGCATGTAGTCGCGCCCCTCGGCCACCATCGAACCCCAGGCCGGGGTCGGCGGCTGGATGCCGAGCCCCAGGAAGGAGAGGGACGCCTCGGCGATGATGAAGGTGCCCATGCGGAGGGTGCCGACGACGATGACCGGGTTCATCACGTTGGGCAGCGCCTCGCGCAGGAGGATGGCCCAGCCGGGTTGGCCGAGCGCGCGGGCGGCCTCGATGTACTCCTTGGTCTTCTCCGCCAGCATCTCGCCGCGCACGAGCCGGAAGAACTCGACCCAGGACTTGAAGGTGAGGGCCAGGATGATGATCCAGAAGCCGGGGCCGAGGATGGTCATGACTCCGATGGCGAAGATGAGCATCGGGAAGGCCAGGAGGAAGTCGGCGATCCGGGAGGATGTCGGTCCAGCCCCCGAAGAAGCCGGACGCGAGGCCAATGAGCGTGCCCAGACAGAGCGCGACGGCCGTGCCGAGCAGCCCGATGAACAGGGAGATCCGCGCCCCGTACACGATCCGGGCAAACTCATCGCGGCCCAGTTCGTCGGTCCCCAACCAGTGCTCCCCCGAGGGCGGGTCCAGGCGCCCCAGCAAGCGCTGCTCGTTGGGGTCGTAGCGCGCGATGACCGGCGCCAGCGCGGCCGCGGCCACCACGACGACCAGGTAGATCGTGCCGATCAGCGCGAAGCGGTTGCGGCGCAGCTCTCGCCAGACGCGCCGCTGCCGACTCGGGCGCAGCGGTGCGAATCGCTCGGAGCGGCTGCTGGCCTCCGCGCCCGCCAGGCGCTCCTGCTGCGGTGAGGCGTGCTCAGCGGTCAACCTGTGTCCCCCTGTTCCTCCCGGTGACGCCACACCACCCCATGCCTCCGGCGACCGCTCAGTCGAAGCGGATCCGCGGGTCGATGTAGACGAGCAGGAGATCGGTGATGAGGTTGCCGATCACGAAGCCGAAGGCGATCAAGAGCACGGTGGCCTGCACGACCGGAAAATCGCGCCCGTTCACACCCTCCACCAGGTAGCGGCCGATCCCGGGCCAGGCGAAGACCGACTCGACGATCACGGCGCCGCTCAGCATGAAGCCGAAGTTGAGCCCCAGGATCGTGACCACCGGGATGAGCGCGTTGCGCAGGGCATGGCGGAGGATCGTGACGCGCTCGCTGAGCCCCTTCGCCCGGGCGGTGCGCACGTAGTCGCGGTGGATCACCTCGAGCATGCTCGAGCGGGTGTAGCGGGCGAGGCTGCCGGCCCCCCCAAGGCCGAGGACCAACACCGGCATCACCATGTGCCGCAAGCCGTCGCCGGACAGCGGCGACTCCCCGATCCCGGACGGCGGGAGCCACTGCAGCCGCACGGCGAACAACAGGATGAGGAGCAGCGCGAGCCAGAAGCTCGGGATGGACACGCCGAAGAGCGCGCCCACCATCGCCAGGTGATCCAGCCACCGGCCGCGATAGATGGCCGAGATGACCCCGACCCCGATCCCCAGGACCGCGGAGACCGCCAGGGACGCGAGGCCGAGCCGCAAGGTGTGGGGCAGCCGGCGCTGCAGGTCCCGGATCACGGGCGTCCCCTCGCGCAGGGACGTCCCCAGGTCGAAGCGCGCCAGCTTGGCCAGATACCGCCCGTACTGGACGTAGAGCGGGTCGTCGAACCCGTACTCGCGCTGGATCTGCGCGTGCAGCTCGGCGGACTTGTCCGGCGGCAGGTCCGGCGGGATGAACAGCGCGGCGGGATCCCCCGGGGCGAGGTGCATGGCAAAGAAGACGAGGGTCACCGCCCCCAGGATGGTGGGGATGGCCAGCAGCACACCCTTCAGCACGTACGTCCGCACCTGCGATTCCCTCTCGTCGCATGGCGCCAGGGTAGCGACCACCTACCTGGCCCGGCGGCATGAGGAGTCACAGCCTGCGCCTGGCCGGCTATCGGCCGGGACGACGCCCCCTGCCGGGGTCACCGGGCGCGGATTGGTCGTGATTCATCGTAATCTGGATGGCAGACTAGCAGAGCCTGGCGCCCCTGTCAATAGTGTTCGGCGCCGAAATTGCGTATGATTGGCGCCAGCGGCGGCACTGATGGCCCGCTACTGGCCGCGACGTGGCGGCACGGGCTCGGTGACACGCGGGGACAACTCGGCATCCCCGCTCCGCATGGCACGAGAGAGATCAGACACTTCCACGTGCGCGCGCGGCGATGTAGAGTTCCGCTGCGGATGTAGACGGAGGGGTTATGAGCAGGAGGGTGACGGGCGCGCCGTCGGGCGCGTCATCGGGCCGCGGGGCCGGCGTGCTGGCCGAGGCCGCCTACGTGGCGATCAAGCGCAGCATCATCCGCTGCGAGCTGGAGCCGGGGCAGCAGGTGACCGAGGAGCAGCTCGGCACCCGCTTCGGCGTCGGGCGCGCCGCCGTGCGCGCCGCGCTCAAGCGGCTCTACCAGGAGCAGTTGATCCACAGCCTGTCGCGGAACCGCTACGTCATCGCGCCGATCACGCTCAAGTACGTCAATGAGCTGTTCGAGCTGCGCCTGCTGCTCGAGCCGCCGGCGGCGCGGCTGGCGGCGGGGCGCATCGACGCCGCGCTGCTCGAGCGCCTCACGGCGCTGGCGCAGGCCCGCTACGAGACCGGCGACCGCGACAGCGCCGCCGCCTTCCTGGCCGCCAACACCGAGTTCCACGCGACCGTGGCCGAGGCGTCGGGCAACAGCATGCTCGCCCGCGCGATCCGCGATCTGCTCGACAAGGTCGAGCGGGTGCATCACATGAGCCACCTGCTGCGCGATCGCAACGAGGAGGCGTACCACGAGCACCACGACCTGGTAGACGCCCTCGCGGCGGGCGATGGCGAGCGGGCCGAGCGCGTGATGACCGACCAGATCCTGGCCGCCAGGGCCTTCGTCATCGACGCGATGCTGGCGAGTGCGGCGGTGCAGTCGGTCAACGTCGCCCCGCGGCAGGCGTAGGCGCCGCCTTGCGCCGGCCGGGGAGGTTTGGCATAACACGCGGGTGGGGGCCGGCCGCACCGGTGCCCCCGGGCCGGTCGCTCGCGCCACTACGGGGAGCCCAGCCGTGCACGGAGAGTACAAGACCCCCGGCGGCAAGCTGGTCGTCGTCGACTGCGAGGTCCGTGACGGTCGCGTCGTGGGAGCGCAGGTGAGCGGCGACTTCTTCCTCGAGCCCGCCGAGGCCCTGACCGCCATCACCGCCGCGATCGAGGGCATGCCCGCCGACCTGGACGAGGCGGCCATCGCCGCGCGCGTGCGCGCCGCCCTGGCCCCCGACGTGGTCATGGTCGGCTTCTCCCCGGAGGCGGTCGCGCGCGCCGTGCGGAGGGCCCTGGCATGAGTGATCGATCCCGCTGGAGCGCGTACCGCTGGCACCTGATCCGGCCGCTCCCGGTGGCCGCGCCGGTCAACCACGCGCTCGACGAGGTCCTCACCCGGCGGGTCGGCGCGGGGGAGCGCCACCCGACGCTGCGGTTCTGGGGGCGCATCGAGCCGGAGGTGGTCATCGGGCGCTTCCAATCGGTGCGGAATGAGGTCGATGAGGCGGCCGCGCGACGCTACGGGATCCAGATCATGCGGCGGCTCACCGGCGGCGGCGCGATGTTCGTCGAGCCGCCCAACGTGATCACCTACTCCCTGTATGCCCCCCAGGAGCTGGTCGCCGGCATGTCCTTCGTCGAGTCCTACGCCTTCCTGGATGCCTGGGCCATCGAGGCGCTCCGCTCGCTGGGGATCGATGCCTGGTACGAGCCGATCAACGACATGACGTCGAGCGGCGGCAAGATCGGCGGTGCGGCGCAGGCGCGGCGCTTCGGCGCCGTGCTCCACCACGCCACGCTGGCGTACGACCTCAACTCCGACCGCATGCTGGAGGTCCTGCGCATCGGCAAGGAGAAGCTGAGCGACAAGGGCATCACCAGCGCGGCCAAGCGCGTCGGCCCCATTCGCCAGCAGACGAACCTCCCGCGCGACGTGATCGTGGAGCGGATGATCGAGACCTTCGCCCGCTGGTGCGGTGGCCTGGCAGAGGGCCAGGTGACCGCGGCGGAGATGGAGGAGGCGGGCGAGCTCATCCGCACCAAGTACGGCACGCGGGAGTGGATCTACACCCTGCCCTAGCTCCGGATCACCACGGGCCGCGGTCCGTCCCGTGTCCTCGCCTCGGAGCAGCGGCCCGCCGGCCCGCTCATCGCCATGGACAGCACCCGCGTGATGGTGGGGCTGGTCACCCGTGCGCTCCTCGGCTATGGTCATTCCGTGCGGCCGCCTCCCAGCTCAGCGGTGGCACGCGCGCGGCCGCTCGCGGCCACGCCACCTGGCCCGCACAGCATCTCGTACGTGACACGTCATCCGCATCGAGGAGGTCGTCGGTGCCCGAGGCATCGCTGCGTGTGCTTGCCTGGCCTGCCTGCCGGAATCGGCCCTATAACCCGTACAACTGGCTGCTGTCGACCCACCTGACCGCATGCGACCCGCGCGTCGTGGTCGGCGAGTTCACGCCGGGCGCGCTGATGTTCCAGCTCTGGGACATCTGGCATATGCACTGGCCGGAGAAGTTCCTGCGCATCACCCGGCGCGCGGAGATGCTGGCCAAGGTAGGGGCTCTGGCGGCGCTCATCCGCTGGGCCAAGCTGCGGGGGATCCGTCTCGTCTGGACCATCCACAACCTGATGTCGCACGAGCGGCTGTATCCCGCGGTCGAGGCGTGGCTGCGCCACTGGGTGGTGGATCAGATCGACGGGGCCATTGCGCTGAGCGAGAGCAGCGCCGCGGCAGCGCGGCGGCGCTTCGCGCGGCTGGGGCACCTGCCGCTGGCGGTGATCCCGCACGGGCACTACATCGACGCCTACCCCAACACCCTGGACGGGGCGGCGGCGCGCGCCGCGCTGGGGCTGGACCCCCACCACCGCGTGCTGCTCTTCATCGGGCAGGTGCGGCGGTACAAGAACGTCACCCGGCTGATCGACTGCGTCGGCGCGCTGCCGGATCCGGACCTGCGGTTGGTCGTCGCCGGGCTGCCGAACGATCCGGCACTGGCAGCCGAGGTCCGATGCGCGGCCCAGCGCGATCCCCGCGTGCAGACCCACCTCGCCTTGATCCCGGACGCCCGGCTGCAGGTCTTCCTCAACGCGGCGGACCTGGTCGTCCTGCCCTACGAGGAGATCCTCAACTCCGGCTCGGCGCTGCTTGCCCTCTCATTCCGGCGCCCGGTGCTCGTGCCCGGGCGCGGCTCGATGGGGGAGCTGCGGCAGCGCTTCGGTGAACGATGGGTGATGACGTACGACCAGGGGCTGACCCCGGCGACCTTGCGGCGCGCGCTCGAGACGCTCGATCGGCTCCCGGCCGATGGGGACGACCTCGAGCGTCGGCTGCGCCGCGAGGTCGGGTGGGACCGGATCGCGGCCGAGACGGTCTCCTTCTACCGGTCCGTGCTCGGACGCGACCCGGTGGCGGCCCCCGGCGCCCGGGACGCCGTGCCGGCCGCGCCTGCTGGGGCCACGGTCAGTCGCCCAGCGCCATCCGGCGGGAGAGCATCTCTGCGTTGACCGTTGCGGTCGCCTGGGGCAGCGTGGCCGGCAACCCCAACTCGTCGCGGAGGAATCCGATAAACGCGGCGAGGTCCTTCGGCAGGCACTCGTCGTCGAAGCCGAGTTGGGCGGGGCGAACGTCCAGTTCCTCGTTGGCCTCGCCGTCGCCGATGCGCGGGTCGAGCGCCAGGCCGCGCTTCACGACCTCGTAGTCGATCTCCAGGGCGCGGCACGCATCCCAGATCTCGTGCATGTAGGAGATCTTGAGTGCCAGGAAGACGTTCGCGGCGTACTTGATCATCTCGGCCGTGCGGCTGTCGGTCAGGACGAACTCGACCCGCGGGTCGAGCCGCGGCCGGTAGACATCGGCGACCCGCACGGCGACCTCAGGCTCGTCCGCACCGATCACGACGCGATACGGGTGGCGCGCATCCTCGAAGGCGCGGTGGGCACGCAGGAACTCCGGGTTCGATGCGAACCGAACACCGGAGTATTGCGCCTGGAGCGCCCGGACTGTGCCCGGCAGGACCGTCGACCGCACCGCGATGATCTGGTCCGGCCGCAGGATCGGCGTGATCCTGTCCAACACCTCGTGTACGATACTCAGGTCATTCTTCCCCAGCTCGGTCGGCACCGGCACGGCCAGAAAGATGATGTCGCAATCCATCAGCACCCTGGGGTCGTCGTATCCCTTCGGCGGATCAAAGATAGCCGGCTGATCGAAGAGCCTGGCCGTCGCTTCGCCGACGACCCCGTAGCCAATAACACCGACACGCGCCTGCGTCATTGAGCCCCTGCCCTCCTGTATCTGTGTAACGCATCACGAAATCTGCGATGACGGCCCTGTCTGATGCGCAGACAAGGAGAGGGTTGTGCGATGATCCGTGCACATGCCACAGCTTGGGAATGGGTATCGGACCGCGTCGTCTCAACCGGGAGGCGACGCGGCGCAGGTGGTCGACTCCTCGGCACCACACCGCCGCGTGGCGAGGGTGTCCGGCCCGGTCGCCAGGCGAGGGATACGCAAGATTGGGTCCCCGTGTGCCCTGCGGCCCTGGGGCACACGCACCGGCAGGGAGGTGCCAATCGCCGGACCTCGCTGCCGCGGCAACGACACCCTCGTGGATGATACGGGCACGGCGCCACACGTGTCAAAACGCGTCGATGTGCCCGTGCGAGGCGATGGCAGCCTCCGCGGGAGTGGGCGATTGGGGCGCGCCGCCGCGGCGCTCCCGACACGAGGCGACGGTTGGCGCAGGCGATCGAGGAGGGCTCGTTTCGGGACCCCGCGGGTATCCCGGCCCTGGTGGGGCGACGGCGCTCGCCGGCTACGACCATCGCCCCCGGTGGGACAGCGGCGGCGATGGTGAGTCCTGGCGGGCAGCCACGCCTGGACCGCACCGGCCGCAGTCCCGCGTGCGCACGGGGGGACCGGGTGCGCCGTCGGGACCGGTCACGCGGCATCCGGCCGCTCGCGAGGCCGGGCCCCACTACCCAGCCGTGACCCCGACGTGGTACGGCACCGCGAACGGGACGCTCGGCGAATACAACACACGCGGCCGATACGGGGACCAGCCACGTCGCTCCTGGTGTGGGTCCGATGCCGCCCCCGGCCGCGAGCGACCCCCGTGCCGTGCTAGCGGAAGAGTCGCGACCCGGTGCCGCGGCGCCGTCGCGCCTCCTCGTCGATCGCCTTGAGGTCGGCCGCGGTGAAGAAGTGGTGGACCAGCGTGCCACCCGGCTGGCCTGGGCCCGGCCGGCGGAAGCCGCGGAGGAGAATGCCGTCATCCGACTGGAGCAGGATGACGTCCTCGATCTTGTTCTGGTCGATGTAGCGCCCGATGGCCCGCAGGATATCCTCCAGTCGATACAGCCGGTCGCCCTGGGTACCGCTCACCCGCCCTCACCCCTCTCGCCCTCACCGACCGAGCGGCCCCGCGCCGTCGCACCGCCTTCGGTCACGCGCGCACGCGGGTCCGCTTGTTCGCCACATAGTCGACCAGAATATACTCCCCCAGATGGTCGGGCGTCGCGAAGAAGGCACGCCCGCGATTGATCTTCGCCATCTCGCTGACGAACCCCGCCATGTACGGGCTGCGCTCCAGCATGAAGGTGTTGATCACGATCTGCTCGCGGGTGCAGCGCGCGACCTCCTTGAGCGTCTCCTGGAGCGTCTGATAGGTCGGCGGGTAGGCGAACCGGACCTGCGTGCCGTCGAAGTGGGCCGTCGGCTCGCCGTCGGTGATGACGATGATCTGCTTGTTGCCCCCCTTGTGCCGCGCCAGGAGCTGCCGCGCCAGCATGAAGCCGTGCTGCATGTTGGTGCCGTAGTTGTACTCGTCCCAACTGATGCCGGGCAGCATCGACGGCTTCAGCTCCGTGGCTACGTAGGAGAACCCCACGATGTAGAGCTGGTCGCGGGGGAAGGCGGAGCGGATGAGGCTGTCGAGCGCCAGCGCGACCTTCTTGGCCGCGGTGAAGCAGCCGTTGTAGAGCATCGACCGGCTCATGTCGACCATGAGCACGGTGGACGACCGGGTGACCAGCTCGGTGCGGAACACCTCGAAGTCGTCCGGCCGGAGCCGGACCGGGCTGCCCGCGCCGTCGCGGTAGACCGCGTTCATGACGGTCTTGGGGAGGTCGAGCAGGAAGGGATCGCCGAACTCGTAGGGCTTGGTGTCGTCGGTGCGCTCGCCGCCGCGCCCGGCGCGCTCCAGCGGGTGCTGGCCGAAGCGATCCTTCTTCAGGTGCTGGAAGATGTCGTGCAGCGCCTTCTGCCCGATCTTGCGCACGCCGCGCGGCGTCAGCTCGTAGCCGCGCCGGGTGCGCTGGATGTACCCGGCGTCTTCCAGCACCTTGGTGAGCTGCCGAAGCTGGTCGACGTCCTGCGCCACGTCGTCCCCGAGCAGCTCGCGGATCTTGTCGTGGTCGACGTGCTCCAGGTCGCGCCAGTCGCGGACGCCGCGGAGCTGGTCCTCGATCTCCTCCAGCTCGCGCAGGCGCTCCATGAGCCGCATCGCCTCGCCCAGCGTCAACTCCTCGTCGCCGCTGAGCGAGAACGGCCGGTGGTAGGGGTTGTCCGGCAGCAGCCGGCCGAGGTTCTCACCGAGCTGGGCCAACTCCTGCTGGATGCCAGGGTCGCTCAGCACCGCCTCGAGCGCGTCTTGGAGCTGGGCGCGCATCTCCGGCGTCATCGAGTCGAGCAGGCTCTGCATCGCGGCCATCTGCCGCGCCAGGTGGTCGAGCAGGTCGTCGAGGCTGTCGATGTTCGGCCCGAAGTAGTGCCCGAACTTGTGCATGAAGCGCTCGAAGTCGGGCTGGCCGCCGCGCGCGCGCTCCTCGAGCATCTCGTTCAACTCGCGGAGCATCTGCCGCATGTCGGCGATATCCTCGGGCGTCATGCGCTGGATGGCCTGCTGCATCCCCTGGAAGGTCTGCTGCAGCATCTGCTGCTGCAGCATCGACAGCAGCTCCTGGAACTTCTGCCGGGCGCCCGGGTCCATGAAGTCGTAGTCCTGCAGCCCCTTGATCCGCCCGGCCGGATCGGGCGGCAGCGCGTCCAGCACCTCCAGGTTACGGGCCGCCATCCGCTCGAGCAGCCGCTGGAGGTGCTCGTCGCCCGCCGCGTCCTCACCCATTGCCGTCTCGTCCGGCTCGCCCGTCTGGCCCGCCGCCGACGGCTCGGCCGGCGTGTCGGCCGCCGGCGGCCGCGGTTGCGCGCGCGCCTGCGCCAGGCGCCGCTCGATCCCGGCGCGCTCGGTCTCGATCACGTCGTCCAGCCGCCGCGCGATGTCCTCGAGCACGGAGCCGAGGTCGTAGCGGCGCATCTCCCGCTGGCGCGTCTGCCGGACGCGCTCCAGCAGGTCGCGCATGCCGCGCATCCCCTGGCCGTCCTGCGACTCGGTGCCCCAGCGGAAGAGCCGCTGCAGGGCGCGCGTCAGGTCGCCGTCCGCCAGGACGTCGTCGGAGATGGCGTCCATGATCTGGTCCGGGTCGAAGGGCTCGATGCGCTGCGTGCCGTCCCAGCGTGAGTAGCGATGCGCGGAAGCGTAAGCGTTCATGGTGTCCTATCCCCGGTAGCGCACGCCGGTGCGCCCGCTGGTGTCCTTGTTCAGGCGGCGGTTGAGGTGCAGGCCCTCCAGCACGAACTCGACGGCGGAGGCGATCGCGCTCGGGTTGCCGGCGGCTCCGAGCCGGGCGGCCGCCTCCCGGAACCCGTCCAGGTGGGACACCTGATGCACGTACTGCATGGCGGGCATCATGTCGGACGTCTCGACGGTCAGGCCATTCTCGAACGCCAGCACCAGGTCGTCGAAGTCGCGCACGGAGAAGTGGCGGTTGAACGTGGTCAGCACCGCGCCTTGCAGGAGCTTGGCGACGATGCGATCCTCCTGGACCTCGCCCAGCGCCTCCAGCTCGATCTTGCCGGTCGTCGACGCCACGGCGGCGTGCAGGTCGCTGATGCGAGGGACGGCGTACGTCTCGCCAAGGCGGATCGCCCGCTTGACCGCGTTGCTGATGACGTTCTCGTAGTTGGCGATCGACATGCGCACGCTGACGCCCGAGCGCTGGCTGATGTCGTGGCTGCGCCGCGCCAGATGGGTCACCTCGGCCACGATCTCGCGCACGAAATCGGGCACCATGACCTCCACCCCGTCGGTGTCAAAGCGCCGCCGCTCCTGCTCCATGATCTCGATCTCGAGATCGATGGTCTCAGGGTAGTGGGTCCGAATCTGGGAGCCGTAGCGGTCCTTCAGCGGGGTGATGATGCGCCCACGGTTGGTGTAGTCCTCCGGGTTCGCGCTGGCGACGACGTAGACGTCGAGCGGCAGCCGGATCCGGTAGCCGCGGATCTGGACGTCGCGCTCCTCGAGGATGTTGAGCAGGCCGACCTGGATGCGCTCGGCGAGGTCCGGCAGCTCGTTGATGGCGAAGATGCCGCGGTTCGTGCGCGGGATGAGCCCGTAGTGGATCGTCAGCTCGTCGGCGAGATAGCGCCCCTCGGCCACCTTGATCGGGTCGACCTCGCCGATCAGGTCGGCGATGGTCGTGTCGGGGGTCGCCAGCTTCTCGGCGTAGCGCTCCTCACGCCGGATCCACACGATGGGCGTGTCGTCGCCCCGCTCCGCGATCAGGTCCCGGGCGTAGCGGCTGACCGGGGCGAAGGGGTTGTCGTTGATCTCGCTCCCGGCGACGGCCGGGATCTCCTCGTCGAGGAGGTTGATCAGGCTACGCGCCATGCGGGTCTTGGCCTGCCCGCGCTCGCCGAGAAAGATGATGTCCTGGCCCGAGAGGATGGCGTTCTCGACCTGCGGGATGACGGTGTGCTCGTAGCCCAGCACACCCGGGAAGATCGGCTCCCCGGTGCGGAGCTTGGCGATCAGGTTCTTACGCATCTCCTCTCGGACGGAGAGCACCTGGTAGCCGCTCTCCCGAAGTTCACCGAGGGTCCGCGGCTTGGTCATAGCACTCATGCTCCTCACATGGGGTTGACTCGTTGGCTCACGACGCGCCCCTGACTACCGCAAGGGCTGCTCCAAGGCAGATCGGGCTGCGTGTCGTGGTCCTGCAATAGTACTCTCCGGAGCAAGTCTGTCAAAGGCGGGGGTGGGATGCGTCATGCGTGGGCGGTGGCGCGCGTCGCGTGATCCGCGGACGGGCGGCCCCGCGCCGCCGCCAACGGGCACGCCGGGGCGGCGTGCGGCCGGGCGGGTTTGTGTGAGCCTGCATGCTCCGACCGGCGTGATGGGGGCATCGTCACGGTGCCGCGTTGCCGGTCATCCCGCGCGGCGCGACGAAGGACCCACCTCCGGTCGGGGCGGGGCTGGTCCCGAACGGAGTACCGCCCCGCCCCGACCGGCCCACCGGACCGATCACGGGAGCCAAAGCGCTGCGCGGCCCTCCGCTCAGGAGGACAGCCAGGCGCGCAGATGGCACGAAGGCCCGCCGGCTCACCGCTCGGGAGCGGGGTCCTCCCGCTCCACCGCTGCTTCGAGCCGGGCCAGCGCCGCCTCGAACCAGGCGATGACGGCCTCGGTGTCTCGGCGCTCGGGCGGGATCGACTCCCACAGCGCGTCGAAATACTCGCGGAGGCGACCCGCGGCCTCCCGGCCAGAGAAATGCAGGCCGATCCGCTGGAGCGGCGGCTGCGCGGGATCGATCTCGCGGAGCGGAAAGACGAGGGCCCCGCCGGTCTCCTTGACCAGGAAGCCGAGCGGCGGGGACCCGTCGAGGAGCCCGACCCGGTAGCGCGGATTGCGCCGCAGGAACGCGATCGTTGCCTCCGCGTGCGCGCGGACCACCGACCTCGCGAACGGGAAGCGCATGCCCCACTCGCCGGTCGCGAGATAGCGCTCGATGGTGGCCATCGGGTAGATGACCCGCGACTCATGCGCCTGCAGGGTGGTCGCCAGGGCCGAGCGCGCCGCCGTCCACCACCACGTCAGCAGCCGAGGGTCGGGCGGCTCGACACCGTGGAGGAGCCGGAAGGTCTGCAGGTGATCGATGCCCGGGGCGTCCGCGATGGTCGAGAGCCGGTCGACGAGGCACAGGCGATCCCCCGGGAGCTCCTCGACCCGCATCCAGGACTGCGTGAACGCCAGCGGGCCGAGGCCGACCTCGGCAATGCCCTCCAGGATCGCCGGGATCGCCGCGGGCAAGCCGCGGGTGACGAGGGCGGCCTCCACGGCGCGCTGCCCCGCGACGGAGCGCTCCTGCGGCCCGGTCAGGCGTCGCAGCGCGTCCACGAGGGCACCCCGCGCCTCGATGCCGAGGTGGCGGAACTCGCCCCAGGTGTCCCGGGGGATGCCGAGGCGGTCGAGATAGGCGGTGAGATCGCGGTCGAGCTCGGACGCGGTGGTCTCGAAGGCCGTGAAGTAGGTGACCTCGACGCCCAGCGCCGCGGCGAGGCGCGCCAGGGTGAGGTAGGAGGGAACGCTCCGTCCCTGCTCCACTCGCCAGACCTGCGAACGAGAGACGCCCGCCCGGTGCGCGAGGTCCGCCAAGGTCCAGCCGCGCCGCGCCCGCAGCTCGCGTAGGGCGGGGCCGATCCGCTGCCGTGACGGTCGCGCCACGGCATGGCTCTGCTCTGCCCCGTTCATGCCACTCCCCCTTACGGCTGGCTAGGCGCCGCGACGCCCGACCTCTGACGGCGTGCCACCAGTCCCGCGCGGCTCACCCCAGCCCGCATGAATGCCACTGCCCAAGACCGCTCCGTCGGCCTGCTGTCCGGCATACCATACAACGAGTAGCCCATCTTGGGGATGCGGCGCTAGCCCAATTTGGCTATCTCGCGCCAGGCCGAGCTGCCGCCGCGGCGCTCCCCGCGGCCCGCGACGGCTGCACCCCGGCCGCTCCGCAGGGGGACGACCGCACCCGCGCGGTTGTGGCCGGCGTCGCCGAGTGGGATACTGCGCGCACCATGGCACTGATCGAAGAAATCATCCTTGCGCAAATCTGGCACGCCCAGTGGCTGGCCGACCGGCTGCGCACGACGGACGGCCGCGACGTGCGCGTGGTCTACCGCGGCGTCTGGACCCACGGGGCGGGCCCGGACTTCACCGGCGCGCTGCTCGACCTCGGCGGGCGGCTGGTGAGCGGGTCGGTCGAGGTGCATCGGCGCGCCGCGGGCTGGTACGAGCACGGCCACCACCGCGACCCGGCGTACAACGATGTGGTGCTCCATGTGGTGCTGGACGACGATCCCGGGCGCCCCGCACGGCGGCAGGATGGGAGCACCGTCGCCACCCTGGCCCTGCGGCCCTACCTGCTCGGCCCGGTCGAGGCGTTTCGGCCCGCCCCGGCGCTCCGCCCGCTGGGCGCCATCGGCTTCGCGCACTGTGCGCCGGCCGTGGCCGCGACCCGCCCCGCGGCGCTGGTGCGGGTCTGGGAGGCCGCGGGCGACGCGCGGCTCGCCGGGAAGGTGGCCAGCCTGGCCCAGGCCCTGAGCGCGGCGCCGCCGGGGCAGGTGCTCTACGCGCGCCTCCTCGACGCCCTGGGCTACAGCCGGAACCGCGAGGGGATGCGGGCGGTGGCCGACCGGCTGCCCTACCCCGACCTGGAGGCGCGGCTCGCCGGCCAGCCGCCGTGGGAGCGGCGCGCGCGGGCCGCCGGGCTCCTGCTCGGCGTGGCCGGCTTCCTGCCGCTCTCGCCCCGGGAGGCGGCACTCGC
>JASBVL010000005.1 GCA_029961075.1 Sphaerobacter sp.
CGCGCGGGCGCTCGGGATCCCGCTCCGGCCCCCGGCGGCCGCCCGTCTCCTCCTCCACCCGCACCGGACGCGGGCGCTCGACGTTGCGGTCGCCGGGGGCCGGGCGCTCGTCCACATGGGGGGCAGCGGCTTCGACGCGCTGATCATGCGCGGCGCGCAGCCCTCCCTCAAGCGCATCGCGCGCTGGCTCGCCTACGTGCCGCCCGCGCTCAAGCACCTGCGCGCCCCGGAGTTCCACTACCGCGTCACGGTCGATGGGACGACCGAGGAGACACGGGCCCGCATGGTCCTGGTCGCCAATGGGTCGTTCGTCCTCGATCCGTGGTTCCGCGTCGGTGAGGGGATTCGGCATGATGACGGCGTGCTCGACGTCTGTATCTTCACCCCGCCGAACTTCTGGGGCATGATCACGCTGGTTCTCTGGTTCCTGGCCGGTCGGGTGGAGCGCTCGCGCCACCTGCGCCACCTGCGTGGACGCGAGATCCGGATCGACGCGGCCCCGCCCGCGCCGGTCGAACTGGATGGCGACTATGCCGGCACCACGCCGATCGAGCTGCGGGTGCACCCCGCGGCCGTTCAGGTCATCGTGCCGGCCGAGGCGGGCGAGGCACTGCGCCGCCGCAACCGGCCGGTCGCGGACGCGTGATTCGGCCGCACGCTGCTACGCGTTGGGACCCGTCCGGCGACGAGACGATCCGCGCGGCCGCCCTACGAAGCGGGGTAGGTCCGTGAGGCATCCCAGGTCGTCCCCAGCGGTCCCTGGTCCACGCCGTCGACGCTGACCCGGATGAAGGGCGCGTTGCCCGACGTGACGTACATCTGCTGGCCCTCGAAGGTCCGCGTCTGCCCGGCACCAAGGACGTCGGAGAAGACGACCGAGCCGTCGACGGTGACCTGCACCCACACCGAGTTGGTGGCCGTGATCGCGAACCGGTGTGTGGTCGGCGTCGGCGTCGGCTGCTGGGTCGATGTGGGCGTCGGCTCAGGCGTCGCCGCCACCACGGGCGGCATCGGCGAGGCCACCGGCGTGACCGTGGCGGCCTCGCGCTCGGCCGTCCCCGTGGCCGTCGGAGCGAGCCCCGGCGACTCCGGCGATGCCGGCGGGGTGGCTCCGGGTGAACCCTGCCCCGCCAGACCCGGCTGCTCGGTGGGCACCGTGTCCGGCGGCGAAAAGAAGGCACCGTACAGCCAGGCGAAGATGACCGCCGACATGATCACCATGAACGCGATGATGGCGAAGTTGGGCGCCCAGTGCGACGGGATGTTGAGCGGCTTGACGGCTGGCACCACGCGGAACCCGCCGCTCCGCTGCCCATGCACCTCTTCGAACAGCGCCAGCACGGCGACCGGGTCCAGGCCCAGGTACTGCGCATAGTTGCGCACGATGCCGCGCGCGTAGATCAGCGGAGGGAGCTCCTCGAACTCCTCCCGCTCCAGGGCCGCCAGGTGATGCCGGTTGATCCGGGTCGCCCGCTCAGCGTCCCGCAGGGTCACGCCCTTATACGCACGGGCATGCCGCAGCAGTTCTCCGAATTCGGACATGAGCTCCCTGTCTGCTCCCCTTCCTCACCCTGTCCCCTTGCAGCAGGGGTCCCGGGTGAGCTGCCCGGTCGCGGCCCCATCGCCGCGCGCCCGCTCCTAGCGCGCTTCCCGCTTCCGGCCACTCGTCCGCTCCTCGAGCAGCCGGTGCAGGTACTCATCGACGATCGGAGTCGGGCGTCCGTGATGCGCGATATCCGCCTTCTGCAGCCACCAATCGTCGGCGGGGACCCACCACGTCCCGATCGTGCTCTCGCAGGCGAGTGCGTTCGCGTCCACCATCTGCGGGTGCTCGAACGCGTATCGATTATGACACCAACCGCGATCTCCCGCACCCGCCGGACGGAAATCGCGACACGTGCGACAACAGCGCGGCAGTGTCCCCGCGGGCGTGTCCATCAAGGACACGCTCACCGGCGCGTCGCCCTCTTCCTCCTCCACCCCGGTTTCGCGGACCGGGATGCCGGGCGATGCGGCCGCCCCGCTCGCCTCCGGAGCCGGCGCTGAGCGGGGCGCGGCGGACGGGACGAGCGGGAAGGGCTCGGTGGAGCCGCTGCGTGATTGCACCCAGCTTCCCGGGTAGCTGCCGGGGTCCGCCGGCCGCCCCGCATCGTGCGATCGCGCGCCCTCGGCCGGCCGCTCCTGCGGCGACGGCGCGGCGGGGATGCCCGGCCGGGGTGTCAGCGGGCGCCGAGTCACGAGGCTGTCCTCGAGGGGGTCGTGCAGGTCCGGGGCAGCCCAGGCCGCCACCCCGCCAACGCGCAACGGTACCGAGCGCCGGGACACCGTCGTGAGACGATTCGAGCGTCGGAGACGGGCGTCCTCCGCGGCCGGGGCTACCGGCGACGGGTCCGACCGCGCTAACCCGGTGCCGCCTGCCTCGCCCGCGCTCGGCGGATCCAGCGGCCGCCGAGGCGCCCGCGCGGGCCGGGAGAACTCTGCCCGGCGTGTGGGAGACGCCTCGGTCTCGGGCGACAGGCGCGGCTCGGGCTGCACCGCCGGCACCGCTCGGCGCGGCGGGGCGGGCTGGCTTCGCCCAGGCAGGAAGGACGTCGCCGTGATCGTTTCGCGCGGGTCCGGCCGCTCGTGGCGAGCCCCGTCGCGTGGGCCGCCGCCCCCATCCCTGACGCGGTCTGGCGCCACGGGAGCCTCGCTGGCAGGGGTCGACGCCCGCTGCTCAGGCGGCTCCCACAGGTCTTGATCCCAGCCATTGCGGCAGGCCAGCTCCGATCGGCGAACCAACACCATGTGCTGGAGATCCTGCCGCAGCGGATGCCGGCACCACCCTGAACCGGCCAGCCCCCCCTCTTCAAAGTGACGGCACGTCCCGCACTTGCGCTGGGTCACTGTGGCGCCCCTTCGATCGTGGCCAGGTAAGTTCAGCCTGCAGAGATCGGGAACCACGGAGCCGGCACCGAACGTTCATCCCTCCCGCTTCGGACGCTGTCGGGCGCTTCCCGGCTCCATGGGGGTCGAGGTCGTCAGATGTTCCGGCCGCATTCTAGCACAATCGGATCGCGACGCCAGCGTGTCCGTACACTCACTCTCGCCACTTGACTCATCACGCAACATGTGCCCGTTTTACTGCGCATTTGCCCCTGTGTCACACGCCGGAGCGCTCAGCCGGGCGAGTGCCGCGGCCGCCGCGCTGCGGGCGCGCGAGCGGCGCCCGGCGCAGTCGCGGCCCGCGCCCCGCCAGCTCCCCCCTGCGCCGTGATAGGGGTATAATTCGCGCCCGGACGATCGCTGGCCCGGTCCCTGTGCTGAAGCATCGGAGGAGCTCCGTGATCCCACTGACCCAGCGCCGCGCCGCACCAGCCGAGACCTCGAGCGCAGGTGGCGTGAAGCGCTACTGCATCTGGACCATCGGCTGCCAGATGAACGAGGCCGAGTCGGCGAAGGCGGCCGCGCTGCTCAGTCAAGCGGGGTATCTCCAGACCCACATCGAGGAGGAAGCCGACGTCATCATCGTCAACTCCTGCGTCGTGCGCCAGGCCGCCGAGGACAAGGTCGCGGGCAAGCTCGGGTCGCTGGCTCGGATCAAGCGCGTCCGCCCCGACCTCCGCATCGCCCTCACCGGCTGCATGGTAACCGGGCAGGAAGCGCGGCTCGCCGAGCGCTTCCCGCACGTGGATCTCTTCTACGGTCCGTCCCAGTTCGAGCGGCTGGTGGAGATTGCCCCGGAGCTGGCCCACGTCGATACCGACCTGGCGGAGCTGCCGCACTTCTACCAGGCGGACTCGGCGGGCTCCGACGTCACCGCCTTCGTCCCCATCATCTACGGCTGCAACTTCGTCTGCTCCTACTGCATCGTGCCCTATCGCCGGGGCCGCGAGCGCAGCCGGCCGATGCAGGAGATCGTCGACGAGGTCAGGCGGCTCAGCGAGCGGGGCGTGAAGGAGGTGACGCTCCTCGGCCAGACGGTCAACGCCTACGGGCACGATCTCCCCGGCGGCCCGGACCTCGCGGACCTTCTCGCCGCGGTCAACGACGTGCCGGGGATCGAGCGCGTGCGGTTCCTGACCTCGCACCCGAAGTACATGTCGGACCGGATCGTCCAGGCGGTGGCGACGCTGCCCAAGGTGTGTGAGCACATCAACCTCCCGGTGCAGGCCGGCGACGACGAGGTGCTGCGGCGCATGCGTCGCACCTACACCGTCGACTTCTACCGGGAGCGCATCGAGTTCATCCGCCGCACGATCCCCGGCGTGACGATCTCTACCGACATCATCGTCGGCTTCCCCGGCGAAACCGAGGCCCAATTCCAGCGGACGCTCGAGCTCCTCGCCGAGCTCCGCCTGGACAAGGTCCATGTGGCCATGTACTCGCCGCGCCCGGGCACCCTCTCGGCCCGCTGGGAGGACGACATTCCGTGGGACGAGAAGCGCCGCCGGCACCAGGCCGTCGAGCGGCTGCAGGCCAGCATCCTGGGCGAGCGCAACCGCGGCTACGTCGGCACGACCTTCGAGATCCTCGTCGATGGCATGGCCAAGGGGCGCTGGCGCGGGCGGACGCGCGGCAACGATCTCGTCTTCTTCGAGGCAGCAGGTGACTGGAAGGGCAAGTTCGTGGACGTGCGGATCACCGAGGCGTCGCCCTGGTATCTGCTGGGCGAGCCGGTGGCCGTACGCGAGCACGGCCTCGCCGGAGTAGAGATGGTGGTCGAAGCCATTGACGGCCTATCAACCTGATGGACGCAGTCGGACACTGAGGCGCCAAGCCGAGGAGGCGCGGCGCGCCGCGGTGGAGGGCCGCTGGGAGGACGCCGTCAAGCTCAACCGGGCTATCCTGGAGCATGCGCCCCGCGACGTGGACGCGCACAACCGGCTCGGTAAGGCATTGATGGAGCTGGGCCGCATCGCCGAAGCCATCCAGGCCTATCGCGAGGCGCTCAACCTTGATCCGGGGAACGTCATCGCCCAGCGCAACCTGGAGCGGCTGGAGAAGGCGGCGCCGGATGGTCCACCCCCCCAGACACCAGCAGCGATCCAGGCACGTGTCTTCATCGAAGAGGTGGGCAAGACCTACGTCACCGACCTCGTCCGGCCTGGCCCGGCCGCGGTGCGCAATCGGGTGACGCCCGCCGATGAGGTGGAGCTGCGTCGCGAGGGCCAGACGGTGCACGTCTACACCATGGACGGGCAGCGGCTGGGGCAGCTCGAGCCCCGCATCGCCATGCGCCTGCTGACCCTCCTTGACGCGGGCAACCGCTACCAGGCGTACGTCGTCGCCGTCAACGACGACACCGTGCGGATCATCCTGCGCGAGACGTACCGCGATCCGAACGCCCCGGAGCACCTCGCCTTCCCGCGCCAGGCCAAGATGCCGCCGCCGCGACCGTACATCCGGGACACCGGGCGCGCCGCACGCGAGCTCGCGCCGGACCTCCTGCTCGATGCCGACGAGGAGGAAGAGGAAGAGCTCGGAGAGGAAGAGCCGGAGGAGACCGAGGCTCTCGTGCCGGAGCTCGACGAGGCCGAAGAGGAGGACGACTTCCTGGTGGCTGCCCCGGACGAGGAGGACGACGTTCCCCTCGCCGAATGAGGCGCCACACGCAACAGCCCCGGCCGCCCGGCCGGGGCTGTTCGTCTGTACCAGATGGAAGCGACCTAGTTGAGCACGAAGGTGAGGGCCGCCAGGATCGCGAACAGGAACGCCGTAATGACGAGCAGGCGGATCAGATCCGACCGGATGGTGGCGCACTCCTCGTCCACGCGTCCCCACGATGTGGCGTGCACCGCGGCCGGCTCGGCCCCGGCCGCCGTCGGCCCCGCGTCGCGCGCTGCCCCCTCCGCAAGGAGTGCTCGCCGCTGCCGGTAGGCTTCGAGCTGGGCTTCCGACAGGCGTGGCCGCCCACTGCGCCGGGACTTGGTCTTCTTGACCACCGCTCGTCCTTCCTCCTCCGCTCGGGGTCCGCCCGGCCCGCCTCGGCCCGGGTGGGTCGGCGACCGCGCCGCCCCAGTATACCAGGCGACGCAGCGCCCTCGACCACCTCACTCAGCGGGGAAGACCTCCACGAACATCCCCGGTGTGATGTCCCAGGCGCGCGCCGCATTCCCCATGCGGACGGCGATCTCCAACCCGCCGTGGCTGCCGAACAGCGCCAACGTGTGCTCCTCGGGCACCGACCCGTAGGTCTCCTCGATGCGACGCACCACCGCCGAGCCGCACCGCACCCAGACCTGGTCCCGCGGCCAGGGAATGTCCTCCGGCCGGATCAGCGTCCGGCAGTTGCCGAAGTGGTCGATCGACACCACCGGCCCGCGCACGACACGCTCGCCCCGCTCCACGGCCGGCAACGGCAGGCGCACGAACGACTGCGGCGGCACCTCAGTCCCCACCTCGGCGAGCGCCCGCCCGCTCGCCAGGTGCGCAGCGACCGGCGCGAAGATGTCGCGGCCGTGGAAGGTCTTGGACACCGAGGGGCGGTGAAACGCGGGACGGTCCAACACCACGAGCTGCTCGGGTTGCTGCTCACGCAGCACGAACGACGCCAGCCCGTTGTCCGGCGTCACGAAGAGATGCCCCTCGAACGCAAACGCGATCGGGCGTCGCGGCGTCCCCACCCCCGGGTCGACGACCACCAGGTGAACCGTGCCCGGTGGGAACGCATTCCAGGCAGTCGCCAACTGGAAGGCGGCCTCCGCCACGTCTTGGGCCGGGATCTGGTGCGTGACGTCCACCACCTGCAGCGTCCGAGACACCGCCAGGAGCGACGCCTTGATCTGCCCGACATAGGAGTCGCTCAGCCCGAAGTCGGTGATGAGACTGACAATGCCACTCCGAACGTCGCCGTTCCGTGTCATGCCCGCCTCCTGCTCACGCCCGTCCCTCCGGGCTCGCCACGCCCGCCTGGCCTGCCGAGTCCTGATTCCCTCTCTCGTAACGAGCGCGCGCCCATTCATACTCGTCCGGCGTGTTGGCGTTGAAGAAGGACAACAGATGCGGATCGAAGCGCCGGATCTCCTGCTCGGGGATCCGCCGCACCCGCACCTCGCTGAAGAACGCAATCACCTTGAGGATGCCCTCCTGAAGCTGGCGCTCGATAGCCGGCGCACAGCTCCGGGCATAGATGGCATGCAGCGTCTCCAGCGTCTCCCCGCCTCCCTGGCCGCCGCGCTCCGCTGCCAGGGCGGGGACCAGCACATCGTAGTCCCGGGGGAGCTCCGCCATGTAGCGGAGCAGCGCGGTGTTGACGAACGGCATATCGCAGGCGAGGACCAGACAGAACGGATACGATGCCTCGACGACTGCGGTATAGATCCCACCCAGCGAGCCGCTCCGAGGGTACCGGTCCGGAACGATACGGAGGCCGAAGCGCTCGTAGGCGGGGCGATCGCTCGCCACCAGCATGATCTCGCTGGCCACCGGTCTCGCCCGCTCGATGACGTGCTCGATCAGCGGCCGACCTCCCACGTCGAGGAGCGCCTTGTCGCGGCCCATGCGGCGACTCTGCCCGCCCGCGAGGATCGCCACGCTCAAAGGCTCTATCGCTGCCACGGGGCCATCCCTTCACTGCTGTTGTCGCGCCTGCGCCGGACCACTCCCAGGCATTGTACTAAAGGGCTACCCGAGTACCTTTGACCCTGTCACCGCCGCGCGCGTATAATCAGTGATGACATCGCCTGCCGACGAGAAGGGACGACGGTACTATGCGGGGTCGTCCAAGCGTCAGAATAGGGCCGTGAGGGAGCACCCGGCAACACGCCGTGGTGCTCGTTTGTTATTGGGGAGGTGGCAGCACACCAGCGAACAGTGGTCGCGGGGTGTGACCGGGCACGAATCCCGGCAGCCGCGGAAAGGAGAGAGGCTCGTGAACTCGAGCATGATCGGCAAGATCGAGAAAGCACGGCGGTATGCGGAGGAGCCCGATCGGGCTCAGATCCGGTCGCTGCATGTCGAGTTCCGCGGCGATCACGACGTCTACGATGTCCGCCTTGTCGGCGGGCAGTGGTCCTGCACCTGCCACTCGTTCACGGCGCTGGGCCTGGGCACGTGCAGCCATATCATGGCGATGGAGCGCCTGCTCGGCCCGATGATGCCGGCGGATGTGCCCGTCAGCGGGCACTCGGCCGCGACGCTCTAGCGCGGCGACCAGGCAGCAGACGACGGGCGCGGGCCTGGTCCCGCCGTCGTATCCAGGCCTGCGCCGGCCGCTCGGCACGCGACCAGCACGCGGCGAGCGCGTGCCCCCTCCATACGACGATCCGCCACGTCCACTCCTCAGCGCCCACGTCTCCACCCCGCAAGGTCGGCACAGGCACGCCCCAGCGCGGGGCGGCTGCGCGGGCGTCGTCGGGTTAGTTGGCCGAGCGGGGCCGTGGAGTCACACGGTCGTCGGTGGGGAGCATCGGATGCACGAGCACCATGGGCCGGGGTGCCAGCACCACCTCGCCTGGGTGCCAGGGGACCACCGTCGGCGAGGCCGCCACCGTTCGGACGTACGGTGGCGGAGCAGCAGCCCGCCTGGCTCCCCCGCGGCTGGAGACGAGCTCCAGGTTGATGGCCGCGACGGTCGCACAGCTCACGAGCCAACGCCGGAGCGCGCGGGCGCACCGGCCGGGTCCGGGCATCGGACTCGTCCCCACGGTCACAATCGCTCGAACCGCTCGACGTTGACGATGAAGACGGTAGCACCCCCCACGACGACCTCCACCAACTCCGCGGGGTACCACTCGTGCATGTCCCCGATGATCTCCGGGTGCAACATCTCGGTCCGCTCGCGACCGTTCTCTTCGATCAGGCGCAGCACGCGCCCGACCTCGTGGTCCTCCACCCCAATCAGGAGCGTAGTGTTCCCGACGCGGAGAAACCCGCCGGTGCTCCCGATGCGCGTTGCCCGAAAGCCGGCCCGCGTGATGGCATCCAAAAGCTGGTTGACGTCGTAGTCCTGGACGATGGCAATAACGAGCTTCATCCGGCCTGCATCCCCGCTGTGCACTCCCCGTCTCGCGCCGCCGCTCCGGACCCGTTTCGGAGGACTATAGCATACCGGACAGGGCAAGACCGCAGACACGTGCGACGGCGGTTCCACCGGGGCGCGCCCGTCCCGACGCGGGTTGCGCAGTGGGGCCGGCATCCGTAGCATGGAGACGGCCGGCCCCGGTGGCGACGGCGCACGGCCGGTGAGGGGGCCGGTGTGGCCCGCCACGTGGTCCGCGTCACCCGCCCCGCCCCGCGCCAGACCGGCGTGGCGCCTGTCCCGGGAGACAGGCAACGTCAATGGCCGCGCGGGACGATCGGGCAACACGCCCGGCTGCCCCAGACCGGGAATTGGGAGGTGCGCCTCATGGAACCGCGGATTCTCTGGTATGCCCAGTCCGCCGTGCGGATCGACGCTGGCGGTCTCATCATCTACATCGACCCGTATCAGTTGCCCGAGGGCCAGCCGCCGGCCGATGTGATGCTGATTAGCCATCACCACCGGGACCACCTGTCCCCCGACGATCTGGCCAAGGTGCGCACCGAGCGGACGACGGTCTTCGCGAGCCCCGCCGCGGCGCCGCATCTTAACGGTCCGGTGCAGGTGCTCGCCCCCGGGGAGACCGCCCAGCACGGGCCGCTCCGCATCCGGGCCGTGCCCGCCTACAACCTGACCAAGTTCCGCTCGCCCGGGGTGCCGTTCCACCCCCGCGACGAGCAGCATACCGGGTTCGTCCTGGAGATCGACGACCTCACCTTCTACTTCGCCGCCGACACCGACGTGATCCCGGAGATGGACGAGATCGGCCCGGTCGACTATGCCTTCCTGCCGGTCAGCGGCACGTACGTCATGACCGCCGAGGAAGCGGCCGAGGCCGCGCGGCGCGTGCAACCGAGCGTCGCCATCCCCGTGCACTACGGGAGCGTGGTCGGATCGGTGGCGGATGCGCAGCGCTTCGCGGAGCTCGTGCCGGACCAGGTGCGCGTCTGGATTATGGAGCCCGCTTGACCGTCTGCCGCCCGCTGACAGGGCGGCGCGCCCGTCGAGCCCCACCCGCCCCGCGCCGCGTGCGGCCGGCCCGGTAGTGCCCGGATCGGGGCCGGGCGGCGTTCGCTCGGCCCCCAACCGCCGCCCGGTGCGGTCGCGCCCCTGCGATGCCTGGCGCTTCGATGCTGATGGGACCCGGGCGCGTCCGCGGCTCCTGCTTGTCCTCGCCGACCGTGTGCCATATGCTCTCCGCGCCCGATACCGTCTCTTAGATGCGGAGGCACATGTTCAGTCGGCGCTCATTCGTCAGCTCCGCCATCGTGGCACTCGCGGGAGCCGTCGCAGCAGCCTGCCGGTTCCACCCGGCGGTCAGGACACCAGCCCCGTCCGCACCCGGGGCAGCAGCCCGCTCCCCCTTACCCACGGGGCCACCGTCGCCCGGCCCCACGCCGTCACCGACACCCGTACCTCCGCCCCTGGCCGTCGTGATCGATCCGGGCTTACCGCCCCACCTCGTGGCTGCGGCACGCGCCGCCACCGCTGCCCTCCGCGCCGCTGCGCTGGGCCGGCGGATCGAGCTCGTGACGGATCCGGCGGGCGCGGACCTGCGTGTGACCGCGGCGCCGACGCTCCCAGAGGGGGCGGTCGCCCTGGCGCGGGAGCCGCTGGCAGTCGCCGTCTCCCCCCGGCTCCCGGTGCGGGAGGTGACGGCCGAGCAGGTGCGCGGCATGCTGAGCGGTGCGATCGCCAACTGGAGCGAGGCCGGGTCACCGATACCGCTGCCGGTGGTCCCGCTGCCACGTCACCGTCCCGGCACACCGGTGACCGACGTGGAGGCGCTGGTGACCGAGCTGGGGGCCCAGCCAGGCGGTCTGGCACTGGCGCCCCTCTCCGCCATCGACTTTCGCGTCGGCACCCTCAGCATCGACGGGATCGACCTCGTGCGCCACCCGGAGCGCGCCGCCGCCTACCCGTTCCAGCTCCACCTGTTCGCTGCGTCCGTCGCTCCGGCCTCGCCGCCCGCGGTGGAGCTGGTCGCGGCACCCGGCCCCCTCCCGCTCCCGCCCTCCGACCCCGCGGTGACCGTCACCATGGTCGGCGACATCATCCTTGGGCGCACCGTCCACACGATCATGACACGGCTGGGCGACTTCGCGGCGCCGTTCCGGCTCGTCGCCGACGAGCTGCGGGGCGCCGACCTCACGGTGGGGAACCTGGAGTGCTCCCTCTCCGACACGATCGAGCCGCCGGCCGATCCCTACACGTTCGCGTTCATGACGCGCGCCGCCGGCGTGGAGGGCCTGCTGCTCGCGGGCATCGACGGCGTGTCCCTGGCGAACAACCACAGCATGAACTTCGGCGGCGCGGGCATGCGGGACACGCTGGCGGCCCTGGACCGGGCCGGCATCCGTCACTTCGGCGGCGGTGCCGATCTGGCCGCCGCCCAGGCGCCAGCCATCTTCGACCTCCGCGGCCTGCGCGTGGCGTACCTGGGCTTCGACGGCATCACCGGCGACGTGTACGGCGCGAGCGCCGACAGCCCCGGCACGGCACCGCTGCGGGTCGACGGTCTGGTGGCCGGCATCGAGGCGGCGCGGCAGCACGCCGACATCGTCATCCCGTTCATCCACTGGGGCGTCGAGTACACCCTGACGCCGACCGACGAGCAGCGCGCCCTCGCCCGCCGCGCCATCGAGGCCGGCGCCTCACTGGTGGTCGGGTCGCATCCCCACTGGGTGCAGGGCATGGAGATCCACCAGGGCCGGCCGATCGTCTACTCGCTGGGCAACTTCGTCTTCGACCAGGAGTGGTCGCCGGAGACCAAGCAGGGGCTGATCATGCATCTGGTCTTCCACGGCACGCGTCTCGTCGCGCTGCGCTTCGTGCCGGTGTTGATTGAGCACTACTACCGCCCGCGCATCGTCAGCGGCCAGGAGATGACCGCCATCCTCGACCGCGTCTGGGCCTCCACCGACGCGCTCGCCTCAAATCCCCTGCGCTAGCGCACGGGCGGGGGGCCCATCGTACAATGCCGCCGAGTTCGGCACCATGATTGGAGATCCCGCTCGGCACCGCCGAGCCCCGGCGCGACCAGCGAACGGGAGAGAGGAGAGGACATGACTGAGCGACTGAAGGGCGGCCAGGCCGTCGTCCGCGCATTGGCGGCCCACGGCGTGGAGGTCGTCTTCGGCATCCCGGGCGTCCACACGCTCGAGATCTACGACGCGCTGCGCGACTCCCCGATTCGCCACATCCTGGCCCGCCACGAGCAGGGCGCCGGGTTCATGGCGGATGGGTACGCGCGGGCCTCGGGGCGCCCCGGCGTCGCCATCGTCATCACCGGGCCTGGCATCACCAACGTCGCGACGCCCATCGGCGAGGCGTTCTCCGACTCGGTCCCGGTGCTCGTGGTGTCCTCCAACGTGGAGCAGCAGTGGGCCGGCCGGATGCTGGGCCACCTGCACGACCTCAAGGACCAGCTCGGCGTGATGCGCGCGGTGACGAAGTGGAACGCCCAGGCGACGACGGTCGCCGACGTGCCCGGGTTGGTCGCCGAGGCCTTCCGGCAGATGGCAACCGGCAGGCCGCGCCCCACCCACGTCGAGGTGCCGCTCGACGTGCTGCGGGAGTTCGGCGACGTCGCCGTCGAGCCGGCGACCATCCCGTCGCCCCCCGGACCGGCCGCGGAGGAGATCGAGCGCGCCGTCGACCGCATCGTGGCGGCGGAGCGCATCGTCATCTACTGCGGTGGCGGCGCCGTGGCGAGCGGCGCGCAGCCGGCGATTACACGGCTGGCCGAGCGTCTCGGTGCTCCCGTGCTGACCTCGATCATGGGCAAGGGATCGATCGCCGAGGATCACCCGCTCGCGTTGGGCAACCTCTGGGAGCCGGGCAGCCCGGTGGAGGAGGTGCTCCGCGCGGCGGACCTCGCCCTGGTCTTCGGGTCCAAACTCGGCGCGCAGGACACCGAGTACCAGCAGATGCCGCTCCCGTCTCAGTTGATCCGGGTGGATGTGGACCCCGAGGAGATCGTGCGCAACTACGCGCCGACCCAGGCCATCGTCGCCGACGCGGCGCAGAGCGCGTGCGCCTTGGACGAGCGCCTTGCCGCGCGCGGCGTGCAGAAGACCGGGTGGTCGCCGGCCGCGGTGGCCGACGTCCGCCAGCGGGCCCGGGCGGCGGCCTGGGGCGCGGAGCAGACGCCGTACATCGACGCGCTGCGCGCGGCCATCCCCCGGGACGGCATCCTGGTCAACGACATGACCATGATGAGCTACGTCGCCTGCCGCCTCTACCCCGTCTATGCGCCCCGCACGTTCTTCTTCCCGGCCGGGTACGGCACGCTCGGCTACTCGCTGCCCGCGGCCATCGGCGCCAAGATCGCCCGTCCCGACGCGGTGGTCGTCCCGGTCGTCGGCGACGGCGGCTTCCAGTTCACCATGCAGGAGCTGGCGACCGCCGTCCAGTTCCGGCTGGGCCTCCCCATCGTCATCTTCAACGACTCGACCTACACGGCGGTCAAGGAGGCCCAGGCGCGCGCGTTCGACCGCCGCTACATCGCGGTCGATCTGATCAACCCGGATTACGTCAAATTGGCGGAGGCGTACGGCATCCCGGGCGTGCGCGCCGAGTCGCCGGACGCGCTGGCCGAGGCGATCCGCGCCGCGGCGCAGCGCGACCTCCCGACGATCATCGACACGCCCGTCCACTTCACCTACTGAGGCCGGTCGTGCCCCGGCCCGTCGGCGGCCGGGGGCGCGGGGGCGCTCACCGCGCCCCCACCGGCGCTCACGCCACGGACCCCCCGGCTCCCGGCCACCGTGCCAGCGCCACCGTCGCCGCGCAGCGCCCTGAGTCTCGAAAGCTGTACGCCTCGTCGCGATGTCCGTCGCCCGTCAGCCCGCAGCCGCATGACGCCGCTGGCTCGAAACCTGCGATGGATGCGACCTCGACCAGGAGGGGTACCTTCCCTGCACGAAGGAGCGGCGGATGGATGTCAGCACGTCGCGCCGGAGGCCACCGCATCGCCTGAGCACCATCCGGTGGGTGCTTCTTGCCCCCGGGCAGCGCCTCCCGTGCGCCGCCCGGCCCGAGCTGCTCGACCTGCCCGGTGTCGACCCCGCCGATCTCCGCGGCAACCTGGCGGACCTCACGCGGGTCAACCGCTTGCTGGGCGGTGCCAGCCTCACGCGTCGCGCGCTCGCGCGTCTCGTCGACGACGGGCCGGTGCGCATGCTCGACATCGGCACCGGTGCGGCCGACATCCCGGCCGCGGCCGTGGCCTGGTCGCCCCATCGCGGACGCGCCCTGCGGGTCGTTGGGGTCGACCGAAGCCTACCGATCCTCCGCGCGGCCCGGGGTGTCGCGCCCCACATCCCCCTCGCCGCAGCCGATGGGCGCGCGCTCCCCTTCCGCACCGATGCCTTCGATGTCGCGCACTGCTCGCTGGTGCTCCATCACCTCGATCCGGCCGATGCCGTCCCCTTCCTGGCCGAGATGGCCCGGGTGGCCCGGCGGGGCGTGATCGTCAACGACCTGGTGCGCAGCCGGGTCGGCTCTGCGGGCGCGTGGCTGCTGGCCCATCTGGCAACCCGGAACCCGCTCACCCGCCACGACGCGCCGCTGTCGGCGCGGCGTGCCTACACCCTGGCTGAGATCGGCGACCTGATGGCCGCCGCCGGGCTGCGCGTCCTGGCCACGGAGCGCGCCCTCGGCTACCGGGCCGCCGTGATCGGGGTGACGCCGTGACCCAGCCGCACGCCGACGTGATCGTCGTCGGCGCCGGTCCGGCCGGCGCGGCCACGGCCGCGCGATTGGCCCGCGCCGGCTGCGACGTCCTCCTGCTCGATCGGGCTGCCTTCCCGCGGGAGAAAGCGTGCGCCGAGTACCTCAGCCCCGGCGTCGTCGCCGAGCTCGCCGACCTCGTCTTCCTGGAGGACGTGGCCGCGCGACGGGGTCAATGGCTGCGCGGCATGCGGGTCCTCACGGCCCACGCCGGCATCCACCTCGACTTCGCCGCCGCCGCGCCACCCCGCCGTGGGCTGGGCATCCCGCGCGTGGCGCTCGACTTCGCCCTGCTGGAGCAGGCCCGGCGAGCCGGCGCCCGCGTCCGGGAGCGGGCCCACGTCCGCGCCGCGGTGATGGAAGCCGGGCGCGTGGTGGGCGTCGCCGTCGGCGGCCCGGGCGCGGCGCCCGGCGGCGAGGTGCTGCGTGCCCGCTTCGTCGTCGCCGCCGATGGCGTCCACTCGACCGTCGCACGCTCCCTCGGCCTGGCACGCCCCGTTCGCTGGCCGCGCCGGCTTGGGCTCGTCGCCCGCTACGCGGGCGTCACCCGGCTCAACGGGACCGGCGAGATGCACGTCGGGCGAGATCTCTACTGCGGCCTGGCACCGCTCGGCCAGGGGATGGTCAACGTCGGGCTGGTCGGCCCACTCGGGCGGAAGCCTGCCGGGGAGCCCACCGCAGCCTATTTCGAGCGCTCCCTCGCCGCCGTCCCGGGCGTCCTGGAGGCACTGGACGGCGCGGAGCGCGTCACTCCCGTGCGCGGGGTGGGCCCCCTGGCCGGCAGAGCCCGCCGCGTCGCCGGGCGCGGCTTTCTGCTGGTCGGCGACGCGGCTGGGTTCCTCGACCCGTTCACCGGCGAGGGGATCTTCCGGGCGCTGCGGGGCGCCGCCCTCGCGGCGACGGCGCTGCTCGGGGCCCTCGAGACCGGCGCCGCCGTCCCGGTCGGGTACCGCGAAGCCCGCGCCGCGGCGTTCGGCGACAAGGAGCGGGTGTGCTTGCTCATCCAGGGCTTCCTGGCGTCGCCTCGCCTGCTGGACTACGCCCTGACCCGTTCCGCCCGGCGCCCGGCCACCGGGACACTGCTCACCGGCGTGCTCGGCGACTATGCGCCCGCCCGAGCAGCGCTCCACCCGGCGTTTCTGTGGTCGCTGCTAAGACCGTGGGGGTGAGCCATGCACACCGCGACCGAGGTCGTCGTGCAGGCCGAAGCCATCGCCGTCTACCGCCTCGCCGCGGCCGTCGAGCGCTGGCCCCAGATCCTCCCCCACTACCGCTGGGTGCGCGTGCTGCGCGATGACGGCCACGCGCGCCTCGTGGAGATGGCGGCGCGTCGCGACGTCATCCCCGTTCGCTGGCGCGCGGTCCAGGTGTGCGACCCCACCCTGCCGCGGATCACGTTCCAGCACGTCGGCGGGGTCACCACCGGCATGGATGTCGCCTGGCTGTTCGAGCCCGGGCCGGACGGGCTGACCGTCCGCATCGTCCACCGCTTCGATCCGCCGTGGCCGCTGATCGGCGGGCTCGTGGCGGACCACATCATCGGGCCGCACTTCGTCGACTACATCGCGGGCCAGACCCTGCGCCAGATCAAGTTGCTGGCGGAAGCGCAGTCGGGAGGGTGGGAATGAGCCGCACCGGCCACTCTCGGCGCGTCGTCGTCACCGGGATCGGCGCCATCACCCCGATCGGCTGCGGCCGCCAAGGGTTGTGGGACGGTCTCCGCCGCGGGCGGCCCGCCACCCGCACCGTCACGCGGTTCGACCCGGCGCCGTTCCGCTCCCAGGTGGCGGCCGAGATCGACGGCTTCGTCGCGACCGACCACATGCGGGCCGAGCGCGCGCGGCGCAGCGACCGCTGCTCGCAGCTCGCGGTCGCCGCCGGCCGCCTGGCGATCACGGACGCGGGCCTCGCGGGGTCGACCGCGCCGGGCCTGCGTCGCGCGGGGGTGCTGCTGGGCAGCGCGCTCGGCGGCGTGCCCTTCGCGGAGGAGCAGCACGCGCGCTTCCTGCGCGCGGGCCTGCGCGCGGTCGAGCCGGCGCTGGCGCTCACCGTCTTCGGGGGCGCGCCGGCTGCCAACGTCGCCATCGAGCTTGGCTTGACCGGGCCGATCCTGGGCAACGCCAACTCCTGCGCCTCGGGTGCCGTGGCGATCGGCGAGGCAGCCCGCGCCATCCGCGACGGCATCGTCGACGTCGCGCTGGCCGGGGGAGCCGAGGCACCCCTGACCCCGCTGACCTTCGGCGCGTTCGACCTCATCCGCGCCCTCTCCACCCGAAACGCCGACCCGGCGACCGCCAGCCGCCCGTTCGACCGCGACCGGGACGGCTTCGTGATGGCCGAGGGCTCCGTCATCCTCGTGCTGGAGGAACTGGGCCACGCCGAGCGCCGCGGCGCCTGCCCCTATGCCGAGATCCTCGGGTACGGGGCCACCAACGACGCCTACCACATGGTCCGCCCGCTGCCCTCCGGTCATCAGGCGGCCCGCGCGATGCTCCTCGCCCTGCGCGAGGCCGCGCGCGCCCCGCGCGAGGTCGAGTACGTCAACGCGCACGCCACCGCGACGCCCCTGGGCGACGCGGCTGAGACGCGGGCGCTGCACCACGTCTTCGGCACGCGGCCGGTGCAACCCGCCGTCAGCGGCACGAAGGGGCTCTACGGGCACCCGCTCGGGGCCAGCGGCGCCATCGAGGTCGCCCTCACCGCCCTCATCCTCGCGCACGGCTGGCTCCCGCCGACCACCAACCTCATTGCCCCCGACCCGGCCTGTGCGCTGCGGCACGTCCCGCCTGGCGGTTGCGCCGCGCCCGTACGCCTGGCGCTCACCAACTCGTTCGGCTTCGGCGGCATCAATGCCTGCCTCGTCCTCGCGCGCTGGGAGGCGTGAGCGCCGGCGGCCCGGGCCGGCGTCCAAACACGGTTCGAGGCGGGCACCATGCCCGCCTCGACCCAGGTTCAACTGGCACGCGCGGCGCTCGCCGGCGGCACCACGGCCGACTACATGTCCTTGCTCAGCGTCGCCAGGAACTCGGCGTTGCTCGCCGTCTTGGCAAGCCGGCCAAGGACCAGCTCCGTCCCCTCGCTCCCACCGAGCATCGACACCATGCGCCGCATGGTCCAGACCTGCCGCAGCGTCTGCTCGTCCAGCAGCAGCTCCTCGCGGCGCGTGCCCGAGCGTTGGATGTCGATCGCCGGGTAGATGCGGCGCTCGGCGAGCTTGCGGTCCAGGTGGAGCTCCATGTTGCCGGTTCCCTTGAACTCCTCATAGATGACGTCGTCCATGCGGGAACCGGTGTCGATGAGACAGGTGGCGATGATGGTCAGGCTGCCGCCGCCCTCGATGTTGCGCGCGGCCCCGAAGAACCGCTTCGGCGGATACAGCGCGACCGGATCGATCCCGCCCGACAGGGTGCGGCCGCTCGGCGGCACCGCCAGGTTGTAGGCGCGCGCGAGCCGCGTGATCGAGTCGAGCAGGATGACGACGTCCCGGCCTGCCTCGACGAGCCGCTTGGCGCGCTCCAGCACCATCTCGGCCACCTTGGTGTGGTCCTCGACCGGCTCGTCGAAGGTGGAGCTGATCACCTCCCCGTCGACCGACCGCTTCATGTCGGTCACCTCTTCGGGGCGCTCGCCGATGAGGCAGACGATGAGGTGGATGTCCTCGTAATTGGTGGTGATGCCGTTCGCGATCGCCTTGAGCAGGATCGTCTTCCCGGCCTTGGGCGGGGAGACGATCAGGCCGCGCTGGCCACGCCCGATCGGCGCCACCAGGTTCAGCAATCGTGTCGACAGGATGTTGGGCGAGGTCTCGAGGTTGATCAGCTCCAGGGGGAAGATCGGCGTCAGCGTGTCGAAGTGCGGTCGGCGGCGGGCCGTCTCCGGGTCCATCCCGTTGACCGCCTCAACGCGCAGGAGGCTGTAATACTTCTCGTTGTCCTTGGGCGGTCGAACGTGGCCGGAGACCCAGTCGCCGGTGCGCAGGCCGAAGCGCCTGATCTGCGACTGGGAGACGTAGATGTCGTTCGGCCCCGGCAGGTAGCGCTCACCGCGCAGGAAGCCGAACCCGTCCTCGATGATGTCGAGGACCCCCTCGCCGTAGATGTTGCCCTGCTGCTCGGTCTGCGCCTGGAGCAACCGGCTGATCAGCTCCTGCTTCTTCATGCGGGAGAAGCCGGTGATCTCCAGCTCGCGTGCCAGTTGCTGCAATTCGTCAATGGTTTTCGATTCGAGCTCGCTAATGGTTACGGTCATTCCATTCCTCTTCCCACACCAGCCGCCCCCATTGCGGCTGCGCGGACTGACTGGTTGTTTGGTGATGCTGCGAATTGGGTATCGCTGGGCGACGGCCGGGAGCGGGTGGTAGAGTCCCTTGTCGTTCCTACACACGCAACTCCGGCACGGAAGTGGTCGGGTGGGTCGCTCGCCACGGCGTGCGGGCACATCGCCGCCGCACCACGGGGACGAGCCACCGGGGCAGGGGAACGGGCGGCCCGGCGCCGGACATCCGGCAGCCATCCGCACATCGCGTGACCAACGGTGGTTGACCTCTCATGCGCTGTCTACGAGTGCTCGTGCAGGTTTCCAGCCTCTGTGACAGGCAGCGAACGTGTCGCGCACGTGTGGCGCTCTCGTACGGCGCCGGCTGGGTTACACGATGATCTCCGAAGTGTGTCTGGATACCTTCGGAACGTTCCAGTCGAGAAGCGCCAGCGGCAGAGATGGGGTCGCGGCACCGGGGCCCGGTACCGCGACCAGTATATCATGATCTCCGACCCTAGTCAAACGGGACAGCCGCAAACTCCTGGAGTTTGCTGAGTCGGTGCGTGGCGGAGATCCGCCGCACCGTGCCGGAGCGCGACCGCATCACCAGCGACTCCGTCGTCGCGCCGTCCGGCGTGTAGTGCACGCCCTTGAGCAGCTCGCCGTCGGTGATGCCCGTCGCCGCGAAGAACACGTTGTCGGATCGCACCAGGTCGTCCGCGGTCAGCACCTGGTCCAGATCCAGCCCGGCCGCGATGGCGGCCTCCCGCTCCTTGTCGTCGCGCGGCCACAGCATGCACTGGATCACGCCGCCCATGCACTTGAGCGCAGCCGCCGCGACGACCGCCTCGGGCGCCCCACCGATGCCCATCAGCACGTCGATGCCGGTGCCGGGCATCGCCGCCATCAGCGCGCCGGCCACGTCGCCGTCGGTGATCAGTTTGATGCGGGCCCCTGCCTCCCGGATGTCGCGGATCAACTGCTCGTGGCGCGGGCGGTCCAGCACGACCACCGTCAGATCGCGGACGCGCATGTTCTTGGCCTCGGCGATGCGCTGGAGGTTCACCTTCACCGGCGCCGTGATGTCGATGGCGAAGGCCGCTTCCGGCCCGACCACGATCTTGTTCATGTAGACGATGCCGGGCGGGTAGTACATGCTGCCGCGGTCGGCCAGCGCGACCACCGAGAGCGAGTTCGGCATGCCGTTGGCCAGCAACCGCGTCCCGTCGATCGGGTCGACGGCGATGTCCGCTTCCGGCGGATCACCGGTACCCACCCGCTCCCCGATGTAGAGCATCGGGGCCTCGTCCTTCTCGCCCTCGCCGATCACGACGATCCCGTCCATGTGGACGGAGGAGAGCATCGTCCGCATCCCGTTGACCGCCGCCTGGTCGGCCGCGTTCTTGTCGCCGCGGCCCAT
>JASBVL010000050.1 GCA_029961075.1 Sphaerobacter sp.
CGCCCTCGGCGACGAGCGGGATGGCGCGGGCATCGCCCATGAGCGCGGCCTGGGTGAGCGCGTGCTGCGCCCGCAGCTCGGCCAGATCCGCCCGGACGCCCGCGAGGTCGCGAGCCAGGACGGCGAGCCAGACACCAAGCCCGACGATGAGCGCGGCCGCGGCGACCAGAGCAAACCGCGTCCACCGGGACGGGCGCGTTCGGGCGAGCGGCGGCGCGACCGTGACCCAGGACTCCGGGGGCATGGTGCCGAACCCGTCCGCCTTGGCGGTGACCTGCGCCAGCAGGCGATTGCGCAGGTCCGGGGGCGGGGAGACTGGCGGCGCCAGGGTCGCGAGGGCGCCGAGCGTCGCCTCCAGCCGCTGGCGCTCCTGCTGGCACAGCGGGCAGGCGGCGAGGTGGGCGGCCATCGCCTGGCAGTCCTCGGCATCCAGGGCGCCGAGGACGTAGGCCGGAAGATCGTCGGCGGCAGCGTCGTGGCTCAGGGAATGTCGGTCCATACCTCGGCTTCTTCCAGGATGTGGGCCAGCCGACGGAGGGCCGTGCGCACGCGCGTCTTGATTGTACCGAGCGGCACGCCCAGGTAGGCGGCCATCTGGCTCTGCGTCATACCCCGGAAGTAGGCGAGTTCGACCACCTCGCGCTGGGCAGGGCTGAGCTCCCGGAGGGCGGCGCCCACCTTCTCCGCGACCGCGTGGGTCCAGAGCTGCTCGCTCGGGTCCGGATCCGGGTCGACGATGCGCTCCTCGAAGGGCGTGCCCCGCTCGTCGTCGTGCACACGCTCGCGCGATCCACGGCGTAGCAGGTCAATGGCCCGATTCCGCGCCACCCGCAGGATCCACGGGCCGAACGCACCGCGTTCGCTGACGTAGCTGGCGGGCTGCTGCCAGACCGTCAGGAATGCGTCCTGGACGACATCCTCCGCCGCGCGCCGCTCCCGCAGCATATGGAGCGCCAGCGAGTATACGGCCGGTGCATAGCGGTCGTACAGCAGCGCCAGCGCCTCATGGTCGCGCTCCCGCACGCGCTGGATCAGTTCCTGGTCGCTCGGAGGGCCGGACACGGCGCGCTCCCGATCTGGCACTCAGTGCTCTGGCTCCCGCGATCGGTCCGGTGGGCCGTTCGGGTCGGGGCGGGGCTGGTCCCGCCCGACCCGGCCAAGCGGCCACCACGGGCGGCTCCGTTCGCCACGCCCCGCCCCGACCGGCGGTGGGTCATCCGTCGCGCCGCTCAGGATGACCGGCACCGCGTCACTGTGACGATGACACATCACGCTGATCACAGCACGCAGCCGGCACCTGCCGGGGCTCCCTTACCCTGGCACGATGGTCACTTCTCGATTATAAGCGCAGCGTGGCCACCGCCCACAAGCCGTCATCCGCGTCACTGGGTCGCCGTCCCCAGCGTCGCCTGCACCTGCGTCGTCTGCCCGCTCCGCAGCACGGTGAGCGTGATGGTGTCGCCCGGCCGGTGCCGATTGACGATCTCCGCCAGCGACGACTCGTTGACCAGCGGCTCGCCGTCGATCTCGGTGATCACGTCCCGGGGCATGAGCCCGGCCTGCGCCGCGGGCGAGCCCTCGACCACCTCGACGACGACCACGCCGTTCCGCGTCTGGGAGACCCCGAGCTGGGCCGCGATCGCGGGCGTCAACTGGGCGTAGCGGATGCCGAGATAGGGATGGACCACCTTGCCCGTGGCGACCAACTCGTCGGCAAGCGGCTTGACGGTCGAGATGGCCAGGGCGAAGCCGATACCCTCCGCCTGCAAGCCCGGGCCCGCCTCCCCGGCCACCAGGGTGTTGATCCCGATGACCTCGCCGGCCAGGTTCACCAGGGGCCCGCCGGAGTTGCCGGGATTGATGGCGGCGTCGGTCTGGATCAGATTGAACAGGAACGCACCACCGCCCCCCGGGCCGCCCGGCTCCTGGACCGTCCGGTTGAGCGCGCTGACGACGCCGACCGTCACGGTCGGCCCGCCGGGCAGGGCGAGCGCGTTGCCGATGGCGACCACCCACTCGCCGACGCGGAGCCGGTTCGAGTCGCCCAACGGCGCAACCGGCAGGTCGTCGCCCTGGATCTGGAGCACGGCCAGATCGGTCTGGGGATCCGTCCCAACCACGGTCGCCGGGAAGGACCGCCCGTCGGGGAGCGACACCAGCAGTCGCTCGGCACCGGCGATGACGTGGTTGTTGGTCAGGATGTGGCCCTCCCGATCGTAGATAACCCCGGAGCCGACGCCCGCCGGGACGGTATAGGCCTGGTTGAACGCGTCGAATCGCACCTGTTCGTTGGTCACCTGGACCACCGCGGGCCGCACCCGCTCGGTGACCTCGACCACGGCGCCGATGAAGTCCCGGCTCAGCGGCTGGGCAATGCCGACGCCGGGCGGGGCCGTGGGCGTCCGCCCGGCGAGCGCGGTAGTCGCCGTCGCCTGGGCCCCGGCGGGCGCAGGGCGCCCCCCGGTCTCCTCGGTGCTGCGCGTCACCTGACAGGCGGACGCGGCCAGCAGGACCAGGAGTGCAACCACCGCCACCGCCCAGTGCGTCCTGCCATCTCGGGTTCTGGTCCTCATCCGATCCTCCGATCCAGCACACTCAACCACTGAACCTTCCCGATCCATCTGTCGTCTTTGGTAAGGAGAGGACGCCCCCGCACGGGAGTGCGTTCCCCCGGATATGGTGACACGGGCGGTGTCACCCCGTCGCCGATGGTGATCGCACTTGGCTGGCCGCGAGTGGGGCGGCTCGGCGCCGCGGCGGTGCGGCGGCCCGGCGCTGTCACTTCACATTCTGTTAATCTTCGGCCCTTGTCGCTGGCGCGAGCGGCTCGTAGAATCCGTGTTCTGGCAACCTTTGCGCGACACCATCCTTGTTGCCAGGCACGAGAGCCACAGAGGCGTGGGGCCTGATTGGTGCGGGGATGGCAGACGTAGACGTGGGTGCCGAGGAAGCGCGGACGGCGTGGGTCCGGGCATCGGCCGACGCGGTCGCGGACCGCGTGGTGCCGCAGCTCGCGGCCCGTCTTCCCGCGTGCGCCGACCTGCCCGCCGCCGAGCTGCGAGAACGGGTGGTCGGCTATCTCCACCAGCTCAGCGAGGCCGGCCCGGCCGCCTGGGATCTGCTCGCGCCCCTGGTCGGGGGGCGCGACGGCTCGGTCGATGTCGGCCTGGGCCTCGAGTGCCTGCACCTCATCGGAAACGCGCTGCGCGAGGTGGCGCGGGACATCCCGGGCGCGGCCGAGGCCGTCGAGCAGTGGACGCGGGCGGCGGTCGTCTCCGTCACGCGCCAAGCGATCGACACGGCCGTGGCGGGTTACGCCGCCGAGGTCGAACGCTTGCGGGTCGTCGAGGAGCGACTGCTCAGCCTCCAGCGGGTGAGCGCCGCGGTGACCAGCGACCTCGACCTCGATCGGATCCTGACGGTCCTCGTCGAGGAATCGCGGCGCCTGATGCATGCCGATACCGCCGCCATCCGCCTCTACGACGAGCGCAGCCATAGCCTCCGCCTTATCGCCAGCGCGGGCGATGGTAAACGCCTGCTCCTGGGCGAGGTGCTGCCGGTCGAGGGCTCGCTCTCCGGCTACAGCTTCCGCTCCGGACAGCCGGTGCTCAGCCACGACCTGCCCAGCGATCCCCGCGCGGCGACGGAGATCCGGCAGATCACCGCCTTCGGCTCCGCCCTCATCGTCCCCCTCATCGTGCGGGATCAGCCGATCGGGGTCTTGCTGGTCGGCTCGGCGGCGCGCGGCGCCTTCACCAGGGAGGACCAGACCCTCCTCGGCCTGCTGGCCGACCAGGCCGCCAGCGCCATCGAGAACGGCCGGCTCTATCAGCAGGCCCAGGCGCAGATTGCCGAGCTGGCGATCCTGCACCGCATCTCGAGCGTCCTCTCCACCAGCCTCGAGCTGGAGGAGGTCTTCCAGGCGATCTACGACGAGATCCGCGGCGTCATGCCGGCCGACGCCTTCATCATCGGCCTGATCCGTGACGACGGGCTGATGGACGTCGAGTTCATCATGGACGGCGGCCAGCGCTTCGCGCCGATCTACGGCTTCGAGTTCAGCCCCGTCTTCCAGCAGGCCATCGCCGAGCGGCGTCCGATCGTGGTGGGCGACACGCGCGACGACTCCGTGCCCCCGATGCACACCCTGGGCCACCCGCTCAATCGGGTCCGCAGCATCCTGGCCGCGCCGCTGATCCAGGGTACCCAGGTGATCGGGCTGCTGAGTGCGCAGAGCTACGTGCCGCACCACTACCGCGAGTCGGACGCGCGGCTGCTCATGACCATCGCCAACCACGCCGTCGTCGCCATCGCGAACGCGCGCCTCTATCGCCAGGCGCAGAGCCTGGCCATCGCCGAGGAGCGCAACCGGCTCGCGCGCGAGATTCACGACACCCTGGCCCAGGGACTGATCGGGATCATCCTCTACCTCGAGCGCCTGGACCTGGAGATCCCCCGCGACGACCGGCAGTTCCGGCCGCTGGTGGAGCGGGCGCTCTCGCTGGCGCGCGGCAACCTGGAGGAGGCTCGGCGCTCGGTCCACGACCTGCGGGCGGCACCGCTGGAGGGGCGGACGCTGGTCGACGCGCTCACCCACCTGACCGACGACCTGCGCAAGGAGGCAGTGTTCGCGGTCAGCCTGAGCGTGCCCCGCGCGCTGCCGCTGCTGGCGGCGCGGGTCGAGACCGCCCTCTTCCGCGTGGTGCAGGAGGCCATCTCCAACGCGCGCAAGCACGCCGCGTGCTCCTCGCTCGAGATCCGCCTGGCGGTGGACGACGGCATCCTCAGCCTGGAGGTGGCCGACGACGGGCGCGGGTTCGATGTCGAGCAGACGCTGGGCGAGAGCCATCGCTTCGGTCTCTTCACCATGCGGGAGCGGATCACCCAGGTCGGCGGGCAGTTCACCGTCGAGAGCGCGCCGGGCCGCGGCACCGTCGTGCGCGCCTGCATCCCGCTCCCCCAGGCCACGCACTCCGAGTCTCCCGGGGTGTGAGGCGACGGCGACCCGGTGCCGGTCGCGCGGTGCGCTCGGCGTGGGGGACGCGGGTGATCCGCCGCGGGCCACCCCTGGTGGGTCATGCCCGGGCCACGGCGGCGCGGCCCACGGTACAATTCCCCGCGGCGCGGTGGAACCGCTCGCGTGAAACGGACTGACTCGGTGCGACAGCCGCTGCGACCCCGCTCGCTGCTCGTCGGGGGTTTCCTGCTGCTCCTCAGCCTCGTGCTCGCGACCGCAACCGCGTTCGCCTACGTGACGGGGATCGACCCGATCGCGGCCGCGACGGGGTGGGGGTCGACGCCCCCCGCCGTGGCCACCCCGGAGCCGACGCCCGTCCTGCCCGCACCGACGCCGACCCCGGCCCCGCTGCTCACCCCGCTGCCGGCCGACCTGCCGATCTCCGCCGAGGGAGCGCTGCTGCTCCAGCTCGAGCCGGAGACGGTGCTCTTCGAGCGCAACGCCGACACGCCGCTGCCACCGGCCAGCACCGCGAAGATCGTCACCGCGCTCACCGTGCTGCGCCACGCGGGGTTGGAGGAATTGGTAACCGTCCAGCCGGAGGACGTGGTCGACCCCGCGCTGGAATCGAGCATGGGACTCCAGGCCGGCGATGTGCTCACCGTCCACGACCTGCTGGTGGGGCTCCTGTTGCCGTCCGGCAACGACGCCGCCAAGGCGCTCAGCCGCACCGTCGGTGCTCGGCTCCCGGGGGAGGCGCCGCCGGTGGCGCGCTTCGCCGCCGCGATGAACGCGGTCGCGGCCGATCTCGGCATGGCCCACAGCCACTTCGTGGAGCCGAGCGGGAATGACGCCGAGGGGCAGGTCGTCACCGCGCGCGACATGGCGGCCGCGGCCCGGGCGCTGCTGCGCGAGCCGGCGCTGCTGCCCATCGTCGCCATGCCGCGCGCCGAGGTCCGCGTCGGGGGGCCGCAGGCCCGCGTCCTCCGCCTCGAGAACACTAACGAGCTGCTCGCCACGGAGGGCGTCTTCGGCATCAAGACCGGCACGACCGAGCAAGCCGGCCAATGCCTGGTCGTGGCGTACCGGGCCGCCACGGGCCCCCAGATCGCCGTGATCCTGCGGAGCCAGGACCGCTACACCGACGCCCGCACGCTGCTCGGGCTCCCCGCACCGCCGCCCAGCCCGCCCGCGTGAGCCGTCGTCGCACGCCCGCCCGCGGGCCGCGCTGGACCCCCTAGCTCCTTGAACGTACGCAGCGGTCTTGCCTGGGCGCCCGGCCAGGGGTATAGTGGCGCCATGGGAAGGGATGACGGCGCCCCGCCGGGGGACGGTAGCGGGGCGGCTCCGCAGCCACGCTTTGGCTGGCGACCAGACTGGGATGTCATTCGACCGACCACGCAGGCGGCCGAGCCTCCACCGCTCGCCTGGCAGCCTGCCGTGGATGGGGGGATGTGCCATCCCGCGGCGCCCGCGCCGACCGGCCACCTGCGCCCGGGCGATGGCCGCACCGCACGCCCGGCGCCCACCCCGACACGCCCGACCAACGGCACGCATCCGCGCGCCCACGAGGCGCGCGTCCAGGCCGTGACCGCGGAGTGGAGCGTCCCGACCTACGGCGCGTATCGGACGGCCAGCGCGACGAGCACCGCCGCACCGCGACGCGCCCGCCTCCTGCCGCAGCGGTGGCCACGCACCGTGAGCGGGATCGGCCGGCGCGCGCTGGGCCATGCGCTGCTGCTGGCGGTCATCCTGGCCGTGGTGCTCGGGCATGGCTACTGGACACGGAGCCGGCAGGTCGCCCGATCCGGCGGCATCGACGCCATCGGCGACCTGCGGACGACCTCCCTGCTGCTGTCCGCGTCGGCCGCGTCCACCGCCGGCGCCAGCTACGCGGGTGGGACGCACCTCCTCGCCGCGACCGCCTCCGGCAGCGTGCTGTCCGGCTACGTCTCCCAGCTCGCGACCGCCGTCGCGCCCGACCAGCTCCAGATCACCAGCGTGACCGTCGCGGCGGGGGAGACGGTTGCCGATGTCGCGCAGCGGACCGGCCGGAGCACCAGCACCCTCCTCTGGGCCAACGGGCTGTCCAACCCGGCGGAGCCCCTCCCGGCCGGGACACAGCTCCGCGTGCCGCCGGTGGACGGCATGCTGCACATCGTCCACGACGGCGACACCCTGGAGAGCATCGCCGCCCGCTACGGGGTCACCGTCGAGGCCATCACCGGCTACAAGCCGAACAACGTCGAGCGCAACGCCGACCTGGTGCCCTACCGCATGCTGATGGTGCCGGGCGGCTCGCTGCCGACGCGCGACAAGGTGCTCACCTACACGGTGCGTCCGGGCGACACCCTCTCCTCGATCGCGCAGTTCTTCGGGCTGCAGCCGAGCACCATCGTCTGGGCCAACAGTCTGCCAAATGGCGACCTCATCTTACCGGGCCAGCACCTGGCGATCCTGCCCACCGATGGGGTGATGGTCACGGTGGCGGAGGGCGATACCGTGGAGAGCCTGGCCGCGCACTACGGCGTGGAGCCGCAGGCGATCCGCGACTACCCGCTGAACGGCCTGGGGGCTGGCGGGCAGCTCCGGGTCGGGCAGCAGGTGATGATCCCGGGCGGGAAGCCGCCGGCACCGCCCCCGCCGCCCGCGCCCCAACCGTCGGCGCCGAGCGAGCCGGCGGCGCCCGCCGCGCCCGCGCCGGGTGGCGGCTCCGGCCGCTTCATCTGGCCGACGGCCGGGGTCATCACGCAGTACTTCGGCCCGACCGACTTCTGGATGGAGCCGGCCTACGCGGGCTACGCCCACTTCCACCAGGGGCTCGATATCGCCAACGGCTTCGGCACGCCGATCGTGGCGGCCGACAGCGGGGTGGTGATCTTCGCCGGGTGGCACAGCGGCGGGCTGGGCAACGCCGTGGCCATCGACCACGGCAACGGCTTCGTCACCTGGTACGGGCACATGAACGCCCGGCCGGCCGTGTCCGTCGGCCAGTGGGTCGCCCAAGGGGAGTACCTCGGCCCGATGGGCAGCACCGGCGCCTCGACCGGCGCGCACCTGCACTTCGTCATCATCAAGGGCGGCGTCTACGTCGACCCGCTCGCCTACCTCGGCTGACGGGCGGCGCGCCGCGGCGCGGCCGCCACGGTTCGCCCGCCCTCCAGGTGCGGGATGACCGCCACGGGGCGCCGGCCGGCGGGGCGTGGCGGCCGCGCGCTGTGCGATAATCCCGCTCCATGGCCCGCACACCGCTGGGAGGTGGGGGATCGATGGGGCGGCTTGCCCACGACATCGCCAGCCTCTACGACCGCGCCATCGTCCGCCCCGGGAAGGAGCCGGAGTTCCTCATCCTGGTCGCCTTCCTTGCCACCTTCGTCATCGTGCGCGTCATCACCCACGCGATTCGCGACCAGCAGGGCGGCACCCTGCGCGATGTCACCATCGGCTCGCTGCACATCCACCACCTGGTCTGGGGCATCCTGCTGCTGCTCACGACCGGCTACCTGTCGCTGGGGTTCGATTCCCCGCACTGGCGCCGCCCGCTGGCGGTCCTCTTCGGCGTCGGCGCTGCCTTGACGCTCGACGAGTTCGCGCTCTGGCTCCATCTCGAAGACGTCTACTGGGCCAAGGAGGGGCGGCGGTCGGTCGACGCGGTGGTCATCGCCGCGACCCTGCTCGCGCTCTTCCTGCTGGGCCAGGACTTCTGGGTCGGGGCGGCCCGGCTCATGGCGGCCTTCCTGGGCATACGCTGACCGCCCAGGTGGACGGCCGCCGCCCGCGCCGGAGCTGTCACTCCCGGTTACCGCGCGATGGCCACCAGCCGCAGGCGCCGGTAGTCGGCGTACCACGTTCCATCGCGGAAGCACCGCGGCCGCAGCCGATCCTCGGCTGCGCGGATGACCGCGCCGCGCGCGGCCTCGGGGACAGTCGCCAGCAGCCGCCCGCCGAACACGGTGAGCCAGCGTCGCAGGCCGTCCTCCCCACCGTCCAGGGCGGTCGGCCGGTCGAGGAGCGCCATCCACACCGGCTCGAGGCGGTGGCGCTCGAGCACCGCGGCGTACTCGCCGATGCTCGGGAAGTACCAGGGATCCCGGACCGCGGCATAGCCCGCGGCCGCGACGACGTCGGCGACCGCTGCGACGATGGCGGCGACGTTCCGCCTGCCGCCGAACTCCGCGACGAGCCGTCCACCCGGGCGGAGGGCGCGGCGGAGCGCGGCCGCGGCGGCATCGGCGTCGTGGATCCAGTGCAGCACGGCGTTGGAGAAGACGGCGTCGAACGGCTGGTCCGTCTGGAACTCGCGGGCATCGGCAACCTGGAAGGTCAGCGCCGGGTACTGCTGCCGCGCGTGTGCGATCATACTGGCGTCACGGTCAATGCCGACCACGTCCGCGCCCCGCTCGGCGATGGCGCGCGTCAGGTGGCCGGTGCCGCAGCCGAGGTCGAGGATGCGCTCGCCCGGCCGTGGAGCCAGGAGGTCGATCAGGTCGCTGCCGTACGCCCAGACAAAGGCGCAGTGGGCGTCGTACGCCGCCGCGTCCCAGCCCGGCCCGTCGCCCTGCGCCTGGTCGGTCTGCCCCGTCGTCACCCGTGGTCCCTCCCTCCTCACCGGTGGTGCCGGACACCGCGGAGCAGTGTACCGCTGCCACCCGTGGCGGGCAGCGGTGCGTCCGGCGTTGCGCTCGGTGCCGGTAGAATGCGAACCTGCAGGCAGCGGGCCACGCCGCGCACCAGGCGCGGACGACCGGTGGACGGAAGGAGCGGAACCATGCGCCTAGGCTTCATCGGGCTCGGCAAGATGGGCAAGCCGATGACCCGCAACCTGTTGCGCGCCGGCTACGAGGTCACGATCCACAACCGGAGCCGGGCGGTGGTAGACGAGCTGAGCGGGGAGGGCGCCCGGCCGGCCACCTCGCCGCGCGAGGTGGCCGAGGCGGCCGATCTCGTCTTCACCTGCCTCCCAACCCCGGCGTCGGTGGAAGAGGTCTACTTCGGGCCGGATGGCGTGATCCCGGCGGCGCGGCCCGAGCAGATCCTGATCGACTGCTCGACCGTCAGCCCGGAGCTGAGCCGGCGGGTGGCGGCGGCGGCGCGCGAGCGCGGGGCCGGGTTCCTCGACGCCCCGGTCAGCGGCGGGCCGGCGGGCGCGGAGTCTGCGACACTGACCATCATGGTCGGCGGGGATGCCGAGGTGCTGGCGCGTGCCCGCCCGGCGCTCGAGAAGCTCGGGACCAACATCCACCATGTCGGCCCCGCTGGCTCGGGGAGCGTGGTCAAGCTGGTGAATCAGCTCCTGGTCGGCATCAACATGGCGGCGGTGGCGGAGGCGGTCGTCTTCGGCGTGAAGGCCGGGGCGGACCCGCAGGCGCTGCTCGACGTGCTCGCGACGAGCTTCGGCAGCAGCCGGATGCTCACCCGTGGCCTGCCGCTCATCATGGAGCGCAACTTCGTGGCAGGCACGCCGATCAACCTGCTCCTCAAGGACCTGGGCCTCATCCACGAGGTCGGCAAGGCGCTCGACGTGCGCCTCCCCCTCGGCGCGGTCGCGCAGGAGATCTTCAAGGAGGGGCGGGCCCTGGGGTTCGGCGAGGAGGACATGGTCGCCCTCGTCAAGCCCGCGGAGCGCGTGGCCGGGGTCGAGGTGCGCCGGACAACGTGACGGCCACCACCCGCACCGCGGTTGCCCACCCCACGATGCGAGGTGAGTGATGGTAGGCGTGGAAGTCGCCGTCATTGTCGTGCTCCTGGGCGTGAACGCCCTCCTGGCGGCATCGGAGATCGCCATCGTCTCGGCGCGCAAGACGCGGCTGCGCGCGCTCGCAGACGACGGCCATGCCGCCGCGGCGCGCGTCCTGGAGTTGAACGAGAATCCCAGCCGGTTCCTCGCGACCATCCAGGTGGGGATCACGCTCGCGGGCTTCTTCGCGTCCGCCGTAGGCGCGGTCAGCCTGGTGCAGCTCCTCGCGTCGTGGTTCGAGACACTGCCGCCAGGGCTGATTCAGGACAATGCGGAGGCGCTGGCGCTCGTCATCGTGACCGTGCTCATCTCGTTCGTCAGCATCATGTTCGGCGAGCTGGTGCCCAAGACGCTGGCGCTCCAGCGCGCCGACAGCCTGGCCCTGGTGGTCGTGCGCCCGATCGAGTTGCTCTCGCGGATCATGGCGCCGGTGGTCTGGCTGATGACCGCGGTGACGAACCTCTTCCTGCGGCTGCTCGGCGTATCCGGGCGGGCTACATTCCCCAGTGTGACCTCGGACGAGCTCCTCGCCATGCTGGAGACCGCCGAGGACGAAGGGGTGGTCGAGGCCGCCGAGGCGGATCTGATCGAGGAGGCCTTCCAGTTCGGTCAGACGGTGGTGCGCAGCGTCATGGTGCCGCGGGTCCACATGGCGGCGCTCGAGGCCGACGTCCCCCTGGGCCAGGCGGTGGAGACGTTCTTCTCCACCGGGTTCTCCCGCATCCCGGTCTACCGGGATTCGCTGGACGCCATCGTCGGTATCCTCTACGTCAAGGATGTCTTTCGCACCCTGTGGAGCGATCCCACGGCAGCCGAGCGGCCCTGCGGCGAGGTGGTCCGCCCGGCCTACTTCGTCCCCGACACCAAGCCGATCGACGAGCTGCTGCGCGAGCTCCGCGCCCGCCGCACGCACATCGCGATCTGCGTGGACGAGTTCGGCGGCACGGCCGGTCTGGTCACGATGGAGGACCTGATCGAGGAGCTGGTCGGGGAGATCACCGACGAGTTCGACCCCGGCTACGAGCCGTTCCGCGAGGTGGCGCCGGGGGTGCTGGAGGTCGATGGGCGGGTGTCGGTGGAGGACCTCCTCGACCGCCTGGAGTTGGAGCGCGATGCGCTCGGCCGGATCGAGGCCGCGTCGGTCGGCGGCATGATCACCGATCGGCTGGGCCGTATCCCGGTCGACGGTGACGCCGTGACGGTGGGGCCGCTCCGGCTGGAGGTCGTCGCCATGAGCGGGCGGCGCGTGGCCCGCGTGCGCGTGACCGTCGCGCCCGAGGCGGCACCGGCGGCCGAGCCGGAGGACGAGGGGTAGGGCCGCGAGCGCGGGCGCGCCCGGCGCGTGACGGCTGCTCGCGCCGGGATGGGGAGGGGGAGGCCCATGGGACGAGCCGAACGGTCGGTCCTCATCATCGGTCTGGGGGTGATCGCGCTCGTGGGCGTGTCCGTCGCGGTGGCGCTCGCCTTCGGGCCGACCGAGCCCAGCCGCTTCCCCGCGGGGTCGCCCGAGGACGTCCTCCAACGCTATCTGCTGGCGGTCGACGCCGGTCGCGCCGAGGAGGCCTACGGCTACCTCTCGCGCGGCGCCCAGGCGCAGCTACGCTTCGACGACTTCGCCCGCTATGTGGCGTCCGCCGGGTCGTACCACCCCAACCGACGCATCCGGGTCGGCCGGACGGTCACGGACGGCGATCGGGTGACCGTCTACCTGACGATCGAGTACGGCGGCGGTGCCGGGCTCAACTTCCGCCGGTCGGCCTACGAACGCCCGGTGCGTCTGGTACGGGAGGGCGATGCGTGGAAGATCGACGAGCCGCTGACCGGGCTGTAGCCCGCGGGGTCCTCGCACTGGCGTAAGCGCGCTCGGCGGGTGCGCGGGCTGGGGAGCGATACCCGGCCACCCTGCGCGGGGGGCGCATGCTCGCTGGGGGGATGCGGCTCTACCGAACGATGCCTCGCGTTGCGCCGGATCACGACGTGCGCCAGCCAGGTGGCCCCTGCCACCTACCCGTGGTCGCGTCGGTGGGGGAGGGAGGGCCCCAGATGCGGGTAGTGCGGCCGATCTACCTCTACTTCATCGCGGCGGTCGCGCTGGCGATGCTGGCGTCCGGCCTAATGGACCTGTTGCGCATCGCGCTGGAGCAGGCCAGCCTCGCGCTCGGCGACTCGCTGGTCATCGTCGGCGGCGATCAAGATGTGCGCCGCGAGCTCAGTCGCTCGGTCGCGTTGTCGGTGGTCGCGCTCCCGGTCTGGCTGCTGCACTGGTGGCTGGCCGAGCGGGCCGCGCTCCGACCCGATCTCGCCGGGGAAGCCGAGCGACGCTCCCTCGTGCGGGCGCTCTTCCTGACCGCGGTGCTGGCGGGCAGCTTCACCGTTTCGACCATCGCGTCGGTCCTCCTGGTGGAGCGCCTCGTGGTACAGGCGCTGGGCGGCGCGCCAGGGCCGGACAGCCTGGCGGCCAACCTCGCCACGCTCCTGGTCGCCGGGACCGTCTGGGCCTACCACGCCCGGGTGCGACGGGAGGACACCGCCGCCGTCGCCATGACGGGTGCAGCGGTCTGGGTCCCCCGGCTGTACCGCTACGCGGCGGCTTTCACCGGGGCGCTCCTCCTGATCTTCGGGCTGGCGGGCCTCCTCGGGCTGCTGGTGGAGGTTCTGGTCGGCCGTGACGCCCTCGTCGCGCCGAGCGACTGGTGGCACGGCGCGCTCGCCGGGGGCGTGGCGCGCACGGCGGTCGGGCTCGTGGCCTGGGCCGGCCACTGGACGGTGTCGCTGCGCCGGCTGCGCCAGCCGGGGTGGCTGGGCGCTGACGAGCGGGCGTCGATCCTGCGCCGCACCGATCTCTACCTCCTGATCCTGGTCGGCGTCGTCGGGACACTGAGCCTCACCGCCATCTTCCTCAACAACGCGCTCCAGTGGCTCCTCGGGGTGACGCCCGACCCGAGCGCACCCGGGCAGGCGCAGCGCCTCCTGGAGCCGCTGGCCTGGGCGCTGCCGTTCGTCGCGACCTGGGCCTACCACCGCTGGATCCTGTTGGGCGAGGCGCGTGGCGTGGCCGAGGCGCCCCTGCAGGCGACCGCCCGTCGGATCTACACCTATGGCGTTGCCCTCGTCGGCCTGGGCTTCGGCAGCGTGGGGGTCGCGTACCTGCTCGGGCTCCTCATCGATCGCGTCCTCGGCGGCTCACGCACGCTCAGTGCCCCACCGGACTGGTTCCCGCGGCAGGTCGCCCTGTTCGCCTCGTTCGTGCTGGTTGGCCTCGGGGCCTGGCTGTGGCACTGGTACGCGGCGGCGCGCCGGGTCGCGGACGACCCGGCCGCGGAGCGCGGCGCGCTGGTGCGCCGCATCTCCCTCTTCGCCACCCTGGCCGCGGCACTGGTGGCGCTGCTGGGCAGCCTCGCGGTGACACTCTACCGCGTGCTGACCGTCATCCTCGGCGTCGAGAGCGCCCGCGGGCTGGTCTCCGACGTCAGCGCGGCGCTGGGCGTGCTGGTGGTCGCGGTCGCCCTGCTGGCCTACCACGCCAGCGCCCTCCGAGCGGACCTGCGCGAGCGGCGCCCGCCGCCCGGCGCGGCCGCCACGCTCCCCCTGCTCCTGACCGGCCCGCCCGGTGCCGACCTGACGGCGGTCCTCGCCGAGCTCCAGGCTCGCCTGCCCGACGGCTATGCGCTGCGGCCGCTCCCGGAGCGGAAGGGATGAGGGTCGCCTGCCCCGGGGCCCGCGCCCGTGGGTGCGCCGGCTCGGCGCCGCCCGCTCTCGCCGGTCCGCTCCGCTACTCGCGCGCCGCGGCGCGGGTGAAGGCCCGGCAGAGGCAGTCGACCAGGCGCTGCGCGTACACGCCGTCCTCGTCCAGGTCGGGATCGTAGATGGTCACCTCCAGCCCGACCGCGCCGGCCCGGAGCAGGCCGCCCAGCAGCGTGGGCAGGTCGTCGCACCCCAGGCCGTCCGGCTCCGGCGTGTCCACCGCAGGCAGCACGGCGGCGTCGAGGACGTCCGCGTCGCAGTGGATCCAGAAGCGCTCCACTCCGCGGCGGGCCAGCGTCTGCGCCGCCTGGGCGGCCACCGCGGCGCCGCGCTCGCGCACGGCCGGTGCGGTCACGACCGAGATCCCGGCGGCGTCCAGCTCCGCCAGGTGCTCGTCGTGCCCACGCACGCCGATGACGACGACGTCGTGGTCGGCGACCAGCGGGCCACGCCCGTCGAGCTTGGCGAGCTCACCCCCGCGGCCGGTCACCAGGGCGAGGTCTTCCCCCGCCGCCGCGCCGACCGCGGGGGCGTTGCCGGGGTGGCGGAAGTCGCTGTGCCCGTCGATGAACACCAGCCCGAAGCGCCCGCGGCGCCGGAGCGCGAGCATGTTCCCGAGCAGGATGCTGCCGTCGCCGCCGAGCACCAGCGAGAACGCCCCGGCGTCGAGCGCCGCGCCGACGCGATCGGCGAGCCGCCGGGCGTAGCGGCCGATGGCGGCACCGTTGCGCAGCCCCGCCCCCGGCTGCCAGTCCGCCACGGAGCGCGGCGGGGTGACGACGCCGCCCGCCGCGGCCCCGATCCGGGCCAGGAGCCCCTGATCGCGCAGGGCGCCGGCCAGCCTGTAGACGCCGGGGACCGTCCCCGGCGCGGGCGGCCTCAGCCCGAGGTTCGACGGCGCGTCGATGACGCGCAGCGGCGCTCGGTCCATGGCTCCCCGCCGTTCCCGGTAGCGGCCGACGGCGTGCGGCGCCGATCATCCGCGACAGGTCGCGAGCGGTCAAGCCGGGCGGCCGTCCCCGTCGAGAGCGGCTTGACCTAGGCCGCGTCCGTCGCCTGCACGCGAGTGGGCAGGGACGGCAGCGGCCCTGCCCACCTGCGCGTCGCGGTGCCGTGGGCGATCCGGCTCCCGGATCAGCCCGGCCACTCCAGGTCCTCGTGGCGCGGTTTGCCTTGCTCGTCGTAGGCACCCGGCTCCTGGCCGGTCGAATGGACACCCATCCCCTGCCCGGAGCCAAAGCCGCCGGCCGTCTTTCGCTCGGTCGGATCCGGGAGCTCCTCCGGGTCGCGCTCGGCCGCCGCCCGACGCTCGCGCGCCTGGATGATCTCGTCGGCCTCCTCCCGCGTGATGCGACCCTCCCGCACCAGCCGTTCGAGCTCCGCGTCAGACAGCGTCTCTAGCCACTGACGATCCATGTCCACCGTGCCCACCTCTCTCCAGCGCTCGGACTCTCGGCAGGTCCAGCTCACCGATGGACCGTGACGACACTGTGGCGACGCCGTGATCGCCGATCACCCCTCGCTGCGTCGCTTGCTCGACCCGCCGCCCATGCCGCTCCCCGACGTGCCCCCGGCCGGAGTGTTGGCATGGCCCGGCGGGACGTTGGCGTCGGCGTGGCGCGGGTCGTTGCGCGGTGGGCGCTGAATATCGCCGTGGGCCCGGTCCCGCTTGTTGCGCGTCAGCGATCGGTAGGCGGTCTCGGGGTCCTCGCGCAGCAGCTCATCCGGCGCGACGATCGGGTTCTCGTCTTCCGGCGGGCGCTTGACGTCATCCGGCATCAGTCTCCTCCGATCGCGGCTCAATCGGGCCGGGCTCAGCCTCAAGCTCGGCCTGAAGCTCGGCGCGCGAGGCGAGCTGGGCGCGCCGGATGTCGGGCTCGCGGCGCAGCTCCGCCAGGTACCGGTCCACCTGATCGTAGAGGTCGTCGAAGGCGCGGCGGATTGCGTAGTCGAGCGTGTCGGCGTGCCCGTCGGCCGCCAACTGCCGCCCCGGCGCGCGGAACAGCAGCCTGGCCCGGTAGCTGTCGGTCTTCTCGTGGTGGTGCAGCGACACGTCCAACATCTTCAGGTCCTCGGCCGTGTCGGCGAAGTGCTGATCGAGTCGATGTGCCTTGCGCTCGATCAGCGCCCGTGCGGCCTCGATATGGGCTGCGTTGCCGTGGAACCGGTACTGCATTGGGGACCTCCCCCTCCTCCGCAGGACGGGCGGCCCACCGCCCGTCGCGTCCCTCTCATCCGGTTCATCCGGTGTGCGGCACCGGCTCGCACGTGCCTGGTGCCTCACCTGTAGGGTGGCCGACTCGGTGTCGCAGGCGCGATCCCATCCGCCTGCGCCGTGTATCAACCTTGTGCCAGTTGCGAGACGGATGGTGCGATCCGTCGCTGCCACCCCGACGGTCTCCACCTGCCACCACTGCGAACGTCGCATCGAAGATGCCACGCGACGCGAGCGGCGCCGGCGGGGAGGGGGCTCACCGCACAGGGCGGCGCGAGGCCAGCGCTCCAGGCGGGGCGGGGTGCCGGAGCGTGTCGAGCGACCGGGGGACAGCCCCGGGGGTTCCTCACGTCTGGGCAAAACCGCCGCGCCAGACCTGGAGCAGGGCGGCCAGGGCGTGGATGACCGCGATCGTCAGCATGTCGGTGCGGTCCCGGCGCCCGGCCGTGAGCAGGCTGATGGCGCCGCCGCGCCGCGCCGTGCCGGGGATCCCGGCCACCGCGTCGATCACCGGGCCGAGCTCTGCCCCGGCGCGCACGCGGTCCGCCACCTCGGCCGGGAGCGGGAAGCGCTCGCTGCCGCCGAAGGCGTGCGCGTCGTCCCGATCGATGGCGGCGGCCCAGGCGACGACGTAAAGATTCCCGCCCGGTCCCTCGACCACGCCCGACTCGATGCCCAGGCCGAGGTCCGCGTCGAGCGTCAGCCGCGCCTGTGCCGCCCGGCGCAGCGCGCCCCGGGCCGTCTCCTCGTCGCCCCAGGGCTGGGCCGGCACGCCCGAGGGGACGTCGACTGCCTCCACCGTGGCGCGGAGGAAGTAGGCCGCAGCCGCCCGCTCGACCGCCGCGTGCTTGGCAGGATTTACCGAGCCGCTGGCGATGACCAGGGGCGCATCGGCGTGGGGACATCGGCGGGGTCCGGACGACATCGGCTCCTCCTGCGGCACTGCCCGCTCGCGCGGATGATACCAGCCGCGCGCACGGCGCCCACTGGCGGGCGCGGCAGACCCGCCCCGGCGGCGTCCTCCCGTCGCGAGCAGAGCCGCGGTGGCAGGCGGGCCGGCAGGCGCCGCTCTGATGGCTGGCTACGCGGCCTCGCGGCGGAGCGTCGCGGTGCCGAGCACGACCATCAACGCGGCAAAGCCGCTCAGCACCACCAGGTTCACCCAGAGCGTGCTCAACCCATCGCCCCGGATCATCACACCGCGCAGGGCTTCCGCGGCGTAGGTCAGCGGCAGGAGATGGGCCAGCCACTGGAGCGGCACCGGCAGCGATGCGATCGGCCAGAGGATCCCCGAGAGCAGCCCCTGGGGGACGATCACGATCGGGATGAACTGGACGACCTGCAGTTCCGTGCGGGCGAAGGTCGACAGGAAGATGCCGAGGTTGACCGCGCCGAGGGTCAGCAGCAGGGTGAAGAGGAACACCAGGCCCAGGTTGCCGACGTAGTGGATGCGCAGCACGTAGACGGCGAAGAGGATGGTCACCGTCGCCTGGAGCGCGGCGAAGAGGGTGAAGCCGAGCATGTAGCCGAGGACGATCTCGCCCCGGCTGAGCGGCGAGACGATCAGCCGCTCGATGCTCCCCTCGATCCGCTCGCGCAGGAACGACACGGAGGTGAGCAGGAAGACGAAGAAGAAGACGAAGAAGCCGATGACGACCGGGGCGAGGTAGTCGAGCCGGTCGAACTGCGGGCCGCCGTGGAGGAAGCTCGGAGTGATCTGGATGGGCAGCCCGGCCGGGTCGACGGCGCGCACGAGTGTCGCGGGCAGCGTGCGGTTGAGCGCGCCGAGCACGGCGCCGGTCGCGCTCGGGTCGGAGCCTTCGAGGGTGACCTGGATCTCCTGGGGCGGGCCGCCCGGGCGGATGGCGAGGTCCGCCGGGAGGGAGAGCACGGCGTCGGCCTCGCGGCGGTCGAGCGCCCGCGCGGCCGCCGCGGCGTCCAGCTCCTGCACGTCCAGGGTGGGATCCTGCCGCAGCCCGGAGACGAGCTGGGCCGCGAGGGGGCTCTGCCCCTGGTTGACGACCGCCAGACTGACGGCCCGCGCGCCGTCGCCGCGGTAGATCCAGGCCAGGAGGGACAGGATCAGGACCGGCACGACGACGAGCAGGAAGAGGGTCCGCCGGTCCCGGCGGAACTGGTGGATGATGCGGGCGGCGAGGGCGCGGATGCGGCGCAGGCTCATCGGATCCCCCCTTCCAGCAGGCTCCCCACGCCGGTGGCGAGGGACAGGAACGCATCCTCCAGGTTCGCGTGGCCGGTGAGGTCGCGCAGTGCCGCCGGGCTACCGGTGGCCAGGACGCGGCCGTCGCGGAGGAAGGCGAGGAGGTCGCAGCGGTCCGCCTCGTCCATGACGTGGCTGGAGACGATCAGCGCCTTGCCGGCGGCGGCCAACTGGCGAAAGCGCTCCCAGAAGGTGCGGCGCAGGACCGGGTCGAGCCCGACCGTCGGCTCGTCGAGGATCAGCAGGTCGGGCTCGTGGAGCAGGGCGCAGGCGAGGGACGCCCGCTGGCGCATGCCGCCGCTGAAGGTGTGCAGCGGGCTGTCCAGCCGGTCGGCCAGCTCGACCTCGGCCACGACAGCCTCGATGCGCGCCCGCAGGTGCCGCTCGGGCACCCCGTAGAGCGTCCCGAAAAAGGCCAGGTTCTCGCGCAGGGAGAGGTCCGGGTAGAGCGCCGCGCTCTGCGTCATGTAGCCGATGCGGGCGGCGTTGGCCCGGCTGGGCTGCGGCCGGCCGAAGACGCAGACCTGCCCCGCGTCCGGGCGGAGGGCCCCGGCGATCAGGCGGATGAGCGTGGTCTTGCCGGAGCCGCTGGGCCCCAGCAGGCCGAAGATGACGCCGCGGGGGATGGCCAGGGTGACCTCGTCCAGCGCCTGGACCGCGCCGAAGCGCTTGCCGACGCGCTCGGTCTCAACGATCGGATCCATCGGAGTCTCCTTGGGCGGCACCGGCGTGCCCCGGCTCGCGCAGCAGCCCGCGCGCGAACAGCCCGGCCATGGTGGCGGCCATGTCGGCGTCGTCGACCGCCTGGAGGTCGTCGTGCCGGACGAGGTGCTTGCGCAGGGCGTACCCGATCAGCCCGCCGAGGAAGGCCTGCGCCGTCAGCCATGGGTCGACCGGCCGGATCCGCCCGGCCGCGATCTGGCGCTCGAAGTAGGCGGCCAGCCCTCCGACCGGGTGGCGGGCGATGAGGGCGCCCAGACGCCGGGCCGGTTCCGGGAAGCGGATGGCCTCGGTCAGGCCGAGGCGGAAGATGGCGACGTGCTCGGGCTGACGGAGGATGGCCAGGACGCCGTCGGCCAGGCGCGCCAGCGCCTCCTCGACCGGGAGCGACTCGATCGCCTCGAGCGCGCCCCGCATGGCCTGGAAGGGGGCGAGCAGCTCGAACACGGCGGCGAAGAGGTCCTCCTTGCTGGCGTAGTACCAGTAGATCAAGGCGGGGCTGATGCCGGCCGCGGCCGCGATGTCGCGATTGGTGGCGCCAGCGTAGCCCTTCTCGGCGAAGACGAGGGCTGCCGCCGCGGCGATCTCGCGGCGCCGCTGCTCGAAGGCGGGCCCGCGGCGGTTCGGCCGGGTGCTGGTCTGCGGGCGAGTCGGTGTCACCGGCGACCTCCATTCCTGACTGATCAATCAATCAAGAATGTATCGCGCTGCCGCGCCGCGCGCACCTGTCCGACCGGCCGCCGGGTTGGATCAGGCGGCGCGGGCCAGTCGCGCCGCTCCGGCGGCTCCCGCCCACCCCCGCTCCGCGCTCGTGCGGGCCGATTCTCCTCGATACCCGTTTCAGCCGTCCGCGCACCATGTGATCGACGATGCGCATTCCTGTGCAGTGCTATAAACTGAAGACGACGATTCATTGGCGTGCATGAGACAGCTAGCAGGGGAGGGAAGCGCGTGGCGCGGCGGCGAGCCTCACGGATAGTGGTGGCGGTTCTGGTGCTTTGGCTCATGGTGGCCGGGGTCGTGCCGGCCGCTGCGGACGATCCGGCTGCGGAGCCGGACAGCCTCCCATGGCTCGGCGCCGAGGCCGTCAAGTATCCACCCCTCGGGCCAGCCCCCGCGTACCCGGATGAGCCGCTCGGCGAGGTCTACGTGCCCGATGCCGCCAGCCGTGACAGACTCCGGGCGGGACACTTCAACGAGCCGGTCGGCTACCAGACGGTGTTCCCGCCCGATGAGCGCGTTCGGATCTCGCCAACGGTTGGATTTCCGACATCGGCCGTTGTGTTCCTGGGGCTGTATGATCGGTTCGATAACTTCATCGGATTCTGCAGCGGTAACTTCATCGGTCCCGACGTGGTCCTCACGGCCGCTCACTGTCTATGGGATACCGACGTGGGTGGCTGGATAGCCAACGTGCGTGTCGTCCCCGGGCGTGATGGCGTGGTCGAGCCGTACGGGTGGGACCTCGGCGAGTCCTTCTGGGTTCCGACGGGGTGGATCCAGAGTGCTGCGACGGCCGATGAGTTGGATTGGGGGTTGGTAAAGCTCCCAAGCCCCGCTCTCGGCTACGCCACGGGCTGGTTCCAACTTGGTGTCCTGACCACCCAGAGTCTCCTCGACCCCAGCTTCCAACCGACAACAGTGGGCTACCCCGGCGACAAACCGCTGGGCACGATGTGGGCGACTGTGAAGCCCGCCTTCCTGGCTGTGGATCATTCCACCCTGTACCACGACCTCGACATGTACCCGGGGCAGAGCGGGTCGGCGGTGTTCCGTGGACGAGACGGCGTGATCGTGGGGATCAATGTGCGGCAAACCGCGGGGTGGAACGAAGCGTCTCGCTTGAATACCGACTTCATCGCGTTTCTGAACAGTGCCTGTGGCCAGATGGGTTGCAACTTCTCCTACTTCGTCGAGTCGGCGGGTGGCGGTGGAGGCGGGGGCGGCAACGGCGTCCGCCCCACCTTCGACGCGCTGACGCCGGGGCCGTTCAGCGTCGTTCCCCCGGGCACCGTGACCATCGGTGCCTCGGCGCACTCCGACAGCGCCATCGCCTCGATGACCATGCTGATCGGCGATCGGGAGTTTACCAGCAACACGAACACGGTCACCGCGCAGCTCGACCTGCCGCCCGGCGTCTACGTGGTCGCGGCCCAGGCGATCGACGCCGACGGTGACGCCTTCGAGGCGGTCTGGGACATCATCGTCTCGCCTGACCCCGGCGAGGGGGAATGGTTCACGAGCAGCGGCGCCCCGAAGGCGGAGCAGATCAACGCCACCATGCGTTCGCTGGTCGAGGCCTTCCGCTGGCACCTGTTCGGCCAGTCGTGGGACGGCGCCCCACACCCGGACCTGCCCAGCCACGCGGCCTTCGCCGGGCAGGCGCCGCCGCTCGGCGCCTGGGTCGGCCCGGCGGGCTTCGACCGGGCCGCCACCGAGGCGACGCTGCGCAGCCTGGTGGAGGCCTTCCGCTGGCACTTCTGGGGCGTCTCCTGGGACGGCGGCGCGCACTGCGACATGCCCACGCACGCCGCCTGCACCGCGCCGCAGGGGCCGCAGGGCCTGGACCCGTGGTTCACCCCGAGCGGCGAGCCGATCCCGGCCAACATCACCGCCACGCTGCGCTCGCTCGTCGAGGCGTTCCGCTGGCACTTCTGGCGCTTCTCCTGGGACGGCGGCCACCACGACGATCTGCCGACGCACTGATGCGGCGTGGGGACCGAGCCGGTGGTAACACGGAGGGCCGGCGAACATGCCGGCCCTCCGTTCCCGTGTCGACGGCGCGCCCGGGCACCGGGGGGATCAGGCGTCCGTGGCGGGGCCCTCGACCCACTTCCCGGTCCGCTCGTCCTTGTGGTACTTGCGCTTGACCGCCGCCCAGGCGACCCGGTGCGCGCGGGCCTCGTCGTGCCCGTACTCCTCCCAGGCGGCGTTGAAGGCCTCCTTGTAGATGTCCGCGGCATGCGGCGGCAGCACCTCGCGGACGCTCTCCGGTAGCTCACGTCGATGCCGATAGGGCATGGCTCACCCTCCCCGCTATCGTCTCCCACCCGGCACCTGTGGCAAGGGAGGTGCCAGGGGTGAGCGAGACTGGCGAGGCCGCCAGTGCCCGCCCGATCCCCGCCCGCCGGGGAGCACGGCACGAACGGAGGAGTGCGACATGCCGCAGCGCCACGACCCGGACCCCGTCCAGGCCATCCTCGCGCGCCAGCGCTTTGATCCCGCCTATCCCACCTGGGTTCGGCCGAGCTATGACGGCTACGGCGTGGCTAACCTCCCGTGGACCGTGCTCGACATCCTCGGCGTGCCCGTGGCGGGGACGCCGCTGGCGCCGGAGCTGGTGCCGGCGGCGCTGCGGGATGGCGTGCGCGCGGTCGTGCTGATGGTGGTCGATGCGCTGGCGTACCACCAGCTCGACAAGGCAATGCAGCGGGGCGACGCGCCGACGCTGGCGCGGCTGACCGAGAGCGGCGCCGCCTTCCCGCTCACGTCGACCTTCCCGTCCACCACCGTGGCGGCGCTGACCACGCTCCAGACCGGAGCGGCGCCAGCGCAGCACGGCATGGTCGGCTACACCTGCTACCTCCGCGAGTTCGGCATGCTCACCAACCTGATCCGCTTCGGCCCGGTCGGGCGCTTCGACAGCTTCGCCGCGTCCGGCATCGACCCGGCCGGCTTCCGCCCGGTGCCCACCATCTACGAGCGGGCCCTGGCCGCCGGTGTCGCCGCCGAGCTGGTCAGCTATCGCTCCTTCCAGCGCAGCGCGTTGACCCGGATCCAGGCGACGGACGTGCCGTTCCGCGGCTACCGCACGCTGGGCGAGTTCGGGACCGTGATCCGGCGCGCGCTGGAGGAGCCAGGGCGCCGGTTGATCGTCGCCTACTGGTCGATGATCGACCTCATCGGCCACGCCTACGGGCCGGAGGCAGACGCGTCGGTGGCCGAGCTGCGCCTGTTCGATGCCATGCTGGGGCGGGAGATCGTGGACCAGGCGCAGCAGGACGACGTGCTCTTCGTGCTGACGGCGGACCACGGCCAGCTCCAGCTCGACCTGACCCAGGCGGTCAGCCTGAACGACGAGCCGGACCTGCTGGCGGAGCTGCGCCTGCCACCGGCCGGGGAGCGGCGCGTCGGGTACTTCCACCCGCGACCGGGGCGCGAGGGGGCGGTCCGGGAGCGGCTGCGCGCGCTGGCGGCCGAGCGGGGGCTGGTGGTGGACGGGGCGGCGCTCCTGGCGCAGGGGCTGTATGGGCCGGAGCCGTTCTACCCGGAGGTGCCGTCCCGTGTCGGGGAACTCGTGCTGCTGGCGCGCGGCCCGGCCTCGTTCGTCTACCACACGCCCGGCGAAGCCGGCGACCCGATGCTGGGGGCGCACGGCGGTCTGGAGGCCGCAGAGATGCTGGTGCCGTGCCTGATCTGGCGCGGGTGAGACGCCCGGCTGGTGCCCCCCGCCTGCCCCGGGGGGCCCGGCGCCCGCCCCTCTTGGAAGCGGGCGCCAGTGGGGGACAAACAGGTGCTTAAAGCGACACGGAGCGCTGGGGGACACAGGCGCTCCGCGTCAAGGGAAGGGAAGGGATTGGGTTCCGGGCCGGCGGCGGGGGTGCCGCTTCCCGGCACTCTATAGTCTACCGGTTTGACATAAGCTTGTCAAGGCCACCCCCGACCTCAACAAGCTGCCGATGACTCTTGCAAACGGCGTGCCACCCGCGTGCCTGCGCGGCACACCCAGCCGTGTTGGATGCCCGGAAGCGCCAGGCGCGGGCGCTGCCATTGCCATCCGCGCGGTCGGGCTGGGGATCCGATGCCAGATGCGTACGAACGCCGCGGACCGCGAGCGGGCCGCCGCCCGCGAGCCGCGTGCGCGGGCAAACGATGCCCGGCAGAAGGGGGGATGGGCAGTGGAGGGGCATCGGCCCTCCCCCTGCCCGACGGGGGTGTGGCGTGGGCGCTAGTCGGATGATCCGACGCGCTGGGCCAGGACCTGCGCGCCGAGGCGGCCGACCAGCACGTCGAACCGCTCGGGCCACTCGCCCGGGTGCCACTCGAAGCGGGCGCGCTCGAAGTACTGCACCGTATAAAGCTGGCCCGTGTCCGGGTTCCGCTCGACGAACTCCTCGCTGATCGGGTAGCCGAAGACGGCGAGGCCGCCGAAGCGCTCCCAGTAGGAGCGGAAGCCGAAGCAGAGGTTGTGGCCGGTGGCTGCGAAGTAGGTGCAGTGCGCGGCTGCACCGGCATCGGCCGGCTGGAAGGGCACCTCGGCGCGCCGGTCGGCCGTGACCTCGTTCCCGACCAGGCCGAGCAGCACGTCGAAGCGCTCCGGCCAGACGCCAGGATGCCACTCAAAGCGGGCGCGCTCGAAGTACTGCACCGTGCGCCCGTTCTCGACGAACTCCTCGGTCAGGGGATAGCCGAAGGTCGCCAGCCCGCCGAAGCGCTCCCAGTAGGAGCGGAAGCCGAAGCAGAGGTTGTGCTGGGTCTCCGGGAAGTAGACGCACCCCGGCATCGGCTGCGCCGGCTCGGTCGCGGGGTGCCGGCTCGGCGGGGGTGGCGACGCGACCGTCCAGGTGAGCGTGACCGTCGCCTGCGGCTCGCCCTCGTCCGCCTGCCCGTTGCCGTCGCGGTCCACCGTGGCCGTCACCACGTCCTCACCGGCGACGGTGCCCGTGTAGCGGAAGGTGGCCTCGCCCTCGTCGTTCGTCGTCGCCTGCCCCTGCGCCTCATGGACGCCGTCGACCACGAAGCGCACCGTCACACCGGCCACCGGCGCGTCCTGGGCATCGACCACCGTCGCGGTCAGGGCGACCTCCTGGCCGGCCGTGGGCGTCGTGGTGGATGCCGCCAGGGTGATGGCGTTCACCTCGGGCGCTGGTGCCTGCACGTCCACGGTGGTCGACGCGGTCGCGTTGTCCACCGCGGCGGCGATCGTCGCGGTGCCCGCACCCCTGCCCGTGAAGACGGTCGTCGCCACGCCGCGGGCGGTCGACGCGCTGGCCGGCTCGAGCGTGCCCGCGTCGCTCGGGTCGAGCGTGAAGGCCACCGGGATGCCGTCCGGCAGCGTCCCCTCCTCGGCGCGATCCTCCCCGGCGCTGTTGGCGGTCAGCGCGGCGGTGATGGTCGCCTCGTCACCGACGGCGACCGTGTCCGGGGCCGCGCTCACGCGGAGGACCAGCCACGGATCGAGGTTCGCCATGCCGGCGACGGTGTCGCAGCCGTCCTCGCCTGGGGCCTCGTTGCAGCCCCACCAGTTGTCGGTGGCATCGAGGACGGCAGCCGACTGGTTGTTGATCCCCATGCCGTCGCCGTTGCCGGCGATGCGATTGAAGCGGATAGCGATCCCGCTGCCGGTGAACTCGGGCAGCACGCGGATCGCGGCGCCGCCCTCCGGCTCGAGAGCCGTGACGTTGTTCCCGGTGAGGTCGTTCCCGTGAATGGCGAGGTCGCTGGCCGCGCCCTCGAGGAGGATGCCGTTGCCGTTGCCCGTGATGGTGTTGCCGGCGATGGTGCCGCCCTCCACGCCCGACGCGACGTAGATGGCGGTGGGATACCCCGTAACGGTCACGTCGCGCACGGTGGCGCCGCTCGCCTGATAGCCCCAGGCGATGCCGATCGAGTCCTCGACGCCCGCGGCGGGACGGTCGAGGGTGAGGCCCTGGATGATCGCGCCGGGGCTCGTCAGGGTGATGGTGTAGGGGCTGCCGCCAGCCTGGCCGACGATGACGGTCTGCCCCGCCCCGGCGCCCGCGAGCGTCAGGTCGTGCTTGTCGGGCGGCAGCGTCACGTCCTGGCGATAGGTGCCGGCCGTGAGATGGATCGTGTCGCCCGGCTGGGCCAGATCGACGGCGTGCTGGATCGAGCCGCAGGGCTGGTTCGGGTCGGTGCAGTCATTGTCGGCGTCCCGCCCACCGACGGCCACCCAGCGATCCTCCTGGGCGCTGGCCGGCGCGGCCGGCACGAGCGCCGTCGTCAGTGCCAGGAGCAGTACCAACACCGTGAGCAGCCGGAGGCCGGCGGCGCACCGCCCACCGGCGCGGCGCGGGCCTCCCGCTCGCACCCGTTGTAGTGCCCACATGGACAATCCCTCGCTTCCCACGCATGCGGTGATCCGGTCGCGACACGCCACGGCAGGGCGAGTCGCTCGCCTGCGCGTGTCCG
>JASBVL010000051.1 GCA_029961075.1 Sphaerobacter sp.
CCATGTAGGACGCTCCTTCTTGCTGGTCGGGTGTGTGGGGGATCGCCCGCTGCGCGTGCGCGCCGCGGGAGTTCACGGAAGGGTCACCACCTGGGCGGCGTACACAAGCCCGGCGCCGAAGCCGATGAGCAGCGCGGTGCCGCCGCTCTTGGCCTCCCCGGTCTCGAGCATCCGCTCCATCGCCAGCGGGATCGAAGCCGCTGAGGTGTTGCCCTGCTCGGCGATGTCCCGCGCCACCGGCACGTGCGCGGGCAGCTTCAGTGCCCTGATCATGGCGTCGGTGATCCGCATGTTCGCCTGGTGCGGGATGAAGGCGTCCAGCTCGTCGGGGCGCACCCCGGCCAGCTCCATGGCCTTCCGGGCGACCGGCACCATCTCGTACGACGCCCAGCGGAACACCTGCTGGCCCGACATGCGCAGCGCCGGGTAGGATGCGTCGGCGCGCACCCGCCGGCTCTCGGCGTCCATGCGCAGCGCGTCCCACGGCACGGTCTGCTCGATCGCGTCGAGCTGCGCGCCGTCGGAGCCCCAGACCACCGGGCCGATGCCCGGGAAGTCCGACGGCCCCACCACGGCCGCGCCCGCGCCGTCACCGAAGAGGAAGGCGGTCGTGCGGTCGCTGAAATCGGTCAGGTCGGTCAGCCGCTCCACGCCGATCACGACGACGTACTTGGCGCTGCCGCCGCGGACCATGTCATTGGCCAGCGCCAGGCCGTAGCAGAAGCCGGCGCACGCGGCGGAGATGTCGAAGGCGGCCGCGCGGGTCGCGCCCAGCCGGTACGCGATGTCACAGGCGACCGACGGTGTCTGCCGCAGGTGCGACACCGTCGACACCAGGACGCAGCCGACCTCCTCCGGCGTGACGCCAGCGTTGGCCAGCGCCTTGCCGGCGGCGGCGCTCGCCATCTCGGCGACGGTCTCGTCCGGGCTCGCGTGCCGGCGGGTGACGATGCCGGACCGGCTGCGGATCCACTCGTCGCTGGAGTCGATCCGCTGGCAGATCTCCTCGTTGGTGACCAGGCGGCGGGGCCGGTACCCGCCGACCCCGTGGATGCGCGCGTACGGCGCGCCGACGGCTGGTGTGATGGACGCTGTCATGAGGCCTCCGGGTGCAAGCGGACCAGGGGCTGTCCCGGCGACACCGGGTCGCCGTCCTCGACGAGCCACTCGATGACCGTCCCCCCGTGCGGCACCGTGATCTGCTGCTCGTCCCGGTGCGACACGACCGCGCCGACGACCGCGCCGGGTTCCAGCGTGGTGCCGAGCGCGACGCCGGCCGATCGGAACTTGCCAGAGAACGGAGCCACCACGAGCCGCCATGAGGGCGCGTCGTCCAGCGGGCTGGGCGTGCCGTGCTTCTCGACCAGCGCGCGAGCGGCGTCCAGGTCGTCGGGGGTCTTCAGGGCGAGGGTTTCCACGCCGGGCAGGGCCCGCTTGATCAGGCCGGTCAGCACGCCCGCCGGCGGCATCTCGATCACCGCGGTCGCGCCCAGCTCGCCGAGCGTGCGCATGCACAGGTCCCAGCGGACCGGCTGGGCGATCTGGCCGACGATCCGGTCGAGCACCTGGCGGCCCTCGTGCACCACGGCGCCGTCCCGGTTGGACAGCAGCCGGGTCCGCGGGTCGCGGGTGGTGATCGCCTTCGCGAGCCGGGCGACGTGGTCGACCGCCGGCGCCATGTGGTGGGTGTGGAACGCGCCGGCCACCTGGAGCGGGCGCAGCCGGGCCTTCTCCGGCGGGTCCGCCTGGAACCGCTCTAGCTGCTCCAGGGTCCCGGCGGCGACGATCTGGCCGGCGCCGTTGTTGTTGGCGGGTGTCAGGCCGTGCTGCTCGATCTTCGCCAGGACCTCCTCGGGGTCGCCGCCGAGGACCGCGGTCATGCCGGTCGGTACCTTGGCGGAGGCCTCGGCCATGGCGCGGCCCCGCTCGCGGGTGAGCACCAGCGCCGCCTCGGCGTTGATCACGCCGGTGCCGGCCGCGGCGGTCAGCTCGCCCACGCTGTGGCCCGCGACGGCGCCGACGACCTTGAACGCGTCGCCGGGGTGCGGGAACAGCGTGAGCGCGGCGGCGAGGCCGGAGGCGACCAGCAGCGGCTGGGTGATCGCCGTGTCCTTGATCTCCTCGGCGGTCGCCTTGGTTCCGTAGTAGATGAGGTCGAGCCCGGTGACCGCCGACCACCAGGTCAGGCGGTCGGCCACACCGGGCACGTCAAGCCATGGTTCCAGGAAACCGGGCGTCTGGGCGCCCTGACCGGGAGCGACGAGTACGAGCACAACTAACACCCTCGCTGTTACTCCCGAGTCATGCCGGGTGTCGACGCGGACGAGATCTCGGGTCAGGCTTTGTAGGTGTCCTACAAACGCTGCTCCGACTCGGCGAGTCGGCCCAGGACGAGCGCGATCTGCAGGGTGAACGCGGCCCGGCTCTGCGTGGGCACGTAGCCCGTGATGTCGGTCACCCGGCGGAGCCGGTACCGCACGGTGTTCGGGTGTACGAACAACATCCGCGCCGCCGCTTCCAGGCTGGTGGCCTGCTCCAGGTACGTGGCCAGCGTTTCCAGCAGCGCCGCGCCGGCGTCCCGCAGCGGCATGTAGATGTCCTCCACCAGCCGGCGCCGGGCGATGTCGTCCCCGGCCAGCGCGCGCTCCGGGAGCAGGTCGTCCGCCAGCACCGGGCGCGGCGCGTCCGGCCATGCCAGGGCGGCGCGCAGCCCCGCGATCGCGGCCCGGGCCGACGCGGGCGCGGCCAGCAGGTCGGGCACGGTCTCGCCCACCACGACCGGGCCCGGACCGAACTGCGACAGCAGCGTCTTGGTCGCGGCCAGCGGATCGTCGTTGCCACCCAAGACCGCGATCAGCCGGTCGCCCTGCACGCCGGCGAGCACGTTCAGGCCGGCGTGCCGGGCGGCCCGGTGGATGCCGTCGATGACGGTCTCCGGGTCGCTGTCCGGCGCGTGCCCGGCGACCACGGCCACGCGCTCCGGCGTCCCCCACCCCAGCGCCGCCGCCCGGGACCGCAGCGCCTCGTCGGCCTCGTCTCGCAGCAGCGCGTCCACCACGAGCGCCT